>JARKPK010000061.1 GCA_029975295.1 Thermoguttaceae bacterium | reverse complement strand
GTTCGTCAGCCGCGACGTGATCGTCTCGGCCGACGCCAACCCGTACCGCTACGTCCGCAGCAGCCCGGTGAACTTCACCGACCCCAGCGGCCGCGGGCCGTGCGGGCAGCCGGTGTGGGACGCCGACCTGGGCCGCTACGTCGATCCGCTCTACGAGCAATGGGCGGCCGAGGCGCGCCAGCGCCAGCGGCTCGCGGCCGAGCGAGAGAGTCAGGAGGGAATCGGTTTTTGGGACTGGGTGCAAGGCGGGCTCGATGCCGGCGGAGTGGTCGAGCCGACGCCGTTCTGCGACCTGGCCAGCGGCGTGATTTCGGCCTTCCGCGGCAACTGGGCCGACGCCGGTTGCAGCGCCTTGGCGATGATCCCCTACGTGGGCGACACCGCCAAGGCAGCCAAATACGGCCGCAAGGCCGCCAAGCTCGCCAACCGGGCGGGCGACGTAGCGCACGCGGCCCGAGCGGCCGACGAGGCAAACGATGTGCGTAAGGCTGTCGAACACGTCCCGCGAACGCGGCCCGGAATCTGCTTTGTGGCCGGAACGGCAATTCTTGTGCCGGAGATATCGGACGACACAACGGCCGAAGGCCGCAACAGCGAGGGCGGGCATCCAGGAATCCCCGGTCGCAACCTTCTTCTTGCCGCTGGAACGATTGTGGTCGGCCTGGCTGGCTGGCTCGCCGATGGGCGGCGGAGGCGGAGGAGGCAGGAGCAGCAGGAAGAAAAGGCGTCAACCGGGTTGTCGTTTGATGGGTGCGCGGACGAAGACACGTCAAGCACCGACAGCCGCCATGCGCGTCACGGTTGCGTTGAACGCCGGGACCACGAGCCGGCGCAGCCGTCGTGCCGGTCGCGCTTGACGCAGTTGTGCGAGCACGAAAGCCGGGGTACTCGCTTGGCCGTCGTGAGCTGGCAGGACAATGCGATGGACATGAATGATGCCTGCGGGGACGTGACATCCAAGGGGCACATGCCGCACAGCGGCAGGGCGGTTTTGGCTGCAAGGGCCGTGAGCTGCGAGTCGAAGTACCGCTGCGCGCCCGCCGCTGCTCGCCTGGGATGGTGGTGGTTGTCGGGCTGCCTCCTGCTGGCGTCGCTTCTGTTGGGCAGTTCGCTGCCGTGGCGACTCGGCCTCCGGCCGGCGGAGTCTGCTCCTGCCGTCGCGCAACCGGATCGGCCGCGCACGCAAGAGATTGAGACGATACGCGTCGGTCAGCGGGTCGTCGCCCGGAATCCGCAGCCCGAGGCTGTCCCCCGAACGACTGCGGAAGTCGATCCGACGACATGGCGTTTGTTGCGACTGCGGGCGGAGAGCCGATGGCCGGACGGCACGCTCGACGTGATCCATGTCGAAACGCTCCAGCCCGCGGAATGGATCGAGAAACACAACGCGCTGGTCGGCGCTGCGGTGCCG
>JARKPK010000060.1 GCA_029975295.1 Thermoguttaceae bacterium | reverse complement strand
CTACGAGCCGCGGCAGGCCAAGAAGTTCGTCTTCGAGCGGGTGCTCACGCTGGAGAATCCGACGTTCGTGCCGGACTTCGACAAATTCAAACAGCTTTACGAATCGCGGGCCGCCGACAAGCCCGTCTTGGCGCTTCAGGGACACCCGAACGCCTGGGATGAACAGCGCTGGCAGGGATTCGTCAAGATCATCGAGTTCCTCAAAGGCCGGGGCTGCCGATTCGTTCACGCCACGGAGTACCGCGCCGAATCCGCGTCGGTTGATCGCCGGGAAGGCAATGCAACGGCGAAATAGCCTTTCGTCCGTGCGCAACAGCGGTTCCAAACGGCTCTTACAAATGCTCGCCCGCGAGAAAGCCGGTGCTGAAGGCGGCTTGGAAGTTGAAACCGCCGATCGGGCCATCGAGATCGAGCAGTTCGCCGGCGAAGAAGACGCCCGGGGCAACGCGGCTTTCCATGGTGCGCGAATCAACCTGGTCGAGCGCCACGCCGCCGGCCGTAACCTCGGCCTTGTGAAAACCGCGAGTGCCTTCAAGGGCGATCGAGCAGTGTTTCACCTGGGCCGCCAAACGCTGGCGACCGGGGCGGTCGATCTCGGCGGCGCGCCGGTCGTCTAGCCCCGCCCGCTCGGCCAACGCTTGGGCCAACCGCTGAGGCAGCCATCGGGCGAGCAACGAAGCCGCGGCCCGCTTGCCTGTGGCGCGAATCGCCTCATCGAGCCGGCCCGTCCATTCGACAACCGAGCAGTCGGGCGCAAAGTCGCACACCAACTGGGCCCCGCCGGGGGGCAATGCGCTCACCTCGCGGCTCACGTCCATGGCCGCCGGCCCCGAAAGCCCGAAATGCGTGAAGAGCAATGCTCCGCGGGCGCAGCGCCGCGCGTAGGCGGGCGACGATCGCGGGCGAGCCGCGCGTTGCTCCCCCGGTTCGTTCGGCGCGCGTCGATCATCCGATCGCTGCGCGCCGCGGTCGATTGCCCGAACAGCGACTGCCGCGTCGGCGAGCGAAACCCCTTGCAATTGGCGCACCCACGGCTCGGAGCAAACCAGCGGCGCCAGCGCGGGCCGCGGCGGGGTCACGGCGTGCCCCAATCGCTCGGCCAGCGCGTAGCCGTCGCCGCGGGTTCCGCAGGCGGGATACGAGCAACCGCCGGTCGCCAAGAGAACATGCCGGGCGATCCAGCGGCGGCGATCGGTCGTTACGGCCAGCGCGAGCGGATCGCCGCCTCTCGGGCAACGTTCGACGGTTTCAACCGCTTCGCCGGCGGCAATGATCGCGCCGGCCCGGCGCGCGGCGGCCAGCAGCGCCTCGAGCACGTCGGCCGAACGCCGGCTGCGGGGAAACACCTTGCCGCCCTCTTCCACCACCGTCGGCACTCCTTCGGCGGCGAAGAAATCGCGAACATCGTCGGGGCTGAAGCGGGCCAACGCCGAATGGAGGAACCGCCCGTTGGGCCCGAACGCCGCGACCACCCCCTTGGCGTTGGTGGCATGCGTCAGATTGCAGTGCGTGCCGCCGGAGATGAGGATTTTGATGCCGGGCCGGCGGTTGCGTTCGAGCAGCACCACGCGCCGCCCGCGCGATGCCGCGCG
>JARKPK010000059.1 GCA_029975295.1 Thermoguttaceae bacterium | reverse complement strand
CTACGAGCCGCGGCAGGCCAAGAAGTTCGTCTTCGAGCGGGTGCTCACGCTGGAGAATCCGACGTTCGTGCCGGACTTCGACAAATTCAAACAGCTTTACGAATCGCGGGCCGCCGACAAGCCCGTCTTGGCGCTTCAGGGGCACCCGAACGCCTGGGATGAACAGCGCTGGCAGGGATTCGTCAAAATCATCGAGTTCCTCAAAGGCCGGGGTTGCCGATTCGTTCACGCCTGGGAGTACCGCGCCGAGTCCGCGCCGGTTGATCGCCGCGAAGGCAACGCAACGGCGAAATAGCCTTTCGTCCGCGCGCAACAGCGTTTCCGAACGGCTTCTACAAATGCTCGCCCGCGAGAAAGCCGGTGCTGAAGGCGGCCTGGAAGTTGAAACCGCCGATCGGGCCGTCGAGATCGAGCAGTTCGCCGGCGAAGAAGACGCCTGGGGCAATGCGGCTCTCCATCGTGCGCGAATCAACTTGGTCGAGGACCACGCCGCCGGCCGTAACCTCGGCCTTGCGGAAACCGCGAGTGCCTTCAAGGGCGATCGAGCATTGCTTCACCTGGGCCGCCAAGCGCTGGCGACCGGGGCGGTCGATCTCGGCGGCGCGCCGGTCGTCTAGCCCCGCCCGCTCGGCCAACGCTTGGGCCAACCGCTGAGGCAGCCATCGGGCGAGGAGCGAAGCCGCGGCCCGCTTGCCCGAGGCGCGAATCGCCTCCTCGAGCCGGATCGTCCATTCAACGGCCGAGCAGTCGGGCGCAAAGTCGCACACCAACTGGGCCCCGCCGGGTGCCAACGCGCTCACCTCGCGGCTCACGTCCATGGCCGCCGGACCCGAAAGCCCGAAATGCGTGAAGAGCAACGCTCCGCGGGCGCGGCATCGCGACTGGTCCGGCGACGAGCGCGGGCGAGCCGCACGCTGCTCCGCCGGTTCGTTCGGCGAGCGCCGGTCATCCGATCGCTGCGCGCCGCGGTCGATCGCCCGAACAGCGACTGCCGCGTCGGCAAGCGAAACGCCTTGCAGTTGGCGCACCCACGGCTCGGAGCAAACCAGCGGCGCCAGCGCGGGCCGCGGGGGCGACACGGCATGCCCCAATCGCTCGGCCAGCGCGTAGCCGTCGCCGCGGGTTCCGCAGGCGGGGTACGAGCAACCGCCGGTCGCCAAGAGAACATGGCGGGCGATCCAGCGGCGGCGATCGGTCGTTACGGCCAGCGCGGTCGAATCGCCGCCGGTCGGGCAACGCTCGACGGTTTCAACCGCTTCGCCGGCAGCAATGATCGCGCCGGCTCGACGTGCGGCGGCCAGCAGCGCTTCGAGCACGTCGCCCGAACGCCGGCTGCGGGGAAACACCTTGCCGCCCTCTTCGACCACTGTCGGCACTCCTTCGGCGGCGAAGAAATCGCGAACATCGTCGGGGCCGAAGCGGGCCAACGCCGAATGGAGGAACCGCCCGTTGGGCCCGAAGGCCGCAACCACCCCCTTGGCGTCGGTCGCATGCGTCAGATTGCAGTGCGTGCCGCCGGAGATGAGGATTTTGATGCCGGGCCGGCGATTGCGTTCGAGCAGCACCACGCGCCGCCCGCGCAAAGCCGCGCGCAAGGCGGCCATCAAGCCCGCCGGTCCTCCGCCCACGATCAGCGCGTCGCAATCCATCACGTCGAAGCTCGATTCTGCCGCGGCGCTTCGCCGATGGCGCCGGCGCGCCCGCCGTCGCCCCAATGTCTCGATCGGGCAAGCGCCGCCTCGATCGTTCAGCCCGCGCCCACCAATTCGCCCAGCGCATCGCGCAATTGGCGCATGGTGATCGGCATGGGCAGAACGACGCGGCGCGGGCCGGCGTCTGCCCGCTTGCTCCACGGACGCTGCGGTTCGTCGAGCATCAGCGCGGCCGGAATGCCGGAGGTGACCGAATCGCGGGCCAGCGCGTTGAACGCCGCCAGGGCGGGCTCGCCCACCGATTGGGCGTTGATCAAAACGCAATCAGCCATGGTGGGCGCTTCGCGGAGTCGGGCGACGGCGCGGGCCGGATCGGCAATCAGCAGCACCTTGTATCCCGCGTTGCGAAGCCCCTTGCGGAGCACCTCTTGCATTTGCGGATCGCTTTCGACGACCAGAACCGAGTGGTGCGGCTCGGGCGGGGCCTCGGTCAGTTGCTTGCCCAGCCCGGAAAGCGATTCCCCGACGCTGCTGTCGCCGCCCTCGAGCCGCTGCTGGGCCAATCGAAGGTCGGCCAACATCGCCGAAGGCGATTGATACCGCCGCGACGGATCGAACGCCATCGCCTTGTTGACCACCAGGGCCACTGCGTCGGGCAGTTCGGGTTCCGCCTTGCGGATCGGAATTACTTCCAAAAAACGGTTCTTGTTCAGCCGGGCCATCCGGTCTTGTGTTTCAGAAAGCGGCGCCTGCCCGGTAAGCATGTGGTAGAAGATGCACCCGAGGAAGTAGATGTCGCTGCGGGTGTCGTCTTTCCGCACGCCGGTGGCGCGCTCCAGGGCCGCGTAGTCGATCGCCCGAGCGTTGGTGATTTCGGATTGCAGCTTTTCGCCGAGCAGGTCGTCGAGCGTCGCCAAGCCGAAATCGACCAGCTTCGCCTGCTTCTTGGTCGAGACCAAAACGTTGGTCATTTTCAGGTCGCGGTGGGTCAGCCCGTGCTCGAAAGCGTAGCGCAACCCCTCGGTCATGTCGATCATCAATCGGATCGCGTCGAGCGGCTCGATTTTGCGGCGCACTTTGACGAAGTCGCGCAGGTTCTGCCCCTCGACGAACTCCATGACCAAGAAGTGCGAGTTCCGCTCGGAGCAAACGTCGTATATCTGAACGATGTTCGGGTGCCGCAGAGCGCAACCCACTCGGCCCTCGCGGAGGAACTGCTGGAAACACTTCTGATCGTCGCTGTACCGTTTGCGCAGCGCCTTAATGGCCACCACTTCGCCGGTCATCTTGTGATGCGCTCGGAACACCCGGGCAAACGTGCCCGCGCCCACCATGTACTGAACCTTGTACGGGCCGAAGAAGAAGCCCGACCGCTCGCCTTTGACCAGTTTTTCCACCTGGTAGTTCGTCAAGTACTCGCGGCGAACGGCAAGCTGAAGAAACTCGTCCGTCTTGACGTTCCGGCTGCCTAAGGCGCTCCACAGCTCTTGGAGCTGGCGTTCGCTGATCAAACCCAGGTCGAACGCCCTTTGGCCGACTTTCTCAGCGGAAGGATACGCCATGACGCCCTGTTGTTTGCCTGTTGCCGATGAAGATGCGGGCTTGCCCATGAACCTCGTCCGTTGCTGCTCGTTCGTTGCGGGTTTCGCGGAGCAATCCCGGGTGACGGCCGCGGTTCCTCGGGCGCTGCGCCGCTGCCTGCGGCACACCCGTTGAACCCGCGTCGAGCCCCATTGCCAACCGCGCCATTGCCGCCGCGCTGCCTATGCCGCGACGGGCCCCCGGTGTTGCCCGAAACACGCGAGGATCTTGGCAACCCAACTCCGAACGGCTCACGGACTCCGGCGAGATTATTGATTTTCAGACGAGTAATGCAACTCCGAGCCGGACTGCTGCCCGCAGAAGCCATCCTTCCGCCCGCCGGCCTCGTTGCATTGTTGTTCTGAGCATCAATAACGCCCCTCAGGGCGCGCAAAGCCAAACGGCATCGTTGCCGCGGGCCAGGCTTATCGGGGGCCGATCGCCTTTTCGGCAATCGCCGCCGACCGACCTGCCGATGGCCTTGCCCGCGGCGCAAATGCGTCCGATCATCGCCCCGAACGATCGCTTTTCGGCGAATCGAACCGCGTGCCAACGCCGATCGGTCGTCGGCCGCAGCTTCGAAGCGCCTTGCCTTCGTCCTGCTCCGTAAGCGGCGCCCCGGGGCTGGGTCGCTTACCCTATCGTAAACACAGGCGAGACTTCGAGCAACCGAACAATGGTCGATTCCACGGCAGCCCGGTTTATCCTGGGGTCGTCGTTGGCTACTCGGCGCCTTCGAGACGGGTGCGATACTCATCGCGTTCCCGGCGCGTGGCTTCCAGGTCGAAGGCCAGATATTTCATGTCGAGCCGCAATTGGCCCAGCGCCTCTTGCACCAAGCTGAGAATCCGCCGGCGGCGTCGCGTGCTTTCCACCACCCGACTCAGCGCGCCCGACACCGCAACGCGATACTCGGTTGGAAGTTGGCCCACAGCGGTCACCAACTCGACCAACTCGGCCGGCAGTTCCTCGACGGTGGTCTTCGCAGTGTTCGACGGGGTGCTCATCGTGGTGCTCCTGGCAGTGGGTCGTTCGTTCTTTCGATGAACAACCAGAAGCACTGCTCGTGCCGTCGGCGAGGGACAACGAGAACTACGGTCTACAAACACTTATATTGCATAGACTTATCAACACACCCCCGGAGGAAAGCGCTGCGGGGCCGACGATGCCGAAACGCAACGAATCGCTCTGGTTCGATTTCGCAAATCCTGCTACAAACCTGCTTTGCGACGCTCGGCGCGCGCCCGGCGCCACCGTTGTCGTTTGGCAACGCCGGGCGTTGCTTCGCATCGAACGATCGAGAAGTTGTTTCGGTGATGACATTTCCCGAAAGTTGCACCGCAACGAGCGGACCTATGGCGCCGAAAGCGAACGGAAATTGGAGCCTGTGCCTCGCCGTTGCGGCGGCGCTGCTGGCTCCGGCCATGGGGCGGGGCGGCGAAAGCGCTTGGTATGAGAGTTTCGAGGGGCCCCAGCCGTCGTGGCGCGTGGTGGGCAGCGACGGGCAATATGCCGTCAAGGTTCAACAACGCTCCGATCAGGCCTCGCACACCGGTCGTCGCTCCGAATGGCTGCAAGTTTGGGGCAACGGCGGAACATTCATTCACGCCGAGCATCCCGTGGGTCGGGCACGGGTGATCGAAGACCTGCGCGTCAGCGTGTGGGTCCGCGCCGATCGGCCGGGGGTCGAGCTGCTGGCGCGAATCGTCTTGCCCTCGACCAACGATCCGCGGACCGGCAAGCCGTTGGCCACGCTGATCGCCGGCAACAGTTATCGCAACGTCGGCCGCTGGCAAGAGTTGCGCATCGACGAATTGCCCACGCTGCTGGCCCGACAGGTTCGCGCTTTGCGCGCGCAATATGGTCCGCAGGTCAGCGCCCAAGGGGCCTATCTCGATGGACTGATGCTGAACCTCTACGGCGGGCCGGGCGTGACCAATGTTTGGATCGACGATCTGGACGTAGCGGGCTATGTGCCGGTTGCCGCCGACGCGCCGACCTCGGCACCGGCCCAGCCGCACGGTTCGCGGCCGATTGGCACGATGATTTCGCCCCATCCGCCCGTAGCCGCGAACGTTCCCGCCGGGCAGCCGGGCGAACAACGCCCCAACGCCGGCTGGCAGGCCCCGACGGCCAATCCCGCCGAACAGCCGCGGGGGGGAGGCTGGGAATACGCCGGCCCTGGCAACCCGGCAGGGACGGCCGGCGGCGCGTCGGGGAACCCGGGCCGTTGGACGGGACTTTCCGACGCGTCGGGCTCTGCAACACCTTCGCCAGCCGAACAACCACTCGACTTGCGCGTTGAAGGCCTGCCCGGCACCAGCGCACGGCGGGTGCAGATGAACGGCTCGGTGCTGCTGGTCGACGGCCAACCGTTCTTCCCTCGAGCGATCGAATACCGCGGCGAGCCGCTCGATCTGCTGCGGCGGCTGGGATTCAACACAATCTGGCTCGATCAGTTGCCCAGCAACGAGTTCCTGGCGCAGGCGCGTCAAGCGGATTTGTGGGTGGTTTGCCCGCCGCCCACTCCGGCCCGTCTCGATTTGCCCGAAGAGCCTTCGCCAGCCTTGGCCCCGTTGGGATCGCAGTACGACGGTGTTTTGTGCTGGGACTTGGGCCACGACCTCGACGAAGGACAACTGCCCACCGTGCGGCGATGGGCGCAGCAGCTCCGGATGGCGGATCGGGCCGGCCGGCCGCTGATCTGCCACGCGCGAACCAACTTGCTGGCCTACAGCCGCGCTGCCGACGCCCTGCTTTTGGACCGCCGCCCCTTGGGCTCCAGCTTGGAACTCTCGCAATACTCGGCTTGGATTCGGCAACAGCCTCGCTTGGCTCGCCCGGGCACCCCGGTTTGGACCACTGTGCAAACGCAGTTGCCCGCTGAGGCGGTCGATCAACATCGCGTGCTCGACCCGCAAGCGCCCGTTTCGGCCGGGGTGCAGCCGGAACAACTCCGCCTGCTGGTTTATCAGGCCGTGGCGGCCGGAAGCCGAGGGCTGCTGGTGCTTTCCGCCGGGCCGCTCTCGGCCGACGACCCCGACACCCGCTTCCGCGCCGCGGCATTAGAGTTGCTCAACCTCGAAATGCAACTGATCGAACCTTGGGCGGCGGCGGGCACGCTCGTGGCGTTTGTCGATTCCGGCGACCCGCAGGTCAGCGGCGCATTGCTGCGGGCCGAACGAGCGCGATTGCTCATGCCGATGTGGTCGGCGCCGGGGGCTCAGTATGTGCCGGGGCAGTCGGCCGCCAACAATCTTCAGTTCACCGTGCCCGGCCTGCCCGAATCGACCCTTGCCTATCAACTCGTGCCCGGCCACGCGCGGGTGCTCAAGCACAAGCGAGTGACCGGCGGCACGCGGATCACGCTCGACGAATTCGGGCTAACCGACCTCGTGTTGCTGGCCCACGATCCGATGATCGTCGGCGCGATCATGCAGCGCACGGCCGCCATCGGCCGCCGCGCGGCTCAGTTGCATCTGGAAATCGCCGCGACGAAGTACCAGCGGGTCACCCAGCTTGTGCCCGCCCTGGCCGCCCGCGGTTTGCTCCCGGCCGAGGCCAACCGTTGGTTGCTCGATGCGCAGAACAGTTTGCGCCGCGGCGAACAGTTCCGCGCCGCGCGCAACGACGCCGACGCCTATGTCGAAGCCGCCCGCGCGCTGCGCGCACTGCGACTGGTCGAGCGTTCGGCCTGGGAGCGCGCCACGGCCGAACTGCCCTCGCCCACCACCAGTCCGGTCGCAGTGGCTTGGCAAATGCTGCCGGCGCACAGTCGGCTGACGGATTGGATCTCATCATCGCGGCCCGGCCCGAATCTGCTTCCGGCCGGCGAGTTCGACCGTTTAGACTCGCTGATCAGCACCGGCTGGTGCAATTGGCAACGGGCTCCGGCCGGCGTGACGGCCAAGGTCGAGCTCTCCGCGGCGGCAGGGCGCGGCGGCGGGTTCGGGCTGCTGCTCTCGGCCCGCGCCGAATCGCCCGACACCGCCCCGGCCGTGCTCGAATCGCCGCCCATCGTCGTCAGCAGTCCGCCGATCAACGTGCAGGCCGGGCAACTGCTGTGCGTGCATGGCTGGGTAAAAATACCGGCGGAACTGACTGCCGGTGTCGACGGCCTGACCGTGTTCGACTCGCTCGGCGGCGAACCGCTGGCGGCCCATCTGCATCACACCGCCGGATGGCAGCGGGTTTTGCTCTATCGCGTGGCCGCGCGGTCGGGCACAATGCAGTTGCACATTGTTTTGTGCGGTCTGGGCGAGGTGCATCTCGACGACTTCGCCGTCACGGCAATGCTGGCCTCGCCGGCCGCGACCTCGCCGAGCCAAGGGCTGGGGCCGACGGCCGATCGTCGCAGCGCAATCCTGCCGCTGCGCTAAGCCCCAGCCATGCAAAACGCGGCGCCGCTGCGCGCGAACGATCATTCAGCGCCCTCCCCTCGATGGCCGCCGATGCGCGCCCAACGGCACTGTCGGTTGTGCTATCATGTTTCTGCGGGCACAACCGGTTCTGTTCCACGGCGCGCAACCGCAGCAGCGTCCCAACCCGCCGCTAGGCTCAATGCGCGTCAATCGCTTGCCCTTTGGCTTGGATTCTTGTAGAACATTTCCCGGGGCTGCCGACCCTCGGGAAGAGCCACCGGCAGCGGCGCGGGATTCAGCACGGATTGGTTCGGTCGATCACGGCCGGGGGTGATCCCGTTGCTCGGCTTGGCTGGTCGGATCGTCGGCAACGTGCAACGCAGCGTGCCCGTATCCATCGAACAGGTGTTGGCCGCGCGGCCATGGTCGCGCATCGATCACCCGCGGGACGTAAGAAGAAGGGGAACGGCCTTCGATGGCGAACGTGGTGCTCGAATTCTTCATTTGCGGCGACAATCCCAAGCATGTTGTGTGGGCCGATCAGTTGCGGCAGGCGTGCGCGCTGATCGACGTGGAGCACTGCGCTTTAGAGATTGTCGATGTGCTGCGCGATCCGCGTCGGGCCGAGGCGGCCGAAGTGCTCGCCACGCCCGTGCTGATCAAGTCGCTGCCCCACCCCTCGCAGCGTTTGGTGGGCGATTTCTCATCAGTTGATCGATTGTTCGCGCGGCTCGGGCTGCCCCTGCCTGTTGCGCGGGCCGAACACGGATGTCGTGAGGGTGTCAGTAATGGAGCTTGCATCGATCCCTGCGGTGGTTGAATCGTGGCGCGCTGCGCTCGACGCCAGCGAGGCGCGCTTCCACGCGATCGTCAACAACAGCCTCGACGGCGTTCTGGTGATCGATCAATCGGGCGCAATCCACTTCGCCAATCCGGCCGCCGCTCAAATCCTGGATTGCAGCGCGGAACAGCTTTGCGGGCGGGTTTTCGGCGTCCCCCTCGCCCCGGGCGACGTGGCCGAGTTGAACGTCTGCCGGCGCGGTGAAACGGCCCGCATTGTGGAACTGCGGATCGCCGAAACCACCTGGCGCCAGTCGCCCGCCTTTCTGGCCACCCTCCGCGACATCACCGAGCGAAAACGCCGCGAGGAAGAATGCCGCGAGGCCATCCGCCGCCGCGACGAATTCCTCGCCATGCTCTCGCACGAACTCCGCAATCCGCTGGCAGCCGTCTCCAACGCCGCCCATGTGCTGCTGCGGGAAGAGCGGGCCGACCTGAACAGCCAGCGCGCCTGCGAGGTGATCGGCCGAGAAACGCGGCAAATGGTGCGTTTGCTCGACGACTTGCTCGACGTCTGCCGCATCTCCTGCGGCAAGACGGTGCTGCGAAAAACCCAAGTCGATCTTTCGTTGCTGGTCGCCGAAACCGCCGAGGTCGTTGCCTCGATGATGGAAAACCGCGGGCTGACCTTGCACGTGGCCGTTCCCGAAACGCCCGTCTGGATCGAAGGCGACGCCGTGCGGCTCCGCCAAGTGGTTCACAACCTGCTGAGCAACGCCGCCAAGTACACGGCCCCCGGCGGGCGCGTGCGGCTGACGCTCGACGCCCAACCGCATCGGGCCTTGGTGCTGGTGGCCGACACCGGCAGCGGCATCGCCCCGGCCGATCTGCCGCACATCTTCGATCCGTTCTACCAAGGCCGCGCCGCAAGCCACCGTGGCGAGGCCGGTTTGGGCGTCGGCCTTTCACTGGTCCGCTCGCTCGTGGAAATGCACGGCGGCGAAGTCGAAGCCCGCAGCCCCGGGCTAGGCGCCGGCACCACCTTCGAGGTCCGGCTGCCGCGGCCCGTCGAAGTCCGTCTGCCGCAGCCTCCCGCCCCGCCCGCGCCGGTGGTCGCCCCGCGCCCGTCGCCCCAGGCCGGCCTGCGGCTGTTGATCGTCGAAGACAACCCGCATGGGCGCGAAATGCTCAAAATGCTGCTCGAGATGGAAGGCTACGAGGTGTTCACCGCCGCCGATGGCGAAACCGCGCTGGAGCTGATCAAGCTCCAGCGGCCCGACGTGGCTCTGATCGATCTCGGACTGCCCGGCATCGACGGCTGCGAGGTTGCCCGCCGCATCCGCCTCCAAGCCGAGTTCGACCAAATCTTTCTCGTCGCCGTTACCGGTTACGGCCAGGCCGAAGACATCCGCCGCTCGTTGGCCGCCGGTTTCGACATCCACCTGGTCAAGCCGCTCGATCCGGAGAAGCTCGTCCAAATGCTCAACGACCGCCCGAAACGCCAAGCCGGGGCCGGCAACCGCCCACTCCAACCCCAAAGCTGCTGAACGATCAGTGCTCCGGGCGGCGCTTGTCCGACTCCACCGCAACGCAGCGAAAGCCGATCGTGGCGCAACGATCCAGTCCCGGATAGATCAGCAGGAATTTGGCGTGCGAGTCGATCGGTTGACGCCCGCCGGGAAAGTACCAGATCGACCCTTTCGCTTCGAACTCCGAGCCGCCGCGAAGCATCACGAAGCGGGTATGGCCGTCGTCGCGCACGCTTTCGGTCCATTCGAACACCCGATCGTGCTCGAAGCCCAACCCGCGCTGTGCCGATTGCTCGGCGGCATATTGCCATTCCCATTCGGTCGGCAGGCGCTTGCCGGCCCAGGCGGCATAGGCCCGAGCGTCGTCAAGATCGACATACACAACCGGCCGATCGCGCAGTTCCGCCGGGCAGGTTCGGCCGCCCCAATGATGCAGAAATCGGTCGAGGCATCGGGGCCGATAGCCCGAAGCCTTGAGGAAGGCCTCGAATTGGCCGTTGGTCACCGGCTTCGGATCGATCCAGTACGGGCCGAGCGTCGCGCGAACGCGGTGCTCGATCAGCCCGTCGTGGGGTTTTCCCATCAGGAAATGGTCCCATCGGTCGGACGGAGTGTCGGGGTCGGGATAGCAACCGCACTCGCGCCGCATGTGGCGGACCGTGAATGTTTGGACGGCCGGCCCCAAGCGAATCATGCCCGCGGTCGTTGCCAATTCTGCCGGCGGAGCGGCCGGAGGCCGTTGGGGATCGACAACAGATCGCGCCGCCCGCCGCTGTTCACCATCGGCATCCGCAACGGCCCGCTGCGCCTCGCGCCGCTGACTTTCCACCAGCGCGAGCACCGACCGCCTGGCCCGCGCGCCTTCATCGCTGCCGACGTTGTCGGCCGAAAGATCGCGGTGGGCCTGCCCCTGGGATGAACGGCTGCCCGGCGGCGCACCGACGGCAGCGATCGCCCCGAACGACTCCAGCGCCAGCCGAATTCGCAGGCGGCCTTCGACGCGTTGCGGCTCGAGCCGTCGGCCGTGCCAAAGGTCGTAGAACTCCTCGGCCCGATCTTCAACCTCGATCACCGCCTCATCCAACGGACGGCCGGAAAGATTGACCAACGTCCAAAGACGGACGGTTTCGCTCTCCCAACATGAGCAGTACACCTTTTCGACAAGCGTAGGGAAGTAGGGCAGCCAATGTTCGCTCGCCAACAGTTCGGCGAAGCAGCGCCACACCGGCGCCATTCGGCGCAGCAGGGCGCGGTCTTCGGCATTCCAAGGGTTCCACGAACCGAACACGTTCTCCCAAACCATCGCCCCGCTGCCGTTGAGCCAGGCGGCCGCCAATTCGCGCCGGTGCGATCGATCCCAGCGGCGGATCTGGTGCTGCATGTGCCGCGGCTCGATCCATTTCAAATGCAACACGCCGATCTCCGAGTATTCGTCGAGCCATTGGGCCCATGAGCCGTTGCAGATGCTCAACTGTTCGAGGGCCGGGTGCAACTCCAACTCGAACACCACGCCTGCGCGACGGGCATCGACCGCCCGACGCAGCCCGGCCGGCGCAGCCACCATCGTATCGAGGAAGACGCCGTCGGCCTCGATCTCGCCCAACAGGTTCGCCAGCGCTTCGTCGTCGCTTTGCTTCTCGCGTGCGGTGCCGGTGTCCCAAGGCATGTAGGGAATGAAGACCTTCACGCCGCGATCTTGGAAGTCGCGCACCACGCGCCGCACCCCGGGCAGGCCGCCGGGCATGTCGCGAAAGAAATCGAACTGGTTTCGAGGGTCGGCCCCGATTCGCGGATAGGCGTGCCAGAGAACGACGGAATCGAAGCCGCCGAAGTCGCGCCGGGCCTCGTCGCACAGCGCGGCCGTGCGGTACTCGAACCGGTCGGGATCCCAAAACGACCGATCGTAGATCATCACAAAGCCGCACACGAAATTGCGGATCATCCACTGCAAGTCGGGCCGGCGGTAGATCGCATCGTCGATGCCCGCCCTTTCGCCTTGTGCCGGTTGAGCCGCGGAGCG
>JARKPK010000056.1 GCA_029975295.1 Thermoguttaceae bacterium | reverse complement strand
CCCCAGCGGCGGCCAGCGCGCCCGACGCCCCTTGAGCGCCCGGGGTGTCGATCGTCAGCAGGCCCTTTTCGTAGTCGAGCTTCAACTCGCCGGTGCTGCTGACCACGGTGCGCCGATTGCGGTCGATGAACTTGCTCAGGTCGGCCAGCTCGGCCGGCCCGCCTTCGTTGTCGATCGTCACCGCGCAGCGCCCCGCCAGGTGGACCAGAGGATCGATCACCTGATGGGATTCGATCGTCGTGCCTTTGGGCAGGTCTTGCGCACGGAGTTCGTCGAACGAAGCGTCTTGCACCAGCGGTGCCCCCCTGAGCGCCAGCAGGTCGCCGAGCTTCAGCCGCAGGCGGACGAGCACGTCGCCCTCGCGCACCAAGCCCTGCCGGTAGATCAGCGCGGCCGCCGGGAACTGGCCCATCTGGGTCGGCGACATCAGCGTCCACGGCTGCATGAAGAACCGCGGTTTGACGCTCCATTGGTCGCCGTCGAGGGCGAAATGCACGATGGCGTCGGTGCCTTGCAGCGCGCCATAAGCGGCGTAGAACAACGGGGCCTCGCCGCGGTAGCGGTTGGGCCGATTGAACGTGGTTTCGGAAATCATCGACGGCTTGCCGTTGTACTCGACATCCATCACCGGATGCACGAACGATCGGGGCTTGCCCGGCTGCTCGCCGTCGAAGCGCAGCGCACTGCGGTCGAAATAGGTGTGCCCGTTGCGGATCGACCAGGCCGCGTTGTCGCCGCGATGATAACACGAAAAGTACCCGTGCCGATCGAGGAAATCGCCGGGCAGGTAGCTGTATTTTTCCAGCGGGCCGAGCACCTGGTTGTTGGCCGTTGTCCAGTTCGAGCAGGTGATCATCCCCTTGTAGCCCAACTGGCGGAGGAAGGCGACGGTCGCTTCGTAGAACTTCCGTTGGCTTTCCAGCAGGAAGGCCGCCTGGTCTTGGTCGCGAACCGATTTCTCGGTGAAGGCCGCCCACCAGTTGCGAAAGCCCATGCGGCCGTATTGCGGGGCGTCGCGTGGGGTGGTCTTGCGGCCGAAGGCCTTCTGGGCCGCCTCCAGCGAGCCGTACTTCTTCGCCAGCCAGTCGCCGAACTGCTTTTCAATCATCACCAGTTGCGGCTCGGGCAGGTTGCGGGCGTCGAAGGTCCAGAAGAAGTACGAATCTTCGTTGATGATCTCCAGCGCGGCCATGGCCGGGTCGTCAATCAGCCGTCCGCTGCCGGGCATTTCAGTCAACAATAGGGTTTTCCACCAGGCGCGGTATTGCTCTTGGAAGTCGGGGTTGAAGTACAAGGCCGCGAAGGGATGCTTCTGCCCGTCGTAGCCTTTCAGCCAAGGGGTGTCGGGCTTGGGCCGGAGCCACAGCGGGAAGTAGATCGACAGCAGGCTGTAAATGCCGTGGCGCTTCATCGAGGCGACGATGGCCGCCTTGTGCTCGACCATTTCGGGCTTGATTTGCCCGCTCTCGTCGTAGATGCCGCCGTGGATGCGGACCAGGTTCACGCCGTATTTGGCCAACATCCGCGCGCAGCGGTCCAGCTCGGCCGGGTCGCGGAGCGAATCGGGCGGGCCGTTGACCGCCCAAAACCGCACCGCCGCGCCGGTCTTTTCGTGAACGAATCGGCCGTCGCGGGCGACAATCCGCCCGGTTGCGCCGGCCATCGGCTCGTTCAGCCCGCGGAGGTCGAACCCGGCCGACGCATCGAAGCGATCGGGCCCGGGCTCGAAGGGGAACCACTGCTTGTTTTCCTCGGCCCATTGTTTGGCGGCCGCTTCGTATTGTTCGGGCCGCATCGCCCCTCGCGGGCGAAACGGCTCGCTGCTCAGCACAAAACAATCGAGGTAGCCGTGATTTTGCAACGGGCCGTGAAAGCGGAAGGCCAATGTTCGCTTGCCCCGCTCGAGCTGCACCTGGCCCACCTTCATCCAGCCGATAAAGCGGAGGTCGGGCTTGCCGTCGGCAGCCACGTTGTGCCCCTGCTCGTGTTTCTCAGTGTCGATCTCGGTCCACTCGCCGCCGTCGATGCGGTAGGAGAGTTTCGACTTCACCGGGTTGGCATGAACCCAGAACTCGTACTTGCCCGAGGCCGGAACATCGACCTCGTACTCGGCCGTGCCCTCTTTCTTGTCGTCGAAGTGGCTCAAGAAGTCGCCGCCGGTGAAGAACTCCTTCTTCACCTGATCGTACCACCACGGATGGCGGCTGACCTGCGCCCGGGCGGGCCGTTCGCCCTCGACCCACACAAGCTCGGCCGCCGAGGCAGACACCGGACCGCCCCCGCCGAAAACAACAGAAAGACCGACGCCCCAGGTGATGATCATGGCCCGGGTGATGATCTTCGTCGCCACTTTCATCGATTCTCCCCCGAATAGAAGCATAGAACAACAGAGCCGAACCGCTCGCACGCCCCTGCCGCGCCGCGACCATCTCTTCGCCAAACCAAGCGGCAAATGGGGGCCGGTCGCGGACAGGCCGCATGCCGTGCCCATGGCCGCCCGCACTTTCCCAAGTTGCGTGTTGACCGCAGAAGCGACAGCGACTTCTGTTTATACGGGCAGGATAAAGCGTTGTCTATCGTGGACAGGAAGTACGAAGTTGCGCCGCCGGTACAGGCTGCCTTGCTCGGGGCGAATAGATGCTGCAAGAACGCGAACCGACCAACAGGACGTTGCTGAATCGTCGCCGCGGGCTGTCGAAATTCGGCTTGCCCTTATTGATCCTTCGTTCCCTCCAGCGGATTAAACATCATGGGGGGCAATCGGCTCCAACCGGCAATTCAGTTCCAGACGTTGACCCGTCGCACCGGCGTCGCTACGCTGTCGGGCGATCGGCCAGCGCGTTGTCTCGGAGCAGTCGGCGTCGGGGCAACTTTTCTGGACGAGCGATCGGCTACCCCAACGACGCAACGTTGTGGCCGACGCTTTTCTCTGCGAATCGGTAATCGGCAGCGACGCCCCGACCGTAGAACCGCTTGATTACCGCGTGAATCTCCGGCTTGCTGAAGGGGACAACGCGATGAGAATTTCCGTCCGATGCCAATCGGTTTTCGCCACAGTGGTGGTTATGGCGATGTCGGGCTGCGCCACCAAGGCCGAAAAAGCCTTTCAACGCGTGGTCGATAGCATGAATGAATTGGCCGAAACCCTTTCCGGAATCAAGACAACCGCGGAGTCGCGTGAAGCCGTCCCGGTGGTCGAAGCCCAATTTCAGGAGGTCTCGGAGGCTTGGCGCGAGGCTATCGCCCGAAGAAACGAGAAGGCGAGCAAGACAGCCGTAGAGCGACTGACTCGAGAATTGCCGGCCGCCGTTACAAGACTTCAATCGCAGATCGAGCGACTTCAACGCGTGCGCGGGCTCGCTCCCGAGTTCTGGACAATTGTCATTGCAGGCACGATCGAGCATCAACTCCTGGTCATCGAGACTCAGCCGGTGCCCCCCGACACGGTCACTCGCCTCCGCGAAATGGAAAGACTCATCAAGACCTATGGCAACCAGAAGACGATTTCCCTGGAACTGAACAACCTGACCGTGTTCGTCGAGTCGGAGGCCTTGGCGCGAATCAACAAAGCGGCTCCCAACGCGACGATTGTGCGCAATCGCGAACTCGACAAGCTGACGGTGGTGATCGCGCCTGTGGAGGACTTCGACGCCTTTCTCAAATCGTTGGATTTCGGCACAGTGCTCTTCGAGGATAAGTCCCAGGGTGTGATCCAATTGGCGGTCAGTCCGGAAAAGCTGGAAAAGAAGCGGACCACCGGCGGTCCGGCTCCTGACGCAGTCATCGTAAAGACCCCGGAACAGTTGGAGGAGGAACGGAAGCGGCGAGAAGCGGCCCATGCCGAGGCACTCCGAAAGTGGGAGGAAGAACGGAAGAAGCGGGAGCCGAATCCCGACTCGCCCGACTACTTCGACAAGCTGGCCGAGATGATGGCATCGAGCATCCCGAGCGAAAAGTCGAAGGCCCTTGATCTGCTGATCGCCGCCGATCCGTCGAAGGCCTCGGCCGAGCTGCGCGGAAAGATCGCCCGCAACTTCAAACAGATCGCCGAGACCGGATCGATGATCGAAAAGCCGAAAGCGGTGCGCGGGCTGGTTGTTTGGGGGGGCCAATTCAGCGTGCCCATCCTGATCACCATTCTGGAAAGCGGCGATCGGTTCCTGGCGCCTGACGTGATTCGGGCCCTCGGCGACCTGAAAGACCCCCGCGGCGTCGGTCCGGTAGCAGCGCGACTCAAAGACTTCCGGTACCGCGACGTGGCCGCTGCCGCGTTGCGTTCGATCGGCCCGCCCGCCGAAGACGCGTTGATCGAAATCGCGCCGACGACCGACCCGCAACTCTGCCTGCTCGCGGTAAACCTGCTGGGCGAGGTGGGCACGCCGAAGTGCTTCGAAGTGCTGCGGATGGGCCTGAAAAGCCGCAATCCCGAGGTCCGGCTGGCTTCGAAAAACGCCATGGCCAAAATCAACGGCCGCAAAACCGCCGGCAAACCCGCCGATTCGTCGAATTAGAACCGGATCGGGCAGTATCTCTGGCGCACGGATGACCGCCCACCGCACTTGGCCCTTCGGCACAGCGGCCAGGCAAACGTTCCTTCCGCGTCCTCGGGCGATGGCGAAGCAACGGCCATCACCTCCCTGCCATCGCGGTGAACCGGCCAGCCGGCTGCCGCCGGGGAGTCGGCCGCCCGAGGCGCCCTTCGCATCAATCGGCCCGGCGGTCGGCCGCAGAGCCGGCGAGCAACAGCACGACCGGATGGTCGGTAAGCGTCAGTTCCAGCGAGTCCACGCGGCGGTGTTCGCCGATCGGATCGACGCCCACGGTCGGATCGAACACCTTCACCAGCGGTTGCGCGCTGCCGAAACGGACCGTCACCTTGTCTTCGCCCTTGAGGCGCTCCCCCCAAAGAATCAACTGATGCGCCCCGTCGCTCCGTTGAAGCAACAGGTCGTGTACTGTGGCCGGCTGGTTGGGCAGGCGATAGTCGAGCCGGCTTGCCGCGGCAGGGCGCCCGCGATCGGCGAGAATCGTGGTGAAGTTGTGCAGATAGAGGGCGGCTTTGCGCGGGCTGTAGTCGCGACGGAAGAAGCCGAAGCTCTGGTTGCCGGCCTCGTCCGTGCGGTCGCGGAGGATGTAAATCGACGTGTAGCTCCATCCCCGTTTGAATTGGGCCAGGTACACGTTCACATAATGAACGGCCTGAAGGTCTTCGGTCACGTTCTTGTCGATCACGCAGCCGGTTTCGGTGGTTACTCGGGGCAACAGCGGCAGTTCGGCTTCGGGATGGCCGGGGAACTTTTTCAGCCAGGTGCGGCCGAAGTTGCCGAAAAGCCCATCGACGCGACAGGCCGCGGTGGGATCGGCCGCGTTCCACGTTTTGTTGTCTTCGGGATGGGGCACGTTGGGATGATAGAAGTAGTTGTGGCAGTTGGCATAGTCGGCATAGCGAGTGCCGGGCGGCATGAGGGTTTCGGCCCCTTCGGGAATGACGAGAAACTGCAAACCGGTATTATCGACCTGCGCGCCCGGCTCGGTGGTTGACCAAACGGGATACTTGCGCAGCACCGGATCGCGTTTGACGGCCTCGTAGAGGTCGCGGTGGAGCTTGGCCACCGGCATCCAACTGGTCGCCCCGCGTCCGCCGCCCTTTTCGCCCTGATACGTGATGCCCCAGTTGTTCGGTTCGTTGCTGCCCTCGAAAGCGATCAGGATGTCGGCCTCGGCGAGAACTTTGGCCGTTTCGATCAGCTTGGGCAGGTTGCTGCCGCCGCTGCCCAACCCCCAACTGAAGCGCACGCCGGTTTGGCGATGCAGGTCGAGAAAGGTCTGCATCGTCGTTGGGCCGCGGTCGGTAACGCCTTCGATCGCAGCGCGAACCCAGCGGAAGCCGCAGTAGCGGATCATCTCGACGGTCTTGTCGAGCGGTTGCCCGCGATCGGGAAAGGTCGTGCAGATGCCGATGCTGCCGAGGAAGTCGGCCGTGGGCACGGCCGCCACGCCCTTCGGTTCTACGCTTCCTTGGGCGGCAGGCGTCGCGGCCTGGGGCGGCGGCTCCGCGGCGCCGGCCCACGGCAATACCGTTGCCGCAAGCAGAGCAACGCAGAAGAACACCGGCGCGTTCCGTGCGTTCGAGCGGGGAAAGCGGTACGGGAAAGGCGGCTGCGACAAAGATAAATTGCGGTGCGTCGTCACGGGCGTTCTCGCTTGGGTGGGTGGTGATGAATGGTAAGCTCGACACAACGGCCCGGTCCACGGTCGGCCCTCTTGCCCATGCTTGCCGCACGGACGAGCAACGCCGTTGCTATCACCGAACCTGCTCATCTCGACCAACAATCCAATGGGGGTGCGACTCGGTCGAGGTCGTGGGGAGGGGGTACAAACACTAACAATTCTCTGCCGCTGAAGCCCCACCTGTCTACCGGGTTAATACTGGGCGCTTTGAGTGGTTTGTTATATTTAGGGCGTTTTGGAGAGAATTGATTGACAAACATGCTGCGCGGATTATGCTGGCGGAGTGTAGTAAAAAACGCCCGTTGTGCCGTCAGCAAAGATTGTGCGATCGGTTCAAGCTGTTTTGTTGACAAAAGTGTGCGCGGGCGTATGCTAAACGGCGACCTGGGTGGCAAAGGTTCGTGCTGCTCGGTCGGGCAGCGGCCATACGGGCGGTTCGGTTGCGAATTGCCGGGCCTGTTGCAATGCGGCGAGAAGCCATCATCTCGCTTCTGGTTTGAGGACTGATCGAGCCCGGAGAGGGTCGTCCAACCGGCGGCTATCCGAGGGCGGGGGCAGGATGACTGAGGCGGCATGGGCCGTTTCAGTTCGGCGGATGAACGTTGGGCGCAGATCTGGAGGCAGCGAAATAAGTCGGAGGTCGGTTCCGTCGCGGCAGAGCGCGAACGGTTCGGCATCCAGGAGAAGCGTGCATCATGGGGTCGCCTTTCCGACTTGAGGCGGAGAGTATGCCGTTTGTCGGCATCTCTCAGGCCGTCAAACAGGTTCTTCAACTAGCCGACAGTGTCGCCAAGAGCGACTGCGGCGTTCTGATCGAAGGCGAGAGCGGCACGGGCAAGGAGCTGATCGCCCGCCGCATCTGGGCCAAGAGCAATCGCTCGGAGAAGCCCTTTTTGCCGGTGAATTGCGCCGGAATCAGCGAATCGTTGTTCGAAAGCCAGTTTTTCGGCCATGTGCGCGGCGCGTTTACCGGCGCCGAGCAGAACATGCTTGGCGTGATCCGCTCGGCCGACGGCGGAACCGTCTTTCTCGACGAAGTGAGCGAAATCCCCTACGGCTCGCAGGCCAAGCTTTTGCGGGCGCTGCAAGAGCGCGAGGTGATGCCGGTGGGCAAGCCCGTGCCGATCAAAGTGGACACGCGATTTTTGGCGGGCACCAACCGCAACTTGGCCGAGATGGTGCAAGAGGGAAAATTCCGGCGCGACCTATACTATCGGCTGAACATCGTGCGGATTGTGATCCCGCCGCTGCGCGAGCACAGCGAAGACGTACCGGCGCTGCTCGATCATTTCGGCGCGTTGTTTTCGGCCTCCTATCGCCGCAAGCCGATTGAACTGAGCCGCGAGGTGCGCGCCGTCTTGACCGGATATGCGTGGCCGGGCAACGTGCGGGAGTTGGCCGCTTGGGTCGAGCGGCTGTATGTGACCGGCATCGCCCCCGAGTTGCTGGCCGACATGCTCGTCAACGACACTCCGCTGGTGTCGCAACCGCGGTCGGCCGAGGGCCTGAGCCTCAAGCAGGCGGAGCGCGCCGCCATCGTGCAGGCGTTGGAGCGATCCGATTTCAACCAGCGCAAAGCCGCTCGCATGTTGCAGGTTCATCGGGCCACCTTGGCGCGAAAGCTGAAACAGCACAAGCTAACATGATCCGATCCGATCCGATCGGCCGTTGAGCGGCATCGATAGAACAGACACACGACGATTGGACGAGCGGCGGCAGGCGGTCGAGCCTGCGGTCGCTCGTAGCATTTTCGCCCCAAACTGAGGAGGAGCCCGCGTGCAGCGGTTGATGCTCAAGTCGAAGATTCATCGTGCCCGACTGACCGGCGCGGACTTGCATTATGAAGGCAGCATTGCCATCGACGAGGAACTGCTGGCCGCCGCCGACATTCTGCCCGGCGAGCAAGTGCATGTGCTCAATGTGAACAATGCCGAACGCTTGGTCACCTATGCGATTGCCGCGCCGGCCGGTTCGGGCACGGTGTTGCTGAACGGTCCGGCAGCACGATTAGGGATGGCCGGCGATGTGGTGGTGGTGTTGACGTACTGCCAGGTCGATGAGAACGAGGCGAAGTCGTGGCGGCCGACGGTCGTGCTGGTTGACGAGGAGAACCGTCCGCGACGGAAGACGTAGTGCCGCCGCTCGCCGGCGCGCAGCAGATGAGCCCATTCGGCGAGACCACCGTTCCGCCTTCGCACGCCGAGCCGCGGGTTCGCGTGCTGTTCGCTTGCTTGGGCTGGCCCTGCGGCATTCTAGACTTGGCCAGTTGGATCACGCGGCTGAACTTGGCTCGGGCCGTCGTCTTTCAGATTCAGCCCGGGCGGCTGTTCACACTGCCGGCTGATTCAGCCGAGTTGCTTGCCCCCGGCCCGATCGACGCCGACTTGGCCGAGGCGTTTGCGCGGCAGGGCCGAAGGGTGGGAAGCCGCGCCACTTTGGCCCGATCATCTTCAAACGATCCGCCTGCGCCGCCACAACCTGGGCTGCCGGACGACCGTTGGCTGCTCGACGACTGGGAACATGGGCTGCGCTATCGGCTGACGATTGCCGCCGGCGTGCCCGGGGGCGTCGCTGTCGAGCAGCCGGATCAGCTCGATCCCCGCGGATTCGAGCACGCGGCGCCGCCCGGCGAGCTTCACGGCGCCTTGTCCGTCGTCGGCCGCGACTTTCTGTGCACCCTGCGCGACTTTCGGCCGCATCTGGTGGGCTTTCGGGTCGAGGCGGGCGACTTCGAACGGGTGAAGCAGTGGACGGCGATTGTGCATCGCTTCAGCGCCGCAGCAGTGATTCTTGGCGGACCAACCGCGACGAGCCACCCGCTTGAACTTCTCGAAGAAACGGGCGCCGACTTCGTCGTTGCCGGCGACGCCGAGGGGCCGCTGGCCGAGCTGCTCCGCGCCGCGATTTCGCCCGAGGGACGCGATCGGTTGCCGACGATCGACGGCCTGGCCTACCGCTACGGCGGAAGGGCTTTTCGGAACGCAATTCCGGCCGACGGCTACGAGCGCACCGCGGCCGACGAACCGCCGCGCGAACGGCCGCCGCGATGCAACGCGGTTCGGCCGCTGGTGAGCGCCGAGACGCTTCGGGCAAACGCGCTGAATTGGGACCTGCTGGAGAACTTCCGCGCGCCGTTCGACAGCTTGTATTTCACCGGGGGGCGGGGCTGCCCAGGCCGGTGCGCATTCTGCGCCCGGCTGCACGGAACCGCGGTCCGCACGAAGACGGCCCGCCAACTGCTGGAAGAAATCGAAGCGGCCGATCGATTGGTGGCCGTGCACCGGTTGCGCGCAACCCAGTGGAACCTGTTCGCCCATGTGATTCGCCCGCCGACGCAGTGCGACAAAGTCCGTTGGGCGGCCGTGTACGACGAAGACTTCTTTCTCGATCGCGCACGGTCGATCGAGTTTCTCGACCAATGGGAGCAGTCGCCGCTCTCGCAGCGCTATCGGCTCAGCGTGCAAACCAACCCCTGTTCGCTGTTGCAGGCCGGCCGGCCCGACAGAGAACTTTTCGCCCGCATCGCGCGCCTCAAGCCGATGGTGCAGTTGGGGGCCGAATCGTTCAACGACGAAGTGCTGCGGCGCTGGCGCAAACGGCATTCGGCCGACCAATGCGAGGCGGTGCTTTGCGCGCTGGACGCCGCGGAGATGGACTATACGTGCTTTGCGCTGCTGACCGACTTCGACACGACAGCGGAAGAACTGATCGAGTCGCTGCGACGGCTGGCGCTTTCCGCCCTGCGGCACCGGCGGATGCGCATCGCAAGCAATCCGTTCACGATTCCGCTGTACGATAGCGAGGTGCGAAAGCGGCTCGAGTACGCGGGCCGACTGGAAGGGCGCGTGCGACACTTCACCGACTTCGAACGAGTTCAACCCGAGTGGCTCGATCCGCGCGTTGCCCGGCTTGCCGAGGCGGCCGACGCCGAGCTGCAATGGTGCCTTGAGTTGGAGCACCGCGACGCGGCCTTGCGCGCGGCAATGGCTGCGGTGGTCGAACGATTAAGCGACGGCGAGCGTTTGTTGCAAATCCAAGCAATGAGGGCCCTGGCTGAGGTGGACCAGGCTTGGCGCGAAGTTGCCTTGCACGGGGCAGCGAGAATCGGCTAGCCGCCGGCAGCTCTGGCCCACCACCAACGCTGAAACAGCGCAATCATTAGCTGTGCAGTATACAAGAAATGCGAAATTACGCCACCAGATCGATTGCGGCCTGGGCCGATGCTGATGATAATCTGGTGCAATTATGCGGCAATGGTCGAGAAATGGTTGTCGGCATCGAAATCCGCAACAAAGCGGGGCGCAAAGATGCGCAGCGGAGTGAACAATGGGATTTGAAGCGTGGCTGACGATCATCGTCGTTTTGGGCGTGCTGGCGATGTTGGCCTCGCCGCGCATTGCGCCCGACGCGGCGCTGTTCGGCGGGCTGGCGTTGTTGGTGCTTGGCGGCGTGCTGACCCCCGAGGAAGCGCTGGCCGGTTTCGGCAACGAGGGGTTGGTTACGATCGCCTTGTTGTTTGTGGTCGTGGCCGGCATCGTTGAAACCGGGGCGGTTACCTGGCTGGCCGAGCGGTTGTTCGGCCGCCCGCGCACGCTGGTAATGGCGCTGGTGCGGATGATGGCGCCGACGGCCCTTCTCAGCGCGCTGATGAACAACACGCCGCTGGTGGCGATGCTCATTCCGGCGGTGAACGATTGGGCCAAGCAGCGGAAGATTTCGCCGTCGAAACTGCTGATGCCGCTCAGTTACGCGGCCGTGCTCGGCGGCGTTTGCACGATGATCGGCACAAGCACCAATTTGGTGGTCAACGGCATGCTGATCCGCGCGCACAACGCGCAGGTGGCCGCCGGCGGCGAGGTCACGCTGCCGCGCGGGCTGGGGATTTTCGAGATTGCCTGGGTGGGCATTCCATGTACGATCGTGGGTTTGGCGTTCATTGTGCTTGCATCTCGCTGGCTGCCCGACCGCCAAACGACGCTGGCCAGCGTTTCCGATCCGCGCGAGTACACGATTGAAATGCTCGTCGAGCCGGGCAGCCCGCTGGTGGGCAAGTCGATCGAAGAGGCCGGACTGCGGCACCTTTCGGGGTTGTACTTGGCCGAAATCTATCGCGACGGGGTAGTGCTGCCCGCCGTCGGGCCGACGGAGAAACTGCGCAGCAACGATCATCTGGTGTTCGTGGGGATCGTCGATTCGGTGGTGGAGTTGCAGCGGATTCGCGGGCTGACGCCGGCCACGAACCAAGTGTTCAAGCTCGATTCGCCGCGCACACAGCGGTGCCTAATCGAGGCGGTGGCCAGCCAAAACTGCCCGGTGGTGGGCAAGACGATTCGCGACGGGCGTTTCCGTTCGCTCTACAACGCGGCGGTGATTGCCGTGGCCCGTCACGGCGAACGGGTGCGGGGGAAGATCGGCGACATCGTGCTCCGCGCCGGCGATACACTGCTGCTCGAGGCCCATCCCTCGTTCGTCGATGAACACCGCAACAGCCGCCACTTCTACCTGGTGAGCAAGGTGGAGAACTCTACCCCGCCGAGGTTCGAGCGCGGGGCGCTGGCCCTGGGCATCTTGTTGGCCATGGTGGCGATGGTCACCATCAGCGAATCGTTGGGCTCGCTGCCGGTGGTCGTCGGCGGGGTGCAGATTCTCGACACGCTGACGATGTTCAAAGGCGCGCTGATCGCCGCGGCGCTGATGATTCTTACGCGCTGCGTGCCGATGATTCAGGCGCGGAAGGCCGTCGATTGGTCGCTGCTGGTGGCCATCGGGGCCTCGCTCGGATTGGGCAAGGCGCTCGACAAAAGCGGCGCGGCCCAAGCCATCACCGGCCACCTGCTGGAATGGGTTCACAGCAATCCGTTGCTCACGTTGGCGGTGATCTATCTGGTCACGCTGATCATGACCGAGATTCTCACCAACAACGCCGCGGCGGCCGTGATGTTCCCCTTCGCCCTGACCGCGGCCGCTCAATTGGGCGTCAATCCCGTGCCGATGGTCGTGGCCGTGATGGTTGGCGCTTCGTTGGGCTTCGCCTCGCCGATCGGGTATCAAACGAACCTGATGGTTTACGGCCCGGGCGGATATCGCTTCAGCGACTACTTGAAGGTGGGCGTTCCGCTCGATCTCATTGTCGGCGCCGTGGCCGTGGCGATGATCAGCGTCGTTTGGCGGTTCTAAGCGAAACCGGGGAAAGCGGAAGTCGGCCCGGGCGCCCCCCCTTATCGGAATCGCGATCGCTCGGCCGATTCCCACATGTCGGGATTCGGGCCAAGTCGTGTTTTCACCTCGGCCGTGATCCGATCGAGCCGCTCGATGGTTTCTGCGTCGAGGGCGAGTTCGGCCGCCGCGGCCGCGGCCCGCGCCTGATCGGCGTTGCGCATTCCGCACAGAACGGCGGCCACGCCCGGCCGGTGCAGCAGCCATGCCAAGGCCAACTGCGGCAGGGCCGCGCTCCGTTCCTCCGCAACGCGACGAAGCTCGTCGATCGCGGCAAACACGGCGGCCTCGCAGCCCGGTTCGCCGTGGCGCGTCAGCGGTCGCGCCGACGAGAAATGCCGCGTCCGCGCCCGGCCCGGCGGCACGTCCTCGGCCCCGCGGAACTTGCCCGTCAGCAGGCTGATTTGCAGCGGGCTGTAGCAGAGCACGCCCACGTTCTCGCGGCGGCACAGCGGCAGAATGTCGTATTCGATCGCCCGCCAAAGCAAGTTGTACGGCAGTTGATCGGTGGTCGGCCGGGTCAGCCGAAGCAGTTCTTCCAGGTCGCGACGGCCGAAGTTGCACACGCCGATCGCGCGAATCAGCCCCTGCCGCAAAGCCTCATCCAACGCGGACAAAGTCTCCTCTTGGGCGACGGCACGGCTGGGCCAGTGGACTTGATAGAGGTCGATCACGTCGGTGCGCAACCGGCGCAAGCTGCCGTGCAAGGCCGAAAGCACATCGTCATGCCGGGCGTGTTCCATCTTGAACTTCGAGGCGATGACGGCCTGATGGCGCCGGCCCCGCAAGGCCGCGCCGAGCAATTCCTCGCTGCGCCCGTCGCCATACAGCTCGGCCGTGTCGAACAGCGTGACGCCGCCATCAAGCGCGGCGGCTACGGCGCGATGGGCCTCCCGAACGTCTTGCGGCCCCCATGTGGCGTCGCCGGCGATGGCCCAGCAACCCATCGCCACGCGCGACACCCGCAACGGGCTGTTGGGCAAATCGACATATTGCATCGACTCCTCGCTCCTGAATGAAAATCGAGCCGAAGGCACCCGTCTTCATCGGCTACCGGGACGCTTGTGCGGGCGAACCTCGGCCGGCTGTTCGCAGGTTCGCACGATTGCGATACGGCCGACCGCTTGCACACTCGAGCCCGTGTCACGCGGCCGGTCGGACGCAGTCTTCGACACACGGCGGCCGATCGCCTCGACTCGCGGTGTTCGACCTTAGCTCTGGAACATCAGGCATTGGTCGGCGGCGACAACGCCCGGTCGATGCGCCTCAGCGCGCTCGCGCGTCCCAAGATGGCCAGCGTGTCGAACAGCCCCAGTCCCACCGATTTGCCCGTCAGCGCGGCCCGAAGCGGATGCACCACTTGGCCTAATTTGACGCCCTGTTCGGCCGCGAATTGATGAACGCACTTTTCGAGCGCCTCGGCCGAGTACGGCTCGCACAGCGCCAAGGCGTCGCGCAATTTGGCCAGCAGCGCGCGGGCCTCGGGCGAGCCAAGCGATTTGCCCATCACGGCCGGATCGTAGGGCAGTTGCTCGTCAGGCGTGAAGAAATCAGCGAATTCGAGGATGTCGCCGGCCACCTTCAGCCGGTCGCCCGCGGCCGCAACTACCTGTTCGATCCGCGCCCGAGCCGACGGCTCGCTCGGGTCGGCCACCAGTCTCGCCCGTTGCAAATAGGGCGAAACCATCTCTGCCTTTTTCGCTGCGGGCAATCGCTGCATGTGCCGTTCTTGCACCGCACGGAGCTTCTTCGGATCGAACGAGGCCGGCGCCTTGTTCACGCGATCGAGCGAGAACAGCTCGATCAATTCCGCGCGGGTGAACTCCTCGCGCGAATCGCTCAGCGACCAACCCAGCAGCGCCAAATAGTTGATGATCGCCTCGGGCAAGTAGCCCACCAACTCGTAGAAATCGACCATCACCGGGTTGAGGATTTCCTTGGGGCGGTCGAAGCCCACGGCCCGAAGAATCTTCAGCCCGTGCTCCATCAACTCGGCGAAGTCTTTTTGCTTGAGGTATTTGTCGAGCTTGCGCTTGCTCAGTTTGTTGCGGCTGCCCGGCTCGGCCACGAAGGGCAGATGGGCATACTGCGGCAGCGGATAGCCCAACGACTGTGCGATGAACACCTGCCGCGGAGTGTTCGAAAGGTGCTCTTCCGCGCGAATCACGTGCGTGATCTCGAACTGGTAGTCGTCCACCACGCTGGCTAGGTGGTAGAGGCACGAGCCGTCGGCCCGCTGAATCACGTGGTCTTGTTCGTCGGCCCAGGCGAACTCCACTCGGCCGCGAACCAGGTCGTCGATCACCAGCGTGCCCTCGCGGGGCATCAGCAGGCGGACCACGCCGGAACGACCCTGAGCCTCGAAGCGCGCGGCCTCCTCGGGCGTTCGGGCCATGAAGCGGCGGCTATAAACGAAGGTCCGCTTCTCGCGCTCGGCCTGCTGGCGTTCTTCTTGCAGTTCTTCAGCCGTGGCGTAATCGCGGTAGGCGCAGCCGCGGCGCAGCAGTTCGTCCACCGCCTGGCGATAGCGGTCGGCCCGTTGCGACTGAAAGTAGGGCGCGTGCGGCCCGCCGACCTCGGGGCCCTCGTCCCAATCGATGCCCAGCCAGCGCAGGCCTTCGAGGATCGGGCGGAGGGCCTCGTCCACGTTGCGCTGCTGGTCGGTGTCGTCAATGCGCAGGATGAACTGCCCGCCGTGTTTCCGCGCGAACAGCCAACAGAACAGCGCCGTGCGCACCCCGCCGATGTGCAGATAGCCGGTAGGACTAGGAGCGAAACGCGTGCGAACCATGCCCGTGACTCCAAAACCGTTCTCGTGTCGCGGCATGGCTCTCGATCAACGCCATTTGGCCTGTTGCTGCTGTTGCCGGGCGATGCGTTCCCTCATCAACTGCTGCTTCAGGGCCTTCCGCTCTGCTTTGCTCAGTTTGCCTTCGGCGCCCTCGCCCGGGTCTTCGTCGTCGGAGAGTGATGCCCGACCCGACCGCTCTTGCGAAGCGACCGCGTTCGATTCGGCATTTTGCGGCCGGCGCGATTCCCGTTCTCGCCGGGGACCGCCCGCGGCCGCCTCGGGCGGGTCGCTCGGCTTGGTCGAGCGTTCGGAGCGGCTCAGGCCGATCATTCCCGTCATTCGCTGCCAAAGCGAGCGCGGCGCAGGCCCCGCACGGCCCGCGCCCTCGGCGTCGGTCGCCGATTTTTCGCCGGCCCGCTCAGCGGCGGGCGGATCGATGCGCACGATATTCCGCGGCTGATTGTCGGCCGAAGAACCCGACTTGTCCACCCGGGGCGGCGGTTCTTCTTCGGCCGCGTGGTAGCGACCCTCGGCATCAAGCAAACAGTATCTGCCGAACAAACCCAAGGCCAGCAGCGCCAAACCGTAGCCCGCCAAGTCGGCCCCCTTGCAGGCCATCGCATGGTGTTGCATGGCGGCCCATTCCCACGGCATCCATCGGAACACGACGGCGGCCGTCAACGTAAGGGCCGATGCGATCGCCACGGCCAGCGCCGGCGGGCATTCGCGCAACTCCCACAAAGGTCGAAAGCAAAGCGACAATCCCGCTAAAGCCAAGCCGCCAACCAGCACCGTCCAGTGCGCGCGGAGCCAACCGCTGCCCGCAACGTGCTCGACCGCAGTGAGCAATGTGGGAAAGATGCCCGCGGCCTCGTCGGCCGCAAGCGCGGCGCAAACGAACGCGACAACAAGCCAGCGGCGGTAACGGCCGCGGTAGTCGTCGGTGCGATGGCGGCGAACAGCGTAGATCAGGGCCGAAAGGGCCGCGCCGGTCAGAAGCGTCAACGAACCGACCCAACGCGCCAGACTGCCCGGAGCGAGCAGGTCGAACGTGGCGGTGGCATGAACGAACTCGGGCGGCAGTTTGGCGTAGGCCAGCTCGATCAGTCCGACAACGGCCAACCCCAGCGCCGCCAGCACGCACCAAGCGCCCCAACCACGCGGCACCAGGTCGAATAAGCGGCGGGATCGGCGGAGGAACTCGGCATCGCCATAGTGCCGCGACCGGCGCGCGGCTGGGCCGCGGCCGTTGCTTGCCGATGCAGTCGAAACGGAGTCGTCGCCGGATAAGCCTTCTTCGACGAGCAAACGTCGGCGACGATCATCCCGCTGACCGCTGCGCCGGAATTGTCCGGACGGGTCGAAGCTCACACCTTCCCTCCCTGGAATCGCGTGAACACACGGCCAACCCACCGCTTCGGACGACTCGCCGACGAGTGCGCCAAGCCGCGCGCGCCTCGGCAAACCGATGGCGCCCTTTCGGCCAGGATCGTCGATCGCGCCGGCCCGGCTCGATCGAGCGCCCCGTGCTCGCAGGGGTGCTTGCTGGTCCGCCGAGTTCCCTTCGACGGGCGCCCCGAATGACTTGCGCAACCGCGGCCGCCAAACGGCCCGGCATGGCCAACCACGGCAGACAAACCGGTCGCTGGCGATTACCAAGACGGCAGCGGTCTTTCGAGTCGTTTCCCCGAAAGCGCGAGCAAGGCGACAGATCAACAACTGCCGCTCTGCCGAAGCCGACCGTCCGCCGGCGCGCACGATGAGCCGAACATGGGTCTATCTATCTGTATGCTTCGGCACGGTGCCGCCCGCCCCTTAACCGCCCAAGGGGAAAAGGAGCCAGATCGATCGCCGTTGTGCAAGAAGGGCCTTTCATCCTGGCAATTTGGGCGAACCGGCTGATTGGGCAAACGGCCTATTTCGCCGGCTTGGCCGCCGGCTCTTCCTTCTTGGTTTCGGCAGCCGGGATGCCTTCGCGCTGCCGCTCTCGTTTGGCCTTGGCCGCCTCGGCCAGCTCGGCAACCTTCTTCTGTTGTTCCGGGGTAAGTACGGCGGCGATCTTTTGGTCGCGCTCTTTCGTCACGGCATCAAGCTGCAAACGGAGTTGCTTGATTCGCTCGGCATACTCCTGTTGGATGGCGTATATCGCCGTCCGCTGCTTTTCATCCACTACTTCGGCGTAATAGGCCGGAAGCCGCCCGCGGGGCCCCTTGGCTTCGGCCGCGGCGGGCGCCGCCTTGGACGTTTCCGCTTCAGCCGCGGCGGCAACCGATGCGCCTAACAGGCAGGCCAACACGAAAGCTGCGAAAACAGCGCGTTTCATCACAGTAGTACTCCCCTATGCGAAAAAGGTGAACCAGCACAACCCCATCTCGTCGAACGCCGAAAAACAACACCGCCCGATACCCCAAATGCCAACCGCCCGAAGGCAGCCGCCGCCGATCGGCCGGAACGGGGCGCGGGCAATGTCGCCAACAGGTGACTTGTCAAAACCGCCCCGCGGCCGACATTCTGCCATGCGGAATTCTTGGCGGCAACATGACGCCCGGCGAACGTGGCCGGGCAAACGGAGCCGTCGCATTCGACACAGCCCCCCCAACCGCTACAACTTCCCGAAGGGCCTGGCCAGACCCGTCGTTTTTCGTCGCTCGTCTCAAGTCCGGCTCTTGTCGGCTTGGGCATTTCGGCATAGTCTAAAATGATCGTTGGCCAACGGCATCGGTTTTGTGGGGCGGCAACCGGGAAGCGCGCGTTGGCGGCAACTATTGATCCTCAGAGAAGCATCGCAACGGTCGGCTTCTGGTGTCTGACAAACCCGGGCCTGGTCGAAGTCGTCCCGTTGCATGGCTTGTCTGAGGCGCAAGGAAGCTCAAGAGAGAACATCGGGGCCGGTCGCGCTGCAAACCCGTGCGCCGGCGGGCCGATCAGCGGCGCATCGGCGTCGGGGGCCGAGCCGGGTGGTCGAGGTTGCGTTGGATTCCTGAGGCTGCATCATCTTCCCGCAGGCAGTTGTGCCTGGGGCGCTTAGTCGGGCTGACCTTTCTGAAGAAGGACAAAGCAATGAGTTATGGTTTGTTGAAGCGCGCGTGGATCGTCGCGGCAACCTGCGGCGCTTTGTGGATTGCGGCCGATCGGGCCGTCGCACAGCCGGTAGTCGAGCCGGTGGACACCTCGGCGACTCGCGCCGACAACATCGTCGAAGTACAAGACGCCATCGCGCGGTTCCGCGAGCGGGATTTCGACGGCGCGCTGAAGAAGCTGGAAGAGGCCGCCAAGAAGAATGACGACCTTCCGCCGGCGCAGATCATGATGGCCCAGTTGTTCGCCCAAGCGAATATGGGCCCGGCCATGCGGCAGGCGTTGGAACGGGCCGTCATCGCCGCTCCCCAAGATCCCGAAGCCTATGCCATCATGGGCGAGTTCGCGCTGCGCGAAGGCCGCGTGACCGATGCCGACTTGCTCTACGCACAAGCGAAGAAGCTGGTCGATTCGTTCGCGGGCAGCAAGAAGCGAAAAGAGATCTTGCAGCCCCGCATCGTGGGCGGTCTGGCCACCGTGGCCGAGGCTCGCGGCGACTGGGCCTTGGCTCAGAAGCTGTTGGAAGATTGGCTGAAGCTCGAGCCGAAGAACGCGGCCGTGATGGAGCGGATCGCGCGGGCCATGTTCCAACAGAAGAACGCGGCCGGCTCGTTCGAAATGCTGCAAAAGGCGAAGGCGGAAGACAAGAACATGCTGACGCCGGAAGCGCGGTTGGCCCAGTTCTACGAAGCCTATCCCGACCACGCCCAAGCCAAGATTTGGATGGACAAGGCGTTGCAGAAGGCCCCCAACGACCTCCGCACGCTGCTGGTTGCCGGCGAATGGGCCCTGCAAACCGGGCAGATGGACAAGGCCAAACAGTATTCGACCGAAGCTCTCAAGGCCGATTCGAAATCGCTCGAAGCGAAGATCCTTCGCGGCGTCGTCGCGCTGTTCCAGAATGAAATCAAAGACGCGGAAATGTGGTTCGAAAACGCCGTGATGCAATCGCCCGGCAATTTCGCCGCCACGAACAACCTGGCTCTGGCGCTGTGCGAACAGAACGACGAATCGAAGAAGCGCCGCGCCCTGGAGTATGCCGAGCGGAACGTGCGCAGCTTCGAGCGGATCGCCGAAGCCTGGTCGACCTACGGCTGGGTGCTCTACAAGAACGGCCGGCTCGACTTGGCCGAGCAAGCGCTGCAACGCGCGGCCTCGGCCGGACAAGTCAGCCCCGACACGCTCTACTTCATCGCGCGAGTCGGTGTCGATCGCGGCCAACGCGAGCAGGCCAAGCAATTGCTCAAGGCCGCCCTCGACGCCAAGCGGCCCTTCTCGAAGCAACAAGAGGCCCTGATCCTCTACGAACAGTTGGCCGGCAAGGCGTATGATCCGGCCGAAGCGCCGAAGCCCGAGCCGACCACTCCGGCTCCGAAGGCCGAAGGCGGCGCCGGCGCCCCGCCGGCGGCCAAGCCGAAATAAGCGGACCGCCTTTCAGCGCCGCAGTCGATCGCGATAGCGAGGCCTGCGTGATCACGGGCCGCAACCGATCGCCACCCGGCACGGCAAGCGACCGGTGACGATGGTGTATAAACACCATCAGCAATAATCTCGATCATTCGAGGCCCCGGCGGCCCGAGCGGCTGCCGGGGCCTGTGTTTTTTCGACCGGGTCCACGGCGTTGGCCGCAGGCGCGCGGCACTCGAGACTTCCGTCGTTGCGGCCGTCGCAATGGCTGCCGGTCTGCCGCGGTTGTTCGGAAGAGTCCCACGCTATTTGTGCCGGGCGAGTCCCTCGCAATTCGTGCCAGGCGACTACCCCGCCATTTGTGTCGGGCGAGTCCGGCGATTTCCGCGTTCGGAACAACCATGCCCTGAGGCCGATCGGCGGGCGGTTGCCGTCTCCCGGCAGCCCGGGATGCCCGATTTGCGTTGTCCTTCCGATGATCATTAGAATGGCGGCTCGAACGACTTTACTCCACAGAAACGGAAAAGGCGACACGCGCATGCAACAAGCGACAACCTTCGGCCGCCACCCCAGTCTTCCTCGGGCCCGGCGCCTCGACGACCCTGCCCGATCGGTCCGCGCCCTGGCGGTCATATGCGGCGCGTTTTTCGTCGCCCTCAACTCGGGCGCGTGGCGCGTCGACGCTGGCGAACCTCGGCCCGGCCTGGGCGTTTATCTTACGCACGGCGAAGAAGAGCAGATTGAAGCCTACGAGAAATGGCTGGGCCGGAAGCTCGACGTGATCATGGAGTTCACTCCGGGCAACAACTGGGATGAACTGGTCGGAACGAGGCCCGGGCTGGGCTTGGAGTGGTGGTTGGGGATTTGGGAGCAACCATATCGCCGGCGGGTAGTGATTTCGCTGCCGATGCTGCCCGGTGACGGCAGCGCTTCGATTGAGAAAGGCGCGGCGGGCGAATACGACGAGCGTTTTCGCGCGATCGCGGCAAAGCTGGTCGCTGCCGGCTATGGGCGAAACACCATCCGGCTGGGCTGGGAGTTCAACGGCGGTTGGTTCAAGTGGTCGGCGCAGAAGAACCCCAAGGGCTGGGCTGAGTATTGGCGTCGGATCGTCGCGGCCATGCGTTCCGTCGAAGGGGCGCAGTTTCAGTTCAACTGGTGCGGAACGGTCGGCGATTGCGGCATGAATCCTGCCGACGCCTACCCGGGCAACGAATGGGTCGATCAGATCGGCTGCAACATCTACGATCAATCCTGGCACCCGAACGCCTATCCCCATAAAGAAGGCGAAGAGACCTGGCGTCGCCGATGGCGGCAAGACAACGCCTGGCGGAGCATGGTCGAGTGGGGCAACTACAACCTCAACTGGTGGGCCGAGTTCGCCCGGAAAAAGGGCAAGCCGATGACCGTGCCCGAATGGGGCCTGGCCGGACGCAAAGACGGACATGGCGGCGAAGACAATCCGCTGTTCATCGAACGGATGCACCGCTGGCTGCACGATCCGGCCAACAACGCGGCATGGCACGCTTACTTCGAGGAAGACAACGCCGAGATTCGCTCGCGACTCTACGACTCGCCCCAATACCCCAAGGCGCGCGAGCGATATGTCGAGCTGTTCGGCACACCGAAACGGTGACCGCGGCCGCGGAAAAGCGGACGGGGCGATCGCCCATTCGCCCGGGGCGCGGCGGTGCCGCGCCGCCCGCAAAACGCAACAGAATCCCCAAGGCGCAGCCTGTCGCCCGAAGCGCCGCAGCATCCCCGAGGCGCAACAAAAAAGATCATGGTACGCCGGTCCGTCGTCATACCATGATCTTTATCCTGATACGGGACGCCGAAGCATCCCGCCCTCCCGGCAGGTCTATTCTTTTTCGGTCGGTTGTAGGCGGCCTGCGGCTTGAACCGTTCTTGCCGATCGTGACCCAAATAATCGTTTTTCGCCTGCCCCGCCGGCTGCCGAGGCCCTGATGAACCGTCCCGGCGATCCGCAAGGCCGCGCGCTCGGCCGCGCGGAAGCCGGTTCGCCGTTTGCGCCGAAGACCGACCGGCGCATTCCCCGCCTGAAGGACCGATTCCCGCACGTTGCGCGGCCGATAAGCGGATGAGCGAATCGTTTTCTTGTGAGCGTTCCGACGGCAAGTTATACTCGAATTTCCGCGAGGCGCGCGGGCTGCGGCGGCCGGTTTCGCCGGGTTTGCGGCGGCGGCCGCGGCACTGCCCCGCGTCCGGTTTGCCGCTCGATCGGGCGGCGATCGGGCGGTCGGCGCCGGCCGAAGCGCAGAGTCTGTTTCCCTTTTCGCCCCATGGGCCGCGATGGCACTGTTCGACGCTTTCAAATCGCTCTTCGGCCCGAGCCGTCTCAACGTCGCCTCGCGGTTCGCCATCCAGCGCGAGGCGATCTCGGGCACGATGTCGAGCTTCTACGTGGCGCGGGATCTGAAGACGAACAAGACGGTCGGTTTGAAGATCCTCGACCGCCAGAAGGCGGCCGTGTTCGAGGCCCGATTCAAGAATCTGAAAAAGCCCAGCGAAGGCGAAATCGCCATGCGGCTGCGGCATCCGCGGATCGTCGAAACGTTCGAACACGGGCTGACCACCGACGGCTCGCCCTATTTGGTGATGGAGTATCTTGAAGGGCCCGACTTCAACTCGCTGGTCATCGCCCGAAGCCCGGTGCTGCAAGGCCGGCGCGCGCACTTCATCCGCCAGGCTGCCGAGGCGCTGGCGGCCGTACACGCGGCGGGCTTCATCCACCGCGATGTTTGCCCGCGCAATCTGATGCTCACCGACAAAGGGCGGAATCTGAAACTGATCGACTTCGGCCTGACCGTGCCGGCCGAACCGCCGTTCATGCAGCCGGGCAACCGAACGGGCACCCCCAACTACATGGCGCCGGAGATCGTGCGTCGCCGCGCAACCGACAAACGAGTCGATGTCTTCGCCTTCGGCGCCACGGCCTACGAGCTGTGCGCGTTCGCGCTGCCGTGGCCCTCGGGCGCTACCGGGTTGGCGGCGATGAACCACGACAAGCCGCCCATCGACATCCGCAAGCATCGGCCCGATCTCCACCCGAAGCTGGTTGCGGCGATTCACGCCTGCATCGAACCCGAGCTGAGCCGCCGCTGCCCCTCGATGGAGGCGTTCTTGCAGATGATCGACGGTGTGGAGACCGACACCGCCGAGTGAGCCAGCGAAGACCGCCGGCAGCGGCGCGACGGGCCGGCCGCGCGGCGGCGACATGAAACAGGTCCACGCACCAGAGAAAACGGCCGCACGCACAGCCAATCGGCCGAAGAGCTTACGCGACGCGACCCGGACGCTTTCCGTTTTCCGCGGTTTCATCTGGGACTTTTCAGTCGAGGGCGAATGGGGTATCTTGACGGAAAAAGGGGGGATTGGGTCGGGCCCGCCGGCTTCGGTCGCCCGGCGGCATCTGAGGCAGTAACGTAAGCGGCTTGGCGGCCGCGTTCGGGCGGGGTTGCGGCAACCCGGCTCCACGCGGGGCGCGCCGAGAAAGATGGAGACGCTCATGGCACGAAAGATTTTGAATCGCCGCGAGTTGCGGGCGGCCGCTGAGGCGGCCGAACGGCTCGACGAGGAAGAAGACGTTGGAATGGACGACGAGGCCGACGAGGGCGAAGAGCAGGAGAAGCCGGCAAAGAAGAAGCCGGCCGCCAAGCGCAAAAGCCGCTCGAAAGAGCCGAAGGAAGTCCGCCTGAAAGCATTTTGGGCCGTCTTCAATCAGGCCATGAAGCGCATCGCCCTGTTCGAATTCCACGAACGAACTCAGGCGGAGAAGAAGGCTGCCGACCTGACCAATTCGCAGGGAACGCCGCACTTCGTTCAGTTGGTAAAAGAGATCATCAACGAGTAGCCCGATTGTCTCGCTGCGCCAACCAATCGCGCCGCCGAGCGCCGCGCCGAGCAGGGCGGATTGCGGCGTGATGGGACGACGCAACGGGTTGCCGTGCGTTGGGGCTTCGAGCCAATCCGGAGGAACATGCGATGAGTCAACCCCGACCCGCTCGCTTTCTGATCGTGTTGGCCGCGTTGGGCGGATGCTGCTTGGTCGGCTGCGGCGGCATGGGCGGCGCGGAATCGGGCGGTAGTGGCGGCGCGGCCAGAACCGGCCCTTTGCCCAAACTCGGCGACCCGATGCCCCCGCTGGACGACGATCGCGTGATCGTCGCCCCGCCCGCCGGTTGGCAGGTGATGCCCCGCAGCCAACGCTATTTGGCCGCATTCCGAGGCGATAAACGCGAGCCGCTTCCGTCGATCATCATCACGGTCGAAGACTTCGATCGCGTGCAGAACGTGACTGCCGAGAACCAGATCGAGTACGGCAAGGCAGTCTTTGCCGCGATGCAAGAGAAGGCCAGAAAATTGCAGCAAGAGGGCAAAGGCGACGGCAAGGTCAAACTGGCTGAGGGCATCGAACCGGTTAAGATCGGCAAGTTCCTCGGTGTCCAGTACGCTCGGCGCGTGCGGACCTCGGAAGGCGTGCTCGACTATTACGTTGTAGAAACGGTTCGCGACGGCCGCCGCTACATCCTCGAGTTGCGCGATCTGGAGAGCGCGGCCGCCCAATGGAAGCCGCACCTTTACGCCGTGGCGCTGGGGATGCAGTTCCCCAAGTCGGCCGCGGCCGAGCCGACACCGGAACCGAAACCGGACCAGCCCGCAACAACCGACGAGCCCAAACCCGAACCGAAGCCCGAACCCAAACCCGAGCCGAAGCCGTCGGAAGAACCCAAACCGGAACCGAAGCCCGAACCGACGCCGGAGCCTAAACCCGAACCGAAGCCCGAACCGAAGAAGCCCGACAAGCCCAAGCTGGGCGTGGACGACTTCTAAACCGAACCGCCGAAGACGAGAACGGGCGAGCGCGGGCGAAACGTGCAGCTCGGCCGCTTCGTTTCCGGCCGCTTCGCCGTCGGCGACGCCCCGTTTTCCGGTCGGCACAAGCATCAGGCGACGGCGGAATCGACTTGGGCCGCGGAAGTCGGCATTCGGCCGGCCGGCATTGTTGCAGTGTCGTTTCAGGCATCGGCAGACCGGGCAGCGGCCGCGCATGGGCAGGGCAGCCGGCAACCGACGGCGGATGCGTCGATCCCTTCGTGTCGCCTTTTCGATCCCTAAGCAGAACAGCTATGAACGAAGACGAAATTCGCCGTTACGGCATGATGGGCTTGGTGGCGTTCAACGTCGTTTTGATCCTTTGGGTGCTGTTCGCCTGGCTGACCTTTCGCCCTTGGGTGGAGAAACTGCCCAACGGTTCGCAGGTGATCCACGATTTCAGCGTGTTTTCGGCCGGATTCAAAGGGGCCTTCTTCGGGTTGATCGTCGGCGGAATCACGTTCTTTCTCGGCTGGAAGAACAAGCTCTGATGGCGCGGGCCGGCCTGCTCGGCGCGGCCGCCCGGCGCCGCGTTGCACGATAGGGGAACGATCGCCCATGCCTGTTGCGCCATCCCGGCGCGTTCATCGGGCGGAAGGTTTCGGCGGCGGCGGAGCGGCCAGGAAAAGGATCAGCCGCTCAAGCAGCAATCGCGGCGGCAAGACGCTGCCGCCCTTCAGATCGAGATCGGCATCGAGCAATCGCCGGTAAAGCGTGCGGGCGCGGGCGCGGCCCAGCCGCTCTAATTGCTTCTGCGTCTTTTCGACGAAGTGCGGATGGACCTTCGCCTGCAACAGCGCTTGGCGCAGCGGCGGCCGCCGCCCGATCTGTTCGCCGCGAATAATCAGCCGGGTGGCGGCTGCCAGGCGGCGCAAGGTGGACGAGATTTGGGCTAAGATTCCGATGGGCTGCTCGCCGGCGGCCAAGAGCTGATCGAGCAGCTTCAGCGCTTCGGCCGGCTTGCCTTCGAGCGCAGCATCGATCAACTCCCAGGCGGTCCGCGCCCGCCAAGCCCCAGTGCGTTGGCCCACCAGCTCGGCGGTGATCCGGGGGGGATCGCCGGCCCAAAGCGCCAGTTTGGCCGTCTCTTGGTCGAGCAACCCCAAATCGGCGCCGATCAGATCGGCCAGCAACTTGGCGGCAGCGTCGTCCATCTCCGCCCGATGCGCCGCTTTGGCCCAGCGGCGCAGCCATCTGGCCAGCGCCGCCGGCGGGGGCGGAGAGCAATCGACGACCAATCCGGCGGCAACGGCCGCCTTGTAGAGCCGCGTGTTGCTCGGAAAGCTCGACAGCTCGAGCACCAGCACGCTCTTTCCGGCCGGCTGGGCGACGTACTCCTCCAGCGCCGCACGATTCTTGCTGACCAGCGCGTCGGCCGATTCGACCCGCACCAATCGCCGCGGGCCGAACATGGCTACGGTCCGCAATTCGGCCTCAACGTCGCGCCAGTCCGCCTCAGCGCCGTCGAAAACGCCGAGCGACCACTCGTCGGGCTGATCGCCCACGACGGCCAAGCGCACCCGGCGCCACAAATGCGACTTGAAGAACGCCTCGGCCCCGAAAAAGACGACCACCGGCGGCACGTCCTTCCAGGCCGGACCGAGAATCGCTTCGCTGGCGGCGACCACACGTTCCATCTTCGCTCGATCCTCGCCCTCTCGGCAGCGATCCCGCGTTCCCCCCCGACTACCGATACTCCGTCGGCGGCACGCCCGAAATATACTGTCGCCAGCCGTCGAGGTGTTCCTTGGGCAGGCTGTTTTCGCGAACGATCTCGGTTTCCACTTTGCGGTCGGTGCCGGGCACGAGCACGCGGACCTTCAATCGCCCGTTGGGCTTGTAGTGGAACCACACATCCACCGGTGTTTGCGCCGAGAGGCCCGAGGGCAGTTTCGGCAGCGAGCAGCGGCCGATCGGGGTGCATTCGTCGGCCGAGGGGCTTTCGCCCTCGACGATTTGCACGAGCACCGATCGTTGATTGGCCTTCGACGTTTTGAACGTCCGCTTGGCCGTCACCGGCAGCCGCGTGTTGCGGGGAATGAGGATCCCGTTGCGGCGGCGTTTGGTGAGCGGGTCGATGCCCACCACGCCCAGGCTGTGCGAGTTGACGTTGCGAATGCGGAACAGCCGCGGCAGGCCCTGCTCTTTGGCCAGCAGCAACCCGGCGTGCAGGGCCGCGCCGTGGGCCACAGCCTCGTCGGCGGCCACCGAGGCGTCGGGCGGTTTGCCGGTCAGTTCTTCGAGCATTTTGCGGACCATCGGCATCCGCGTCGAACCGCCGACCAGCAGCACGCGGTCGATTTCGCTCCACTGGAGCCCGGCCGCCTTGAGCGTTTGCACCGTGGTGAAGCGGGTGCGATCGAGCAGGTCTTGCGTCGATTCCTCGAATTGTTCGCGCGTCACTTCCACATGCGCGATCAATCCGCGATGCTCGCAAATGACCGTAGCTTTCGGACGCGTCGAGAGCGTGCGCTTGGCGTCTTCGCACTCGCGCCACAGCTTACCCGACGACCGGGGATCTTCGCGCGGGTCAGCGCCGTGTTTGCGGATGAACTGCTCGGCCACCAAATCGACCAATCGCTGGTCCCAATCGTAGCCGCCCAGGCGGACGTCGCCGTCGGTGGCCAAGGCGATGAACTCCGTGCCGCGAATCTCCATGCACGTCAGATCGAATGTGCCGCCGCCCAAATCGTACACCAAAACATGCTGCGGCTCGATCGAGCTGCCCTCGCGGTTGAGATAGCCCTGCTGGAAGCCGAAGGCCACGGCCGCGGCCGTCGGCTCGTTGATGATGTCCATCACCTCCAGCCCGGCCATGTAGCCGGCGTCTTGCGTGGCCTTGCGGCGAACTTCATCGAAATACGCCGGCACGGTCACCACGGCTTTGCTGAACGGGCCGACCTGCGTGGCCGCGTCGATCCGAAGCTTGTTGAGGATCAACGCCTCGATCACCTCGGGAGGATACTGTTTGCCTTCGAGCACCTTATGGAAAACACGGTGTCCCACATCGCGCTTCGAGCACTCGGCGCAATTCTCGGCCTCGATCGCCAAGGCTTTCAACGCCTCGCGGCCGACCACCACCGCGTCTTGATCGAAAAGCACCACGCTGGGGGTCAGCCGTTCGCCTTCGGCGTTGATCAACGTTTGCGGGCGGCCCTCGTCATCGAGTTTGGCCACCACGGAGAACGTCGTCCCCAGGTCGATGCCCACCGCTGGTACCGATAGTTTTTTCATAAACCCCGCTGCGCCAATCGCTTGATCCGGTTTCTCTCGAACAACACCTGAACCTCTGCACCCCACCGAGGTCATCGCAGACGGCAACTACCACGGCCGCGGAAACGACTCGGGCCGAAGCCACATCAACACCAAATAGCCCAACGACAACCCGACGATGGCCGAAAGCAAGTAACCGATCACGATCACCAGCCAATGCGGAATTCCGCCCCGCGAAGGAGCTTCCGGCGCACCCGAGGCCGCCGTGCTCCCCGCTGCCGCCGCGCCCGGCGCGCCCTCAGCGCCGGGCTGCACCGGCGGGGGCGCGGGCCCAGCCGTCGCAAGCGCGCCCCCTGGGCCGGCCGAAGGCGTTGTTCCCTCCAGCATACTTGCCGGCGCGCCGGTTGGCGACCGCAATGCCGCACGCTCGGGCAACTCGGCCGCCGACAAAGCCGCCCCGCCCCAGTGGGCGGCAACCGCCGAATCGCCGGGGGCATACGCGCCGCCCCCGTTGTTTGCCGCCGGCCCCGCCGCACCCACGGGTGGTGCGTTCCCAGGGGCCGCTGCGCCGAGCGGCAGCGCCGCCACGGCGCTGGTCGCTCCGGCCGGTGCGATCAGTCCGCCCGCCTCGTTGAGCAGGTCGCACACGGTCCGATCGAACTCGGCAAAGCCCGGTTCGCCCGAAAGAACCCGTTTCCACCGATCAATCCCGCCGCCGGTCAATCCGCCGGCGCGCTCCAGGTCGAGCTGCGCGGCCTGGCCGGTGCCGGGCACCGAGGCCTCGACGCGCAATCGCCCATTGGTCTCGTACGAGAAAACGACATCGACCGGCCATCCACGCGGCAGCCCCGGCGGCAGGTCGCGGATCACCGTCCGCCCAATGCTCGTACAGTCGCCCGGCGAAGGACTCTCGCCTTCGAGCACATGGACGACGATCGATCGCTGATTGTCCGACTTGGTGGTGAATCGCTCGACTTTCACCGCCGGCAGCGGCGTGTTCCGCGGAATCAACACCACATTGATCTTCCGCATCGTACTCGGTTCGATGCCCTCGATTCCCAAACTGTGTGAGTTGACGTTGGTCACCTCGAACCGCCCCGCCGCGCCGCCTTCGGCCTTGGCCAGCAGGTAACCGGCATACAGCGCCGCGCCTCGGGCGACGGCTTCGTCGGGATTGACCGAGCGATCGGGCTCGCGGCCGCTCAGTTGCCGCAGCATCTGGGCCACCATCGGCATCCGCGTCGCCCCGCCGACCAGCAACACCCGATCAACCCGATCCCAGCTCCATCGAGCGTCGTTGAGCAGTTGGCGGGTGGTGTAGGCCGTCCGCTCCAGCAAGTCGCCCGTCAGTTCCGCGAACAGCTCGCGCGTAATCACCAAGTCGAGGCTGCGGCCCTGGAAGTCAATCCGCATGTGGGTGCGCGGCCGAGCGCTGAGCGAGTGTTTGGCTTCAATCGCGGCTTGCAGCAGCCGATTGCCCGCAGCCGGATCGGTCAGCGGATCGAGGTTGTGCAGGCGGCGGAACTCGGCGGCGGCGTGGTTCATCAGGCGGAGATCCCAGTCGTGGCCGCCCAGTTGCACGTCGCCGTCGGTGGCCAAGGTAACGACCTTTCCGGCCGACAGTTGCAGCAAGGTGCAGTCGAAGGTTCCCCCGCCTAGGTCGTAAACCAACACGGTCGTCGCGCCCGACGGGGCCCGCTCGGCATCGAGATACCCGGCTGTTTCGCCAAAGGCCAAGGCCGCGGCCGTCGGTTCGTTGACGATGTCGAGAACGCGGAGGCCGGCCATCTCGCCCGCGTCGGCCGTCGCCTTCCGCCGCGTTTCGTCGAAATAGGCGGGCACGGTGATCACGCAGCGGGCGTCGGGGCCCAACTCCGCGTCGATCTTGCCCCGAAGCTTGCGCAAGATGCAGGCCTGAATCACCTCGGGCGGCAGATAGCGGCCCTGGATCGGGCGGCTGTAGAACGGCGAACCCATATCGCGCTTGACCCACTCGGCCACCAAGGCCGGATCAATCAGCGCGGCGTTGCGGGCATCTTTGCCGACAACCACTTCCGACTGAGCAAAAAGCACCACGCTGGGGGTGAGCAGGTCGCCTTCGTCGTTCGAAAGCAACACGCTGCGGCCGGCAGCGTCGAGCGTCGCCACGGCCGAAAACGTTGTGCCCAAGTCGATTCCGACCGGTATCAAACGAGCCATGCTCGACGATCAGCCTTCTGTTCCGCCCCGCCCAAGCGGGAAGAATTGCCCCGAAACGATCTATTCTACTTGCCCATCTCAACTGTCTCAAGGCAGTTGACTTTCCTGCCGCCGTGGGCCATCGTGATAGTTCGTAACGCGCCGATGGGCTGCGGCCGCTGCGGCAAGAGAGACCGGATGATCCGGGTCCGCACGGTTTCGGACCATCGCGGCGCTCGATTCTCGGTTGTCAGAAGAGCGATGCAAGCTTGCGGCCGAGCTGCCGCCGAAAAGAAGCCGGCCGCCCGGCGGTCGGCCGTGCCGCATTGCCATTCTGATCCTCGACAGCAATGATCCTCTATCCATGCAGGGACGATTTCTATGTATCCGTTCGAGTACCACAACCCGACCAAAATCATCTTCGGCGAAGGCACCGTCGGCCGCGTTGGCGGCGAAGCCCGAAACTGGGGCCGCAAGGCGCTGTTCCTCTATGGGCGCAATAGCATCAAGGCGAATGGGGTGTACGATCAAGCGGTCGCCTCACTTCGCCAGTCCGGGGTAAACTACGTCGAGCATCCCGGCGTGAAGTCGAATCCGGTGCTCTCGCACACCCGGCAGGGCGTAGAGATCGTCAAGAAGGAGCGACTCGAACTGATCGTCGCCGTCGGCGGCGGCAGCGTGATCGACGAAGCCAAGGCCATCGCCGCCGGGGCGGTGGTCGAGCACGATGTTTGGGACTTCTTCACGCAAAAAGCGACCGTGAAGGACGCCCTGCCGATCGTTACCGTGCTCACCCTGCCGGCCACCGGCTCGGAGATGAACGGCGGACTGGTCATCACCCACGACGAAACCCGCGAGAAGTTCGGCTTTGCCGCCGGACCGTTGCACCCGCGGGCGTCGATCCTCGACCCGACGACCACCTACACCGTGCCGCCCGACTACGTGGCCTACTCGGCCGCCGACTCGATGACCCATCTGTTGGAAAGCTACTTCACCCACAACGATCCCTGGGCGCCGATCCAAGATCGCTACGTGGAAGGCCTGGTGCGCACGATCATGGAGGCCACTGAAAAGATCCTGGCCGATCCGCGCGACTCCCAAGGCCGCGCCACGATGATGTGGGCGGCCACGCTGGCGTGGAACCGGCTGGCCAACGCCGGCGTCGGGCCATTCGAGCTGCCCAACCACATGATGGAGCACCCGTTGAGCGGCCTATACGACCTCGCGCACGGGGCGGGCTTATCGATTGTTCTGCCCGCCTGGATGCAGTGGTCGGCCCGGCAGCGCCCGGCCCGCTTCGCCCGATTCGCCCGACAGGTATTCGACATCCGCTGCGACGACGACGCCGAGGCCGCCCGACGGGGCATCGAGGCCCTTCGCGCCTGGTTCAACAAGATCGGCACGCCGACCACCTTCGCCCAAGGACGCATTCCCGCGGAAGACATTCCCAAAATCGCCGACGAAGCGATCAAACTAGGCAAACTCTGGGGCATCACCCGCTATACGCCGGAGATGTTGCACGAAATCTACCGCTTATGCGTGTAAATGGGGGCTTTGTTTGCTGCTTCCGGCTTGCGCGGCCGTGCGAAGCAACCTAGAACCCGACGGGGCGCGCCATCGCCGGACGGTCGCTGCGGCAACCCTGCGAGAAACACTCGGCCCATAACTCGTTTTGACGAAAGGAACCCTCCGATGACGCACCGTTGGTCTCTCCCGCTGTTGATGTTGGGCGTTCTGATGACCGGCACGGCTGCCCACCCGGCCGATCAACCGGCCGTAACCGCCCCTGGGGCCGAGGTTCGCCTCCTGGCCGACGGCTTCAAGTTCACCGAAGGCCCTGCCTCCGACGCGGCCGGGAACGTCTATTTCACCGATCAACCGAACGATCGCATCCTGGTTTGGACGATCGAAGAGAAGCTCGAAACCTTCATGCAACCGGCCGGCCGAAGCAACGGCCTGACCTTCGACGCACAGGGCATGCTTTGGGCCTGTGCCGACGAAAAGAACCAGCTTTGGCGGATCGACCCGAAGACGAAGCAGCACACGGTTGTCGTCCGCGATTTCGAGGGCAAGCTGCTCAACGGGCCCAACGACGTGTGGTGCCGCCCGCAAGGCGGACTCTATTTTACCGATCCGTATTACAAGCGGCCCTACTGGAACCGCGGCCCCAGCGAAAGCCCGCAGGCGGTCTATTTCCTCGCGGCCAACGGCAAACGGCTCGTCCGCGTGGCCGACGACCTCGAGCAGCCCAACGGCATCATCGGCACGCCCGACGGAAAAACCCTCTACGTGGCCGACATCAAGGCCAAGAAAACCTACCGCTACAAGATCGCCGACGACGGCTCGCTCAGCGATAAGACCCTCTTCTGCGAGGCCGGCTCCGACGGCATGACCATCGACAACGAAGGCAACATCTATCTGACCGGCAAAGGGGTGATGGTGTTCAACCCCAAGGGCGAAAAGATTCAGCAAATCGACGTGCCGGAGAACTGGACGGCCAACGTCTGCTTCGGCGGCAAAGAGAAGAACCGATTGTTCATCACCGCCAGCCGCGGTCTGTATGCCATCGAGATGCGCGTCCGCGGCGTCGATTCGCAATAGAGCGATCAGCCTCGCCGCGGATCGAGCGCTGGCATCATTGGATTTGGCGGTGGCGACGATTCTCCGTCGCCCGGCCATCGCGGCTTGCCGATGCGGTCGCACCGGTTGGCGCTGTTCGATCATCGGCGTCGTGTCGTGTCCGCAATTCGTCACGGTATGCCGCGCACCGCCCCGCGGGTGAGGGCGAAGTAGAGACCGGCGAATACCTTCGGGTCGATCATCGCCCCATCGGCCCGACGGCGTTCGAGCCATGGCTCCAACTCGGCATAGGGAATCACATGCACGGTGATTTCCTCGGCCGCGTCGCCGCCGCCGGGCGCGGTTCGTCGGGCGTCACGGGCGAGGAACAGGGCGAACACCTCGGTGGCCAGCCCGGCCGAGCTGGGGCCTTCGGTCAGGTACTCCCAGCGGTCGGCCTCGAAGCCGGCCTCTTCGAGCAGTTCGCGTCGGGCGGCCGAAAGGAGCGATTCGGTCTCGTCGCCAGCCGTGTCGCCCGCCAAGCCTGCCGGCAGCTCGATCACCGCCGCCCCCATCGGGATGCGGTATTGCTCGATCAGCACCACTTCCCCCCGGGGGGTGATCGGCACGATGACGACCGCTCCGGTGGTGTTCGTCCGCTCGACCCATTCCCAGCCGTTCTCGGAAACGGCCCGAATGAACTTCCCCTGGTAGTGGATCTGGCGAGGCGTTCGGGGGCGTCGGGTTTTCGCGGGAAAAGACTCCATCACTCGATTTCCTTCAGTTCGATCAAGCCACTCCTTCTAGGGCGCACAATGCGGCCGCCGCGGCCGGCGCCTCGGGACTGCCGCCCATCGACCGCCGGGCAGCCAGCACCGGGGCGCGGACTTCTCCAACTGCAAGACACCCGGCAGACCGGCAACCATCTTACACCAAGTTGATGTGAAAATGGCGGTCCGCTGCGCGCTCGCCCCCACGGAAGCGCGCCAATTCGTGGTAGACGCAACCGCTTGCTTGCGGCGAACTCGCCGTTTGCGTCGGAAAAGAGCGCCGCGGCGAACGCCGGGCCCCAGTTCGGTCCCGGGGGTTCTATTCCCGCGGGCCGCAGCCTTAGGGGGCGGTTGCGGGCGGTGGTCTAGCTTTGTCGCTAGGGAGCCTTATAATAATCGGTTTACCATTCGGGCCAAGATTCCAGCCGCGCGGCACGGTTTTTGGCTGTCGGCGGCGGAACCGGTTTCGGCAATCGCCCGGCGCCGGCTTGCGCCGCGGCCCGCGATGCCAACCGTGCGGTCTGTTGCTCGAACACGATCGAGCGTACGTCGGTGCGGCCGCCTCACGGGCCGCGAAGCCAACTTGTTGTCACGCGTGGATCATCATCCAACCATGACTGAACACACCTCTCCAGCGTCTTCTTCCGATCGCCCGGTGATGATCGAAGCCGTCGGGCTGTCGAAGTATTACGGGCAGTTCGCCGCGATCGACAAGGTTTCGTTCCAGGTTCGCCGGGGCGAAGTGGTGGCGTTTCTCGGCCCCAACGGGGCCGGCAAGAGCACCACGATGAAACTGTTGACCGGCTATTTGGCCCCGTCGGCCGGCGTGGCGAAGATCGCCGGGTTCGACATGTCGAGCCAGCGGCTGGCCGGCGCCGCCCGATTGGGCTACCTGCCCGAAAACGGGCCGCTCTATCCCGACATGACTCCTCGGGCGCTGCTGAACTTCTTTGCCGACGCTCGCGGATTGGCCGGCGAACGCAAACGGCAGCGGATCGCCGACGTGATCGAACTGTGCGATTTGGGCGGCGTCATCGGCAAGCCGATTGGCAAGCTGTCGCGCGGATATCGGCAACGGGTGGGCATGGCGCAGGTGCTGTTGCACGAGCCCGACGTGTTGATCCTCGACGAGCCGACCGCCGGCCTCGACCCGAATCAAATTCACGAGGTGCGCGAAACCATCCGCAAATTGGGCCAAAGCAAGACCATCCTGCTTTCCACGCACATCTTGCAAGAGGTGGAAGCGATGGCCGAACGCATCTTGTTCATCAACGAGGGACGCCTGGTTTACGACGGAACGATCGCCGCGTTGCGCGCGGACGGCCGACCCTTGGAAGAGCACTTCCGCCGATTGACGCGCGCCGCCTGACGCGCCGCGGGCGCGACCGGGCCCCGCGGACGAACGCCGGCGCCCCCGGCCGAACAACGACATTCGACCCACCAACACAAGCGAAGCCATGAACGCCAACGTCTTATTCGCCGTTTTCAAACGCAACTTCACCAGCTACTTCGCCAGCCCGTTGGGCTACGTGTTCATCCTGGTGTTTGTCGGGCTGAGCACGGGGTTCGCCATCCTCTCGCCCGAGTTCTTCAACGTCAACCTGGCCAACCTCGATCAGCTCAATCGGGTGTTCCCGTTCATCATGCTGATCTTCATTCCGGCGATCACCATGGCCGTTTGGTCGGATGAACGGCGGCAAGGGACCGACGAGTTGATCCTCACCATGCCCGCCAGCGATTGGGACATCGTGGCCGGCAAGTATTTGGGCGCGGTGGCGATCTTCACCGTTTCGCTCGCCTACTCGCTGGTGTGCAATTTCACGGTGCTCAAAGTGCTGGGCAATCCCGACTTCGGCTTGCTCGTCGGCACCTACTTCGGCTACTGGCTCATCGGCCTGGCGATGCTGGCCGTGGGGATGACCGCCTCGTTTCTCACCGGCAACCTTACGGTCGCGTTCATCCTTGGGGCGCTGTTCAATCTGCCCCTGGTGATTTTGATGTACGCCGACACGGTGCCGGGGCTGCTCCGCGTGGGCCAAGCCGTCAAGGCATGGAGCATCGCCGAGCAGTTCCGCGACTTCGGCCGCGGGGTGATCACCCTTTCGGGCACCGTTTATTTCACGCTGATCGCGGCCACGGCCTTGTACGTAAGCATGATTCTCATCGGCCGGCGGCACTGGTTCACCGGGATGCAGCGCCACGCGCTGGTGGGCCACTACGCCGTCCGCGCCGTGGCGCTGCTGGCGTTGGTCGTCGGTCTCAACGCACTTTGCGCGCGGCACGACCTGCGCTGGGACGTGACGAGCGAGCGGTTGAGCTCGCTTTCGCCACTGACCCGCGACATGCTGGCCAAGATCGACCCGAAACAGGCGATCGTCATCGAGGCCTTCATCAGCCCAAACGTCCCCGAGCCGTTCGTGCAAACGCGGCTCAACCTGTTGAACACCCTGCGTGAATTGGAGGGACGGGCCGGCGGCAAGATCCGTTTGCGGATTCACGACACCGAGCGATTCACCGACACGGCCGCCCGCGCCCAACAACTGCACGGCATTGAACCGCGGCGGGTCACCTACACGCAGCGCGGAGCGTGGAGCGAAGACCAAATCTTCATGCACGTTGCCGTCAGCAGCGGCCTGAAGAAGGTGCCGCCGGTGTTCTTCGATCGCGGCATCCCGGTGGAATACGAGCTGGTCCGTTCGATCGGCACGATGGCCGCCGAAAAACGCAAGAGGTTGGGCATCGTCAACACCGGCGTGCCGTTGTTCGGCCAGTTCGACTTCATGTCGATGTCGCCCGCCACGGATTGGCCGATCATCGACGAACTTCGCAAACAGTACGAAGTGGAGCAGATCGATCTGTCGCGCGACGTGGAAGGCAAGTTCGACGCCGTGCTGGCCGTCCAGCCGTCGATGCTTGGTCCGGAGGAGATGGATCGCTTTGTGAACCTGGTTCGCAGCGGCACGCCGACGGCGATCTTCGAAGACCCGATGCCGGTGTTCGCCCAAGGAGTGGCCGCCACCAGCGCGCCGAAACAACCGCCCGGCGGAATGAATCCGATGATGATGGGCATGCGCAACCTGCCCAAAGGCGACATCGGCAAGCTGTGGGATCTGTTGGGCGTAGAATTCCCCGCAGATCAGATCGTTTGGCAGAACTACAACCCCTATAAGCGCGTCAGTTGGTTCGAGCGCGAGCGGGAACTGGTGTTCGTCGATGCCGCTGGCGAGGGCGAATTCAACCAAGACGACCAAATCAGCAGCCGGTTGCAACAATTGCTCTTCCCGTTCCCCGGCTGGGTCCGGGGCAAAAACACCTCGACGTTGAAAGTGAAGCCGTTGGTGAAAACCGGGGTGCAGACCGGCACGGTCCGCTACGGCGAGATCATGCAGATGAGCCCGTTCGGCCCGCGCGGCGGTTTGAACCCCATGCGGCGGCGGATTCCCGACCCGCGCCCGTTCACGCTGGCGGTTGAAATCACGGGGACGGTTCCGGCTGCGCCTGCGGCGCCGGCCGCATCGGCCCCGCAGGCCGGTTCGGGCGACAGCGCGTTGCCCACCGCCCCCGGCGCCGATGAACTGCCGAGCGGCAAGGCCGAGGAGAAGGGCGCAGCCCCGGGCGGGGCGGCCCCCGAAAACAAGATTCATGTGGTGCTGGTGACCGACCTGGACATGCTCACGCAGGAGTTCTTCCGGCTGCGCGAGCAGGGCGATTTGCCCGAGGTGGGCATCCATTTCGATTTCGACAACGTGAACTTCGTCTTGAACATCATCGACACTTTGGCCGGCGAAGACCAATACGTCGAGCTTCGCAAGCGCCGGCCCGTTCATCGCCGCCTTTCGACGATCGACGCGTGGACGAACGACGCTCGCAAAGAGGCCGACAAGCAGCGGGACAAATTCGTCGAGGATTTCAACGAATACGAGAAGAAGGTTCGCGACGAGATCCAAAAGAAGCTCGACGAACTGCGCAACCGCAAAGACATCGAGCCGATGCGGTTGCTGATCGAGGTGGGCATGATGCAACAAGACCTCGAACGGCGCTCGCAGGTGGAGATCGAACGCCGCAAGCAGGAACGCGACCGCGAGATCAACCGCATTGAAACCGAATTGAACCTGAAGATCAAACAGGTGCGCGACCGGGTGAAGGTTTGGTCGATCCTGTTGCCGCCTGCGCCGCTGTTGCTGCTGGCCGTGGGCGTGTGGTTGGTGCGTCGCCAGCGCGAAACCGAAGGCGTGGCCCGTTCGCGTCTGCGGTAGCCGAACCGGCGCGCCGGCGGCCCGCGACGCCCTCGCGACGACCGATGGATTCAACAACCCCTTTCGCATTTCATTAGACACCCGCAATGAACGAATCTGCAAAAACCCTGCTGTTTGTGGCGATTGCCGTGGTGGTTTGCGCAGCGGCTTGGCTGACCGGCCCGCGCGAAATCGAGCAGCCCGGCTCCGCCGATTTGATTGGAACGGACCTGATCAAGCAATTCGATCCGTTGGCCGCGGCGAGCATTGAAATCGTCGAGTTCGACGAGGCCAACGCCGCCGTCAAGCCGTTCCGCGTCGAGCGGAAGAAGGTCAAGGATCAGGTCCGCTGGGTGATCCCCTCGCATCAAGACTATCCGACCGACGCGCAAAACCAGCTTTCCGACGCAGCCGCCGCCGTCATGGGATTGCCCGTGCTCGATCTGGTGAGCGAGAGCTCGGCCGGGCACGCGGAGTACGGAGTGCTCGATCCCGATCCGAAGGTGCGCAAACCGGGCGATCGCGGCGTGGGCAAGCGCGTCGTGCTTCGCGACGAGAAAGGCGGCGAGCTCGCCGCGCTGATCATCGGCAAGGCCGTGCCCGACAAGCCCGAACTCCGCTATGTCCGCCGCGTGGGCGACGACCGGGTGTGCGTCGTCAAATTGTCGGTGGACAAGATCACGGCCGACTTCGACAAGTGGATCGAAAAGGACTTGTTGAAACTCAACCCATGGGACATCACCACCGTACGCGTGAACGACTATCGGGCCGACCTTCTGCGCCAGCGGCTGGAAGTGCGCGGGCGAATGACCCTCGAACACAATGACGCCGCCGAGCAAAAATGGCGATTGGTGAGCGACACCGCGCTCGACCCCGACTCGGGCCAGTGGAAGGAAACCCCCTTGGCCGACGACGAGGAGCTCGACACCCAGAAACTCGACGGGATGAAGACGGCCTTGGACGATCTGAAGATCGTCGATGTCGAGCGCAAGCCCGAGGGCCTCAGCGCCGACCTGAAAGCCACCGGCGACGCCGTGGCCAATGAAGAGTCGCTCGTCGCCCGCGGTTTCGTCATCGCCGATGTGGGCGAAGGCAAACAGGTCTATTCGAGCCGCGGTGAGATTCGCGTGGGCACGAAAGACGGGGTCGAGTATGTGCTTCGCTTCGGCGAAGTCACCGGCGAAGAATCGAAGAAAGACGAAGGCGACAAGAAAGAAGGCGATGCGGACAAGAACGGTGAAAAGAATGAATCGGCGCCGGGCATGAACCGGTATCTGTTCGTCATGGCGCAGTTCAATCAAGACTTGATCGAACGCCCGAAGCTCGAAGACGAACCGGCCGCCTCGGCCGCAGAACCAGCCCCGGCAGAAGCCAAGCCGGCCGATGCGAAACCCGCCGATGCGCCGCAGCCCGCCCCTTCGACCGCTGCGCCCGAGCAACCGGCGAAGAAATCGGCCCCAACCGAGCCGGCCGGCGGCAAGCCCGCCGACGAAAAGGCCCCGTCGCTCGATGGGCAATCAGGCAGCCCCGGCGAAGACGCGCCGAAGGCCGACCCGGCCCCCGCCGACGCCAAACCGGCCGACGTCGGCGACAAGCCCGCGGGCGCGCCGGCGGCTCAACCGGCCGACAAGCCGGCAGGCGCCGAGCCGAACGCCGCCGATCGCGAGCGCGTTCGCACCGAGAACAAACGCAAAATGGAAGAGTATGAAGACCGCGTAAAAAGGGGCAAGGAGAAGGCCAAAGAATTGAACGATCGCTTCGCCGATTGGTACTACGTCATCTCGAACAGCGAGTTCGAAAAGATCCATCTGACCCGCGAGCAGATCGTCAAGAAGAAAGAGAAGAAAGAAGAAGGAAAAGACGGCGGCAATGACGACCATCCGCACGGCGAGATGGAGAAGTTCGACGCCCTTCGCTCCTCGGGCCCGGCAGGCAAGTAGCGGCCGCGCTGTTCGCCTTGCATTCTACCTTATCAACATGCTGCGGCGCGGCCGACCGGCCGCGGGGCCGTGCCGCCGCGACGAACGCGGCGCGGTGGCCTGATCGTCGCCCGGGATATCTATTCCCGCGGGCGAAGTTTCGCTATTGCCCGCGGGTGAAGCCGCGGCTACTCCGTTGCCGGCACGGGTGGAACCTCTTTGCCGGGCCGATGGGTCATGAGCCGATCGATCAGCGCCCGGCAGCGGTCGCGCGCCCCGGGCTTCCATTCGATCAGCACGTGCCGCGGATCGTCGGGCTGGGCACGCCATTGGTTCGTGCCGTTGGGAAAGATGTGGTTGTAGCCTTCGCGGCGCAATTGCCAGTACGGCTCGGGCCCGACGATGGCGAACAACGTGGCGATCTGATCCCAACTGGGGCGCGCCGGCTGACGGCCCAAGTAGAGTTCGTAGATGCGTCGCACGGGGTTGTCATCGCCCTCGCTTCGCAACGGCTCGCCGGTCATCACGTCGTCGCCGAGCCCGCAAAAGTAGATCGTCGTGGGCCAATCACGGGCGACGGCGAGGGCCGACTCGGGATCGGGCTTCAGATTGCCGAACACGCCCGGGTCGAGATGCTCGGGATAGCGTCCGCCCATGCAAACGTAATGCTTCACCTTCCGGCGGACCAAGTCGCGGCCGCTCAGCGGGCTGTGTTCGTCGGGACCGCTGGCCATCAGGTCGCGCAGATTGGTCAAGTAGCCTACGGTGACGATCACGGTTTCGCCGTCGGCCTGCGCAGCGAGAATCTTGCGGTACAGTTGGGCCGCATCGGGCGCATCGGCGTTGGTTTTCAGTTGTCCGGGAAACTTCTCGGCGATCGGACGGGCATAGCGCGAGCCGCGGTCGATCGGCGCGCCCTTTCCCTTGGGAACGCCGATCGCCAGATCCGGTCGGCGGAAGTATCGGTTGATCCTCTCGACGCAAGGCGCCGAGTAGGGATAGTGCGAGCTGACCATCGTGGCCAAGATCTCCACGCGGCCGGCGTCGGCCAGGGCGTGCAACAACGCCAACGCGCCGGCGTCGTCGCAGTCGGTGTCCATGTCGGTGTCGAAGATCAATTTCACCGGCTGCGGCCGCGGCTCGCCCGCCGAAGCGGCGGCGCCCGCAATTCCCCCCGCAACCGACACGGCAACCAAAACAGCAACGAACGCGGCAGCCGGCGCCGAACGGGCCGCGCTGAGACAACGCCGCAATGCAGCGGCGCTTGCATCATTGAGCAAACGGAACGGGATCATCGAGGCGGACCTTTTCGTCGAAGAAGAAACCCGAGACAACGCGCCGCTTCGTTAAGCGGCAACAGGAAGTCGCAAAGGCGATCGGCAGGCTGAATGCGACTGACGCTCTTTCACAACGCAGCGGCGGACAGGCGGCCCGGCGCGAACGTTATCGTATTCAGACCGCCTCGGCCCGGCAAGCGCCGCCCGAGGGCCGTAAGCGGCCGGGCCTTCGCACAGGAGAATCGCCCCGCCGCAGGGGCGAGCAAGGCCGGGCGCGGCAGGCGGGCTCATTCGCCGCAGGCGAAAAAAAACGGCCCCGGATTTTCCGGGGTCGCTTTTTTTCTTCGCGATGCCAATGAGAACGGCGCCCTCGCGATTGGGAAAGCCCGGCGATGGCCGCCCACATCGATGGCAGCGGTGCGCCGATACCGGCCGCAGACTGCGTCAGATCAACCAAGTTGGCAAATGGGAACGCCGGCGGGCATCGTCACGAGACTTCGATGCAATTGCTGAGCGGCCGATTGCACGGCAGCGACATCACCGCATGTTGGGCGAGTTGTTTCGAGTAGTAACTGTCGCAATGTCCGCACAGGCGAACGCCGTGGCGAGTGACCTCGACGGTCAGTCCGCGAATGGCGTGGCCCGTCTCCTGTTGGACGGCCGTGCGAATCTGCGCCGCCAGCCGGCGCGCGGCCTCCGACGTATCGGGCAACCACTCTTGCCCGTCGTCGACCACTCGATCCCACGTGGTCAGCAGGTCGCTCATAACACCCTCCATGATCGACGCCGAGCGGCGAACTCCATTCGCCGAAGATCGAGCGTCCGCTCATCGGTCAGCGTTCCGTGCTTCCCATCCCCGACACAACGGAAAAGATCGCGATCGGCCCGTCGTGTCTGTTGCCCGACCGCGAGGACGCAATCTTGCCGAAAACCGCAACTCGTCGGCATAACCGCCCGGCCCTGCGCGGGCGCACCGCCTCGCCCGCCGCCGTTGCCGCCATGCCGGCCCATGCCCAGCGCCAGTCAACGTAGGCGCGCAGCAGCCGCTCGTTCGACTTGCAAATCGCCGCTCGGCCGAACGGCCGCACCGACAAACAATCGCCCGCCGGCGCGCCGGTTGCCGACACACAGCCCCGAGACGCCTCGACGAAACCGGTGCTTCCGCCAACGACCGCCGGCGTTAGTCGAACGCCACTTCGCTGGGAGTCGCCACCTCGATCTCGTTGATCAGTTTCACGTCGCGACAAACCGATCGCACCACTTCTTGTGCGAGTTGTTTGTGATAAAAGCTCGACACATGGCCGCACAGGGCCAAGGCGCCGTGTTGCTGATCCACTCGGATGCCGTGCAGCTCGTGAAAAGGACTGTTGGCCAGCGCCGCCTGAGCTCGATCAATAAGGGCCCCTCGCTCCGCCATCGCCGCCGCCTTCCGTGGTGAATGCCCGGTTGCACTATTGCACCAACAAACAGTCTAGCGCTTTCCTCCGGGGTCGTCAATACAACCTGTGGGCGGGGGCGCATGGCAACTGCGCGCCAGCACTTCGCGTGCCGAACTGAGCGCGGTTCCACCCCTTGTGCTAGCAGTCGGTTAGGTCAGACGATCGGTTGTGTGTCGGCGGCCGACCGGCAGATTCGGCACGGCGGCGGATTTCGTTGCAGAATCGTTTTCGGTTCGGACAATCTGGTTGCCCGGAACCCTGCGGCATCGGCCGAGAGCAAACCCACCAGCGGCATTCGGCCCGCGTTCGCCCCAAGCGTTCGAAGGCCCTGCTGTCCTTCTGAACACGCCCACTCGCCGCGGATTGCGGGCGGAAACTGGTTAATCTGGCCCGACTCTTTCGGTCGCTCCGACCGGAGCAACCACTACCAATGCCATAACCGATATAGATGGATGGGCTGCGGTTGCTGCGACCGCAGCGCAACGGTTCACGCATCAAGGAGCACCCCGTGAGCATTCATCCGCTGGCTCTTGTCAGTCCGCGGGCCGAGATCGATTCGGGCGTCGAGATCGGCCCTTTCTGCATCATCGAGGACGACACGCGCATCGGTCCCGGCTGTATCTTAGAGAACCGAGTGACGATCAAGTCGGGCGTAACGCTCGGACCGAACAACCGCGTGTGCGAGGGCGCGGTTCTGGGCGGGTTTCCGCAACACGTCCATTGGAGCGAGGCGCCGGGCCGGGTGGTTGTCGGCGCGAACAATACGATCCGCGAGAACGTCACCGTTCATCGCCCGCTGAAGCCCGATCGGCAAACGGTCATCGGCGACCACAACCTGTTGATGGTCGGCGCGCATGTCGCCCACGATTGCACGATCGGCAATCATTGCATCATCACCAACAACGTGCTGCTGGCCGGACACGTCACCGTGGCCGACCGGGCCTATCTTTCCGGCGCTGCCGCCGTCCATCAGTTCTGCCGCATCGGCACGCTGGCCATGGTGGGCGGACAGGCCCATATCACCCGCGACGTGCCGCCCTATGTCACCATCGACGGTCTGAGCAGCCTCGTCGTGGGCATCAACCAAGTGGGCTTGCGCCGCGCGGGCTATTCCACCGTTCAGGTGGCGCAATTGAAGGCGGCCTACCGCGTGATTTATCGCAGCGGGCTGCCTTGGCGCGAAATCCTCGAAGTGCTCCGCAGCGAGTTCGCCGACGGGCCGGCCGCCGAGTATCTTCCCTTTTTGGAAGCAACCACTCGCGGCATCGTCACCGAACGGCGCGGACCGCCGCAGGCCACGATCAAGCTGCGCGTCGAGGCCGATGCCGAAGGCGAAACGGCGGCCCGACCCGAACTCCGCGTCAAGTGCGCGTAGCGGCTCCGCGCCCCCCCGTGTCCCCGATGGGAAGCTCGCGCGTTGCGCGTGCGGCGACCCGCCGGCGCGGGCCGGAACCAAGATGTCTGCCCGGCGATGGGCGACGACGGCAACGGCATTGCCCCTAGCGCAGTCGGTCGCCCTCTAAAGGCAACACATGCTTGGCGATCAGATGGCTCGAGTTCCTGTCGGGCAGGAATTCGCGCGTGCCGTTGATGCCCACCTCTCGGCCCACGTAATGCCGCAAATTGACGCCCGGAGCGGGCGTCACATAGTACTGGATTTTTCCGCGGTCGTTCACCAGCGCGTAACGCGGGGCGCCGGTGCGCGAGGCGCGCAACTCGGCCAATCGGCCCGTGCCGTCGAACCGATCGCTGCCGGGCCTCGCCGCCTCGGGCGGCAACGGCGGCGCTTGCCCGACACCCGAAAGAAGTCGCCGGGCCCGCTCGGCCTCTTCTCGGGCAAGCTCGATCGATTGGCATCGTTGACGGATGCCCTCGAACCGCTCGATCTTGCCCAGAAGCACGCGCACATGGCCGCGTTCAACGGGGCCGGGGGCGCGCTGAAGCAATTCTTCGGCGCGCTGGCGCAGCGGGGCAAGATTCCAAACCGAGGGCTCTTCGGCCACGATAATCGCCAACTCCAAGTCGACGGCCTCGACCAGTGCGCGGTAGTCGTCGGCCGAAAGCGGCCCGGCCGGCAATGCGGTTGCCAAGGGCGAAGGGCTGACCACCGGCGGAGTCGGCGGCGTCGAACCGGCCGTTGGGGTGTCGGCCGACTTGCTTAAACCATCGCGCGGGTAGTCGGGCGATACGTACTTGCCGTAAACCCAGCGGAAGTCGCCCGCCGGCGGCAGAACGCGGCACCAGCCGTCTCCGCGGCGCAGTTGGTTTTCGTCGAGCAATTCGACCACCTCGCCCCTCTTCAAACGCACGCCGATGATGTCGCGGGCATCGCTCAGTCGACTGCCGATGCGGCAGGAAACTCCGTCGGCTGTAACCTCAGCCAGCCCATCGCCTTTGGGTTCCAGATATCGGGCATGAACCCAGCAAAAGCTGCCATCGACGGGGCGCACGGCCAGCCACCCGCCCGGGTCGTGCCGATAAACCTCGACCGCCTGCCCACGCGAAAGCTTATCGGTGGGATAGTAGCTCTGGCCCGGCCCGCTGCGGACGTAAAGCTCGTCCGTAACCACATAGGCGGTATAGGGAAACTTCGTCTCCGCGGCCGAAGCCGACGCGACCAAGATCCACGCGACCAGCACTGTTCGCATTGTTCTGCTCGCCGAAATCGGTTCACACAAATCGGAAAGGCGGGAAAATACCGCAGCGCGTACGGAATTTCAGGCGGGCACTTGTACCGCAAAGGCAAGCAGCGATGCAAGATCAGTTCCAAGAAGACAAAAAGGCAAAAAAGCGAAAACGGCCGGCATCCGGCAGGCGGTTGTTTGTTCAACCGCGCCGACCTCTCCGCCTTAGCAACGATCCTTCGCCCCCCCCGGCCCGGTTTCGGTGCGGGTTCCACATTCCCAAGTTCCCGATTCTTCTTTCCCACCGCCGCGTTTCCGGTGCCGCTTTCGCTGAGCAACCGTTTTATTTACACTGAGAAACCGTGTTTCGTGCGGAAAGCAGGAAACCAAGGCACGGCCTGCACGATCGAGGCATTGCCGAGCAGCCCGGTTCCGAATGGACCACCGCAGGACGTATCCCAGCGCCCCGAGGGCGGCTTTGGATACGGCGAACTCGGGCAGGCCCGAGCGGTTGGCGGCCGACGCCGGCCGATCGTCCAACGGCGCGCGATCGCCTGCCCGCGATTGTCGGCCCAAGCGCGGCAGCCCCGGCGCGGCAGCACGGCCAAACCCAGCGGGCAAAGCGGCCACGGGGCCACACAAGCGTCGATGCCTGCGGCCGAATCGCCCGAGGCGATGAAGGCATGTCGAGGCTGGCATCTGGAACGCAACGCCCGCAGCCCGATGGCGGGGCAACCGTCCGAACTCCTTTACCCAACGATAGTAACGAGTTTTTGTGCCGATGAATCTTTCTCTAACCGAAGCGGCCTTTCAACGTTGCATTTCGCGTCGCTGCGGGGCGACCTTCGCCGTGGACGAAGTGCTTACCGCCTGCCCGAAGTGCGGGCACCTGCTCGATGTGGCCTACGACTGGGACCGCCTGCCGCCGCCGAAGTCGCTGGCCGAGTTCGAGGCTTTATGGGCCGATCGGGCCAACCCGCTGAGCTTCAGCGGCGTGTGGCGGTTTCGCCGTCTGCTGCCCTTCGCCCCACCGGAGCTGTGCGTTACGATCGGCGAGGGCCAAACGCTGCTTCATCGGGCCGATGCCGTGGCCCGCTACGTGGGCGTGCAGCCCGATCGGCTGTACCTTCAGTACGAAGGGATGAACCCATCGGGCAGCTTCAAAGACAACGGCATGTCGGCCGCGTTCTCGCACGCGCGGATGGTCGGCGCCACCACGGCCGCCTGCGCCTCGACGGGCAACACCAGCGCCTCGCTGGCCATCTACTGCGCGGTGACGCGATTGATGCGGGCGGTGATCTTCGTCGGCTCGGGCAAAATCGCCTACGGCAAACTTTCGCAGGCGCTCGATTACGGGGCGCTGACGCTTCAGATCGCCGGCGACTTCGACGACGCGATGGCCCGCGTGCAACAAGTGGCCAAGCAGTTGGGCATCTACCTGGTCAACAGCGTGAACCCGTTCCGCCTGGAAGGCCAAAAAACGATCATGTATCGCGTGCTCGAAGCCTTGCGCTGGGAGCCGCCCGACTGGATCGTCGTGCCGGGGGGCAACTTGGGCAATTCCAGCGCGTTCGGCAAGGCCTTCATGGAGCTGCTCGAATTGGGGTTGATCCGCCGCGCGCCGCGATTGGCGGTAATCAACGCGGCCGGGGCGAACACGCTTTATCAACTCTACGAACAACAATCGCTGCGATGGAATCGCGGCGAGCCGAACATGACCGCCGCCGACCGCTTCTTCGGCCAAATGGATGCCGAAGGACGCCGGGCATCGACCATCGCCAGCGCCATCGAGATCAACCGTCCGGTGAACCTGACGAAATGCCTCCGCGCGCTAGAGGTGTGCAGCGGCGTGGTCCGCGAGGTGACCGACCAAGACATCCTCGACGCGAAAGCCCAGGTGGGCGCGGGCGGGTTGGGTTGCGAGCCGGCCAGCGCCGCCTCGGTGGCCGGGGCGAAGAAGCTTCGAGCCGAAGGCGTGATCGGCCCCAACGAGCGCGTGGTGTGCGTGCTTACCGGACACCAACTCAAAGACCCCAACGCCACGGTGGCCTACCACACGGCCGAACGGACCCAATGCGAAAAGGTGCTGGCGCCCTACGGCGTTACCCAGGCCCCGTTCGCCAATCGGCCCGTGGCGGTGGCCAACGACCTCGACGAGATCGTCCGCCAGATTCAAGCCCATTCTCATTGACCAAGCCGGCGGCGCGGCGGCGTACTCGGCCGAGGTGTCGTGCGAAAACACCACTTTGAAACGCCTTTGAGAATCCTTTGAGAACACATTGGAGCAACGAACGATTATGACGCTTTCGATTGCCATTCACGGGGCGGCCGGGCGGATGGGTAAACGGTTGATCGCCCTCGGCGCGGCCGATGGGGAGCTGAAGATCGTCGCCGCACTCGAAACGCCCGAGCATCCGCAACTGGGGCACGATGCCGGCACGCTGGCCGGCGTGGGGCCGTTGGGTGTGCCCCTTTCGGCGGCGCTCGATGTTCCGGCCGACGTGGTGATCGACTTCTCCGTACCCGAGGCCTTCGACCCGCTGTTGGAAACCTGCTTGGCCCGCCGTGTGCCGCTGGTGGTGGCGACCACGGGCCTAAAGTCCGAACAGCTCGAGCGGATTCGCCGGGCCGCGGCCGATATTGCGATCGTTTGGGCGCCGAGCATGAGCCTGGCGGTCAACCTGACGATGAAACTGGCCAAAGATGCCGCAAGAGCCTTGGCCGACAAGGATGCCGACGTCGAAATCATCGAGCGCCATCACCGCTTCAAGGAAGACGCCCCCAGCGGCACCGCCCTGAAGTTCGGGCAGATCATCGCCGCCGAGATGGGCCAAACCGCCGCGGCGCACGGCCGGCAGGGTCGGCCCGGCCCGCGGCCCCACGGGGAAATCGGCTACCACGCCGTCCGCACCGGCGACAACCCCGGCGAACACACGATCGTCTTCGGCATGCTGGGCGAAACGATCGAGTTGACGGTCCGCGCCTCGAACCGCGATTGCTACGCCGTCGGGGCGCTGGCGGCCGCCAAGTTCGTGGCCAAGAAGTCTCCGGGCTTGTATAACATGAACGATGTGCTCGGCCTGTAGCGCCGGGGCGAAATTGCGAACGGAGCACGGCCGCGGCGATACCTAAACGGGTTCCGCAGTGTTTCATTGCGGGGCGGCGCGTTGTTCGCTGGTGTTCATCCTCCTTGACTATGCGCATCCGTTCGAACGCGGCTTTCCACGCGGTTCGTGGAGGCCAGTCCCCCGATTCGCAACACCCCTTGTTCGGAGCCTCGGCCATGCCTTCCTACCGTGTTTCTCCTGCCGTGTGTGGTGCGATCGCGTCGGAATCGTCGCGTGTTGCGGCCAGTGGTGGCCGTGCCGGGGCGCGTTGGGCCGGCCGAGTTGCCGCAGGCCGAAAAGCGGTTGTGGCCCTTCTTTTGGCCGTTCTGGTAATCGGCGCCCTTGCCGCAGCGGATCGCGCCGGGGCCGCGCAGCCGGGCCAGCCGCCGCAGCAGCGCCCCATGCCCGAGAACATCCGTCTCGAGGCCGACATTCCCTATGCCGACACCGACAATCCGCGTCAGCAGCTTGATCTGCTCTTGCCCAAACAACCGGCCGGCGAAGGCCCGTTGCCGGTGGTGGTGTTCATTCACGGCGGCGCGTGGCGCGGGGGCGACAAGCGCGGCGGCCGCGGGCAACTGGTCCCGCTGGTCGCTAGCGGCAAGTTCGCCGGGGTTTCGGTCGGCTATCGGTTGACCAACGAGGCCACCTGGCCGGCGCAAATCCACGATTGCAAGGCCGCCATCCGTTGGATTCGCGGCAACGCCAAGAAGTACAACCTCGACCCGAATAAAATCGCCGTGTGGGGCAGTTCGGCCGGCGGACATCTGGTGGCCATGCTCGGCACCAGCGGCGGAGTGAAGGAACTGGAAGGCACGCTCGGCAAGCACACCGACCAAGACAGCCGCGTAACTTGCGTGGTGAACTTCTTCGGTCCGACCGACTTCTCCGTCATCGGCGACTTCCCCAGCCAAATCGACCACTACGCCGCCAATTCGCCGGAATCGCTGCTAGTGGGCGGCCCGATCAAAGAGAACCCGGAAAAGGCCCGTTCCGCCTCGCCAATCACCTTCGTTTCGGCCGACGATCCACCGTTTTTAACCATCCACGGCACGAAGGATCAGCTCGTCCCCTTCGACCAAGGCAAACGGCTGCACGAAGCGCTGAAGAAGGCCGGCGTATCGTCGATTTTGATTCCCGTAGAAGAAGGCGGGCACGGGTTCCGGGCACGCGAGGTGCCCCAACGCGTTCGCGCCTTCCTCGGCAAGCATCTGCTGGGCGAAGACGCAACCGTTTCCGAAGAGCCGATCCGCGAGCAACCGGCCCCGCAGCCCACCGGCGCCAACCGCTGAAACAACCACCCTGCGACCCGTTCGAACCCGAAGACGGGGCGCGGAACACGGTGCATGGCCCAACGGCCGAAACACCGCCGGGCCGCTTCGCCGCGCCGGCGTCTGCGCTGTTCATTGTGCCGGCAGGCCGAGGCCGGGGGGCGCACGACCGCTCCATTCCGGCATCAGAACGGCAAGCTCGGCGATTCTGGAATGTTCCGCACAATCGCCGGGAACACCGTAGCGCGATCGATCACTGGGGCGAGGCCGGCGGCTGTTGGCCGCGCAACTGCGCCTTCTTCTTGCCGGCCGGTTTGGGCGTGAAGAAGTCGTCGGGCTGTAGTCCGCAACGCTCAATCATCTCGAAGCAGTATTCCAACCGACCCAGGCTGCTGTCGGTGTTGTTCACCCCGAAGGCGAACTTCGCCCCGGCCGCCTTCGCCCGCTTGATGAACGGTTCGCGCGGCAGCCGGTAGCGGTCGTTAATTTCGATGGCCACGTCGTTCTTCACGGCCGCGGCGATCACGCGGTCGATCCGCTCGGGCGTCCACAGGCGGTCGTAGTCGGCGGCGATCACCGCCGGCAGGAAGGTGGGGTTCACGTAGATGTCGATCGGCTCGGTTTCCAAAATCTTCACCGTTACGGCCGTCAGCATCTCCATAAAGGCCTGCGGGTCGGGCACATCCACTTCTTCGGGAATCCAGAGCAGAGTCCGCCGCCCGCGATGATCGGTGAAGGTCATCGAATCGGTGAACACGTAGTCGAACCTCGCGATCTGGTCGGGCGAGAACATCGAGAGCCATTCGCGCCCCTCGGCCTGCATGCCCAGCAGCACGGGCTGGTTTTTCATCGAGGCGACGAAGCGCTCGGCCGCCGCGTCGTCGGTGATGGGAAAACCCTTGCCGCAGTTGACCGCCAGCCCGTAAAAGATGCCCGTGCGGCGCTGATCGGCCAGCAGGCCTTCGAGCGTCAAGTCGCCCTTGAGATGCGCGTGATAGTTCACCACCAGATAGCCGCGGCGAAGCAGTGCGACCACGGCGCGATCGGGCCGGGCGGAATCGCCCGTTTCCGCTCTGGCGGTGCCGGCACCCAAGGCCGAATCGACCGCGGGGGCGGCATGTGCGGCGCCGGCAGCGCCCGCAGCACCATCAGCGCCCTGCGATGCCGGCCCATGGGCCGAGGTTCCCGCACCGGCCGGCGTTGCGCCCGCGGGCGGTCGGCGGAACCACTGCCTCGCGGCCGCTTCGTCGCCCGTCTCGACCGACACTCGCCGCACCAGCACCTCGCCCTGACGCGCTCGGCCGGGCGCGATGGCCAGCGTGCCCGGGGCGAACTGAGGCAACGACGAAACATGGTTCGCCAGCAAGACGGCCGCTGCGCCCTCGTGGTCGTCCATCAGCGCGCAATCGACCAGCAGCGCGCCGTTGCACTCGACGGCCGCTCGGCCGCCGCAGAGCGTCAGTTGCAGGGTGAACCACTGGTCGCCGGCGGCAATGCTTTTGGCCAGATGCCGCAGGCCGACGATGCTGCCGGTCCGCGGCGACGCGCCGGCCGCCGGGTCGCCCACCGGGCGATTGTCGATGACCACCGCCACCGGCGCGCGACCGCAGCCGAGCGATTCAGCCGGCCGAAGCACAACAGCGCCACAGCCCCCGCCGCGGGTACAAAGCTCGAACGTCCATCGCGCAGCCTTCGCGTCGCCGGGTAGGGCCGCGATGGCGTCGGCCCGCACCACCGCCTGTCGGCCGGAGGCGATCTGCAACGCGCCCTCGGCCAACGTCGCGGGCTTCCCATCGGCCGCCGTCCAGCCGGTAGCCGTTTGGCCATCGAACAGCGCCGTCGCCTTGCCGCTGGCCGCTCGTCCTGCGGTCGCCGGCGCCTTGGTCGAAAGCGCCGCGGCGCTGTCGGTCGTCGCACCCGCGGCGGCATGCTCATGCGCGCCGGCCGATGCTGAACCCGCCTGCGCTGCCGCGGCGGCCGGTTGCCCCCGGCTTTGTGCCGATTGTTGTTTTTGTTGCTGCGACGGGTGGCCCGCGCGGCGCGCATACATCTCTTCGCCCGCCTGCCGCACGGCCGCGATCGTTTCTGGATAGGGCGTGTCGCACACATCGAGCAGCCCGATCTGGTAGTTCTCGCCGTCCGGTCGGCCCGTGGTCGCCTGATCGCCGTATTGGAACCAGTGTACGCCCACGTAGCGCGGGTTATCGACCGCGCTGCGGACGTAGCCCAAGTAGCGCTCGGCCCGTTCGTTCTGATCTTTGCACGGCACCAGCCCGGTGTGGAACATGCCGCGGTCGAGCGCGCCGAAGTGGAACTCGCCGACGATGATTGGCTTGTCGCAATCTTCGGGCAGCGGGTTCTTCGGCACCTCGTTGCGATAGAAGTTGAAGCTCACCACGTCGCAGTGTTCGCACGCGGCCCGCACCGCGATCGGATTGGTCCACGCGAACCGGCACCCGAGGTAGAGCTTTTCGGGAGCAACCTTCTTGACCGCTTCGCGGCAGACGCGGAAATACTGCTCGGCCGTGCGGCGATAGAACGAGCGCAGGTCGTCTTCGGCCTTCTTCTTGTCGGGCAGGGCCGTGCTCTTCAGCAGTGCGTCCCACGATTCGTGCTTTGTGCCCCAAGCGGCGTTCAACTCGGCGATCGTGCCGTACTTGCCGCGCAACTGGTCGCAAAATGCGATCTTGGCCGGCTGATCGGCGGGCGAGGCCAGCGCGGCCAGCGCCAGCGAGGTGTCGTCGCCCCAGCTCAACTCGTTATCGACAAAGTAGCCGATGCACCAGGGATCGTCGGCCGTGGTGCGGCGGTGGCGCTCCATCGCCTCGGCGGCCGCGGCGGCAAAGGCCGGGTCGAACGGATCGGAGAACTTGCCCCAGTAGCCTTGGCTGCCTTCGATCGGACGGCTTCGGCCCTTCACCCCCACCGTGGCCGTGTACGGCGTTTTCCGCTCAAGGTAAATGCGCTCGTCGGACCAGTTGGCAATCGTGTTCATCGCCCAACTGCGCAGCCGCTGATGGGCCAAGTCGGTGGCCCGTGTCCGCCACTGAGGGCCGTACTTCCGCATCAGGTTCGCGCCGGCGAAGCTAAACGTATCGAACCGGCGCGTGGAATAGTAGCCGTGTGCGGCGTTGGCCCCCCGCCCATAGAAAATGCCGAACTCGGAATCCCTCGGGGGCAACTCGGCGAAGAGGAACTCGCGGTCGCTGATCGGCGTGGCCGCCTCGAACCGCACGCAATCGGTCCCGTGCGACCAGAACAGCCGGCCCTCCGGATCGACCAACCACCATCGGCCCTCCACTTTCTCGACACGGAACGAGCCGGTGGCCTTCAACTGCGGTCCGCCCGCCCAACCACCGTAGCGGTTCCAGTCGCTCGGGCCCGGATGGGCCTTCAAGTCGGCGGCCTCGTGCTCCGCGCGGGCACGCAGTTCGTCGTCGGAGTGGACCTTGCCCGGCCACTGTCCGTGACGGAATTGCCCGTAGCGGTCGATCAGCGGAAAAAGCTTCTCGGGCGACCGATCGGCCGGCGCACTGCGCGCGCCCTCGGCCGCGACGCGCTCGACAGCGAAGCGGTGCTCGCGCTTCGGCTGAGCGACGAAAAAGAGAATCTGTGTGATGTTGTCGAGTTGCAGCCCCTGCTCGCGCCAGCCGAACGGATAGCCGCGCATGCCGAAGAGCTTGTCGCGGAGCGCCTCGGGAATCGACTCGGCCAGCGCCACCCGCAACGTGCGAACCTCGCCGGGCTTTAGGTCGATCGATTGCGTAACGCAGTTCTTCGAGCCGTCGGCGTCGGGGTTATCCACTCGGCAACTGACCCGCACCGGCTCGTCGTCGAGGTTCCGCAGCCGAACGGCAACCTCGGCGAACGTCCGCAAGTCGAACTTTCCCCCAGGCGCCTTGAGCGTAACGCCCGGCCAGCGCGACTTCACGCCGGTGGCGATCTGAAGCCGCCCGTCGGCCACGGTGAATTGTGCGTCGGAGGCGACAATCGCCTCCGACTGCGGCAGCGACGAAAAATCGAAAAGTACCAGTGGCTCGGGAGCATGGGCCGCCGAGGGTCCCACAGCCGATGCCGCATTCGCCGCCCCTGCCGCAGCCGCGGCCGTTTCCGCCGCCGTGGCCGAGAGAACCGAGCCGATCGCAAAGCCGCCGACGGCCGTCAACCAAAAGATGCGGTTCGTCACTGTTCTCAAAATAATGTGCGGCATGGTCGGTTCCCCTTCTCAGAAAGCAATAACGGCGGGACGTGCAAAAGGCTGGAAAAAAAGGCGGGCAGACCGCAGTCGGTTCGCTCGGCCATTGGGCGATTGAAGATCACTGCGCGTTGAATCAATCGGTCGAGGTCCGCAGGGCACCGTCGGCCTGCGATCGAAACTCAAATCTGCTCCACGTGCAGGCTGCGGCGGCGGCGCTCGGCCAGCCGGGCGTTGTCGAAGATCGCTGCCACCTGCTGAGCATTCTCGATTCCCGGCAAACGGAAATCCGGGTGCGTCCGATCCGACGACTTGACCCGAATCGTGCCCACGCCCATCAACCGTTCGATGAATCCTTGTTCCACGGTGATGTCGTCGATGTCGATCACTTCGATCCGATCGGTTACCCGCTGCAACAGCCCGCTTTGATGGATGAACCGCCGGGTGGTCAGTTGATAGTGAATGCTCAACCGGCGGTAGAGAAGCTGCACGGCCGGCACTCCCCAAATGACCACAATGATGCCCGGCAGAACCAACCACCAAACAGCCGGCGGCATCCAAATAATCCAACCTGCGATCGCCCCGCACGAGAGGATCGCAACGAAAATCCATGTCCCGATCATCGCCTTGGGAGAATAGGTGCCGCTCCAAAGCTCTTCTTCCTGGTCGCCGCTGCCGGCAGCCCGGGCGGCCGCCTGCCGCATCCGCGCGGCCGGCGAAAGCTCTTCGCCCTCGGTCTCCGACGGCAAACTTTCGCCGCAGAGATGGCAGAACCTCGCCGGCTGAATAATCTCCGCATGGCATTTCGGGCAGTTCATAGTTGAAATCCCCGGCGCTTCCGTCCAAATATGATCGAAGACAATCCTATGTCGATTCGGCGACAGCCCAAAGCGACATCATTCATCCCATGCCCCCGCCGCCGTCGCCATCGCCCGACAATATACGCTTTTTCCCCCGGCAAGGTAACAGGCGGCAATTGCTCAGCGCGGCTCGGGCCAGCGGGCGCGCAGGCTGCCACGGCCGGCTTGCCCGGCCGTGCGCTCTTGGCGGTCCAATGCTGGGGATCGATTCCACACCACCTCCAGAGTCGCGCCTAGTTCAGCTCGTGCGGCATGCGGCAAACCAATCGCGGCCCGCAACTGTTCTCTTGAAATCCCTTTGAAATCCAGCAACGTCGCACGTTCGCCCGAAGCGGTTCTCCCGGCTAGCGGCCGTCGCACTCGTCCGAAAGGGGAAAGTTGCGGATCGGGGCCAAGCGGTCGGGCGATTGCACGGCTGCCAACGCCGCCAGCCGACCTTGGCGGTCGAGCACGGCCACCATCGGCCCATCACTCGACGCGGCGGCGGGCTTGCTGCTTGCCGACCCATCGCCCGACGCGTTCTCGCCGCCGATGGCAGGTTTATTGATGTTGCCCGCCTTATCGGGGCCGCAGCGGGGGGCCGAAAGCAGTTCGGCCGGGCAACGAACAGCCTGTCCGCAGCGCAATCGGGCCAGCGCGGCCTCGTCGGCGGTCCATTGCGGCAGATGGGCCACGGCCTCGCGCGACGGACGCAGTCGCTCGGCAATCTGATCGCGCGATAGGCTGGTCGGGTCGCAGGCCGCCTCGACGGAAAACTCGCCGATCCGCAGTCGCCGCAGGGCGGTCATCACGGCCGAGGTTCCCAGCGCCGCCGCCAGATCGCGCCCCAGCGCCCGAACATACGTCCCCCGACTGCACTCGATCAGCAACCGCATTTCGGGATAGCGGTATTCGAGAAGGTCAAGGCGATAGATCGTCACCGGCCGCGGCGGCAGCTCCACCGCTCGGCCGGCGCGAAGCAGGTCGCAGGCCCGTCGGCCGCCGATCTTCAGGGCCGAATACTCCGACGGGCGTTGCTCGATCGGGCCGCGAAACCGCGGCAGCGCCGCCGCCAGCTCATCGGCCGAGGGGATCGGGGCGTCGGGCATCTCCGTCACCTCGCCTTCGAGGTCTTCTGTGGGGCTGAAGCAACCGAGTCGGAATCGGGCGTCGTAACACTTGGGCATCTGCTGTACGAACTCGATCAGCCGCGTGGCCGAGCCGAGGCAGAGCACCAGCAGACCCTCGGCCAGCGGGTCGAGCGTGCCCGCATGACCGACCTTCGTCGGCTGCACGAGCTTGGCCGCTAGGTCCACCGCCCGCCGCGAGGTCATTCCCCGCGGCTTATCCACTAAGAGTATTCCATCGAGCATCGTTTCGAATCACCGCTGCCTGATTACCAATGCCTGATCACTGATGCTGAGAACAATAATGCCATCGGGCCGAAGAGTCGCCGGCGCTCAAACGCGGCCGACTGAGCCGAGCGAGCAACGAAGCCAACTCGATTTCACGCAGTGTCCTTTGGGCAACCATAGCGGAACCGGTCTCGCTTCGGCAAGCCCGTATTCTACCCGAACCGCGCCGATTGATCGTTCGGAATCGAACGCACCAAAGCAACGCCGCCGCCCTCCGCAAATGCCGGCCCGTCGCCCATCGGACGAGCCGCACTTCGACGCTTCGCCCCAAGCGCCGCGGCGCCCTGCCGCCCGCAAACACTCCCGAACGATTCCATCGTCCGCGCAGCCAGCCAGACTGGCCGCGGGCCCTGCCGGTCAGTAGGATGAACCGGAGAGCTGCCTGCTGCGGTGCAACGCGATCGGGCGGGGCCGGGCGGCCGGCAACGCCGCGAGGCAAGCGAGCGGCACCCCGTTCCATTGGTATTCGCAAGGTTCGATCAACGCGATGAATGTCGGCGACGAACTCGGTCCGTATCGCATTGTCAGCCCCCTGGGTCGGGGCGGCATGGGCGCGGTGTACAAGGCGGTCAGTCGGGCGACGGGCGAACCGGCGGCCGTCAAACTGCTTTCACCCGCGTTGGCCGACGAACAGGGGTTTCGCGATCGCTTCAACGCCGAGATCGAAACCCTGCTGAAGTTGAACCATCCGAACATCGTCCGCCTGCTCGGCTACGGCGAGCAGAATGGGCAGTTGTTCTACGCCATGGAACTGGTCGAAGGCGACAGCCTGGAAGACGAGCTTGCCCGCGGGCGGCGGTTTTCGCCGCGAGAAGTTGTTCAACTCGGCATCCAAGTATGCCAAGCGCTGCGCCATGCGCACGATCGAGGGATTGTCCACCGCGATTTGAAGCCGGGCAATCTGCTGCTGACCGGCTCGGGCCAGGTGAAACTGGCCGACTTCGGCATCGCGCGGCTGTTCAACAACACGCGGCGAACTCAAGCAGGCAGCATCCTCGGCACGGCCGAATTCATGGCCCCCGAACAGGCCGAGGGCAAGCCCGTCGATCCGCGCAGCGATTTGTACAGCCTGGGCGGGGTGTTCTATCTGTTGCTGGCGCGGCGGCCGATGTTCCGCGCCCAATCGCTGTTGGAAATGCTCGACAAACAACGGCACGCTCTGCCCGAGCCGCTCAGCCGCCACGCGGCGGATTGCCCCGCTGAACTGGAACAACTGGTGATGCAATTGATCGAGAAGCGGCCGGAAAAACGGCCGGCCAACGCGATGGTCGTTGCCCGGCGACTGGCGGCGATCGATCAATCGCTGCCGGCGTTGCCCGAAACGCTCGTCGATCCCAGCGCGGCCTCCGATGCCGCGTTGTCCGCCGTGCAGGGTCCCGACCTTCGCCCCGCGCTGCCGGCAATCGCGTTGCCCGAATTGGACGACCTCGCCGCCGCTTCGTTGCCGCCGGCCGAGCGATCGGCCGAAATCGGGCCGACGTTGGCCGCCACGGCCGCCCCGCCGGGCGGCGCAGTCCCCGCCGAGTCGCCGTCGTGTTCAACCTCGCCCGCTTCCGCCGAGCCGTCGCTTGCCGGCGTGTCGCTGGGCCCGACGATTGCCGCCACGGCCGTCCCATCGGACGACGATCGGGCCGAATCCGGCGCCGGCGCCGCGCCCATCGCCATCGAGGCCGGCAGCGGCGCCGCATGCGCCGAGGCGGCCACGCTGGCCACCGGCGTTGTCCCGGGCAAAGGCACGGCCGCCGCGCCGTCGGCAACAACGTCGGGGCGTTTCGTTTCCGTCGCCCGCGAGCAGCTCGATCCCCTGCCCAGCGAGGAGCCGGCCAACCCGTTTGCCGTCTCCCTGTGGACGTTGTTGCTGGCGGCCGCGCTGGTAGGCCTGGGAGCGATTGTTTGGTACTTCCTTCAGCCCCCCACGGCCGATGCGCTCTACGACCGAATCCACGCCAAGGCCGTCGAAGGCGGGGCGATGATCGAAGCCGCCGAGGCCGACATCGAAGACTTCCTCATGCGCTACCCAAAAGATCCGCGCGCCGCGACCTTGCGGGAATATCAGCGCGAAATCGAACTTCGACGACTGGAACGCCGTTTCGACCGCCGCGCCAAGGGGCTTTTCGGCGCAGAGAGTCTGCTGCCGATCGAACGCGCCTATTTCGAGGCGATCAGCGCCGCCCGAACCGACATCGACGCGGGCATTGCCCGCCTTTCCGCCTTGCTCGACCTGTATTGCGACTCGCGCGGCGACCCCGGACCGCAAGGCCTTTGCCTCGAACTGGCCCGGCGGCGTCTGGAGCAGTTGCAGACCGAGATCGAACGGGCCGGCGGCGACTTGCACGCGATGCTCAACGAACGACTGACCGCCGCGCGAAGCGCCCAATCGACCGATCCGGAGAAATCGCAACGAATCTACCGCGCCATCGAAACACTCTATGCCGGCAAGCCCTGGGCGGCGCAGGCCGTGGCCGAAGCGCGGCGCGCCCTGGGCCAGATGCCGCCTGCCGATCAACCGGCCCAGCCGACGCCCGCCCAAAGCAAGACGGACGGAAACACCCCGTCGCGCACTTCGCAATAGCAACCCGTGTCGGCGCGGGGCCAAACCGCGCCGCTGAGCCGGTCGCGTTGTGGCGTGCGCCCTGCCACCCATTGCGACAGCACTGCGATACCGGCTTCAAGAATTTGTGATCGAGGGCCGACAACGCAACCGGCTCCGTGCCGGGCCGCCCGGCGGCGTGATCGCTCGTCGAAGCCGGCCGCTCGCCTGCCGGCGCGATCGGAGTTCCGTTGCGAGCTTCACTTGCCGCCCAAGTCGGCCAGTTCCGCCCAAAGCTGCGCGCTGGCGCGGATGCCGCGGTGGAAGTCGGCCAGCGAGAACTTCTCGTTGGGGCTGTGCGTGTTGTCGTCGTCTTGGCCCCAACCCAAGAGCAAGGTGTCGGCTTTGAGCGCTTCGTGGAAGGCGGCCACGATGGGAATCGACCCGCCCTCGCGCGTGAACACCGGCGGGCGGCCGAAGGCCCGCTCGATGGCCCGCGCCGCGGCCTCGACATATTTGCTCTCCAGCGGCGCCAGCACGCCGGGCGAGTTGTGGAAGTCGATCAATTCCATCTCGATCCCCGGCGGGCATAGTTCGGCCAAACGCCATTTCAGCGCCGCGGTGATCTTGCTCGGTTCCTGGTTCGGCACCAGCCGGAAGCTGAACTTGGCCCCGGCGGTGGCGGGCAGCACCGTTTTCGCGCCGGCGCCTTGATAACCGCTCCAAAGCCCGTTGATGTCGAAGGTGGGCCGCGCCCAGCGGCGTTCCAGGGTGGTGTAGCCCGCCTCGCCCGCGCCGACGGCCACGCCGATCTGTTCGAAATAGCGTTGTTCGTCGAAAGGCAACTGCGAGAACTGTTCGCGCTCGCGCGGCGTAAGCGGCGTCACGTCGTCGTAAAAGCCGGGGATTTGCACGCGGCCTTGGTCGTCGATCAACGCGCCGAGCACCTGGGCCAGCGCGTTGGCCGGGTTGGCCACCGAGCCGCCGAACGAGCCCGAGTGCAGGTCGCGGTTCGGCCCCTTCAGCCGCAGCTCGTAATAGGCGATGCCGCGGAGCCCATAAGTGATGGCCGGAATTCCCGGGGCGAACTGCCCGCCGTCGCTAATCACCACGCAATCGCAGCGCAGCTTTTCGGCGTGGCCGGCGATATATTCTTCCAGGGCCATCGAGCCGACTTCTTCTTCGCCCTCGATGATGTACTTCAGATTGATCGGCAGGCGTCCCTCGGCGGCGATCCACGCCTCGGCGCTTTTCACATGCGTGAGCATCTGGCCTTTGTCGTCCGTGGCGCCGCGGGCATAGACGTTTCCGTCGCGGCGCGTCGGCTCGAACGGCGGGGTGATCCACTTCTCCAGCGGGTCGGCCGGCTGCACGTCATAGTGTCCGTACACCAAGGCGGTCGGCGCGCCGGGCACGGTGGGCGACTGGGCGAACACCAACGGATGGCCTTTGGTGGGAATCACTTCCACGGCAAAGCCCAAACCGGCGAATTGGTCGGCCACCCAGCGGGCGGCGGCGGCGACGTCGGCCGCGTGCTGCGGGTCGGCGCTGACGCTGGGAATCCGCAAGAACGCGCACAAATCGTCTTCAAACCTCGCGGCATGTGCGGCCAAGTAATCGTCAATGCGTGACATGCGACTAGAGACTCCGTGATCGAAGGAATGAATCCCGCTGCTCCAAGAGGTTGGAGGTTGCTGCAACACCGCCGCCGGCGCTGCGGCCAGTATAATGCCCGCTCCCTCGGCTGAGAAGCAACGCGCGGCGGCGCTGCCCGCCGCCCGGCCGCCCGCCGCCATGGCGTGCAAGCCCTTGCCGACCGCGGCCGAATGTGGTTCGATACAAGGTTTCAAGGCCGCCCATCCGAAAAGCTCGTTCACTGTGTTCGAGGGGCAGAATGCCGGCCGCGGCGCCTCGGGCGGAGGCCCGCGCTGCCGTTTTCTTTTTTTTGAGGATTCCGTCAGCGTTTTCAACAAACGGAAGAAAGACCACCGATGAATCGGATCATTCTTGCGATGCGCGTGTTCTTTGCGGTGCTCTTTTCGCGGCAGCAGGCCGAGCGAGTGGCCGAGGCGCTTTCGGCCGAGCCGCCGGCGCAGCCCGCCTTGCCCACCGAGGCGGCGCGGGGGCCGAAAACGCCGGCCCCCAAACCGGCGCCGCGGAGCGACGCGTTGAACCTGCTCGCGGCGCTGCAACGCGAAGGGCGCTTGGTGGACTTCCTAATGGAGCCGCTCGACGGCTACTCCGACGCGCAGATCGGCGCGGCCGTGCGCGACGTGCATCGTGATTGCGCACAGGTGATCGAGCGGTTCTTCGCGATTCGCCCGGCGGCCGCCGAAGCCGAAGGCGCCTCGGTCGAGGTGCCCGCCGGTTTTGATCCGGGCCGGTACCGGCTTCTCGGTCAGGTGAGCGGTCCGGGGCCGTTTCGCGGGCGATTGGTTCACCCGGGCTGGGAGGCTTCGCGCTGCGACTTGCCCACGTGGACCGGAGCCGCGGCCGCCGCCCGAGTGATCGCCCCAATCGAAATTGAAGTGGGCTGAACAAATCGCCGAAAACGGAACCGCAATTCGAAGCAAGCGATACACTTGCATCGGCCGCCCCGCTCCGTCGGCGACCGCTTCCCGAATCGTGCCGTCCGATGCGAAATCCTGCGGTCGCGCACAGAAGCAAGGCCGGCCAGCGCCCAAGCATTGACGCTCGGAACACGAATGCAACGCGGCCGAAAGAGCGATTTCGACGGGCCGCAGCGAAACACACCTACGGGAAACAGAACCGATGAGCGCGGAATACGTGATTGGAATCGACTTGGGCACCACGAACAGCGTGCTGGCTTACGCGCCGCTGGGTGCCGAGCGGGCGCAGGTGCAACTGTTGCCCGTGCCGCAATTGGTGGCCGCCGGCACGGTCGAGTCGCGGACGATGCTTCCTTCGTTCCTCTACTTAGCCGACGAGTCGGAGGCAGAGCGCGGCTCGCTCGATCTACCCTGGGGCCGCTCGATTGACGTGGTTGGCGAATGGGCCCGCCGCCGCGCGGCCGAATCGCCGGAACGAACCGTGGGCGCAGCCAAGAGCTGGCTGGCGCACAGCCGAGTCGATCGCCGACAGCCGATCTTGCCCTGGGGGGCCGGCGACGACGTGCGGAAGGTGTCGCCCGTCACTGCCGCGCGGCGCTACTTGGAACACGTGGCCGCCGCCTGGAGCGGTGCCTTTCCCGAAGCGCCGATCGAGCGACAGGCCGTGGTGCTGACCGTGCCCGCCTCGTTCGACGCCGGCGCGCGGGAACTCACCCGCGAGGCCGCGCTGGCCGCTGGGTTGCCCGAAAACCTCGTTCTGCTCGAAGAGCCGCAGGCGGCCGTCTATGCCTGGCTCGACGCGGTGGGCGACCGTTGGCGCCGCCTGCTGAAGGTGGGCGATACGCTGCTGGTGTGCGACGTGGGCGGCGGCACCACCGACCTGACGCTGGTTTCCGTGGCCGAAGAAAACGGGGAACTGGTGCTCCGCCGGCTGGCCGTGGGCAACCATTTGCTCGTCGGCGGCGACAACATGGACTTGGCCCTCGCCCATTATGCGGCCGAACGGTTCGCCGAAAAGAACGTGCAGCTCGACCCTTGGCAATCCGTGGCCCTTTGGCACAGTTGCCGTGCGGCCAAGGAATCGCTGCTGGCCGCCGACGGACCGGAAAAGCATCCGGTGGCCGTGCTGGGGCGCGGGCGGCGCGTGGTGGGCGGCGCCGTTTCGATCGAATTGGACCGCGCCGCGGCCGCGTCGTTGCTGCTCGACGGGTTCTTCCCCCGCTGCGCGCTGGGCGACAAGCCGGCGCGGCGGCGCGCCTCGGGCTTTCAGGAATTGGGCCTCCCCTTCGAAAGCGATACGGCCGTTACGCGCCATGTGGCCGCCTTCCTTCAAGCCCACGGGGCCGACGGCCAACCGATCCGCCCGTCGCACGTCTTGTTCAACGGCGGCGTATTCAAGGCCGAGGCCTTCCGTCGGCGAATGCTCGATGTGCTCGGCGACTGGTTCGCCGAGGCCGGCGGCGCCGCCGCGTTGGAAGGGCCGCACGACCTCGATCATGCCGTGGCCCGCGGAGCGGCGCATTACGGATTCGCCAAGCAACGCGGCGGAATGCGCATCCGCGGCGGTACGGCGCGGGCTTACTACGTCGGAATCGAGACGGCTGGACCGGCCGTCCCTGGCGCGCCGCGGCCCTTGCGGGCGTTGTGCGTGGCGCCGATTGGCATGGAAGAAGGCACCGAAACCGACGTGCCCGGCGCGGAGATCGGACTCGTGGTGGGCGAACCGGCTCAGTTTCGCTTCTTCAGCTCGTCGATGCGCAAAGAAGATCGGCCCGGGGTTGTGCTCGCCCAATGGTCGCCCGACGAATTGCAGGAAACCGACTCGCTGGAAACACTGCTGCCGGCCGACGAATCGCGCGACGAATCGTTCGTGCCCGTCCGTTTCCACGCGCGGATCACGGAACTGGGGGTGCTGGAGCTTTGGTGCGTCGGCGCGCAGGGCTCGGGCCGCTGGAAGCTCGAATTCAGCGTCCGCAGCGACGCCGAGACGTGAGCGGCCTTGGCACCGCGGCGAGGGGGCGGCGGCGCGATTTTCGCGCCCAGCTCATGCCGTATCCGCGTCCCGGTGAATTTCGCGGGCCTTCGACCTACGCGCACAGCAAAAGCCCGGAATCGCAATGCGACAAGGCCCACCGGCGAACAGGCGCCCTCGGGCGGGCGGCGGCGCTGCCGCCCGAGGCGCATCGATCTTCCCGAGGACCAACAGACACGCCGGCAACGGCCGGCGCACGCCGAATCAGTGCGCCCGCTTCTTCTCGATCTCGCGGCCGACGACGTTGCTCAACCGATCGGCAGCGCGGGCCACGGCGGCCATCAGTTCGGCGTCGATGTCTTCCACCTTGATCGTCTTGCCGGAACGCAAATTGACCAACACGCGGCACGACTTGTCAATTCCACCTTTGTTGCCGTTGACATCTTCGACGTACACCGTGGCATCGACGACCCAAGACTCGAATTGGTCGAGCGCAAACATCATTCGGCGTTCGATCTCTTCGAACTGGCCTTGGTCCAGACGAATGTTCTGGCGGTGGATTTGCAATTGCATGCCGTACTCCCTCTCTCGCTGCAAAGACGACGAGACTTCGTTGCGCCGGCAAGCCGACCGATGCAACTTCCGCACAGCGCCGCTCGATGCCGCAAGCGGCGCCGAACCGACCTCCGCCGCCGGCCGTTTTGCCGCGGCTGCGCTCGATTCTCGCTGCGGAAGCGATCCGACCGTCTTGCCCCGCGCTTCAACACTTCTTCCGGCCAAGCGGAACCGAATCTGCCGCCCGATGAAAGCCGAAGCTTGGCGCCCGGCCCTCCTTCCGGCGGCCGATCGCTCCTTCCGCCTCGGCCTTACCTGTAAGTATAGGGCGCAAAGCGGCTTCTGACAAAGCCCCGCCGACGCAGGCCGGCGCGACCGATCCCAACGGCGGCCAGCACGACCAACGAAATCGCCGCAGCCGGTTCGGGCACGGTGGCTGCCGCCGCGGCGGCCACGCCGGCCAAATTCACCCGCCCGTGGCCGAACACTTCGTCCCAGCCCGGGTCGCCCAAGTCGGTGGCCGTGGAAAAGAGAATCTGCTTGACTTGGGTGGGCGACAGATCGGGATTGATCGACCAAGCCAACGCAGCCGCGCCGGCGGCGATCGGCGCGGCAAAGCTGGTGCCGCTGTTTAGCCCATAGCCGTTGGGCAAGACGGTCGGGTCGGCCACCAACACACTCACGGCCGGCGCCGAGAGATCGACGGCCGGCCCCCAACTGCTTCCTCCGCCCGTCCACACCGCTCGTTCGTCGCCCATCGTGCCGGAGACGAAGATCAGGTGCTCGTAGTTGGGCAAGGCGGCTTCCGAGCGGCGCGCGTTCGAGTTGCCCGCCGCCACGAACACCAGCGCCTGATCGGCAACCTCGGCCGCCGCTTGATTGACCGGGGCATAGGTCAGCGTGCTTTGCGAGATGACGATCGCTTTGGCGCCCTCGGCCGCGGCGCGGCGCACCCCATCAGCCAACCAATACGAGGTGTTCGACCCGCTGGTGTTGGTCACGGTGATCGGCAGAATCGTGAAGCGGCCTATACCCGCCCCGCCGATGCCGTTGTTGATGTCCATGGCCACGACCGAGGCCACCTGCGTTCCGTGCGAAATGGCGATTCCGTCGAGCACTGGTCCTGTGGTGGTCGAAATGCCCGGCAACACTCGGCCCGCCAAATCGGGCGTGGCCGCATTGACCCCCGAGTCGAGTACGGCCACGATCACGCTGGGCGAGCCGGTGCTGACGTCCCAAGCCGCCGGCGCGCCAATCAGGTTCAAGTAGCCTTGGTAAGTCGAGTAGTAGAAATCGTTGGGCGTCAGGGCGGAGGCCGACGAAGGCGGCAGCCCGGCGCAACACAACGCGGCCGCCAAACAGCTCCGCACAATCCGCAAAGCAACCGAGAGCGGAGAAAACCGCCCGGCAGAGTTCGGACAGCGACCGAACCGCGCTGCGCCGTCCGCGGTTTTCGCCGGAGCCGCCGCGTGCATGTCGCGAAAATCGGGTCGCCTAACGGCGATCATCACTCGCTGCCTCATCAACTGACCGATCCAACGAAGAATGCCTGCGAGAAGGAAACACGCCCACGATCCGACCGCGAGCCCGACGACACGCGCTCCCCCCGAAGCCTGCTTCTTCAATCATTCTATTTCCGCCGCGCCAATGCGGCAAAAGAATTGCACGCACGTTGAACCAACGCGGGCAGCCGCGGCGAGCCGACGGCCCCCCTCCCAGGTCCGACCGAGAGCGGCCCAGTCACCTCTGCCCAGTCGAAGTCTGCGTTCAGCCGGCAATCGTGTCCGGCCGAGCGTTCGGCCCGGCCGTTGCACCGGCCCGGGCAGGGCGTCGGCGGCGCAAGCCGAGAATTGCTCCAGTGTTGCAGCCGCAATGCATCATCGCTGTTGATGAAAGTCAACCAGGCCGGCAACGGCGCGGCGGGGCGGGCCACCGGCGGCACCCGACGGTGCGGCGTTCCCGCCGTAGCCCAAACCCGTTATCGCGGGAGGAGTTGTATTTCGTTGACACCCTTTGGCGGCGTAATTAGAATCGAGTTTTAGGTTCCGATGGCGCGAACGTTGCGGAACCTGACATCTGCTCGTTGGCTGAGCGGTCTCACGCAGCAACCGGAGAAGAGGCGTCGCCGGTGGCGCACCGCCGCAGCTTGGCTTATCGGATCGCCCCAGTTCCAGGAGTCGGCAGGACATGGCACGGGAAAACCAAGGCTTGCAGATCGCGCTGATCATCTTCGTGATGCTCACGATCGTGCTCGGCGTGACCACCTTCTTGTTCTTCCGCCGCTACGAAGAGGCGGAAATCAAGGCGAAGGCGGCCCAGGAACAAGCCACGAAAGACAGCACGCGCGCCTCGGCCAAAGCCGAAGAGGCCAACCGGCTGAAGCAGTTGATGGGCTTCGCCGTGACCGACGAAATCCCGGCGATCGAGGCCAAGTTCGCCGAGGACATGCAGATGTACGCCGGCACCTTCCCCGAAGATCAGCGGTTCTATCGTCCGCTGGTCAAACAGTTGTACGATACGATCAACGCCCGCAACTCGGAACTGGTGGCCGTCAAGGCCGACGTGCAACAACTGAAAGACGCCCTGGCCGTCCGCGAAGCGAATAAAGACGGTCAAATCCAAACTCTCGACACCGCCATGAGGAAGGCGGGCGATGACCTGGTGGCCGAACGCAACAAGTTCAACGACGAACGCCGCCAAATGACCGCCCTGCAACAGCAAGTGGCCGACGCCCTGGCCAAAGCCAAGAAAGAAGCTCAAGACGCGTTGGCCAAAGTCGAAACCCAACTGACCGACGCCGCCAACCGACTGAACAAGATGAGCACCTTGCTCACGTCGACCACCAAGAAGCTCGATGAAGTCACCAAGGAAACGATGGACTTGCCCGACGGCGAAGTGCGTTGGGTCAATCAGCGGGCCGGAACGGTGTGGATCAACCTCGGCCGGCTCGACAACCTGACGCGGCAAATGAGCTTTTCCGTCTATGGGTCCGATGCCACCGACCTGAGTTCGTCCGGCAAGAAGGCGAGCATTCAAGTGACGCAGATTCTCGGCGACCATTTGGCCGAGGCGCGGATCGTCGAAGACACGATCTCGAATCCGATCATGCCGGGCGACAAGATATTCACCCCGCTGTGGAACTCCGGCGAGAAGAAGCGGTTCGCCATCACCGGGTTCTGCGACCTCGACGGCGACGGCCGCAGCGACATCGAACAGGTGCGCCAGTTGATCGAGCTCAACGGCGGCATCGTCGACGCCTGGACCGACGACAAGGGCGAAATCCAAGGCGAAATCACGATCAACACCCGCTACCTGGTGATCGGTGATCAGCCCGGCGAACGCGGCGCGGCCGGCACGATCGCCGGTTTCACCAAAATGGTGACCAACGCCGAGAAGCTCGGCATTCAGAAGATTCCGTTGCCCGACCTGTTGCAGCGGATGGGCTGGAAGAACCAAACCCCGGTCATCCGCTACGGGATGGGCGCCAACCCGGCCGACTTCCGGGCAAAGGCCCCCGAAGGCCCGCGGACCTCGACCGGCAACGTGAGCGACGTTTTCCGGCCGCGGAACCCGCCGCGATCGGGAGCAGGCGGAGCGTTCTGAGGCGGGCGCGAGCCCGCCGACGGCGACGCGCCGCAACTCACCGCTGATCGGCAGGAGCAGCGGACGACGACTCGCCCGAAGAGACAATGACCTCCAACAGACGGCGCCGCGCGGCTTCGAGCCTCGCGGCGTCGTGGCATTTTCCCCCGTCGCGATCGGTCACATAGAAAACATCGACCACCTGCACCTGATAGGTCGCAATCCGCGCCCGCCACACCGAAAGATCGTGTTCGAACAAGGTGCGGGCGATGTCGTAGAGCAGGCCCGCCCGGTCGGCCGCGAAAACGTCGAAGATGGTGTAGCGATTGCTGGTGGTGTTGTCGATGTTCACGCGCGGAGGCGCCGGCGGCAAACCGGCCGCCGCGCCCGACTGCCACAGCTTGCGAAACCGCGGGGGCCGCGGCTGCTGTTGGAAAACTGCATCGACCAACCCGCGGCAGATTTCGGCGATCCGGTGTTCCGGAGGAGGCCCCTGGAAGTCGGGATCGCGCACCCAGAACCGGTCGAGAATCTGTTGATCGCCGAAGGTGTGAATTTGCGCCGCCCGAATCTCCAGGCCGCAGCCGGTCAACACTCCGGTGAGCTTGTGGAAGATGCCGCTGGCCACGGCCTCGCTTGTGCCGATGGTCAGCTCCAGCATGCCGGTTTCGTCGCGGTAGCGCGCAGAAGCCGCGGCGGGTTGCCCGCCTCGGCCCCGGAGCAAACGCAAATCGTCGGCGGCGCGGCGGGCGTCGGTGGCGTGCAAATAGGGCGGGGGCAGCGCTGCCACCTGCCGGGCGAACCAGGGATCGGCGCCCTCGGGCCCCAGCGCCGCGGCGATCTCGGCGCGCCGCTGGGCATAGAACTCGGCGTTGGTCGTCGCCGGCGACTCGGCCGCCAAATACTGCATCGTGCGGTGAAACAACCGCGTGACGACATCGGACTTCCAACCGTCCCACACGTTGGGCCCCACCGCCCCCAGGTCGCACGCCGTCATCACGTAAAGCAGTTCCAGGCGCTCGGGCGAGCCGGTTTGCACGGCCAACCGCACGATCGTCTCTTCATCTTCGCTGTCGCGATGAAACGCCTCGTGCGTGAGCATCTGATGCTTCTGGATCAGGAAGATCAGCGTCTGCGCATCGTCGTCGCCGAGGGCGAATTCGGCGGCCGCTTGGCGGGCCAGCTCCACTCCGACCACGCGATGATCCTCGAGCCGCCCTTTGCCCAAGTCGTGCATCAGCAGGGCCAGGTGCAGCAGCCATTTGCCGCTCAGGCTGCGGTAAACGCGCCCCAGCGGCCCCGGATCGTCGAGCAGCGCCACGGCGTTCTCCACGGCGCGCAGGCAGTGCTCGTCCACCGTGTATTTGTGATATTGGTTGAATTGCAGCAGGCCGCGGGCGCGCTCCATGCCGGGGACAAACCGTTCGAGAATCCCGGCGTCGTGCAATTCGCGGAGCACCGGCCCCAGCCGGCCCGGATGTCCCAGCAAACTGAGGAACCGCCGCCGCGCCGAGGCCGACGGCGCGTCGCCCAGGTGCGGCAGGGCCCGCCGAATCGCCTCGATCGTATCGGGCGCCAATTGCGTGTGATAGAGATTGGCCAGCTCGGCCAAGCGCACGACCGCATCCCAATCCGACTGCAACCGCCGCGCGCCGCGGCGATCGAGGCGCACCCCCACCGGCCCGATCCGAACGCCCGGCTCGACCCAATGGCCGAACAACACCGTGGCCACATGCGCCCAATACGGATGCGAGACGGCCCGCGCCGAAAGCCGCTCGGTCACGTCGGCAATCGCCTGCGTGTGGCGGAAATACTGTTGCATGAACTGCTCAACCGCCAGCAGCCCGGGCTTGTCTTGATAGCCGCGCAGCGCGGCGATGCGCAACTGCTGAGCCCGAGTCAACACGTCGGCGGCCGAGTCGGCCGAGAAGTGCAGCTCGTGGCGCAGCCAAAGCAGGAACTCGTGGGCCTCGGCCATGATCTCTGCGTCGCGGGGCGAGAGGGCCTCCTGCTCCTTCAATTCGTCGAGCCCGCTGAACCCATAGCGAATAAACCCGATCCATCGCGCCCACTGCACGTCGCGCAGCCCCCCGCGCGACCGTTTCACGTTCGGTTCGAGCAAGTACACCGTTTCGCCGTAGCGCAAGCATTCTTCGGTGCGGCTTCGGGCCACGGCCGTCAGCAGGCCGCGGCGCTGGTGGCGGACGAAACTGCGGAACTTCTTTCGATATCGCTCGAATAGCCCCGAGTCGCCGGCCAAAAGCCGCGATTCCATCAACGACGTGGCAATCTCCGGTTCCTCGCGGGCCAGTCGGCACGCCTGCTCGATGGTCCGCACGCTATGGCCGAGAGTCAAGCCGGCGTCGAACACGTCGCGCACCAGGCGTTGCGCCAGGTCGCTCGTATGCGGAGCGAACGACGGTTCATAAAGGAGCATCAGGTCCACGTCGCTGTGCGGCGAAACGTCGCCGCGGCCGGTTCCCCCGTAGGCCACCAAAGCGGCGCCAGCCGGGCAGCCGTCGGATGATCGGGGGACGACCGCGTCGCACGCTTCGACCCAAATGCGGCGCAGCACTTCTTCGCGCAGGGCGGAAATCGCCTGAGAAGTGGCCCAGCCGGAACGGCCGGCATCGTGGGCCCGGCGAATCTCGGCCATGCCCTCGGTCAGTCGGGCCCGCGCGGCAATGATCGTAGGACGCAATGCGGACACCAACCGATTCTCCGAATCGTCGATTTCCTACAGAGGCAAACCGCCGACGCGCTCCGGCCGGCTCATCTCACGGCGTCGTCGCCGGTTTGCCCGGTGCGGATGCGAATGACGTTGCCCAACGGGATGACGAAGATCTTGCCGTCGCCCACCTGGCCGGTCCGCGCGGCCTGCAAAATCGTCTCGACGATGCGATCAACCCGGTCGTCCTCGACGACAACCTCGATCTTGATCTTCGGCACGAAATCCACGGTGTACTCGGTGCCGCGGAACATCTCGCTATGGCCCTTTTGGCGACCGAAACCGCGGACCTCGGTGGTCGTCATCCCGGCAATACCCTGTTCGACCAGGGCGCTTTTCACGTCGTCGAGCTTGAAATGCCGGATGATCGCTTCGATCTTTTGCATACAGGCACAGACCTTTGCATCGCGGGGAGATTTCCGGAGACCCTCGCAGTCGGAACGCGGAAACGGAGCGGTGTTCCCCAGGCAAACTCGGCAGCGCCGGTCGGCCTCACTGAACCATTCATTTCATTCGAGGGGACAGAAACGCCGCTCGCCCGCCCTCCAACGGCCGACAACTCCAAGCAACGAAGGCCATTCTACTGCGAACCGTCCGACCAAGGCAACGTGCCGCCTTGCCGGGGCCGAGTCGGGCAATCCGAAATCCTCGCTTGCCATCGGTCGGCCCGAGTTCGTTTGCCGGCTTCAGTCTGTCTGTCCGATCGGCTTCAAGTCCATCCCGGCCGCCCAGGCCGTACCCCGACGAAAGAGCGTTTGCACCGCCTCGGGCTCCAGCGCGCGGACATCGTGCCCCAGCACGCAGTGGAACACGCGGCCCTTGCCGTAGTCGAGCACGAAGGCGATCGGGTAGTCGCGGCCGTCAACCTTCGAGCGGGCCGTGGCCAGCACGGTGATCGGCGTCTTGCCGTCGAGACAGGTGTAAAGCTCGTCGGTCGTCTCGAAGTCGGCCATGCCGGCGGTAATCGCGTGCTTCCGATCGACGATTTCCACGCGGAACCGCCCGTGCGGATCGTGCCCGCGAAGCTTCGGGTTCCACACACGGCCGGCCAGCTCGACGAACTCGGGCCACTCTTGCAGCGCGCCGCAAGCGAAATGCACCAGCACCAGCCCGCCGCCGTCGCGCACGAACTGCGCCAGGCGTTTGCCGCCTTCGGGACCGGGCTTGGCAGGGTCGTAGTTCTTCATGTGCAGAACCACGACGCGATAGGCCGCCAAATCGCCCTCGGCCAGAAACATCGGCGATTCGACCACCTCGACCTTCAGTCGCCCCTCGGCCCCCAGCGCGCGGGCGAGCACCGGCGCGGTTTCACGCCACTTGTGGCCGGGATAGTCTTCGCCGGTAACGAGCACCACGTTCGCCTTCGCCGGCGCTTCGGCGGGGGGCGAAGGCGATTGGCCCTCGGCCGCCATGCACGCCGCCGTACTCAACGCAAGCAACATGGCAACGAACACGGCCGACCGAAACGCCAACGGCAGGCGCAACCGCCGCCGTGCGTCGAACCGAATCGGCGCCGCTCCCAGCGCCGCCCGATGAACCGCCCTGCGCCGCCGGCGATCTTCCGCGCGGCCACACCCCATCGAATTGTTCGCGGGCATGAGCAACCTCCTCGCCCGAGGACACAAAGACAGACTGCGCGCAGCGGCGAACGGCTTTTGAACTCGTCCGGGCCGAACCCGTTACGAGCGGTTCGTGTTGAATTGCGACCGCCGATGTGCGCCGGTCATCCGTTGAAATAGAGGTAGGCGGCCACGATCACCGCCACCACAACAACGGAGGCAACCACGTCGATGCCCGACCAACTCTGCCGAGTGGCCAACTGCTGTTCGGCCGTCGCCGTGCCGTAGGTGATACCCTGCACCTGGGCCGCCGACGGCCGCTCGGTCATAAGGCTCACCACGACCATCGTGACGGCTGAAACGAGCAAAATCAAGATGCTGTAGTATTGGAAGTAGATGTTGTTGACGATCCACAGCAGTGAGCCTTCCGGATAGCCGTTTTCGAAGCCGGCCAGTTGCAGCTTCACCGGCGTATCGACGGCCAGACGAAACACCCCCAAGGCAAACCCGACAATCAGTGCGGCCAGGCAGCCCTTGGCGTTCAACCGGCGGAAAAACACCCCCAGGAAGAACACCACGAAGATCGGCGGCGCCAAATAGCCCTGCACCGATTGGAGATAGTCGTACAAGCCCTGCGCGCCGCGAATCACCGGAATCCACAACAGCCCGACCACCACCAACACCCCGGTGGCCACCCGTCCGATCCAAACCAAACGATGCTGAGCGGCCTGGGGCCGGAACTTCTGGTAGAGGTCCATCGTGAACAGCGTGGCCGAGGCGTTGAACACGCCCGCCAGCGAACTCATCAACGCCGAAAGCAAGCCGGCCACCACAATGCCGCGCACGCCGACCGGCAGAATGTAAAGCGTCATCAACGGAAAAGCGCGTTGGCACTCCTCACGGATGGGATTGCCTTGGTCGTCGAGGATTTGCGTCAGCCCCGGCGCGCCGCTTTTCGCCAACGCCAAACAGGTCATGCCGGGAACGATGAAGATGAACACGGGCAGCAGCTTGAGGAAGGCGGCGCAGATGCTGCCGCGCCGGGCCTCGCGCTCGCTGGGGGCGCCCAACGCCCGTTGCACGATGTATTGGTCGGTGCACCAGTACCACAAGCCGATCACCGGTGCGCAGAAGAGCATTCCCACCCAGGGATAGTTGCCGTTGAAGTACCAGGCGATCGTGTCCGCGGTTTTTACCGGGGCCCAGGTGCCCTGCATCCCCTCGGGAATGAGCGGCTTCCACAAGTTGAAGGCTTCGCCGCCGAGCGATTCGCGCAATCCGCTCCAGCCGCCGATGGCCGCCAGACCATAGAACGTCAGCAGCGCCGATCCGGTGATGAGGACGATCGTTTGGATCATGTCGTTGTAGGCCACTGCGCGCATCCCGCCGAGCATCGTGTATAGCCCGGTAAGCACGATCACCAGCACCGAGCCGATCCAAAAAGCGTCGATCACCACTCCGCCGACCGTGATGCTGATCTCCGGCATCAGCGTGCGGAAAACGATCCCTCCGGCGAAGATGCCCACGGCGATCTTTGTCAGCACGTAGGCCACCAGCGAAATGATCGAAAGCACCCATCGTGCCGAAGGGCTGAAGCGGCGTTCGAGGAACTCGGGCATGGTGAACACGCGGCTGCGGACATAGAAGGGCACCATCACCCAGGCCAGCACCAGCAGGCACCAAGCGTGCAACTCGTAGTGGGCCATCGCCACACCGTCGGTGCAACCGCTGCCGGCCAGCCCCACCAGGTGCTCTGAGCCGATGTTGCTGGCGAAGATCGACGCGCCGACGAGGAACCATCCCAGATTCCGCCCGGCGAGGAAGTAATCGTCGGCCGTGTCCTTATTTTTCGTCACCACCCACCAAGCCACACCGAGCAGCACGACGAAGTAGGCGCCGATCAGGGCCCAATCCAGAGGGGCCAACCGCGGCGCGCCGGCCGCCGCATCCTGAGCCGCCCCTTGAAGCGCCGCGCCGTCGGCCGCCCAGGCCGCGCCCGCGCCGGCCGCGCACACAATCAATACCGCCGCCGCTACGACGGCCCACTTCGCCTGCCCAAGCCGCAACGCCATTCGCTTGACCATCGTGGGTGCTCCTGTCGAGCCTGATGAATGTTCGACCGCTTCCCGGTGTGGGCGGCCGCTTTCCCAATAGCGTCGAGAAAATCAATAGCTACGATTCCATGCCGAAGTTGTCGGCGAACAGTCCGCACAAGGCCTCCAGCGCCGCGACGGCGTCGGGCCCATGGGCTTCGATCGTCACCTGCGATCCGCACGGCGCGCCCAGCGTGAGCACCTGCAAGACGTCGGCCGCATTGACCGTTTGCCGGCGGTTCGACAAACGGATCTGCGATCGGAACCGCTTGGCCATTTGCGCAATCGCCACGCAGGGCCGCGCATGCAGTCCGCCCGGATGCGTGATCGTCACGGTTCGCGTCGCTTTCTCCGTCAAAGCACACCTCGCCTGCCGGGCGACCCGGCGCGCTACCAGCGTTTCCACCACAAGAACAGTTTCACCATCGCAATCGACGACAGCGAAAGCGTCAGCACCGCCCAAAACGCCCAAGGGTGTTCCTGGAACGGGATCGGCACGTTCATCGAGAACAAACTCACCACGAAGGTCGGCAGCATGATGGCGATGGTGATCACCGTCAGAGCTTTGATCAGCAAATTCAGATTGTTGCTGACGATCGACACCCGCGCGTCCATCAGCCCGGCGAGAATGTTCGAATAGATTTCGGCCTGCTCTTTGCACTGGTTGTTCTCGATCAGCAGATCGTCGAGCAGCTCGACCAATTCGCCGCTCAGCCCGAGCTTCGGCGCGTTGAGCTTCATCCGCTCGATCAACTTGCCGTTGGAATTGACGGCGTTGAGATAGTAAACCAGGCTCTTCTCCAAGCTGAAGAGATTCAGCAGGTACTTGTTGTCCATGGCCGCGTTGATCTGCTCTTCCAGCGCGTCGGAAACGGCATTGATCACGCGGAGATGTTCGAGGAAGTGATGGATCGAGGCGAAGATGCATTTCAGCATCAACTCGGGCAACGATCCGACTCGGGCGAACAGCCGCCCGGTGAACAGCGTCGCGTCTTCCGGCAAGACGATCAACATCGAGTCGGGATAGACGAACATGCCGCAAGAGCTGACCTTGAAGAGAAACCGCTCCTCGCTCGAGTAGTTGCGGGGCCGCTTATAAATCATCGCGACGTGATCCGCCTCGAACTCGAGGCGCGCCAGTTCGTCGGGGTCGAGCGACGAGGTCAACGTGTGCTCGTCGATCTGCCAGCGATCAAGCAGCTCGCGCCGCTCTCGCTCGTCGGGGCGCACATACACCCGAACATTGGCTTCCGTCTCGGCCGCCGGCGACAACTTGCCATTGCTCAACAACCAGCATTGCAGCATACGCGGACCGAACCTATGGATGCTCAAAACAACAATGCAACGAGGCCGGCGCGCGGTCGGCCGGCGGCGGCTGCGGATGGAAGGCGATCTTGCGGTTGCATTGCATTTCCGGCGCTTAGGAGAGCCCCCTTGCCGTCGCAATCCGATAGGCGATCGGCGGCTGAAGCACGATCGAGATAGCCTAAGCCAACCAACGCTTGCTGAAAAGCCCGGCGCGCGATGGTTTGCGCGTTTTTGCATTGGAAACGCCCCGTACAGGAATTATCTTGGCCCACAACGGCTTGGAAAAGCAAGATTCTCTGCCGGCGTTCGGCCCGTCGCGGCAAACCGGCGAGAGAACGGCCGCGGGGCGTTTGCCGGCGGAGTAGATCGCCCGCACAATGCCGCGGTACAATGCCTGCGTCGGCGGCTCCGTCGGCCGGCGCGTTGCCAGTCATTAGTTGGCGCAGCCAGTCGTGCTCAGATGCGGCTCAGCCGTGCGGAGGCAGCGACGCCTCGGCCAGCGCTGCTTTCGTTCGTACCGGTGTGTTCGATTATTTCAAGGCGTGAAAACGGCTTCGCGCAGCCTGTCGCGGCGCGGTCGCCCGACAGGTCGAACCTCGATGAAACAGTTGTCTGCGGAATAGCTCGCTTGCGGAATGTTCAACCATGACCAAACAACAGAAATCGCGGTTGTCTATCGGTGTGGACTACGGCACCAATAGCGTTCGGGCGGTGGTGGTCGATACGGCTGACGGCAGCGAGGTCGGCTCGTCCGTGTTCAACTACCCCAGCGGCACAGCCGGCGTGATCGTCGATCCGAAAGACCCGCACCTGGCCCGGCAAAACCCGGCCGACTACATCGAGGGCTTCTATCAATCTGTCGGCGGAGCGGTTCGCGCAGCCCGAAAACGCAAAGGCTTTTCGCCCGAGGCCGTGGTGGGCATCGGCATCGACACGACCGGCTCGACCCCGCTGCCGGTCGATCGCCAAGGCCGGCCGCTGGCGCTTCGGCCCGAGTTCCGCCGCAACCCGGCCGCCCACGCCTGGCTGTGGAAAGACCACACCTCGTATGCCGAGGCTGCGGAAATCTCCGACCTGGCCCGTCGCTGCGGCGAACCCTACCTGGCCAAGTGCGGCGGGGTGTATAGCAGCGAGTGGTTCTGGTCGAAGCTGTTGCACTGCAAGCGGACCGCCCCGCGGGTGTTCGAGGCCGCCTATAGCTGGGTGGAGTTGGCCGACTTCGTGCCCGCCTTCGTCACCGGGCGAACCGATCCCGACACCCTGCCGCGCGGCATCTGTGCGGCCGGGCACAAGGCGATGTATCACGAATCGTGGGGCGGGTTGCCCAGTGCCGACTTTCTGGCTCAACTCGATCCCGACCTGCCCCGCATTCGCGAGCACTACGCCACGCCGGCGCAAACCTCCGATCGGCCCGCCGGTCGGTTGGCTGCGGAGGTGGCCGCCCGGGTTGGCCTGCCCGAGGGCGTGCCGGTGGCCGTTGGTGCGTTCGACGCGCACATGGGCGCGGTGGGGGCGGGCATCAAACCCGGACGGCTGGTGAAGATCATCGGCACCAGCACGTGCGACATGCTCGTCGCCCCGGGCGAGGCCCAACTGCCCGACGTGCCCGGCCTGTGCGGCATCGTGCCTGGCTCGATCATCCCGGGGATGTACGGGCTGGAGGCGGGTCAGTCGGCCGTCGGCGACATCTTTCACTGGTTCGTCCGCTACCTTGCGCCGGCCGAGTACACCCGCAACGGCGATCCGCACGAACGGCTTTCGCGCGACGCCGCCAAGCTCCGCCCCGGCGAAAGCGGCCTGCTCGCTCTCGATTGGAACAACGGCAATCGCACGATCCTTGTCGATCCGCTGCTCACCGGGCTGTTGGTGGGGCAAACGCTGCACACCACGGCCGCCGAGGTCTATCGGGCACTGATCGAGGCCACGGCCTTCGGCGCGCTGCGGATTATCAACCGCTTCGAGGAATACGGCCTGAAGGTGGACGAAGTGGTCAACTGCGGTGGCATCGCCGAAAAGAACCCGCTGGTAATGCAAATCTACGCGGATGTGTGCAACCGCCCTATGAAAATCAGCCGAGCGCCGCAAACCTGCGCGCTGGGGGCGGCCGTGTTCGGCGCGGTCGTCGGCGGGGCATATCCCGATGTTGCCAAAGCCCAGCGCCGCATGACCGGCGTGAAGCCCGAGGTCTATCGCCCCAACAAGGCGGCCGCCCAAATCTATGCCGAACTCTATCGGCTCTACTGCCTGCTGCACGACGCCTTCGGCCTGCCGGGCGCAGGGGCGGCCGGCGCCGGCGGCGATGCGAGCGGCCCGGCGTCGGGCGGCTCGGGCGGCGCACTCTATTCGGTGATGAAGTCGCTGATCGCCCTGCGCGACCGCGTCCGCAGCCGATAGCCGAACATCGATCGACAGGTCGGATCCGTGGGTAGCGGCGCTAAGCGCGAAGCTCTCGTTCCTTCCTTACGCTCCTTACGCTCATACCGCGTGCGGAACCGACGCATGGCCGGCAGATGTCGCATGGTTAGAGGATGTCGCGACCGCTGAAGGCCCATCGAACGCGCACGCACCGGAGCACGGGAACGGACTCGCGGTCGCCCCCTTGCAACCGACCCCGATTGTGGTTAGAAAAGGAAAGTCGGCCCGGGTGGCGGAATTGGCAGACGCGCATGGCTCAGGACCATGTGACCGCAAGGTCTTGGAGGTTCAAATCCTCTCCCGGGCACTCGCAATTTCTGAAGCGCCCCGCCCCGGCAATCCCCACCATCGAGGGAACTCGTCTCGTCGGCGGCGGCTTCTGATCAAAAACGCCCGGTACGACTGCGTTGCGGGGCGTTCGCTTTTGCCGTCGGGCGTTTGTTTCCTAACGAATCCCGTCCCCATTGGGCTTTGCCGCAGCCAGTCGGAGTACGCACCCGGCAACACGGGCCTGTGCCCGTTTCCTGAACGCGTGCGCGGCAACGCGGGCTGAATTGGACAAGACAAGGCGGTTGAAATATCTCGGCTGCGCAGCGCCCCAATCCGACTGAGGCTTGCAGGTCATGATGGAGTTGGACAAGAAAAAGCGGTCGGGCGACGTTGCGAGGTCCAGAGAGCAACGGGCGGTTGCTTCTTGAATGCAGGCTGAATTGGACAAGAAAAAGCGGTCGGGCGAGGCGAACCGATCGACCGAACCAGCCGGTGCTTTGCCGAGGCGGGCACAGGTTGGGGGCCGATACGATTCGCATCGCCCAGACTGCATTGAACGAACCTCTGCGGTGCGCTCGGCCCGTCGGCATGTTCCCGGCGTTCCGGCCGTTCGCGTTGACCGAGGCGAAGGCTGTTCCGTTTTCGGTAGTTACCGGACGGAACTGCCCGCCCCGGCTCTAGGGTGGCGGAGCGTCGGGCCGATGCCCTTCCGAGCATCGGGCCGTCGGGCTGTTCGGGTAGTGCGTCGCCGTCGAAGGGGTTCGGAGCATCGCCTGCGAAGGTGCTCCGAGCGGCCGACGATGGGCGCGGCAGGAACCGCTATCGCCGCCGCACTTCATCTGGCGACGCCAACTCAGGCCCCAGGCGGATGTTCCTCCGCTTGGCGAGCTTTGTTCCGTGCGCGGCGCGAGGTTCTCGGTGCGCTCCAATCCTTCGTCAACGTTTCAAACACCTCCGGCGACTCGTAACGAATGATGTTTTTTCCTTCGGGAATCGGACCGATCAGCCCGCGAAAGACCGGCAGGCCGCGAAGGTCCAAGTCGGCGCTGCAATCGTCGATCCCGACTTGAACGTGGCGTTTCAGCAATGCCTCGGCCGAGTCGTAGTCGCGGATGCGGATTTGCCCATCCGCCCCGCGCGTCACCACGCGAAAAGTGTCTTTTTTCATTCGCCCATCCTTTCTGCGTTCCGTCAACCGACGGCCGAGTCCCCCGCCTCGGCGACCGACGCTGCAATCGTGTCTCCCTTCGGGCTATCGGCCACGGAAAACCGCGGCCGCAAAGGATTTCGCCGCGCGCGACACGATGGGAGCAAACCTTCCGTCCGCTACCGAAGACAGCGGGAACCTGCTCGGCACAACGCAACTGCACGGCAATGCCCGGCTAAAAAGAAGCGCCTGTGCCGAGAACAACGCCCCGCGGGTCGGCGGCGCAGACAGTTGCGCAGAGTCTGCCAGACCGGCAATCCGAAACGGAAAAACCGGACGGCCCTATCGTGCCAATTCCGCGTCGATGGGGCCCGCCGCCATCGGCTTGCCGCCTGGAAAGAAAATCATGGACCCAACCGACGCTAGAGCGATTCGGTCAGACGGCGCGTTCCTTCTCGGCGCCGATCGGTGAGCGCACAACCGGAGGCCAAGGGGCGTCGGCCGGCGTCGCCGGAGCATCGGCCGCTGCCGCAGATGGCTGCGCGGCGGCCGCCCTGCGCGTTTGCCAGGCAACCCAAGGTTGGTAAAGCACAAGGACGATCCAGCAGGCGACCACCGAGGCCGCGAAGCCGCTGATGCTCAGAGGATGGTCGCGGCCTGCGGGAAAGAACAGCGAATAGCACAACAACCCCATGGTGCTGCCGATCATGCCCACGACAATCGTGCCGGCCGAACCGATGGGATGCCGAAGCGGAAGGATGGCGCGGGCGATCCAGCCGACCACCGCGCCGAAGCCGACCCAAACCAGCCCCAAGTGGATCCAATGTTGCACGTCAGGCGCTACTTGTGCAATCAGCATGGTCGAACACCGCTTCGGCGCCGCGAACACCCGTTTTGGCATCATCGCCAACCGCAACTGTCCGCGTTGCGGCCGGCTGCACTCCGCTGCGTTTGGCCGGATGGAAGTCTCTTCAAGAAAACCGAAATTGCCGACGCCCGCCCCGCAGCCCTCGTCAGGCCGTTGCGGCAGCGGATGTCAGCAACTTCGGGCGCCGTCCCCCCCGAAGCGGCGACTATCTTGCCTGCTGTTGCTGCTGCCGCGCAACCTGTTCATTGTAGGCCTTCATCGCGGCGGCCTCGTTGTAGAGCTTGAACTCATGGCCGCGCGGGAAGTACTGCACGTCGTCGGTCAAGTAATAGGGGCTGGGAAGCGTCTGCCCGCCGACTTCCACTTGGCAACCCAACGTGCCCAAGCTGCTCAGGCACACCGAAGCCGAGAGCACCAAACCCCACAGTTTCTGACCCGAGGTGATCTTCATCACAAACCTCGTCTTCGCAGGTTTACCCAAATTATCTGAACAGAGCCGCACCATATCGAAAGCGACAACCAATCCCCAGCGTGCGTGCTCGGCTCGGCGCTTCGTTCGCGGTCGCTTTCGCTATCGTGCAGACCATCTTCGGCCGTACAACCGCACCAAGGCGCTACAGCCGCTACAATCGCTACAAACGTCAGCATCGTTATCGGCCGCCACCGAGCCGAAACTTTACTGGCAATGCGAATCCTTGCTTCCGGCAGTGCGTTATTCTTGAAGAACCGGCCGCGCGGCCCCGGGCATCCCACGGCCGAGGACCGACGGCTCTGCCCGACGCCCCAAAACAACCGGCCGCAAACGGCGGCAACCGACTGGCTTCTGCCCGGTGGGCGGTGAATGTCGGGCGCCGGGGCATTGGGGGCTCGCGCTGTTTTCGCTTTGCCGCGGTTTCCTTTAGAATGGATCCGTGGGGGTGGCGGCCGATTGGCCGGCGTTTCGGGTCAAGCGGTCGCCTATGGATCGGGCGCGTTCGATAGCCAAGGCCAACGTGTTTTCCCGCACGAATGGGCCGGAGTTCGAGCGATCGTCCCACGTGGAACTGGTAGAAGGGTGCGCCCACCGCGCCCGGAGGAGGCCCTGCCGATGCGTTCCGATTCCCTCGCTTGCGGCCGTTTTCCGCCAAGGCCCTCGCTTCGGGCAACGCAATTGTCTTCGACCGCGAGCGAAGGCGCTGCGGAGCACGGGCCGCCGGCCGTCTGTGGGCCGCTAAGGGCCGAGGCCCGGCGGTGCGCCGCACCGGTATTGCGATTGATTGCTTTGGCCGTTCTTGTACCGGCGTTCCTGCTGAGTTGCTCGGCGCCGGCATCGGCTCAAACGGGAAACCGCGGAGCCCCTTCGCCGGAATACTTCGGCATCTTTCCGAACTTTTTCGACGGCGAATATCGTGACGCGCTGAAGCTGTTCGAAGATCAGGTGCGCGGTGCGATCAAAACCTCGCAGGCCCGTTGGATCGACTCGATCTGCTACGAGACGATGGTGGGCGAGTGCTACCACGAAATGGGCCGGTTGGACGAAGCGCTGAGCCATTACACGGCAGCGCTGCGGCTTTATGTGGCGTACTCCGACTGGATGATCCGTGTGCAGTTCGCCCCGACGATTCGCCCGATGACCACCGTGCGGCCCGTGCCCTGGGGCGCCAGCTCGCGCACGGCCCGCCTGGGCCACTACCCGACGACGACGTTGATTGCCCAGGGGCAGATCGACGTCAACGCGCAGATCAAGCGCGGCGGCCCGGTGCAGCCGGCCACCCTGTATCCGGTGAACGTTCAAGAGATTGTCCGCTGCACGGCCCTGGCCATGCGGCGTCGGGCGAAGATTCTCGGCCCAACGTGCTCCTACGATCCGCTGACGCAAGAGGTGGCCAACGCCCTGATGCGCCGCCCGGGCCCGCCGAACCACTGGTCCGAGGCGTGGATCAACCTTCAACTGGGGCTGGCGCTGGTGGCGGCGGGCAAGGAGGCTCAAGGGATCAACGCTTTGAAGCAATCATTGGTGGCCGGCGGCGAATACGATCATCCGCTCACCTGCGTGGCGTTGCTGGAGTTGGGCCGCCTGGCTCTGGCCAACGGCGACTATCCGACGGCAGCCAAGTATTTCGAGGAATCGACCTATTCGGCGTTCCATTACGACGACCTGGGCACGCTGGAAGAAGCCTTTCGCTATACGGCCTTAGTGCATCAATTGGCCAATCGCCCGGGCGTTGTGGCGCCGTTGGCGGCTGCGGCGCAATGGGCCAAGGTGAAGAACCTGCGGCAGCTTCGGGCGTCGTTGCTTCTTTCGGCGTGCGAAATCGCCGCGTTTCAGGGGCAAGCGGCCCAAGCCCGCGATCTGCTGGCCGAAGCGCAAGTGGTGGTCGGCCGACGGCTGATGGGCCAGGGCCGCATCGGCGCCCGCGCCGGCTACCTCAGCGCCTTAATCAGCTACCAGCAAGGGCGCGCCGCCGAGGGCGACGCCGCATTGCGCACCGTGCTGGCCTTCATGCAGCAAGGCGGCTACTGGCTGTATCACATCAAGTTGGCCGACGTGCTCTGCGGCAGCCGCAATGTAACGCCGCGGGTGGCGATGGAGATGTACGGCGAAGTGCTCCGCGATCCGCAGCCGAGCGACTGGCAGTCGGATCCCCTGGAAGCCCTGGCCGTGCTCACCACCCCGCACCCCGGGCCGTACGAGCGCTGGTTCGAAATCGCCCTCGACCGCAAAGAGTATGAAACGGCCCTGCAAATTGCCGATCGCGCGCGTCGGCACCGCTTTTTCACCACGTTGCCGATGGGCGGGCGGCTCTTGTCGCTGCGTTGGGTTCTCGAAGCGCCGATCGAACAGCTCGACGCCGCCTCGCGATTGCACCGTCAAGACCTGCTGGCCCGCTACCCGGCCTACGCCCAGCTCTCGAAAACGGCAAGCGAGCTGCGGCGGGCGCTGGCGCAGCAGCCGCTGGCGCCGGCCGACGCCGAAGTGGCCCGCGAGCAATCGGCCGTTTGGCAACGTCTGGTCGCCGTCAGCGTGCAGCAAGAGGCCGCGCTGCGCGAAATCGCCGTGCGGCGCGAACCGGCCAGCCTGGTTTTCCCGCCGTTGATGGAAACGCAGGCGATTCAGAAGGCATTGCCGCCGGGCCGCGCCCTGCTGGTGTTTTTCGCCACGAGCCGGCAAACCTACGGATTTCTGTTGAACAACGAGCGGTACAGCTATTGGAGCGTGGCGTCGCCGCCGACGGTGGCCCGGCAAACGCAAGGACTGCTGCGGCAATGGGGGCTGTTCGCCGCCAACAACGAAGTGCCCGTAAAAGAACTGGCCGATCCCGCCTGGCAAGCGTCGGCCAACCAGTTGCTCGAAGGACTGATGAAAGGCTCGAAGGCCGACTTCACGCAATCGTTCGATGAATTGATCATCGTGCCCGACGGCCTGCTGTGGTATCTCCCCTTCGAAGCGCTGACGGTAAAGATCGAAAACCGCTTCGAGCCGCTCATCAATCGGGTGCGCATCCGCTATGCGCCGACCGCATCGCTGGCCGTGGCGACCCTGCCCGGGCTGCCCGCGCCGGCCAACTCGGTGGTGACGCCCGGCAAGCTCTTCCCGCGCGACGACGCCGAAGTGGCCGTTCGCGCCGCCGAGCGGTTGGCCGCCGGTTTGCCGGGCACGGTGCTGCTGCGCGGACCGCTGCCGGCGCCGTCGTCGGTGTTCGGATCGATCTTGCATCGGCTCGTCGTGCTCGACGACTTGCCGCCGACCTCAGCCAACCCGCTGGAATGGGGCCCGATCTCGCTGGATCGCGGCAAGCCGGGCAGCGCGCTGATCGATTGGCTTTCGCTGCCCTGGGGCGGCCCGGCCGAGGTGGTCATTCCCGGGTTCCACACGGCGGCCGAAGACTCGCTCAAATCGCTGCCCAAGCCGTGGCCCGGCAACGATCTGTTCCTGACAAGCTGCGCGTTGATGGCCACCGGCACGCGGACGATCCTCATCAGCCGCTGGCGACCGGGCGGCCGCACCAGTGAAATGCTCGTGGCCGAGTTCGCTCAAGAGCTGCCGCATACGTCGGCCCCCGAGGCCTGGCAGCGCGCCGTGCTTTTGGCACAACAAACGCAAGTCGATCCGTCCGGCGAGCCCCGCGTCAAAGCAGCCGCCAACGATCCGTTGATCAAGGCCGACCACCCGTTCTTTTGGGCGGCCTACCTGCTGATCGACGCCGGACCGAAACCCGCCGCCACGGACAAACCGGCCGAAAACGACTTCCGCATCAAGCAGCCCGAGCCTGCCCCGCCGGCCGCACCCGGCGCACCGCCGCCCAACCGCGCGCCGGCAGAACCGCCGGCCGGCAACCCGCCAGCGGTCGATCCACCGGCCAACACGGCGCCGGCCCAACCCGGCGCAGCGCCGGCCGAGCCTGCCGCGCCCGCCGCGCAGAACGGACCGTAGATTCTCGCAATCCCTGATGTTCACACCGGCAGAGCGGCAGGCGTTTGCGTGGGACAATTCGGCCGGTCGTTCGTCGGCCTCGCAACGTTGCTGCGCCGAGGGGCAGCTTGGCGTCGCTCGCGATAGCGATGCCATCAGGCCGATCGACCAGAGGCCGCCCTCCGTCGGCCGCCGAGAGTTCCGCGGCCGCGTCGTTTTTCCGACGATCGGAGGCTCTTGCCGCCGTCGTGCCAAGATTGCCGCGGTTCCGATGCAACCGGCCCCCCAACGACGGTCGATGGCATTGTCGTTTCGTTGGCGGCGCGCTACACTCATGCGCAGCGGCGGAACGGGCGCAATCGCCCTATCTGATGCCGAGCGACGCCGCCGTGCGGGAAACACGCGAC
>JARKPK010000039.1 GCA_029975295.1 Thermoguttaceae bacterium | reverse complement strand
CTGTCGCTGCCGCGGCTGAGGCTGTTGATCGCCAGGGCCTTGGGCACCACGGTCACGTGCAGTGTCTTCATCTCCGGCAACTCGAATTGCGGCCGGTAAAGGCGCTGGGCCGTGAGCGGCTGGCTGAAGGCGTGACCGTTCAGTTCCGTCACCACGGCATCGGCGATCTGTGCGATTACGGCCATTACACGGTCTCCGTATCGACGTGCTTCGTGTGAATCCGCAACGTCTTGCGGCCCGGGTCGCTGTAGCGCCAGTGCGGCTGCTGGCCCGGGGCCATGACCTCGTAAACGAATGTGGTCGTGCCCTGCGTCTCGCGGATGCGGTCGCCGCGTTGCGGCAGCGTCTCCACCGAACCAAGCACCAAGTCGGCCGCAGAGACGAGGAAGTCCCGCGACTCGGTCTTTTCCACCACGCCGTAACCGTTGTCCGTCTCGAACACTGTCCGGCCGATGGTGGCCAACACCTCGACCGTCGTTGCCCCCCGCACGTAGGCAACAGGACGCGTGGCAAAGCGGCTGCGCTTCGCTTCGAGCCAATCGGATGCTTGTTGGAGGATGTCGGCCATTACACAGCACTCGACGATGAAGGCAGACCGCTGCTACTGCTCGGCGGGCCAGACGAACTGCTCGGCGCGCCCGAGGAACTGCTCGATGGGGGACCGCTGCTGCTGGAGGACTCGCCGGAACTCGACGACGACTCGCCAGACGAACTGCTCGATGGCAGGCCACTGCTCGACGGTGCCGACGAGCTTCCGCTCGACGAATCGCCGCTCGACGAACCTGACGAGCTTTCGCCCGAGGAACTCGGCTGCCCACTGGACGAGCCGGATGAACTGCCGCTGGACGAACTGCCGCTGGACAAACTCGCTTGCGGCGTGACCAGCAAGCCAGGGCTGAGCCGCACCCACACGCGGGTCTCGGCCGTGACGGCCCGTCGCACGCACTTCCCCAGCGGCTTGTTCCCCTCGGCAACAAGCGTCGCCACGCTCGCGGCCGCGTTCCAGAAGACGATGGCGCCGACCGTGATGAGGCCGGCCGACTTCGGGAAGTCGAATACCCCCTCGACGGCAAGTGTCCCCTTCTGGCCCGCCGCAAGGTCGGCCGTCGCCACGCCCACAAGATCGCCAAGCACGACGACGTCGCCGGCCGCCACATCGTTGGGCGGGGTGTAGTCGATGCGACGACCTTCGTGAACGTAGACGGCTTTGAGCACGGTCGGCCTCCCAGGCTCACTGGGTCAGACGCACGCGCACCGTGGTGGCCGCCGAGGCAGCCGTCAGGACCGCTTTGCCCAGCAGCTTGTTGGCCCCGCCGCCGTCGCTGGTTGTCCCCAGCTTGTTGGTCGCGTCCCAGTAGACCTTCGTGCCGACGTTGATCGCCGATCCGGCGGCCTTGGGGACATCGATCACGCCGACCACCGCCAGCGCGCCGGCCGTGTTGGCGGCGATCGGTTGTTTGGCCACGCCGATCAGGTCGCCTTGGACCACCACGTCTCCGGAGGCCACCGCCGAACCGGGCGTGTAGTCGATCACATCTCCCTCTTGCACAAAAACCGCAGTGGCCATGTCTGGCTTCTCCTTGTGTTGTGGTTGCAGGCAGCGGGCGACGGCCTGTCGGCCCATTCGCCCACCGCTTCATCCCTGGACTACGAGGCTCACGCCTCGCCCTTGACCTTCACGCCGCCGCGCGGGTCTTGTAGCGCCACGCCGAAGTCGTGGTAGCCGCGCATCTGGATGCCGAGCACCGAGAAGTCGGCGTCGGCCGTCTCGATGGTCGGGCTCTCCTGGCCGTTGAGGAACGCGATCTCGATCACCGGCAGGTCGTTCGGCTCGGCCAGCAAGTACCAGGCCTTGCTCGAGTTGCCCGTGTAGCGGGCGTTGCTCAGGTAGCGGCTGACCTCCACGCGGAACTTGCCCTGGTGCGGGTTGGCCACCGGGTACTTCGTGCTCGAGGTCGTGTCGCGCAACTCCATCGACTTGTAGAGCTGCGAGCCGACGGCCGACAGCGCCGTGGGCACCAGCAGGATTGCCGGCATGACGCCGATCGGCTTGCCATCGCTGTCCACCTGGTCCATGAACGTGACCTCGGCCTTCGTCAGCCCGTCGATCGACAGGGCCGTGTCGGCGCCCGTGAGGTAGTTCTTGTTGCCGACGGTGAAGAACGCGGCGTTGTTCAGGAAGATGCCCCAGAACACGTCGTTGATCTTCAAGCCCGATCCGCGGCCAAGCTTCCGAGGCACCGTGGTGATCGCGCCCAGGTCGTCGTTGATGATGTCACGGCGGTCAATCGAGAGCATCAAGCCGTAGGTGTCGGCCTTGTTCGTGTAGCTCTCGTTGCCAAGCGTGCCGTGCTTCAGTTCCCCGCCGGGCTGGACCTGCTCGTACTGGTCGGTGCCGATCAGGCGGTAACTGGTCACCGTCTTGAAGTCGCTGACGTTTCGCGTGGCGCAGATGTTCCGCCACGTCCGCTCGACGGAGAAGAACCCGTCGAGGAGGAACTTGTTGGCGACGTTGCTGAGGATGCCGCCGATGTCGATGGTCGAGAACCCGGCCTCCAACTCTGGCCGGAAGGCGAACCGCAGCACGCTGCGGCTGTCGCGGAAATTCCGGCCCGTATAGCCGTTGGCCCAGGCCGCCTCCAGCAGAAGTTCCTGCAGCCCGATCCCGCCGCGGAACCGGCGCTGGGCCGCATCGAGGGTCGGCTCGTCGAACATCGTCTCCACGGCCGTCGCCTTGGCCGCGAGCATGCACGCCGCTTCGAGGGTTCGGCCGGTTACCGCCTCACTGCGGGACTGCACGGCCGGGGCCTTGGGACGACCGTCGCGCAGATCGGCCAGCTTCAACTCGCGCTCGCAGCGCGAAACATCCCAGTTGTCCTCGATGGCCTGGGCCTCCAACTGCGGGTGCCGGCCGGCGAAACAGCCGCGAATGGCTGCGATCCGCTTCGACTCGGCCGCGGCCTCGGCGCGAATCTCGGCCGCCGTGCGGACGGTCTGGTGTTCCTGAGGGGCCGCCGCCTGCACGGTTGCGGTCGCCTGCGTGACGCCGCCATCGGGCGCCGCGTCGCCAATGGCCTCTTGATGGGTAACGTTCTCTTGCGAGTCCATGTTTTCCTCCTGTTGGCAGGGAAAGCCGGCGGCGACGCTCGCAGACGTGTTGCCGTCGGCGCCGAGGTCCACGAATGAAATCTCCCCAAGCGTTGCCTTGCGCACGACGTTCAAGGGGCCGGAGAACTCCCGGCCGTTGACGATGACCTTCTGGTTCTGCTTGACGAACTCGAACTCCTCGACCGACGAGCCGATCGATGCCTGCCACGGAAACCCGTTGCGGGCGCTGGCGACGATCTCGTGGGCCGCAGCGGTGTCGCGGGACACGACGCCGGTGGCCACCAGGCGGCCTTCCTCCAAGCGAATTGCCTCGCTGTGGCCCACGCCGCTCTGCATGTCGTGGCCGAAGCGGATCGGCCGGCTCTGCGAGGGGATGGTCAGCCCGGCCAGGTCCACGATGACCGGATAGCGCCAGCCGGCGATCCGCATCGGGCCGCCTGTGTAGGCGACCATCGAGAACCGCGGCAGTCGCGGCTTGCCGTCGGACGAAGGCTCTCCGTCGGCAACCGCCTCGATGGTAATGGCCCCTGGTTCACTCAGCAGGCTAAGCTGGCTCCGTGGCTGGTCGGTGGTGAGCGTCTGGTGCATGGTCAAACCTCCGATTCCTCTCGTTCCTCCGGGGCTTCTTCCCGCGTTGGACTTGGCTGCGCCGCTTGCGCAAGGCCGAGTTCGTTCAACAGCGCGACCTCTTTGGCCCGCTGGCGCAGTTCCGTTTCCCAATCGCGGCCCTGTCGGGCGAACTCGTAAGCCAGCGTGGTCGTAAGGCTCGCCAGGCGCGTGGCCTGGGCGGCGGCTTCTTTCGCCGGGTCGACATGTTCCATTCCGTCCCAGAACCATTGGTGGGGCAGATCGCGGAACGCCGCCGTGCGCATCCACAGCGGCAAGAGTTCGGAGACGAGCACCGCTTCGTCGAGCCAGGCCCGTAGCACGCGGTCGAGGACGACAGCGGCCAGTTGCGCTTGATCGACGCGGATCGACTTGTAGTACGTCTGGTGGTCCAGCCGTCCGGAGGCGTAGTTGTACCCCGACGAGTTGCAGGCTGCGACGTTGTACGGGATCGACAGGCAGCGGCTGATCTCGTTGAGGATCTCCTTCTTGAACTCGCCGTATCCCGTGGCCGGCTGTTCGGCGTGGACCTGCCCGAGCTTCCAACCTCCCGGCAGCACCGTGGCCATGCGGCGTTCGAGTTCCACAAGGTCCATTGGCTCGACCTCTTGGGCCTCGCCGTTGGCGGGCGCGTCGGTGAAGAGCACGGCCGCGAAATCGGCGGCCGTCTCGGCTGCTGCCAGCACGGCCAACGTGTACCGGCGAAGCTGGGCGAAGAGTGGTAGCGCGGGGGTGATCTCGGGCACGCCCCGGCTCTGGCCCGGGCGGTCGGCGCGGAAATAATGGATCATCGCGGCCGCGGGCACGCGCTGGTATTCCAGCGAACCGCCGCAGGGATCGCCCGGATGGCTACGGAGCAGGTGATACTCGACCGGGTTGCCGAACGAGTCGAAGACGATTCCATCGACCGCGTTGCTTGGCGAGTCGGGGCCGGCCAGTTCTGGCGTGGCGACCTGATCGGCCTCGATCAGCCGCAAGTCGAGCTTCACCAGCGAATCGATTTTCGGGTTGGACAGGAGCATCGCAAAGGCCTCACCCGATTCAGCCCGGGCGATGCGCATCGTGCGGAGCTTCTCAGGCAGGTTGATCGCCGTGGCCCACTCGTCAAACTGCTGCTCGACGAGCCGGTTGGCCTCGGCGTCGTCGGTGAGCATCTGCAGCCGCGGTCCCGTGCCCACGCAGTCGTTGGCCAGCGTATTGACGATGCCCCGGGCATAGCTGTTGTTGGCCACTTCGTACCGGGCTCGGCTGCGGAGGATACGACGGACCTGGGGATTGGCGGCCGCATCGGCCGACAGCAGATCGGCATTGGCCCAGTGGCGGCGGTTCTCTTCGGTCGTGGCCGCGGCATCGTAGCGGCCGCGAACGCTCAGCGGCACGTGGACGACCCGCAAGGGACGCCGCCGTGCATTACTGCCGAAGAGGTTTTTCTTGAGCCAACCGAACATGGTCAGTCGGTTCCAGGGGGGACGAGTTTCTTCATGCCGATGCCCAAACCCTTTTTCTTGGCCGCCCTCTTGCTCTCGAGGTAGCGGTCGGCCTCGATCTGGTCGCGGAGGTTGTGTTGCTTCATTCCGCCCGAGTCACCATGCGCCTCGGCCGGCCCCTGGGCGTTCTCGCGGATCGTCTGTTCGAGGTCGTCAGCCATTGCCACTTCTCCTCAAGTGGCGGGTCTTGGAGTCGCACCAAGCATGCGAGGCGTATGAAACCTCACCGGGCACTGGCCCACCCGCTCTCGCGAGGGACCGAACCGGCGAGACCAACGAAAAAAGACCACGCGAGGAATGCGGCCCCGCATGGCCTGTTCGTTGGTCTGGTTTCGCCCGCGGTGATCAGCCGCCGACGTCGCCGGGTTCGGTTATCTATGTGTTTGTAGCGTCGCTGTTGCAGTACGGAAGACCTCTTGCTGCGGTTTCTGGAAATCGGTTCTGCCGGCAGAACGTCCCGGCGGATTGCCTCCTAATGCACGATCTTCTCCGTGGTGGTATAGCGCTTGCCGCAGTGCCGGCACTCGCGCCGACGAATCAGTCGGCCGCCGGGGATGCCCCGGGTGTACAGCACCCAGAAGTGTCGGCAACCGCACTGTCGACAAACCAGTCCGCGTTGGGAAGCGTCGGGGTGTTGCGGTGGATGCTCAGCCACTATCGCCGACTCCGTTGAAGATCCGAGAGCCTCAGCCGCGGCTTCGCCCCCGCGGGTTTCGCGTTCATTTCCGGCAGAGTGGCTCCCTGCATCGAGGCAGCCACGGCGCAGCCGACCAGGCAGTCGAACCAGTGGTTATCGACCGCCGAGGGACGCAGCTTCCATTCGTCTACGGTACGCCCCCGTCCCTCGGTCTTTACGCGGTACTCGGCCGTGAGGTGCTCGGCCAGCAAGCGATGCGCGTTGGCGTTGTCGCCGAACAACGACAGGCATCCACGGTCCCCCATCGGCACAGCCAGCCGGGCGTAGATGAACGACTTCCAGTAGTTCGTATCGAAAACCACATGGCGCACGGCCCGTTTGCCCTGGACACTGGGGATGCGCCAGTTGTGCCCCAGCCGGTCGCCCAGCTTGCGGCGATACTCGGAGAATGGGACGCTCGACGCCCCCACGAAGCGTCCGTGGCTGGGCATGACCACCGACGAGTGCGCGCTTTGGCGGCAGAACTGGTACACCACGTCGGTCGAGTTGCCCCAGTTGGCGTCGATCAGACAGCGTTCGATCCGCATCATCGCCCCATCGTCGCGGCGCCACTCGCGCGCCAGGCACGAGGCGGTGAGAACCTCCAGACCGGCGTAGATCGTTCCCTCCAGCCCGGCGCCCTTGGCCATCTGGGAGAGTGTCGGTTGGGCATCCCGCAGCGTAAAGAACGGTCGTCGCTGATCCGGATACGTGCCGTAGTCCAGCACGTAGCCGGTGAAATCGGCCTCCCACACGCAGACCACATAGAACAGGAGTGCCTGCTGCACGTCGATGAACATCGTCAGGTGGTTGCCGCCGACGGGCACTTCGCCACGACGAAGGCGATTGAACTTCGCGGCGATCTGGTCGGCCGATAAGTCTTCCTGGGGGGTGTCGTCCTCGGGAAGCGGCTCGTTCTGATACTCGGCCCAGAAGGCCCGTTCGTCCTGGAGCCGGAGATTCATCGCATGCTGGACGGCCGACAACTCGTCGTGGTTGTACCGCTCGGGCCAGGCGACCACGGCGCCTTCGTCCATCGCCTGGCGGTGAGCCTGGTAGAACGCGGTGGCATCGGCCAAGCCGCGTTCGGCCCGCAGCCCTTCGGCGCGAATCTCGGCGTATTTCGCCCACAGCTTCTCGTTCGTGGGAAACGAGTACACCATCTTCGTCCGCTGGCCGTTCCACTCCGGATGCTTGTCGCGGTCGAGGATGTTGTCCGCCATGTCGCCGGGGCGGATGACCGTACAGGGCATCACCCCGGCGATCTTCTTTCCCGGTCCGGCCAATCCCAAGACAGCGCCCGCCAGGATGCTCTCCCGCGTGGCGCACTGCGACAGGGACCGCGCCGATTCATCCGTTTGCGGGTCGTCGATCACCACCAGCGACGGGCGCACCGACTGCCCGTCGGCCCGCTTGTACTTCATGCCGCGGATGCGTCCGGTGATGCCGGCAACCTTGATGATTGCCCCGGATGCCTTGCTGCCCGGCATGGTGGGCAGCACGATCTCGCGTGCCGTCCAGCCGATGTGCGTGCGCTGGCCCTTGTAAAGCTGGCCCGAGCAGCGGTTGGCGATCCCATCGAGGCATTGAATCGGATAGACCACCTCGGGAAAGTCTTCCAAGAGCAGCTCGTTGCCGTCGAGTTCGGTCTTGATGGATTCGAGCATGTCCATCGCGTGCCCCTCGTCGCTGCCGACGAGGCAGACGAACTCGCGGTGGCCATAGAGCACGGCCCAGACGCAGGCACACTCACAGATGCTCGTCTTGCCGCTTCCCCGCGGCATGGCCATCGCAAACAGTCCGCCGCGGAGCACGGCCTGCTCGATCTTGGCGATCACCTTCAAGTGGTCCGGCGACCACGGCAAATGGAACGTGAACGGGAAGTACGACTCGCAGAAGAAGCGGAAGTCCTGTTCGGCTCTCGTCTTCCGCTCCGGGTTGACGATGGCCGGCAGTTCGCCGATATCGCGCCCGGCCAGCGATAAGGCGGCATTGCGCGCCCGGGCGCGCTCCTTGAGCGACTGATAAGGGTCGCTTTCGTTTTCGGGACGCGGCGTGTGTCGGACCTCGACCAGCCACGCCACGTATCGGAACAGATCGATGTGCGTGGCGTCGCCGATGCGGAATCCGGCGCGCGTGCGGTGCCGGTGGAGCTGGCGCTCACTCAAGACCTCGCCGGTCGAATTGAGCAGGCGGCACAGTTCGCTGGGACGGAGATGGCGGACGTCAATCGCGGCCATGCGACATCTCCGTGATCAGCCACCGGGCGTACTCGACCAAGCTCATCGTGCCATCGGCATTCGTCGGCGCGCCGTCGTCGATGTCCGCTTGGAGCATTTCCACGGTCACCGGCCGCGGCCCCGACGCGGACAGAATGCGGGCCAAATCCTCCAGCCGTAAAGCCTGGGGATTGAGTGGGCCGCCTTGCCGTCCGTCAGCGTTACTCGTGCTCATCGGGTGCTACGCCTGGGTGAAAAAGTATTCCGGGAAATCGATGCGAACCGCCGCCGAATCGCCTTGAGGTTCTGCCGAAAACATGGCTCATGTGTGGATGTACGAACCAACGCACCCCAACGCCAAGGAGCACGACCATGAAGAAACCACGACTGAGCGAGAAGCGATTCGAGACGAAGCTGGCCCGCCTGATCGAGCGGCGCATCGAACGGGCCGGCGGCAGCGTGACCACGTTCCGCGACGCCGGAGTGCTGACCATGAACCGCGGCGTGGTCGTCACGCTTCCCAATGGACAGGAGTTCCAACTGACCATCGTTGAAAGCACACGCTACTAACCCACCGGGAGCGCCCAGATGACCAGTTCCCAAGCTCGCAACGACGACGACGCCACCATCGACGCCCGGCTGACGCAAATCGCCCAGCAGGTGCTCAAGGTGCCGACGCTCGCGTACCGCAACTCCGACGCACTCGATTTCCACGAGGTGTCGGTCGGACAGATCAAGCTCGCCTTGCGGGCGGCCTACGAGGCCGGCCGCCAGTCGATGAAGTAGTTTCCCTTTCCCCTTTCCCAACGGAGGTGTGCGATGAAGAAGAACGAAGTGCAGGTTGGCGGCGTCTACACCGCGAAGGTGTCGGACAAGATCGTCGAGGTGCGGATCGACGGCGAGAACCGCCACGGCGGTTGGAACGCCACGAACCTCGCCACGGGCGAGAAGATTCACATCAAGAGCCCGGCACGGCTCCGCGGCGCGGCGGCAGCGCCGCAGCGAACGAGCCGCAGGGCCAAGGCGCCCCAGACCGCCACGACCACCGAGCCGCCGGCCGCCGAGGTCAGCCAGGAGGCGATGCCCAGCGCCGAGCCGGAGCGCGGCAAGGCGAAGCGGGCCAAGGCCGAGGCCAAGCCGAAGCAGATGAGCGGCCTGGACGCCGCGGCCAAGGTGCTCGAAGAGAGCGGCCGGCCGATGAATGCCCAAGAGCTGATCGCCGCAGTCAAGGCGAACGGCTACTGGACATCCCCCGGCGGCAAGACGCCGCACGCCACGCTCTACAGCGCGATCATCCGCGAGATCAAGGCCAAGGGCTCGGAGGCCCGGTTCCGCAAGGCCGAACGCGGCAAGTTCGCCCACGCCTAGCCCAGCGCCAGCGCATTCTTCTCCCCAAAACGCCCCGGGTTCCCCCCCGGGGTTTCTTACGGCCGCCTCTGGCCCCCGGGCTTTTTCGGGCGATTCCGCCACCCAATAAAAGCCGCCCATTCTGACACAAAGGACGAGCCGTAAGTCCAAAGCGCGTCGCCACTTCGGGCTTCTGGAATTGCCTTGATTAAACGTCGCGTTTGAGCGACTGTTACCACTGTTACGAGGGGTGCATGAACCACCTACACAAGGGATCACGCGATGAACGCCAGCGACCTGACCTTCGGAATCGAGATCGAGACGATCGCCCCCGACAGCGCCGTCCGCAACGACGGCCTGCGGATCGGCCCCTACCGCCGCGGAATCCAGGTGCCGTACCTGCCCGCGGGCTGGAAGGCCGAAGCGGACGGCTCGATCGACAACTCCAACGGCGGCCACAAGTGCGAGATCGTCAGCCCGGTTTTGCGGGGCCCCGAAGGCCTGGCCCAGATCGCCGAGGTGATGCGAATCCTCGAGGCGAAAGGCCACCGGGTCAATGCGAGCTGCGGGGTCCACATTCACATCGGCTGGCAGCGCGATTGGCCCAGCGAGGCCTTGGCCCGCTTGGTCACGATCGTGGCCTACGTCGAGAAGGGGCTCTACGCGATCACCGGCACGAAGAACCGCGAGCGAGGTCGGTATTGCGGCGGGGTGCGGAAGTACGGGAATGAGAAGGACGCCAAGCCCAACCTCGACCGCGACCGCTACCACGCCTTGAACCTGACGAACCTCGCCCGCGGCTCGAAGGACACGGTCGAGTTCCGCGTCTTCTCGGGAACCACCAGCGCGACCAAGGCGGTCGGCTGGATTCAGGTCTGCCTCGGATTGGTCGAGCGGGCCTTGAGCGCCAAGCGGATGCCGAAGTGGAACCCCGGCGCGCTTTCCGGCGGGTGGAAGAAGGCCGGCCCCGGGCAGAGCGAGGCGGAACGCCTGATCGGATACCTGGCCTGGGGCGCGGGCTACGCCCGGATTCACGGCGGCAAGCAATACGGATGGGTCTCGGACGCCATCCCGCAGGACGAGATCAAGGCCGAGTTCCGCCGGCTGGCCAAGAAGTACGACGCCATGCCCTGAAGCCGAAACGCAGGCACGGAGGCCCGCGTCGCGGCCGGATGGGTGCCGGCCGCCTGATGATGGCAACCCAAACCGCGAAAAGGAGAGAGAACCATGAGCGAGTACGGACTGCGATGGATGGAGGCGGTCGGACGCGACGGCCGCCTTGTGGTGAAAGAAAAACTGTTTCGCACCAGGACCGCGCGGGACCGCTGGGCCAACCTGGTCGCCGAGAAGGCGTCCTTCATTCGCTTCGAGGCCTGGTTGGACGCCCCCGAGGACGCCGCCGACGATCACGTCCCGCCCACCGAGCCGAGAGCATAGGAGCCGACCATGTGTGGAGTGTTCGGATTCATCACGAAGAATGGGAACGGGCCCGACCTGGACCGCCTGCGGCGGATCGCCGCCCAAACGCAACAACGGGGCCACCACGCGTTCGGACTGGCGTGGCTCGACGCCCAGGGGACCATGCATACCTTCAAGCGCCCCGGCCCCGCCACGGCCAACCTGGGCGACCTCGACGCCTGCCGCGGCACGACGGTGGTGATCGGCCACTGCCGCTGGGCCACGCACGGACGGCCAGAGGACAACCGCAACAACCATCCGCACCCAGCCGGCCGCGGTTGGTTTGTCCACAACGGCGTGGTCACGAACCACGACGCCTTGGTGCGTCGCTTTCGCTTGGCCCCGCAGACGGAGTGCGACAGCGAGGCGCTCGGACTGTTGATGGCCCGCTTCCCCGGCGCGCTGGGACTGCGGGCGGCGCGGACCGCCGCGGCGGCCGAGGGGCGATTGGTGATCCTCGGGGTGTGGCGGAACCCGGCGCGGCTGCTGGTCGTGCGCAGCGGGAACCCACTCTCGTTCGGCGAGACGGCCGGCGGGTTCTACTTCGCCAGCCTGTCGGGCGAGTTGCCCGGGCGGGTGCTTTCGATCACGGACGAGTACGCC
>JARKPK010000162.1 GCA_029975295.1 Thermoguttaceae bacterium | reverse complement strand
CGGAGCAAGCAACCATGAGAAACACCTTCCGCCACGGCGACACGATGATCGCCGTTGAAAGCCGGCCGGCAACGATCGCCTTCGACGATCTGCTGGCCGCCACCGAAGTGGTCTATGACCAGCACGAGAGCATGACGCCCTGGGAACACTGCGACGGGTTCGAGCACACCGCCACCCCCGAACGCCGCTTCCGCGATGAGGCCGACGCCCGCGCCATGCAGGGCAGCGTCTACTGCGACGGGCACCGGGAGCGGCTGGTTATCGAACTCTCCGATGAGGATTACGGGATTTACCAGTACGCCCGCGAGCGCGGGGCCAGCCGCCAAGTGGCCGCCGAAATGGTGGCCGCCGAGCGCCGTCGGACCTTGGCCCAACTGGTCAAGTGGTACGGCGACGGGTGGGAATGGTACGGGGTCCGTTGCCACTTCGATGTTCTGGGCGACGAGTACAACGATTCCCTTTGGGGCATTGACGATCCCGAGTACGCCGAAACACTCAAGGAGGAGATTGCCCTGAACGTGGCCGCGCAGCTTGAGGAGGCCGGCTACACCGTGGCCGGGAAGCCGGAACACCGCCAGACTTGGACGCGAGCCGACAAGCAGGCCCGTCTTGCCCGCAACCTTGCCGCGCAGAATTGGACCGAATGACCGATGATTACCGCCGCCAAACTTGACGACTTCACCCGCGCCTACATCGAAGCCGCTTTGTGGAGCAGCAACGATGAATCGACGCCGCAAGGAGGCGAGCCGCTCGACGCCAACTACGGTATCGACGACATCGACCCGGAAACGTTGGCGGCGATGATCGACGATTGCCGTCGATTCCAGGAGGAGAACACGGCGGACCTGGCCCGCTACACTCACCCGCAATGGACGGCCGCCGAGTTGGGAGGCCACGATTACTGGTTGACACGCAACGGGCATGGTTGCGGCTTCTGGGACCGAACCGATTGCCTGCCCGAAGAGGCACGCGACCGCCTCACCGCCGCCAGCGAGAGGCAGGGGGAGTATTACCTCTATCTTGGCGATGACGGAATCATCTACGGGTCCAAGTGCTGATGGTGTTGTGTTGCTCCCGCCGCCCGGCCGCGCCTCACCGGCCGGGCGGCACCCTTCGCTTGACCTTCACTTGAGTACCGAGGAAGCAACATGATCGACGCCAACGAATTGACAATCAGCACCCTCGTCCTGGAATGCCTCCCCCGAACCCGAGCCATTGGGGAGAGCGCGTTCTGGCAAAAGTATGAGCGGCTTTGTGCAAAGCACCGGGTTGTGGCTTTGCCCGGTCAAGTCAAGACCGCCCTTCGACGGCTGAAGCAAGAGGGCAAGATCATTATCAGCGCCAACGGGGCGCGAAGACTCTAACGAGAGGAGGTTGCCTGGAGACTGACCCGCTTGATGGACCCGGCCCAAGTGCGCCGGGTCCTTCTTTGCGCGGCCGGGTCAAACGGGGCGGGGTAAGCGGGGGTCAAGCGGTCAAAGGGTCAATTCGATGGCGCTTGGATTCCAGGCGCTTGGAAGCGCTTTGGCGCTTGGCGCTTCGCAGCTTCCGAACGGGCCAAACGCGGGGGCCAGCCCGCTTCTCGACCGATCTTCCCGGCCGGGAGCGCCGCCGACCTTTTCAGGCCGCGGAAGCCGGCCGCTAGGCCGCCATCGGCCGCCGCTTGCGCACCGATCCTCCCGGCCGGGAACGGCCGCCGGGCCGGCTGCCAACCCGCCCACCGCGCAGCACGTCCTGGGCGAGCCGCCGGAGCCGGCCGCCGCAATCGTGCCTGATCGGGCAGATGGTCGGACGGCTACATGATCGGAAGCATCATCGGCCGCCGCCGCTGAACGCGCGCTGAAACCGGCCGACTTGATGGAAGGGCCGGTCCGCTTGACGATCGAGGCCCACGCCCTGGCGCTACCTCGGGCGTCGGCCTGCCTTCGGCGGAGCGTTTACACGCACTTGGCAGCTTCGCAGGTGGATTGCTCGACATGGAACGGCCTTCATCGGCTGGGCGGTCTACACGGTTGCATAGCTACACCGCTACTGCCAGCTTCGCAGGTCGATAGCGCCGCTTCAGCGCCGATCGCCAATTGAACGCACGAGCGGCCGAGCATCACGCCGCATCATTGAGGCCCGCCCACTCGCCACGGAAATTTCCCCGCCGGTTTCTCGCGCGCCACTTTTCGTCACGGTTTGCGGAACCTGGCCGCCGGCTTTCGCGCTCTTTTCGATCGGCGAGCGGACAAAGCAATCGCGCGCAGAAACTCCATTGTGCGCACAAACTCCGTTGTGCGAAGTCTGTTGCGAGAATCGACGCGCTTTTCTGAGATTCGCCCGGTTTCGGCCAATATCGCTTGCTCCGTGTCGGCCGGAGGGAATAGTTGAAATGTAGTCGCAAGCTTCAACTCTCACAACTGGGGAAAAACAGCAATGAAGAAGAAGGTTGATATGACCAGCAAGCGCCTTGCGGCAATCCTTACGGAACACGCTATCGACAAGAGCGATTGGGCGGGAATCAAGGCGCTTGTGTTCTACGGCAAGCGCCCTGCCGATGACTTGCTCTATCGGCTGAAGAGGGTTCGCAACTATGCCCGTTGCCTCAATGCAATCTTGACGGAGTTGTCCGAAGCGTACTACAAGGCAATGGGAATCAAGTTTCCCCCTCCCGACTATCAATGCCCCAAGCGCCGCAAGACGCGCTAGGGCGCAAACCGTGAAGCGACACAAGCCGTTTCGGATTCGCACGGGCAAAACAAACCCTTTGCCCGTTTTGCTTGCGCGCGCGGCCGCGCGGCACGTTCGGCCGCAAGCCGACACGTCGGGGCGCTTGCCGAACGGAGGGCAACGGCAGCAAGCTCGACAAGGGCAGCGCACGGCCCGACACGTCGGCGCACGCCCCACAAGGGCAGCGCAGAGAGTCAACGCTTTGGGCATGATCGGACTACGTTTCAACCCCTTCTAGCGATAGCGCAGAATCGCGCCTTGCCTCCGGGCATAGGCGCGCCACCATGCGCGCGGCCGCGCGCCAATGTCCCCACGATAAAACCACGTTGCCCCTCCATCTTCCGATTGGCACCCCTCGAAACCACTTCCGAAGGGGTCGCCATTGGGCCGAATCGCGATAATGGTACGTTGCGTGTTCATGGTGCCTCCCAATGATGAAACGGGCGCGCCTCCGGTCCCCTTGGCAATCGGCCTAGCAAGCCGATGGGGACCGGGGGCGCGCCGGTTGCCTCAAGACAACCGGGCAAGGGGTTGACCGGCAAGCTAGGCCGTGTAGCTTGCCTCAAAGTGACCGGCAGCGCGGAGGGATTCGACGCGCTGGATTGCTTCAGATTCGAGGTAGTAAGCTTCAGACTGCGCGCCAACGTCAACCCACGAAACC
>JARKPK010000013.1 GCA_029975295.1 Thermoguttaceae bacterium | reverse complement strand
GACAACCAATAGGGCGGTCGTGCCGAACGTTGGCGAGAAACCAACGGCCCACCGCGGCGAAAGATCGCCCGATGTTTTGCCAAGTGCGGAGAATCTCGATCGTAATCTCCGGCGGATTTCTCTTTTTTCCTCAGCGCACCGCAGTAAATGCCATATTCATCATAGCGGTTGTTTGCGCGCGTTCCGGTACGCCCTGACACGCGGAGAAGCCCACCGCGCTGGTCCGGACGCGGCGCTTCGCGGCGATGGCGCTGCGCGGCGAACAGGATTTCGAGCATCATTGAGCAAGCTGGCATGGGCGGCGGTTTACAGACAACGCTGAACCTTCTGAGCCGGACGGCGAACGAGTCGGCCTTGGCCGTCCTCTTGCCCGCGCTCGACGCGACGAACCTCGACGTGCGGCACGGCGCGCTAACCGCCTTGTTGCGGCGCCGCGAGCCGCTGGCTTCGGAGACGATCATTCGCCGATTGGACCGCATGGATGATCGCTCTCGGCAGATCGTTGAGGAGCACCCGGGCCGGTTGCTCGGCGCGTTTCGCAACGCGCTGTTGGGCAATGATCCGGAGATGTGCGCGTTGTGTTGTCGGGCGTCGCTTTGGCTGCGCGAGTACGACTTGGCGCCCACCCTCGCGGCCGTGGCGGAGATGCCCGACCATCCGCATTTTCGGCAGGCGTGCGACACGTTGATGAGCTTGGTGCGGCTCCTCTATCAAGAACTCGCCTCGCCGCCTCCGCCCTCCGAACGCCGCGATCCGCAACTGACGCGGCGGCATGTGATCGGGGCGCTGGAGTTGGCCGTGCAGCGATTCGGCAAACACAAAAATGCGTTGTTGGTCGAGGCGTTTCTGCTGTTGGTGAATCGAGAGAACGCTTTGTTGAAGAGCATTCTGCAATCGCCGCTTCACCCGGCGTTCCTCTGTTTGAACGACTTGCTGCACCGCAGCGATCACGGAGGAGTGATTCGTCTTCTGCTCAGTTTTCTCGACGACCCGAAGGCGCCCTCGGCGGCGTTGTCGGCCGCTGCGAATCGGAGCGATCTGCGGTTCCTCAGGCACTTTCTGCGGCGATTGGCCCGCTCGACCTCTTCTCATGTGGTGCAGAACCTCAAGCGAATCGAATCGATCACTTGGTTTCGCGGCGATTTGAAAGTTCTGGAACAACTGGAAGACGCCGCTCAGCCCGGCGTCGTGCGTCTGGCGGTGCAATCGGCGATTTCGCGACCCTCGGCGTTGGCTGTGGTTCGGCATGTTCTGCTGCGGGGAAAACCCGCGGGTCGGCGCGCCGCCGCGGCCGCCTTGACCGAGTTTGCCGGAGCCGAGGCGAACGCGCTGGCGTTGGCCGCCCTCGATGATCCCGATCCGCAAGTGCAAGCCATTGCTGTCCGGCAACTTCGGGCTCGCGGCATTCCCGGCGCGCTGGCCCGCGTGGTCGAAATGGTGGACAGCCCGTACGCCGTGGTCCGCCAAGCGGCGTTCGACAGCCTCAGCGAGTTCACCTTCGCACGCTACCTGGGCGCGTTCGACATGCTTGAAGACGACGTGCGGCGAAGCACCGGAGAAATGGTGCGCAAACTCGATCCGCAAGCCACGGAACTGTTGCGCCACGAACTGGAGTCGCCGGCGAGAAATCGGCGATTGCGCGGCGTGGCCATGGCGCGGGCCATGGGTTTGGTCGAGCCGTACCGTGAGATCATCTTGAAAATGCTTGACGACGAGGACTTTTTGCTTCGGGCCGAAGCCGCTTCTGCGGCGGGCATGCTGAGCTGTGAAGCCAGCATGCTGGCGTTGAAGAACGCCCTGAACGACCATAGCCCGAGCGTCCAAGAGGCCGCCCGCGAATCGCTGCGCAAGCGCGAGGCGCTGGGCCGATGGCAGACGATTGTCGCCGGGAGCGAATCGCCGGCGGCGCCGGCCGCCGAGTCGCTGCCTGCCGTTTCCTGACGCTCGATTTGGTGTCGCCCGCGACGGGGAAGTGAACCGCAGGAAATATCGGAATCGACTTGAGACGGCGCGCGGGAGGGGAGCGGGCGCGGGCGGCCGCCGGCCGCTTTGCGCGAAAGATCGCATCGGCGTTCGCTGCAAAGAGACGAAGAGACAAACGGCAGGATTGAGATCATGGATCGCATCGGCATGTTCGCTGCCGCCGAGAACAGTTGGTTCTCGTTTCATTCGGATTTCACCGATCAGCCGGTGGATTTGGGGCCGGTGGTTCGCGCGCTGATCGTGCTGACGATTGCGTCGGTGATCTTCGCGATCTTCTTTCGCCTGTTCCAGCAGCTTTCCGGGCGCCGCAGCAACAGCCCTTTGGGGTTGTTCGTGTCGCTCTGCCGGGCGCACCGGCTTTCGTGGCGTGAGAGCTGGCTTTTGTGGCGCGTGGCGGCCGCGCACCAGTTGCCCGATCCGGCAAGGCTGTTCCTGGAGATGCGTTGGTACGACTCGGCCGAACTGCCGAAACGGCTTCAAGCCTATTCCGCCCAACTGGCGGGATTGCGCGACCGATTGATCGGCTTGTCCGCGGCACAAGGCGTCTGCATTGCAGACGACGGGACATTGCGGGATTCCGCGACCAGCAATCCGCACCGGCCTTCACGCATCTGAGGACCGAGAACGCCGCAGCGGCCAACGACAAGGCTGCGGGCGAGGCCGACCGAAATTTCCACGAGAGTCAATCGTCTTCAGCGGGGAACTGGGAAAGAGGGCCGACGGCCGCCGCTGCGTGCAACGTCAGGGGGAACTGGCGGAGGAACTCGCCGATCGTCTCCGCGGTAACGGCGGCAACTTCGTCGAGCACGGCGGGCAACGGTCGATACCTTCGGTCGTAGATCCAGTCGCCGGCGATGGCGAACAGTCGCTGGCCCGGACGTTCTTGCCCAAGGACGATGCGCGACATCAGTTTGTTCTTCGCTTGATCCACCTCATCGGCTCGAACGCCCTCGGCTTGCACGGCATCCAAGACACCCTGAAAAATGCGGTAGTTTTCGCGTGCATCGTCGGGCTCGCAGGCAAGATCGGCGGCCATCAGCCCGGCATCGTAGAACTCGTGGAACGACATTCCCGCCGACTCGGCCCGACCCGGATCGACCAATTCCCAGAACAGCCGGCTGCCGACATCGTCGCCCACCAGGGCGGCCAACACGAGGGCGGCCGCTCGGAGCGGATGCCCGGCCGGCGGAGCCGGACTGAGCCGCAGAAAATACTCCATGGCGGCGGCCGGCTTGTGCACTGCCAGACGGGTTGCCCGAGGCGCGGGCGATTGCCGCGCAACAAGCGCCGGCGGCCCGTCCCAATCGGCCGTGGCCGCTCGTGCCTCTTCCACTAATCGGCGGAAATCAACGTTCCCCGCGGCGGCCAGCACCACGTTTGCCGGAGCATAGCGGCGACGGTGATAATCGATCATCGCCTCCCGCGTCATTTCGGCGATGCTCTGCCGCGTGCCGAGGATGCTGTGCGAAAGCGGATGGCTGCCGAAGAACGCTGCGCGCAGTTGGTCGTCGGCCCCGAACGGCGGCTGGTCTTCGTACATGCCGATTTCTTCGAGAATGACCTGCCGTTCCATTTCGAAATCATCGGGGCGCAGTTCCGGCCGCAAAAGGTCGGCCAGCAGGCGAACGGCCGGCGTTTGGAACTCGGGCAGCACGGCGGCGAAGTAGCCGGTGCTTTCTTCGCTTGTGTACGCGTTGCAGGCGGCCCCCATGGCGTCGAATCGGCGATTGATCTCGTCGGAATGCACGTCGCCGCGGCCTTTGAACGCCATGTGCTCGAGAAAGTGGCTCACGCCCGACTCGGCAGCGGCTTCGTCGCGGGCGCCGGTGCGCACAAAGAACCCGAACGCCGCCGACACGGCTTGCTCATTGCACTCGGCAACGATTTCCAGTCCGTTGGGCAGCACGGCGTTAATGAATTCCATTGGGCGCCTCCAGCGGGCTAGGGCCGAGCGTGACGATCGTGTCGGGCCGCGGGGGGAAGTCGCTGAGATGATGTCGCAAGGCTTGCTCGTCCAAGCGCTCGACTTCTTCGCACAGTTCGGCCAACGTTTGAACGCGGCCTTGCAAATGCCATTGCGCGGCCAACTGGCCGCTGATCGCCAAACACGACTCGCGCTGCATCACCAACGCTGTTTTCGCCCGAGCCTTCGCCCGGGCCAACTCATCGGCGGTTACTCCCTGCGCCAACCGCGCCAGCTCGTGCGCAACCACGTCGAGGGTCGTTTGCGCCCGCTCGGCCGTTGTGGCAGAGTAGCAGAAGGCCAGGCCGCATTGCCGCATGGGGAGCAATGCGGCATAAACCGAGTAGCACAGCCCTTGCCGCTCGCGCACTTCGGTGAAGAGCCGAGAGCTCAGCCCCCCGCCCAAAACGTCGATGGCCGCCAAGGCCGCCGCGCACTGCCTGTGACAGTACGGCACGCTGGGCCACGCCAGGGCCAGATGGGTCTGTTCCGAATCGTGGTCGATGTGCGTTATGCCCCCGGCGCGGAACTGCTGTCGATCGAGTTCCACGGGGGGATCGCCGTCCCAATCGCCCCAGAGTCGCTCGACCAACGCTTCAACCTCGGAGCCGGCCTGTGGGCCGGCCACGGCGAGGATTGCGTCCCGGGGATGAAAATGCTTCGCGTGGAATCGGCGAACGTCATCGATGCCGACAGCCATGAGGCCTTGCTCCGTGCCGTTGGGCACCCGGTTCCACGGTTCGGCCAGGCTCCTCTGCCGCAATTCTTGCTTGATTTTCAGATGCGGGTTGTCTTCGACGGCTCGAACCTCCTGGATGGCCCCCAGGCGAGTCGCCTCGAGTTCGTCTTCGGGCAAATGAGGCCTGCGCACAACGTCGGCAAAAATCTCCATGGCGGTTGCCAGTCCGTCGCTCCGCATGGCGGCATGGAACTGCGACAGGCCCTGACTGACCGACCCGCCGTGGTCGATTCCCAGCAGATCCAGGTCGATGATCAATTGACGGCTGTCGCGCCGCCCGGCGCCGCGCATCATCATTTCGCCCGTCATCGCGGCCAACCCGGCTTTGTCGGCAGGCTCGTAACCGCAGCCGGCCGGCGCCAGCAGGGTGAACGCCGCGGTGCTGGCCCACGGCAGATGCTGGGCAATGAGCGTCAGCCCGTTGGAGAACGTGCGAATCCGGATTTCTTCCGTCACGCCATGCACTTTTCGGCAAGAGAAGGGTTCGTTGCGGGGGCGCTGTGCAGACCGATCGGCCGAACGAGCCGCGGGCGGCCGCCAACGGGTTCCGACCGTTCCATAGGCTCAGTAGTATAGCTCCACGCGATCGATCGCACAGGGGACGCGCCAGCGCAGCCGCAGGAATTGCGTTTCGGCGGGCGGCTCGGCTTCGATCCGCCACTGGGCGCCGACGCCCCGTTTGCGCAATTGCGAGGGGGCTCGATCCTTCAGGTCGTCGAAACCGCGGCGTTGCGCGAGGGCTTCGATCGCTTGGAATCGCTCACCGTCGGCGGACGCTTCGAGGACCAAAGGGACGGAATCGAGCGGACCCGACCAAGCGAAAACGCAAAGGAGTTTGATCGGTTGCGGCGAACGATAGACGAGTTCGTCGCCGGTTTCTCCCACGGCCCGATAGAGATGCTCGGCGAACAGGGCGTTGAAGGCGTTGTCGAGCTTCAAGCCCGGCGAGTGGGAATGCGCCTTGGCGAGCGATTCAAGTTCGTCAACCAGGCAGCCGTATCGAATCTTCACCGGCCCGACGACGTTTGACGGAAGCGATTCGCCACCGCTGTTCTTGGCGATTACGCGGTAGTGCCACGATTGCCCGGGACGCGCCGATTCATCGACGAAAAGCGGCCGATAGGCGGTTGCAGCGTCGGACACCCCATCGGCGACCACGGCCCACGGGCCTTCCTTGGCTTCCGCCCGTTCGACGCGATACGAGTCGGCCCCGGTCGAGCCTCGCCAAGAGAACATTGCTTGAGTGTCGAACGGCAACAGCTCGGGCGGCGAAGGGGCCGGGATCGGCGCGACGGGTTCATTGCGAATCTCAAAGGCTTTCTGCCGCAGCAGGTGAAGTATCGCCCGTTCGCGGTGCGCCTCGCCCGAGGCGAACCCCGGCCAATGGTACGACATCAGGCTGGGATGCGTGAATATCTGATGCCAGTAGAATCCCCCGTCGCGATGGCGGAAGTACATGCTCCAGATCATCGCGCCGCTGATGTCGCTTTGCCGCACTGCGTCGAGAAAACGGCCGATCATGGCCACATCGCTGCTCAGGCCGAACTCGCCGATGATCAGCGGCCGCTTGCCGGCGAGCTTCTTGCCATCGACCTCCAAGTTCTTCAGCCAGTCGCCGCCGTAATAATGCCGCACATAGACGTCGATGTTCGGATCGGGCTCGTCGGGAATGCGGTCGTCGCGCCCGTCGATCACCAGTTGGCGGGGAGCAAGTTGTTTGATCACCTCGGCCATCTCCGCCTGCCAGTCGGGCGGCGCCGTCCGCAGCTCGTTGCCGAATTGCCAGCCGAGCACCGATGGCTCGTCGCGATAGGGGCGACCGGTGACCGTGTTGCGGCGCGAGAGCACATAGCGGATGGTCGCCTTGAAATCCGCCTTGATCTCGGGATCAGTGTAGAAAGCGCCGGACGGCTTGCCGCGATGAGCGGCGTAGGTTTGAATGCCGCCGAGATATCCGCCCGCCTCGGCGGTCAGCGGAATCATCATCCGCACGGAGTACTTCTCGGCCAAGGCAATCGCCCGGTCCATCACGACGAACGCCTCTTCGTTGAAACGGTTCGGCCCCAAAACGTAGGCTCGCACCGGTTCCGGTTCGTTCGGCGCCGCGATCGGCAGATTCCATGTCCGTACGCAGCGCAAATTCATCTGATCGAGCGTTCGAAACCCGTCTTCCTGCTCCCAGGCGTTGGGCCAAATCATTCGCTCGGGCATGCGCAAGGTGAAGTCGTAGGGCAGCACGAGCCCGGGCATGTTCGCGCCGACGAAACGCCACGGGCGATCGCCCTCGTACAACACGGCGCCGCGACGCGTAATGAAATGATCCATCGGACGCGGTCCGGGCTGAGCCGCCCACGCAAAAAGCGGAAAAGCCGCAACGACCGCCAGAAGAACTCCTTGCCCAGCGCACGATCTTGTTCGATTCATCGATTGCTCATCCCAGTTGGACAGAAACGTCTGTCGGTTGGTCGAAGGGCAGACTCCGGAAATCGCTTCCGGCCGAACCGGCGGGACGCCCATGCTCGCTGCCAACAGTCGCGATTGTGGCGATGCGGGGCACGCTGCCGAGGGCGAAGTGACAAAGCGGGTTGCGGGAGTGCCCCGTTCAGCGGCGACCATCGCACCGCATGTCGGCATTGAATCATGCGGCGCGATGCCGCGTCAAGCGATCGACCGATAGCCGGTCAACGGCCGAGGGATAACCGGCGGGTCGGGGGCGTGGAACGGTCACGGCGGTTGATGCGACTCGTTCGGCCGAGCGATAACCGGCGGCTGGTCGAACCCAATGCGAAAACCGATCTGTGCCGGGCGGTCGGCCGGAGGCTGGTCCCCGGGCCAGATCGACGTCGGCCGGCCTTTGGCGGCGGCGCTCAATCAGCGCAAGCGAAACGCTCGGCCGGATGAGGGATGAGGATGGCTATCGGTAGTAGACGGGCACTGCCCCGGCGCGCATTGCTTGCAGCGCCTGGTCGGCGTAGAAGTCGGGCCGCTGCGCGAACCGCTGGAGGCTCTCTTCGCTGGAGAAGAGATAGACCCGGCCGTTGTAAAACACGCCGTGACGACGCAGTCCGTCGAGCTGCCGGCCTTGTTCGATCGCCAAGACGATATCCGTTCCGGAGAGGATCGGAGCGTAGCGATCGGGATCGGCGTTGAATCGATCTCGCTGTTCTGCACCGGCGAAGAGGTAGGTGCGGCCGCGGTGGACCAGCCCGTAACGCGGATCGCCCGGGGTCCATCGCTGGCGTTCGCACAATTCAACCGGGCAGAAACCTTCCAGAGCGAGCGGCGGATTGACTGCCGCCGACGGGGCAGCGATGACGCCAGTTCCCTGGCTCGCCGCAGCGGGCGATGGCGGCGCTTGCTGCGGAGTGGCGGGCGGCGCATAACTGGCAGCGGCGCCGATTCCCGGTGTGGCGGCATGCGGAGCGACGGGCACGGCGGGCGGCGGTTGGGTGCCGGCCGTCGGCGGTGCGCCGGACGCAGGTTGATAGGTTCGATCACCCATCGATGGCGGCACCGTGGCGGCGGGAACTGTTGCCGGCGCCGTTTGCGTTGCCGGTGTCGCGCCGGCGGCCACCGGCCACTGCTGCACCGGTTGAGGAAACGCCTGTCCGCTTTGCGACGCGGCATAGACTTGCGGTTGCGGTGTCGTTGCCGGCGGAACCGCCGTCGCGGCCGGATGATAGCCGCCAGTGGTACCCGGCGGCACGGTTGAAGGAGCCGCGGGCGAAGCGGAATTCGCCCAAGGGCCGACCATGGCCGGGTTGTTTCCGGGGACGCCGTTGGGGGCGGGGGCGGGGGAGTAACCGCCGGGCATGGGCGGCGTGTAGTCGCCCATGCGCGGCAGGCCGGCCGGGCTGCTTGCCGGTGCGGCTGCGACTTGCGGGGCGGCGCCGGCCGGAGCGCGACGAGCGTTGGCGGCCGTTTGGTTCAACCGGGCCACGTAATTGGCGGCGTCGAGCCGGCCCTGAATCTTGTCTAGCGCCTGACCATCGGCCGAAATGGCAATGGTCGTCGGAAGTGCAACCACGCCGTACTGTTTGGCCAATGCCGGAACCTGATCCGCGTTGGCCTGCATCAGCACATACTGCGCCCGCAGGGCCTCCAGCACATCGGCCCGACTGAGCACGTCGCGCTGCATCACCTTGCACGCGGGACAGCGTTCGCCATAGAAGTAGATCAAGATGGGCTTGCCGGTAGCAAGAGATTGTTGGCGCGCGGCCTCGGCCGAAGCCAGCCAGGCCGGACCAAGCGGCTCGGCGCGTGCTCCCGACACTGCCAATGCGATGATTACGCCTGCCCAAACGCCACGCCACGAACTAACGCACATCGGTATCGGCCCTTTGTTGTTGGCCAACGAAGCTGGCGACGCTGGATTTCATCCGCTCCGAATTGCGGGATCGATGATGTCTTTGAGTGTTGGACGCCTGGGCAAACCGGCAGTGTTCGCCAAGGGCCCGAAGAACCGCAATGCACCGAGTCGCAAACGTCACGGCCGAAGTTCGCCAAACCATGCACCTCGGACCCGCGTTGCTCTTGCGAGTCGCAACAGGCGCTCTCAGCGAGCGTTGCGAACCGTGGCCGTCTCGCGCATCGGTTCTCCAAGAGCCATCGTGGGCGCTCAGGGCTTTTTATCGGCGGACACGACGGTGAAGATTGGCAAAATTTGACGGTTGTAGCGGTTTTTCTGATGGTGATTGTGTTGTCAGGGGCAAAGAAAGCTGATCGAGGGCCACGCCGATGATCGCATGCCGACCTCAGTAGCGGTAGCGTGCGTGGATGTGTGGATAATACGGAATTTTGATCTATCGCTCGGCCCGGTTGTCCGCCTATATTTGGGCCGTCGGATGTCGATGGGTTTGAGCCGATCAAACCGATGGAGGCTTCCGATGAAAAGAACCGGCGATCGCCGGGCATTGTTGCCGCCGGGGCCGCGCCATTGGGTTCAAATGGGGCAGCGGGGAGAAACCGCTTTGATTGATTGTTGCCAGAGGTTGTTGTGGGCTTGGGCTTTGGCGGTTGCCGCGTGCGGCTGCGCCCAAGATCGCCCCGATTTCGGATGGCCGCGGCTGTTTGGGCCGGGCCCGGCCGACCGCCAACAGCAGCGGGCGGTGCGTTTTGATCCTTATCCTCAGGACAACGGCGGACCGTCGCTCACCGGCGTGCGCCCTCGCGAGTACGAAAAACCCATTCCCGAAATCGATCGCGCACGTTGGCAACAATCGCCGCTTCAATAAGAGCCCGCCGTCCTCATCGGAGGCATCAGCGCCGTTTCGAGACTGGTGAAACCGGGAATCGCCGCGCCGGGCGATGGGCTCACGACTTCCGCTGGAAGGGCTTCTGAAGAGCGGCCACGCAAAGCTCGCGTCGGTTGAATTGCAATTGGCGCGCGCGGACGATGTTGTAACCCCATCCGCGGACGCGATCGAGGTATTCGGCAACCCGCGAAGCCATTTCCCACTCGATCAGTTTCAAGGTGAGGATCAGCCCCCGCACGCTCACCTCGGCATGCGTCACGATGCCTTCAACAGCGGAGAGCGTGTAGTTGGGCGCGACGTTCATATCGGCAACCAGCCAACGGATCTTGCGAAACTCGCGGCGACGGACTTGAGTGCTTCGCCTTCGCAGGTGGGTGAAGTTGGGGTGGGCCAGCACGCTTGCGTCCATCTCGGCCGGATCAATTCCCAACACATGGCAGCCGCGCGCCAGAAGGGCCTGGCTTGCCCCGCCGGGAGCGCTGCCGATTTCGGCTACCCGCGCCCCTTGCCCGATCGGCAACTGCGACCATTGCAGGGCCTCTTCCATCTTCAACCATGCCCGCGAAACGGCGTGTTCGGGCAACACCAGCGGCCACAGCCCGCCGGGGTATTGGCTCGGACCCGGCCGAACCCGATGAAAGCCCGCATACCACACGCCCGGATCAACCACGACACAGTCGAACACCAATTCCCCCGGCTCGGCCGGTTGCTCGAACTGCTCGGCCTTAGCGGGCGTTTGTGCGCCGGGTCGGGCATCGACCAGAAGGCGGTGGATTCGGCGGTCTTCTTCGGTAATCCGAGGTTCGAATCCGCGATAGCCGGGTTCGCATCGATCACGCGACCATACGTGAACCCGCTCGATCGGCAGAGTCTTGACCATCTCCCATGCGGCCGCCGCGCGCTGTTGATCGTCGCTTCCGGCGATGCGCCCCAGCGAGAACGCATGGCTGCGGACAAACACGCAGCCCAAGTCGAAGTCGGCGCGAAGCCGATGGTTTTCCGGCAGGCGAAAGGTGAGGAACCCCGGCCGCGAATAGGCGAAACGGAAGTCGGGCCAGCGGGCGGCGATCTCGGCTTTGACAATCGGCGCAGCCGCCGTCTGGCAGGTCATCATCACGAATTCGGCGCGCACGGGAGTCATGGTTCGTTGTGTTCCGGCAAAGCGGCTCAATGCGCGGGGCCGGGGCCGAACGCGAAGCGCGCCGACCGGGCAATGCCCCCGCAGGCGAGTTTAGTGGGTGCTGCCGCTCGGGCTTTTCGACGCCTCGTGCGGTTTGAGCATGGTGACGGAGCCGAGCGATTCCGCAGGCAGATGAGCGATCTTTCGGGCGAGGGCTTCGAGTTCTTCGTCGTGGCGTTCTTCTTCGGCCGCCGACTCCGATTGGCCCGATACTTTCGGCTTCGGTTTGAACGAAGTGGCCAATTTGATCAACTCGTCGCTCGGTCGGGCCTCGGCCATTGCGCCGGTACGCAGGTTGCGCACCCGAACGACGATCTGGTCGGCCGGCTTCCACTCGATATTGCGCTTGCCCCAGGTGGCCCCGGTGGCCACTTGCACGCCGTCGAGAAAGCAACTTTTCGGCGGTTGGGCGAAAGGGCCCTCGACGATCACTTCCAAGTCGAAATAGCCTTTCGTTCCGGCCGCGTCGCGCGCGGCAATCGCCAACCGGGCTCCGGCAGCCGCCCAGGGCCCCAAATGGCCGTGAAACTGGACCGCCTGTTTCAGCCAGTTCGGGTCGTTCGGCTCGAAGTCGTAATGCGGATCGGGCAGTTTCGCCTCGCCCGCCAAGAGGCAGACGCCGCAGAAGAAAATCGTCCAGCCGGCAGCAGCTCGCACCCATTGTCCTTTCATCGATGCATCCTCATTTGCAAAGTCTTAACCGTTTGGTTCAAGCGACAAGCGGCAACCGCCTTTCGACCACCAGTGCTCGCTTTCGTGTTCGCCCCGGGGCGGCTTCGCCGCTGCGAAGGGAAGAACGCCGTGGACGCAGCGTTTTGCAGCACCGAGCCGGCCAGTGGGCCGGCCAACGACACTGCACTACTCCAGCGAGGGAATATCAAGCTCTCCGCGGAGCAGCTTGTGCCGCAAGGTGCGCACTACGCGCAGGAACTGTTCAACGCTGACGGGCTTGGTCATATACTCGTCCACGTGCAACTGCCGAGCCACGAACACGGCCTGATGCGTGCGCGAGGCGGTTAGAACCACCACGGGCATGTTGGCCAGATCCCGGTCGCCGCGGATGCGGTCGAGAATTTCGATTCCGTCGCACTTGGGCAGCTCGATATCGAGCAAGATCAGGTCGGGCCGCGGGGCCTGCCGAAATTCGGCTTCACGCCGGAGGAATCGCAAGGCTTCTTCGCCGTCCACGCAAAGCGTCACCCGGCACGGGATGCTGCCATCATGCAGCGAACAGATCGTATTGCGCGCGTCTTCCAAGTTGTCCTCGATGAGGAGGACTTCCATGGGACGCCCTACGGTCTTTCGACTGCCGGCATTCTCGGTGGACGACATGATTGCGATCCCTCACGCCCGATGGCCCTCACGGAACCATTCTCTGCCAGAAGCACAAGGCAAAATCGCGGCCGGCCACCCTTCCGTGGCACACGATCCGCTAATGGTCGGCCTCGATGCATTGTTGTTCCGGGCGCCAGTGACCGTTATTGTACCATGTCGGCCGGCGTTGCCGAGGGTTTTCGCCGGGGGCTTTGCGAAAAAACATCGCCAATCGCTGTTGATATTGTGCGCCGTCGCTGTCATGCGCGAGCCAGGCGCGAGGCATTGCTTCAGGCCGTCGCGCCTGTTGGACGCAATCAACCAACCGCCAGCGCTTGGGCGAAATCGGCAATCAGGTCGTCGGGATTTTCCAACCCGCAGGCCACGCGGATCATGTTGTCGGGGATGCCCCAGGCGGCCCGCTGCTCGGGCGAGAAGTCGTGGTAGCTCATCAGCAAAGGGAAATCGATCAGCGACTCGGGACCGCCCAGGCTCGGCCCGATTCGCGGAATGCGCACCCGATCAACGACGTGCGCGGTAGCCTCCGCGTCGCCGCCCTTGACCAAGAATGTGACGATCCCGCCGAACCCGCGCATTTGTTGCCGGGCGAGGTTGTGTTGCGGGTGATCGGGCAACGAGGGATAGAACACCTTCTCCACCCGCGGGTGTTCTGCTAGGAACTCGGCCAAACGCCGGCCATTTTCGTTGTGCCGTTCCATGCGCAACTCGAACGTCTTTAGGCCGCGGAGCATCAAGTAGATGTTGTGCGGCTCATTGATCAACCCCAGCAGCCCGCGGAGATGGCGAATGCTCTCTAGTTTTTCCGCGCTGCCGATCACCACTCCTGCCAGCAGATCGTTATGGCCGGCCAAGTACTTCGTGCAGGAATGGACGACGTAGTCGATGCCGTAATCCAAGGGACGCACGTTGAACGGGGTGGCCAGCGTGGCGTCGACCGCCGTTTCAACGGCGTGCCGGCGACCGATCTCGGCGAACCGAGCCAAATCAATGACACTCAGGTGCGGATTGGTCGGACATTCCGCCAGAAGAAGCTTGGTTTTCGGGGTGATGGCCGACTCGATGGCGTCGTAATCGCATGCGGGCGTCAAACTCGCCCCGACTTGAAAGCGGCTGAGGTAGCCGGTGCACAACTCGCGCGATCGGTGGTAGCACTGATCCATCAGCACCACGTGGTCGCCGGACGCCAACTTGGCCAGCATCAACGCTGCCAGCGCCGACATGCCCGAGCCGAGCAGCACCGCCGCGTCGCCGCCTTCCAGGGCCGCCAGTTTGCGTTCGAGCACCTTCTCGCTCGGGTTTCCGTAGCGTCCGTACTCTTCTCGCGGTTTCTTGGCGACGTAGAACTCACGAGCGGCCGCAAGGTTCTCGAACGTGTAGGTCGAGGTACAGTAAATCGCGTCGGTGACGGCGTCGCCGGGCTTCTGCCGCGCTTCGCCCGCATGAATCGCGCGCGTTGACCAGCCGCACTGTTGCAGTTGCTTCTCGTGATCAGAGGCCATGATTGGTTCCCAATGACAGAGCTGACCGGGGGCCGATCGTGCCGCACATTACTTCGTCGGGACAATGCCGCTTGCCACGCTACCGGCTCGGCAATGCTATTGGAGCATCGCACCAAGCCCGATCGAATTGGTGCATTGCCCGGCCGGAACGGCGATGCTAAATATCATAAAAGCGACAAAGTAAATAATCAATCCGGTCAGGGGCCGATTCTTGCGCCGCTGAGCCGTTGGTTACAAGAAGCGTCACCTGCTGTTTCGAGCATCGGGTGGGCAAGGCCAACGCCCCGAAGTCTTTAGGGCCGCCAGAGCAGTTGCCGCGTGCGGCGGCCAGCGCGGTGGTAGCAGGCTGGCGGGAAGATCGTCGCGGCCTTTTCGTCGCGGGTCGCTGGTGGCTGCAACTAATAACCGGGTTGAGCGTGTTAGACAAAGACCTCGTGAAACGTGGGGAATCCGCGTCCGCGGATCGGGAATCCCAAACGCTTGTCGGTCAGGTAATTGATCAGCGGCTCGTTCTTGAACCACCGTTGCAGATTGGCGCAGAACAGGTCGGTCATGCGATCGATCCGCCAAGCCGCCTGACCGCCAACGTGGGGCGTGATGATCACCTGCGGCATCTCCCACAGCGGGCTTTCCGGAGGCAAAGGCTCGGGCTCGGTCACATCCATCACCGCGCCGGCCAGTCGTCCGTCCTGCAATGCCTCGGCCAGCGCGTGATGATCGACGATTGCCCCGCGAGCCATGTTGGCCAGCAGGCTTCCCGGTTTCATTCGCTGGAGCAAGCGATGATCGAACAGCCCCTGAGTCTGGTCGTTCAGCGGCAAGTTGAGCACTACGAAATCGCATTGCTCGACTACTTCGTCCAACGCGGCGGCCGGCAGCAGTTCGGCGACGTGGCTCGGCCGATCGACGGGGAACAGATCGGTGGCCAGCAACCGGCAGTGGAAGGGCGCGAGCAACTCAGCCAAACGCCGCCCATTGCCGCCAAAGCCGATGATGCCCACCGTTGCGCGCGTTAGGTCACGGGTGGGGCGGCGCACAAACTCCTTTCGCTGTTGCGCGCGGAAAAACACCGGCAGCGACCGGGTCCATGCGGTGATCAGCGCGATCGCGTGTTCGCCAACCTGGTCGGACAATACGCCCGAGGCGCTGGTGACCGCGATGGATGATTCGATCACCGAGGGAACCAGGCAGTGATCCATGCCGGCCGCCGACGATTGAATCCATTGCAAACGGCCGCGGCGGACGGTCGCGTCCCAATCGACGGGCACTTTGGCATGCCCGCAGAAAATGTCGGCCTCGAGCAGTTCCTCGGCGATGCGCTCTTGGCCCGCATCGATGATCTCGGCCCCCTGAGGCGCGGCGGCCGCGATTTGCGCGAGATGTTTCGGTTCGACCGGGTAGCAAAGAACGATTCTCATGGCGAGCTATTTTGGACGCGTCGGGCCGGGAATGCAACCGGTGCCGCGGCGAACAGAGGCGGTTTCTCGCCTCCGGCGGCAGCGGGCGGCGGCCGTTGATCGTTGATGATCCAACGATCGCTGCGTGCGGGTCGGCTGGTTCGAATGTCGGAGGGCGGCGCAGGGCGCGTCGCAGCGCTGCGAGCGGTGCGCGCAAAAAAAGGCCCCCGGAAAGGCCGTGTCCCAGGGGGGCGGAGGACAGCCGACGCTTCCGGGAGCGATTGGGCGCGCTCAGGCCGCCGTCAAGCGACGGCCGTATTGTTGCACGTTGCTGAACAACTCGGTCGCGACGATTCATCGCGACATCGCCGGGCATGCCCGGCAAACGACTCTGATCGGCGGCAGAGGCGCGGGCATTGCCGTTGGCGCCGGCGGCAGCAGAGGCTGCGATGAGGCGGCCGAACGTCAATGCTCGGATTCGTCGCGATCGAGTGCGTCAACACCATGTATTCGAAGCGAGCCGGTCGCATCCATGCTTGGGCGATCGCTTCGCGGTCCGCAGAGACAACCGGTTTCTGCCGTCTCCCGTGCGGACCCATCCACGTGGATTCATTGATCGGGTCGGATTCGATTCTCCGCCGCTTTCGCACAGCGGCGATCGAACAAGGCCAAGCTTGTCGGAAGCCACAGGCTGTTGCCGCCGAAAAGCCTCGGGCGAACGGATCGCTCGGCCTCTTCGGCCCGCGTGATTGCTCACCCGCATGAATCAAGTGGTTGCGATCGTACTGATTCGCCCGAAACGAGTCAACGCCACTTTTTCGGTTTTGCTCAAAGACGAAGAAAACCCGAGAAAACACGGCGAAAACGCTTTTTTGTGGATATGCGCGGCGGGTTGCCCTGCGACATGATGATTCGCCCCGACCGGCCCACGGCGGCATTCGCCCGCTTTGGCCTGCGTTCGATTGACTCTCGTGACGCTACTATCATAATGGCCGAGGCGGCCGAGCGATTGGCGGCCCATTGGCCGACGGAATGAAACCAAGCGGCCCGCGCGAGCCGCGCCGATTCCAACGGCCGGCATCGAGTAGCCATCTTCTACTGGAGGAGCAACGATGGTTCGCCAGGCAGGCAGCGGCAGCGGGGCACGGGCGGCGCGGTCGGCGTTTGTGGGGACGATGCCGGGGGCAACAGCGGATAGAACCTTCGAGAACGGAAATCGCTTCAAGCCTGCGAAACAGGCAATGGGGCGCTTCGCTGCGTTGGCGGCTGCATCGCTCGTTGCATGGAGCTGTCTAGGAGAATTCTTCACCGGTCGCACGGGCTGCCCGGCAACTGCCCAAGCCGAGGAATTGGGCTCCCCGGCATCGCAGCCAGATGTCGCCGAAGCAGCGGCCGGCGCGCGGTCGGGCTCCGAATTCGCCGCCGCGCTGCCGCCGGGCGTTGTGCCCGTGTGGGATGCCCAACTCGCATGGCGCGAAACTACGGCCACGCGCGAGCGGATGTGCATCAACGGCCTGTGGCGTTTCCAGCCCGCCGAGCCCGATGCGGCCGAACCGCCTGCGGCGCGCTGGGGGTTCTTCAAGGTGCCCGGCCCGTGGCCCGGCATCACAAGCTACATTCAAAAAGATTCGCAAACGCTTTATCGACATCCGGCCTGGGCCGATACCGACCTCCGCCGCCTTTCCACCGCATGGTATCAGCGCGAAGTCTCCATTCCACGCGATTGGTCGGGCCGTCGCATCTTGCTCGCCCTCGATCAGGTGAACTCGCTGGCCGCCGTATTCATCGACGGCCGTCGCGCCGGCGAGGTGCGATTTCCCGGCGGAGATCTCGACATTTCCGACCACTGCCGCCCGGGGGCAACGCATACAGTGTCGTTGTTGGTAACGGCCCTGCCGCTTCGCGGCGTCATGCTTTCGTACACCGACACGGCCGCCGCCCGCGAGGTAAAAGGCTCCGTCGAGCGCCGCGGGCTATGCGGCGATCTGTTCCTGGTGGCTGTGCCTAGCGGGCCTCGCTTGGGCCCGGTGCGCGTCAGCACCTCTTACCGCAAGGGCGAGGTAACGATCGAAGCCCAGTTGGAAGGCGAACGCCCCACTCAGCCGGTGATGCTCCGCGCGGCCGTCCGCGACGGTTCCCGTCAAGACGGAGGCGAAGCGGGGCGGATCGAAGCTGAGTTCGCCGGGCGCGCCGTTCCGCCGGCGGAACTCGAGGGCGGAACGCTTTCGCTGACGGCCCGGTGGCGGCCCGAGCGCCTCTGGGACATCCACACGCCCAACCATCAATACGTTGCCGAGGTGGAACTGGCCGATGCGGCAGGCCGGCGGATCGACGCCGCGTTTCCCGTGCGATTCGGCTTTCGCGAATTCTGGATCGACGGCCGCGATTTCCGCCTGAACGGCAGCCGGATTTGGCTCTCGGCCGTGCCGCTCGATTCGGCCCAGTTGGGCGCTGCTTGGGCCGGCTACGAAAGTGCTAAAGAAACCTTGCTGCGGCTGAAAAGCTTCGGCATCAATTTCGTGTACACGCATCATTACAGTTGCGAGCCGGGCACGCACCTGGCGATGGAGGAAATCCTTCGGGCGGCCGACGACACGGGGATGCTCGTCGCGCTGACACAGCCGCACTTTTCGCACTACGATTGGAAGTCGGCCGACGCCGAACGCACCAACGGCTACGCCGCCCATGCCGCCTACTACGCGCGCGTGGCGGGCAGTCATCCCAGCGTGGTCGCCTACGCCACCAGCCACAACGCCACGGCCTCGGGAGAAGACATGAACCCCGACTGGATGGGCATCGAGGGCGTGCGCCGCGAGTCGTGGTCGGCCGAGAACACCAAGCGGGCGTTTCGGGCCGAGGCGCTCATCCGCCGCGCCGATCCGTCGCGGATCGTGTACCATCACGCCGGCGACATCGGCGTGCTGCACGCCAGCAACTTCTACCCGAACTTCGTCCCGATCCAAGAGATGTCGGACTGGTTCGAAACCTGGGCGGCCCGCGGGGTGAAACCCGTGTTCCTTTGCGAGTACGGCGCGCCGTTCTCGTGGGACTGGGCGATGTATCGCGGCTGGTTCAAAGGCAAGCGCGAGTTCGGCTCGGCGGCAGTGCCGTGGGAGTTCTGCCTGGCGGAGTGGAACGCGCAGTTCCTCGGCGACGCGGCTTACCGCATCAGCCCGGCTGAAAAGACCAACCTCCGCTGGGAGGCCAAACAGGCCCGTTCGCGCGAAGGCTGGCACCGCTGGGACTATCCGCACCAACTCGGCTCGAACCAACTGACCGAGCGCGACGAGGTGTTTTTCCGCTACACAACCGACAACTGGCGGGCCTTCCGCACCTGGGGGCTATCGGCCAATTCACCGTGGGAACACAACATGCTGTTCCGCCTGCGCGACGGCGTCGATAAATCGCGGCGCAACCTGCCGGTCGATTGGCAGCGGCTGCAACGGCCCGGCTTCGGCGCCGACTTCATCGACGACCGCTACGAGCGGATGGACTTGGCCTTCGATCGCGACGATTGGATCGCCACCGGCTACGGACGCGCGATATTACGGAACAACATGCCGCTTCTGGCCTATCTGGCCGGCGGGCCCGAGCGGTTCACCGCGAAAGACCACAACTACTTGCCCGGCGAAACCGTCGAGAAGCAGATCATCGTCATCAACAACGCTCGCGTGCCGGTCGAGTGGGCCTATCGCTGGACTACTTCGGCCCCGGGCGCAGCCGGCGGTTCGGGCCGAGGGAAAACGCCCACCGGCGAACAGGCCCGCGTGCCGATCAGCTTCAAACTGCCCGGCGACATTCCCCCGGGCGCATACCGGATCGCGCTAAGCGTCGAGTTCTCGTCGGGCGAAACTCATCAAGACGAGTTCGAGTTTCACGTGCTGCCGCCTCCGCCAACGATTCGGGCGCCGGGCCGCACCGCCGTGTTCGATCCGAAAGGCGAAACGGTGAGGGCGCTCGAATCCCTGGGGGTACGCGCCACGCCGATCGCCGCCGACGCCGACCTGTCGGCCTTCGACCTGCTCTTGGTTGGCAAAGGCGCCATGGGGGTGAACACCCCAGCACCCGATCTCTCGGCGGTTCGACGCGGCCTGCGGGTGGTCGTGTTCGAACAATCGGCCGAGGCGTTGGAAAAGAGGCTGGGTTTCCGCGTCGTCGAGTACGGACTGCGGCAGGTGTTCCCGCGCGTGCCCGACCATCCGGTGTTGGCAGGCCTCGGGCAAGACGCTGCGGCCGCGAGGTTTGTTCTGAGCGCCGAGCACTTGCGCGATTGGCGCGGGGCGGCCACATTGTTGCCGCCGCGACTGACGTACAAGACTCGGCCGATGCACGGCCCGACCGTTTCGTGGTGCGGCCTGCCTGTTACACGGCTGTGGCGATGCGGCAACCAGGGCACGGTGGCGTCTGTGCTGATCGAAAAGCCCGCCCGCGGCGACTTCCTGCCGATTGTCGATGGCGGCTACAGCCTTCAATACAGCCCGTTGCTCGAATACCGCGAGGGCAAGGGGATGGTGCTTTTCTGCCAGTTGGACGTAACGGGGCGGACCGCGGCCGACCCGGCCGCCGATCGGCTGCCGCGTCAGATGCTCGACTACGCCGCGCAGTGGAAACCGCCGGTGCAGCGCACGGTGGTTTACGCCGGCGATCCGGCGGGCAAGCAGTTCCTCTCGCAACTGGGGATTGCGGCCGACGACTTCACCGGCCAACGGGCCGGCGACGTGCTGCTGGTGGCCGGCCCGGGCAGTGCCGCGGTTCTGCAACCGCATCGCACCGCGTTGGCCGATCACTTGGCGCGCGGCGGCCCGATGTTGGCCGTAGCGCTCGACCACCGCGACGCCCAAGCGTTGCCCGTCGAAATCCCGCTGCGACGCGGCGAGTACATTTCGCAGTATTTCGAGCCGGCGGGCATCAGGTCGCCGCTGGCGGGCGTGGGCCCGGCCGACGCTCACAACCGCGATCCGCGCGAGTTGCCTTTGCTGCCGCAAGGGCAGGCGCTGGGCACGCTGGCCGAGGGCAAAGTGGTGGTGTGCCAGCTTGCACCGTGGCAGTTTTCGCCCCAAGGGCTGCCCACACGCCGCACCTTCCGCCGCACGAGTTGCCTGCTTTCGCGCTTGCTCGGCAATCTGGGCGCTAGTCCGTCCACACCGCTGTTGCGCTGGTTCGGCGAGCCAGCCGACGGCGGCCGTTCCGCGCCCGAACTGCTGACCAATGCCGATTTCGCCCGCGATGCCGACGGCGATGGCCTGGCCGACGCATGGCAGCTTTCGGCCGAGCCGTCGCCCCGATGCGCCCGCGAACAGCTTGCCGATGGGGCCTGGGCGCAACGGTTCACGCTGCCGACGGCTGCGGCCGGCAAGACGCCGAACTTGATGATCGCCCAGCACGATATTCCGATGCGCCGCGGCCAATGGTACAAAATCACCATCAAAGCCAAAGCCGAAGAGATGGACAACGCTCGCGTGCAAGTGGCCGTGCAAAACACCGCGAACTGGAAACCGTTGTTCGACTACCAGCAGTTCACCCCGACCGACCGGTGGCAAACGTTCGAATTCGTCGTCGAATCGAATGCCGACGTGCCGAAAGGGGCGAAGTTCCAGCTTTGGCACAGTTCGCCGGGCGTGCTGTGGCTTTCGCTGGCGAGCATCAAACCGTGCCCGCCGCCCACGCAGGGCCGTTGGTTGGAAAGCTATTACCTCGATACGCCCGAGGAATGGGACGACCCGTATCGGTTTTTCCGCTGGTAGTCGGCCGGTGGCCGCAAGGCGCGGCAACCCCCGGCCGCCGGCACACGACCCGAATCGGCCGAGGCGATTGCCCGACCCTGGCTGCTCATTGCTTTTCCTCCGTTTAGGGCGCTCGTATAATGTTCTTTGAATGATCGGTGGATTGACGGCGTCGGATCAGACTCGTTCGGTCAAGGCGGTCCAACCTCGGAGAAGAAAAGCACGTTTGAAATCGCCGTTCTTCCGGGAGGTCGGCCGTCGGTCGGTCGGCGCGGTCTCGCTTCTTTTTGGCGGGTGAATTGCTGCCAGCGGCGTTTTTCGATCCCGATTGCCTTTCCCGGCCGATGTGCGGCCGAGAGGGCGGAAAATGCGGTTGCCTTGTTATGAGCGACGGATTTGCTGCTGTTGTCGGCGAGAAGGAGTTGCGCGAAGCCGATGCCGCGCGCCCCAAGCGACAACCTCGCTACAACGTCATTCTTTGGAATGACGACGATCATTCCTACGAGTACGTCGTTCGGATGCTGCGCGACTTGTTCGGCCACCCGATCGAAAAGGGCTTCCAATTGGCATGCGAGGTCGATACGACCGGACGGGTCGTTGTATTGACCACGACGAAAGAGCATGCCGAACTGAAGCGAGATCAGATTCACGCCTATGGAAAAGATGATCTGATTCGCGGCTGCAAGGGCTCGATGACGGCTACGATCGAGCCGGCGCCCGGCGAAGAGTGAACTTGCCGAGCGGAGCGTGTTTTGCGGAAGACGCAGGGCGACTGATCTTCACAACTCTTCATAACAAGAGAAGGCGCCGGCCGCGCCGCCTTCATCTCGAGAAGTTGGGCCGGCTGAGATTCTTCCCCGTTCGGTTGGCCGTCGTAGTCGCTGCAACGACGTGAATGGATGAGCGATGCCCTCGGTGTTGATTGTTACCCTCGGCTGCAAGGTGAATCAGTACGAATCGCAGTGGGTCCGCGAAGGGTTGCTGCGCTTGGGATACCGCGATGCTTGTCCTGGCGAATCGGTCGATCTTTGCGTGGTGAACACATGCGTGGTCACCGGGGAGGCCGAGGCTAAGAGCCGCAAGTTGATTCGTCGCACGCACCGGGAGCACCCCCGCGCCGAAATCGTGGTGATCGGCTGCTTCGCGGCGCACGACGCCGCCCGAGTTGCGCAGTTGCCCGGCGTGGTTGAAGTGATTTCCGACAAACGCCGCCTGCCCGACTGGTTGGCGCGTTTGGGGTTGCACGTCCCGCCAAGGGGGCTGGCCGGGTTCGCTTCGCGGCATCGGGCCTACGTTAAGGTGCAAGATGGTTGCCGCATGACGTGCAGCTACTGCATCATCCCGCACGTTCGACCGTATTTGGAAAGCCGGCCGATCGAAGAGGTTCTGGCGGAGATCGGCCGGTTGGTCGATGGCGGGCATCGCGAGATCGTGCTGACGGGCATCCACTTGGGACACTACGGCCTCGACGACCGGCGGACGACGACGGCCGGGGCGCCCTCGTCCGATCGTCCGACGCTGTGCGCTCTTCTGCGCCGCTTGGCCGAGGCGCCGGGCGAGTTTCGCGTTCGGTTGTCGAGCCTGGAGGCGACAGAGGCCGGCGACGATCTGTTGGACGTGATGCAACAACGTCCCGATCGCTTTTGCCCGCATCTGCATTTGGCGCTGCAAAGCGGCTCGAATCGCATTCTCCGTGCCATGCGTCGTCCCTGGCCGGTGGAAAAGGTGCTCGAACGGTGTCGGGCGGCGCGGCAAGCGTTTGACGAGCCGGCCCTGACCACCGACATCATCGTTGGGTTTCCGGGCGAGTCGGAGGAAGATTTCGCCGCCACCTGTGAGGCGGTTGCCGCGGCCCGATTCAGCAAACTGCACGTCTTCCGATTCAGCCCGCGCGAAGGAACAGAGGCGGCATCGTTGCCTGATGCGGTCGATCCGCAGGTCCGCCATGCTCGGGCGGCACAACTGGAGGCGATCGGCCTTCGGCAGCGACGCGAGTTTTGCCGAGGGCAGGTCGGTCGGGCCGTGGGTGTGCTTGTCGAAGGCGTCGATTCTGCCTCCCCTGGGCGGGTGTTGGGCACCAGCGAGCGATACCTTGATGTTTCGTTGCCTGGTATCGAGGGAGATTTGGGCAGGCTGCGCAGAACGGTTGTTGTGGATGCTTTGGGTGATCTTCTGGTCGGCGAAGGGGCGGCGGAATCCGTTCGTGCGCCCTAGCCGCTATCACCTCAGCGGTGCGGTCGCGGCAAGCAGTATTCCGGCGGATGTCGCCTCAGGCCGCGCAAACATGGGTAGCGTTGCCCGAGAGACTGGCGAGAGTTCGGGCGTTTCACAGTCCGACGCGGTCGGAGCCGGGCGGCAACGGAACTGCGGCCAATGCCAGCCCAAGGCCGCAGTGGTCTTCAACCTCGGCGGCGAATCTGTCGCCTAAGAGTGTTGGAGGGTTCGGGGAGGTTTGCTTTTCGTATTGATTCAGCCCCCTAGGGAGAAGTATAAGTGGTGTCGCTCTGACAGATGGCGGGCAGGCGACGATGCCATCGTCGTTGCTCGGTTGGGTTGGGGCGCGGCACGGGATGTGCCGCGAAAGAGAGCAAGCCGCCGACGATCCTCATTGGGGGAGTCTTGCAACATGGATGTTCAACAGACGCCCGTCTCGCGCCGATCGCTTCGACGTTTCTGGTCGGACCCACCTCCCGAGTTGTCGCCCTTTCAAGAGGCGATGCGCGAGTTCTTCGATCGATTCGCGCCGATCCGGCATCGCTGGCGGCCGCGCGGCTATCACGACCTAGTCACGGGCTACTATCGGTATCATGTGCCGCCGGGGGCCAGCGTGTTGGAGATCGGCTGCGGCACGGGCGAACTGCTGGCCGCGTTGGAACCGTCGCGCGGCGTGGGTGTCGATCTGAGCGGGCGCATGACGGAGGAAGCACGCAAGAACCATCCCGAGCCGAACCTGCGTTTCTTCTGCCAGGCGGGTGAGCAACTCGAATTGGACGAGGAGCCGTTCGACTACATCATTCTGTCCGACACCTTGAGCTACGCCAACGACGTTCTGGCGTTGTTCCGCGCGCTGCGGCCGTACTGCCACGCGCGGACGCGGATCATTTGCAATTTCTATTCGCGTCTGTGGCAGCCGTTGCTTGGGCTGCTGGAGATTCTGCGTTTGAAGCATCCGCAGCCGATAACCAACTGGCTCACTCCCGAGGACGTCAAGAACCTGCTCCAGCTTGCAGGTTTCGAAGTCGTTTCGCACGACCGCCGCATCCTTTGCCCGGCGAAGATTCCTTTGATCGGACCGCTGCTCAATCGCGTTTTGGCGGCGATTCCGGGGTTGCGATGGATGAATCTGACGAATTGGATCGTGGCGCGCCAGGCGAAACCCCTGCCGGCCGAACTGGGCGTCTCGGTCGTGTGCGCGTGCCGCAACGAGTCGGGCAACATCGCCGAGATCGTGCGGCGCTTCCCCAAGTTCCACGGGCCGGCTGAATTGATCTTCGTTGAGGGCAACTCGCAAGACGACACATACGAAGTCTGTTGCCGCGCGGCCGAGCAGAATCCGCAGTTGGACATCTCGGTCTACCGCCAAACCGGAAAAGGCAAGGGCGATGCCGTTCGGTTGGGGTTTTCCAAGGCCAAGTATGAAGTGGTTCTGATCCTCGACGCCGACATGACCGTGGCCCCGGAAGACCTGCCGGGCTTCGTCGATGTGCTGCTGGAAGGCAAAAGCGAGTTCGTCAATGGCTCGCGGTTGGTCTATCCGATGCAGAATCGGGCGATGCGGTTCTTGAATCTGCTGGGGAATCGGTTCTTCGCCAAGGCGTTCAGCTTCTTGCTTGGGCAGCCGATCAAAGACACGCTTTGCGGAACAAAAGTGCTTCTGCGAAGCGACTACGAGCGATTGGTCGCCGGGCGATCGTACTTCGGCGAGTTCGATCCGTTTGGGGATTTCGATTTGTTGTTCGGAGCGGCCAAACTCGGACTGCGGATTACCGACTATCCGATTCGCTATCGCGCGCGAACGTTCGGCGAAACGCAGATCAGTCGGTTCCGCCATGGCATGATGTTGTTGAAGATGTGCGGGGTGGCGCTCTGGAAACTGCGAATGCGATGAATGCCGCCTCGTCGAACACGGCCGAAAAGGCCGGCCGTCGCCGGTTGTCCGGCTCGACGGCATCGCTCGTTGGTTGGCGAGCGGTGCGCTGGCTGGGATTCTACCTTCCGCTGGTTTTCGTCGCCGCCGGCGCGTTGGCCTTTCTCTCCGTCGCTGTTTGGGGATGGGGCAGGGGAACGAGCGTTCCTCTGGCCGAATTCGTTCGGATTTGGCCGGGCGAACCGAATCCGGCAGTTGTTGCCGAACTGCTTCTGCCGTGGCTGATTTTGATTTGGGCGGCTGTCGGTTGCCTGATCGGCTGGGTTGTTCGCGGCCGCATGGCCCTGGCGTCGAGCGCAGCGCGGCGGCAAGCGGCGCGACGGCCGGACCGGGCGGCGGAATCACCCACCGCGGCTGTCGACGCAGTCGGACGCTGGTGGCGCGCGGACGAACTGCGCTTGAGGCGAACCCTGGCGCGTTGGGGGCTGCCGTTGGCCTGCGCGGTGGTCTGCCTGCGTTTGGCCGTCGTTTGGTCGAACGTGGACCGCCCGGCCGACCAATACGATTACGCTCCTTATGCGGCGTTGCTCGGGCACATACCTTGGAGCGACGCGAGCGGCTACTACGAGGGCGCACAGTACTTCAACACCTTCGGCGAACTCGACATCTGGAATCAGCGGCGACCGCTCAACGCTCTGCTGCTGGCCGTGCGATTGGGACTTTGCGGCGAGCGGCTCGATCGCGCGCTGTTGCTTCAGGCTGTTCTCTTGGCGGCAAGCCTGTACCTGTTCGCCGCTGCGGTTGGAAACCGTTACGGGCCTTGGGCGGCGTTGGCCGCCTTTGCCATCGCCTGGAGTTACGGCCGGCTTTACGTGGCGACGACTTTGTCCGAGTCGTTGGGACTTGCCATCGGCGCGATGGCCGCAGCACTGCTGCTGCAAGCCCAAACGCGAAGCGCGATCGCTCCGGCCGCGGCGGGAAGCTTCGCGTTGGGGCTGGCGATGGCCGTGCGCGCCGGCGCGCTGTTTCTGTTGCCCGGCTTGGTGATTTGGGCCGTCTGGCAGTTCGGCCCCGGTTGGCGGCGGCGGTTTGCGGCCGCGTTGGCCGTGGCCGGGGGAATTGGCGTCGCTTTTGCCGCCAATGCGCTGGCGTTGCGCTGCTATGGCACGGGCGAGAACGTGGCCGGGTCGAACTTCGCCCTGACCCTCTGCGGCATGGCCGAAGGAACGAATTGGAGCGACGTTTACGAGAAGTATCGCGACCGGCTGGATTCTGCGGCGAACGAACGGGAGCAGGCGGCTTTCCTCTATCGGACGGCGTGGGAGCGGATTCAGGATGAGCCGAGCGTTTTTCTCGGAATGATGGCCCGCAATGAAAAACAGTTCGCTCGCGATCTTCGGCCCTGGATGGCCGGTCTGACGAGTCTGCCGCTCCCGCCCGACCAGTCGATTGTCCGCAAGATCGCCCGGACCAACCGTTGGTTGTGGACCGGCATGCTCGCGGGGCTGCCGCTGGCCTTGTGGCGCTGGCGGCGCGGCGGCGATTGGAAGCTGTTGCTGATTGTCGCGGCGGCGACGGCGGCCTCGGCCGCATTCCTCTACTTGGATGGCGGTTTTCGCGTGTTCGCCGCAAGTTGGCCCTTGACGATCCTTTGTTGGGCGATTGCTTTGGCCTCTGCGTCGCGTCCGAAATTGTCGGCCCCAGCCGCGGCGCATTCGGCGGCGGTGCGGCAAGACGCAACTGAGCCGGCCTCATGCCAGTTCTGTGATTGGGCGGCACGGCTGGGCTCGCTGTGGCGAGCCGCCACGCCGCTCGAGCGCGCAGGCACGGCATTGATTGCAATTCTGACTTTGGCAGCGCTCGTCGGGCCGCGAATCAGCTTTGCGCTGACGCCCAAGCCGACAGCCGAAATGATCGAGTCGGCTCAGCGCGACGGCTGCTGGCTGGCTTTCCCGTGGCCGCGCACGGCCGCCGTTGCGGTTGTTGGGCCGGGCGACACAGCGCCCGCGGGAATGCCCACGGTGACGGTCGCTCAACTCGAGCGGCTGATCGATCGCAACATCCACGAAAGGATCCATGTGCTTCGTCCGCTGCCGCCGACGCCGTTTGTCATCATCAACGTGTCTGCGTTGACGCGGACGCAATCGCAAGTGCTGATCGGTCCGCCCGACGCCTTGACATTGCCCACCGATTTCCTTCGACTGCGCGTGATTGCCACCGAGTCGCCGCTGCACTTTCGGTTGCAGTCCGCCGAACCTGCGCGACCGCGTTGATCTCGGCCAGGGCGACGCAGCGGCCGTTCGTGGCTCGATTTGCCGATTCGGTTGCGCAGCGATCGATCTTTCGGAGAAGCTTGCTTGATGGGGGGCGGGCAGGCGGCCGTGAAGCGGCGCTCGCACAGGATCGGTGTGGAACGGCAGCGACCGGCCTTTGCAGCGACACGAAGCGCTGCCAGCATGCCGCCGCGCCGCGATCGTTTGGGCCGATGGCCGGCCGACAGCCAGATGCCCTTCAACCAGCGAGAGCAACATGCCTAAAGAAACCTTTGCCAACTATTTCGATGAGTTGCACGCGCAGCGCGAGGCTTGGCAGCGCAAGGCGAACTTGCGGGCGCTCTACCGCCGCTGGTACGCCCGCATCGTGGCCGCGTTGTCGCCGTTGCGCCCGGTGGTCGAGCTTGGTTCGGGCTGTGGGAACTTCAAGTCGTTCTTTCCGGAAACGCTGGCGACCGACGTGTTTCCCTGCGGCCCATGGATTGACATGCAGGTTGATGCGCGGAAGCTGCCTTTTGCCGCCGATTCGGTCGGCAATCTGGTGATGATCGACTGCCTGCATCATTTGCCGCGTCCGCTCGACTTTCTGCGCAAGGCCGCCGAGTGCTTGCAGCCGGGCGGACGGATTGTTTTGTTCGAACCGGCGGCCACGCCTTGGGCGCGCTTCGTTTGGCGCCGCTTTCATCACGAGCCATGCGATTTGTCGGCCGACCTGTTCGCCACGTTTGGGCAGCCGGAGCCGGAAAACGCCAACTTCACCTATAGCAACATGGCGACAGCCGCGTTGCTTTTCATTCACAACCGCGATCGATTCGTTTCGTGCGTGCCGACGCTGACAATCAAACGAGTCGAGCACAGCGATTTCGCCGTTTATCCGGCCACGGGCGGCTTCAGCTATCGCGGCTTTGTGCCCGGGGCGCTTTTGCCGGCGTTGCATGCGATCGAATCGGCGATCACCCGCCCGATGGCCCGGTGGTTGACTGCGATGCGATTACTCGTCGTTCTGGAGAAGCCGGCGAAATAGCCGTTGGCGGTACAACCGACGGAACCCGAGTTTGTTCGAGCAATCTGCCCGATGAAACCGTGGAAGATCAGCGGCTCGAGCGGCCGGAGCACACCTCTCGGCCGCTTTTCTACGGCGCGGCCATTTTCGTGATTGTCGTGATTGTGCGCGCCTGTCGATCGCGGGCGGTCGGCGCGATCAGAGGCTGCTGGCCTTGATGAAGTTGATGTTCGCTGTCAGCGGGAACACTCCGTAGATGCCGCGGGTGAACACCAAGTCGATGAAGTCGGCGGCCTTGAGGATCGGGCTTTTGGGCACGATCACCACATCGGAGTCGGCCAGCCAGATTTCGCCGGCCGGGCAGGGCTGGTTGCCGCAAAGGGCCTGCTCCAAGTCGATCATCGTGGCCAGCAGGCGCCAGTCTTCACCGCGGCGGAAAACGACGATCTGCCGCAGGTGAGCGCCGACGTTCCAACTGCCCGCCATGGCAATCGCTTGGATCGCCGTCGTCGGCCCATTGAGCTCGAAGCGGCCGGGCGATCGCACTTCGCCGAGCACGTAAATGTAGCGCGGCGCGCGCTGGGCGAGCACGGGCACCACTTCTATGCCCTCCACCTCTTGGCGATAGCGCTCGTTGAGCTCCACTTGCAATTCGCGGAGCGATAGGCCTTGCGCGCGGACCGAACCAATAGCCGGCAGCGAAATCGTTCCCTCCGGCGTGATTCGAACCAACTGGCTCTGACCGCCGACGCCCTGCCGACGATCGACCGTCGCCCGCAGATCTTCCAGTTTCGTGTTCACGCGCAGCGGAGTGACTGTGATCGCGGGTGATTTGTAGTATTGCTTGTACTTTTCCTCGATCACGTCGCGAAGCTGCGGCACGGTTTGGCCGGTGGCTTTCACCTGTCCCAACAGCCGGAGCGTTACGGTTCCGTCGGGTTGAATGATCAAATTGCGGTTCAGTTCAGGGTCGGTGAACGACTCGATGCTGATCTCGTCGCCGACGTTGAGTTTGTACGGTTGCGAGTTTTCCTCCCGAGTGACGCGATAGATCATGTCCAGTTGGTCGTCCACGCGCAGACGGTACTCGGGCACGTGCTCGAGCCGGGCGGCGCCCATGTACTCGCCCTGGGCATAGGCCTGCCATTGCGCCCGCCGCGCACGCTCCCAGCACCATCCGCGGCAGCGCCCGCCGCAACAACTGCAATCGACGGCGCAGATATCGCAGGGGGCCGCCGGTCCGAGCGCCTGGCAGAGGATCACTTGCGATGCATTCTCGGGGCTGTAGGTGCGCAACCGCCTCATGATTCGGTCGCGGCGATCGTAGGCGACGTCGTCGTTGGCCGGCGCAGCCAATGCGCATGCGTGAGTTGCATAGGAATCTTCCCGATCGGCGCCATCGGCGACTTCCGAGGAGTTGGTGCGAAGCGGATTGCGCGTTTCCGCGGCGGCGACCGTTTCGGGCCGAATCGGGTCGGCGGCAGGCGCTGCGCCGTGGGCTCGGTTTGCAGCCGGACCGCGATCGGGTTCAGCCAACGTTCCCAATGCGCGCCAGGAAGGAGCTGGGGCGGGCCGCAGCGGCACGACCGTCGGAACGCCCGGCGGCGACGGCGGCTGCGGATGGGGCGCGGGCAGCACGCTTGGTTTGTGCGGGGGTGTTCCGCCAGGCGGATTCGTCGGCGGCGAACGTTTGGCCTCAAGCAGCGCGGGCCGCGGCCCGCCGGCGGGCATAGGCGAGGGCGACGGCGGAGCCAACAGCGTTTTCGGCTGCGAGGGCAGGCTTTGCGCCGCGCCGTACGGAATGTGCGGAACGGCGGCGGTTCCGGCTGGGCGGTCTGGCAGGGGCGACTCCAACCCGGACGCTCGCGACGACGGCTCGGCGAAGTTTCGAGGATCGAGCCAAACAACCGGCTGAGCCGAGTCGGCTGCGTCTCGGGCTCGGTCAGATTGACGAACGGCCGCCAGACGCAGAGCGGATTGCATTTCGCGTTCGAGGCCGAGCTGCCGATAGACAGCGGCCAAATTGCGAAACCGCGTGGCATCCGGTTGCAGCGTTGCACTGTGCTCGATCCAAGGCCGGGCGTCTTGCCAGCGGCCCGCGCGGGCGAACACGACGCCCAATTCGTTGGCCGCCAAGCTGTGCTCCGGTTCGACCACGAGCGCCGCCTGCAAGAACACGACGGCTTTGGCGTCGCCCGCGGCAATCGTCGGGGCCTGAACGCGAGCCCATGCGGCGTGAAGCTTGCCCAATCCGTAGAGCGCCATGGCCCCGGCGGTTTCTTGCCCAACGGCTTCGCCGAGCTTCTGCTGCGCGTAGCTCAGATAGCGGCGGACGCACTGCATCGAAGTCAGTTCGTTCGGCAATGCCTCTTTCAACACCGTGGTCGAGTGCCCAGCGATCAGTGCCGGCAGGTCGAGGTCGGCCTCGATCTTGTTGCCGCGAGGTATGAAGTCGTCGGCCTCGCGGATCGCTTGCAGGGCGTCGCGCAGCGCGCGGCCGTGTTGCTGCGAGCGATCCTGGGCGTCGAGCCCTTGAGCCACCAGCCGAAGCGCCGCGACGAATTCGGCCCTGGCTGCAAAGGGGGCTTGCCGACCGGCAAGCTCGAAGCCGTAACGTGTGCGGAGATCGGCCTCAACGGCGGTGCGTTCCAGGACCTCGGTTCGCGCGTAGGGAGGCTCCGGCTGGTTTGCTCCGGCGGCGCTCTCGGCGGCAAACGCAACCAGCGACGAAACGGCCGGCAGAAGCAGCAGTGGCAGAACAACAGCCCGGGCGATCGACAGGGCAGTTCGCCCGGTTCGGGGCAATTTGCACCGAGCGATTCGCGGACGATCTGCTGGCAGGCGTGGTTGATCGGCAGGCATGGGGCAAGGGGCAACAACGGGCCGAGCGTGGGACATGCCGAACCGCGACGATTCGTCTGCCAGAGGCAGCGGTCGGCGCAGTCGAGCGGCATTTGACCTTTTTGAGGTTTCGACCGGTTGTTGCGCGCGCGCTAAGCAAATGCCGCTTGTGACGGTTGTACTTGCGGCCCCCACCCCGCAGAACCGGCATAGCCCGAACCGGCTGCGCAACCCAACCGTCGCTGCGTGTCCCGGCGCATGGCCTCGGCTTCGGCCGACCGCTCGGCATCGATGTTGGCCCGAGCTCAATAAACGAGAATGCGGACGCGGGAGAGTGGGCGGTATGGGTTGAGTTTTCCGGCGCTGCCTAAGGCGTCTCGTCGCCGGACAGAATGGCCTTACCGGCCCGGACGGAAGCGGCTACTCCGGCGCCACGGTGACTAGCTCCTCGGCGACGGCTTCAAACTGGTCGACGGTCAATTGCCCGCGTTGGTCGGCAAAACCGATCAGCAAGGCCAAGTCGCACAGGCGATTGATTTGCCTGGGGATGCCTCGCGACAGTTCGTGCAAAGCATCGAAGGCGTCGCCTGCGATCAGGTCGGATGAGGCCCCGGCCACTCGAAGGCGATGCTCGGCGTAAGCCTTCGTTTCCGTCGGTGTGAGGGGGCGCAGCAGGCATTTTACGGCCAACCGCTCATCAAGCTGCGGTGTTCGCCGCAACAGAGGGAGCAACGCGGTTTGTCCGACAAGGAGCAAGCTCAGCCCTTGCTGCCGATCCGTTTGGAAGTTCATCAACAGACGCAATGTCTCTAACGATTCGGGCGTGTTGAGCAAATGCGCTTCGTCGATCACAACGACGGCATGTCGGCCGCGCCGCGTGTTTTCGGTAAGAAACTCGGAGATTCGCTGCACTTCGGCGTGCGTTCCATTTGCGGCCAGTCTGCTGCCGGTCAATTCGTCGGCCACATACGCCAGCAGCTCCGCGGCCGTCATGTGCGGGAAGACAATGTGGATGAACGGCTGAAGCCAGGCGGGCGCGTCGCTGTGCAGGGTTTCGACCACCTGGGTTTTCCCCACGCCGGCCGGACCGGTGAGCAATGCGCCGCCCCGACGGTTCTCCAGCGCGTAGCGGAGTTTGAGCAAGGCCGCCTGATGCGACTCGCACGGAAAGAAGAACCGCGGGTCGGCCGTTTGCTCGAACGGCTTCTCGCTCAACTGCCAATAGGCTTCGTACATGGCGGACGTACTCGTTCCAACCGTTATTCACTGTTTTCGATCACTTTGCCCCGATTTTGACCAAACCGCGGCGGACCGACCGGAGTTCCACCGCGTTCAGCACGCAATCGGCCGCTACTGATCGTTCGCGGCCGCGTTTCCTCTTAGGAACACTGTGATCAGTTCAGGCCGTTTTGCACCACGCCCAACACGCCGACGCCCAAAGGCGGCCACTGATCGGCATATTTTTGCAGCTCGCCAAGGCGGGTCTGCCGCGGATGCTGCACCAGCACCACCGAGTCGCAAAGCGGGCCGAGGCACTGAACGCCTTGGCCTCGCGGAGGCAGATCAACCAAGACGATTTCGTAGTTCTGCCGGAGTACGTCATAGGTTTCGGCGATCCGAGCCGGATCAGCTTTCCCGGCAGGGGCTCGCATTGCGGGCACGACGGCTGCGCGTCCTTCGTCGGCCCCCACCATCACATCGGGCAAGTCGCGACGGCCTTCAATCACTGCTTCCCAGCCGTCGTTGCCGAGCAGGGCCAAGCGTTGCGCGAACTGCGGGGCGTCCCAGTTTCCTTCGAGCACGGCGAAGCGGCATCGCCGCTGGCTCAGACGCCGCGCCGTGGCCAGCACCACAGAGCTGACGCCCTCACCTGGGCGGCACGATGTGAACCCGATGATCCTCTGTTCGGTTCGGGCGGCCCGAAGCAACGCATCGACCACGCCGTCGAGTTGTTCACCGCAACCACGCATCCATCGCGAAACCAGCGAAGGCCAAGCAAATCGTTCCAACTGAATGGCCGGCCGCAACAGCCGCAAGATCGGCGCCGTTTCCGCTGCATCTTCGTTCGCAACCGTGACGATTTCCGGCTCGACGGGCGATTGCGGCTCGGCACGTGCTTGCGGTTCAACGGACGAAGGGGTGTCGGCAGAAGGTTCGGTCTCCGGTGACGAGTCGGCCCGATTTGTCTGCCTCGGTTCTTCGTCGCGTGCAAAGGCGACGCGTCGGCAGGGATCGTCCTCGACGCGAGGCGTAGGGGGGGGGAGTGTTTGGTTGAGGCCCGGATGCCATAGGCTGTGTTCAGCCGTTGCGCCCACAGTGTTGTCGTTGCAATCGATGCTGCTCTTATCCGCAGGCACGCCAGACGCCAGGCCGGAGGTTGTATCGGCCGGCAGCGGCTCTGCAACGGGCGCTTGGCCTTGGGACACGGTTGCATCCCATTGGGCAGTCAACTGGGCCAATCGGGCGGCGATCGTTTCGGCCACTGTTCGGTCGGGGCATTGCGAGGCGGGGCGCTGTTCGCCTGTTTCGCTTTCACGGGCGATGGTCGTCGGCCGTGGGCTTTCCACGGGCATTTCTGCTGAGTCAGAGCCTTCAATTTCAGAAGCGGTTTCGGTGGCAGGTGTTTCGACTGCCGACACAGCAGATGCAGCCGTCGCGAACTCGACCGGCGGCTCGACTGCGGATCGCTGCGATTTTCGCAGAGCGATTGCTTCACTGAGCGTTATCCGAGGCGGCGAAACGTTTGGAGTGTTCGATACGGCGCGGACGGCAGGACGGGCGACGGGATCGGAATCGAGGAACCGGGCTTGAGCGGGCGCCGGCTCCGGCGTGCGGGCCGGCGCTGCCGCGCCCACCGGCAGCGAGGCCGGAGCGGCAACGACCGAAGGACGGCCCGCGTTGGCAAACGCCTTCAGGAATGCTTGGTCGATCGGGCTCATCGGGTTCTCGGTGGTTCTTCGTAAGACGGGTTGCCGACACGATCGTTGGAATTGTCCGGCGAAATCATAGCGAGGCATCTATTGACTCAGTAGCGTTGTGAATGCGATGGATCGTAGTTCGCCCTCAGCGACGGAGTTTCGATCACTCCTTCGAGTTGCGCGGTGCCGGGCGCGGCGGCCTCGGCGGCGCTGGCGATCATCTGTTCTTCCGTCGGGCTGTTCGATTCAAGCGGCGGCGGCGACAAACGGCGATCGACCAGCGGGGGCGCGGGCCCGCCTCCAACGCCTGGAGTTGCGGCAGACGGCTTGCGGGAAAACGCGGCTCGATCGTTCGGCCACAAATTACCGTCGCCGGAGAAGGTGTTTGGGCCGTTGGCGGCTTCGGTCGCGATGTTTGCGTTGCGTTGTTTCGAGGAGGTGTTTACAGCAGTGGAGACGGCCGAGGCGGCGAACAACTGTTCCACAGTGATCGGTCGGCGCGCATCAGGCGGATTCGGAGTCGGCTGCGACCTTTCAATCGGCGGTAGGCGGGTTAGTCCGCCGCCCGGTACGATCGGTAAAGCACTGTCGCGGGACGCAGCGGCAGGCGCCGATCGGGGCGTCGTAATCAGACCAGAGTCCGACGGGCGTGTGCCGCCTGGAGCATTCAAATGCGAACCCGGCCCTGCTGCTGCTGCGGAAGGCATGGCTGCGTTCGTCTCGAACGGTGGGGCAACGGGCGGATGGCGAGTCTGCTGTTCGGAGATCGGCTCCCAGACGGGCTGCGGGGCGCGCGGTTCTGCTCGTTCAGACTGACCGACGAAGGGAGCGATCGCCAAAGCCGCCATCAACAGGCCGCTGCCGACCAGAATGGCCAGCGCGGTTCGTTGGCCAAACCAGCGCCGCACGGCCGATTCGAACGACGCCGATTGCGCGGCGCGCAGCGGTGGACGCATGCCGCAGTCAGGCAGCCGGGCGAGGATCGGCAGCGACCGCGACGTGGATGGCGCTTCGGGCAAGTCGGCCAAGATCAGCTTCGGCTGCCTTGCCGAGGCCGCAGTGATGGGTTCTGCGCTGATCGATCCACCCGCGATAGCCATGGATTCGTCGTTGGGTTCGAAAAGGGGACGCCGATTTTTCAGACTCAATGCATGCGGGACATCTCAGACGGTCCGCACCCGGCTTGCTCGCGTTCTTGCGAAAACCATTGCGTTTGCCTGCCGTAGCAACCAGACGCAGCAAGACGCCGTCTCACCGTGAAACAGGCGTCGATTGCGACTTCGCCTCCGTCAACGAATGCTTCCGTATGCGGCCCGTTTTTGCCACGTCTCCCATCTTTGCTGGATGAACGACATGGTGCTTCAAGGGAACCTCGGAGTCAGTATCGACCCGGCCAGTTCCGATCTTGAGCTTTGCGCAAACTTTATCGGTCAGGTAGAGGGTGCGGGCCTGGGGCGACTTTTGGTGGTGCCAGTCTGCGACGAAGACGTTCTAAGCTCGAAGATGCCCGTTTCGGCCGTGCGCGGTCCGAATGGGCAGAGCAGCCAGAATTGGGCTGAAGATAGGCTCGCGGGCCGTCGCTGCCGACTGCGGAGCAGCCTGTATTCCAGGCAAGACGGGCTTTTCTGGCAAGAAGGAAAAGACGATCCCGATCTTTCCTAACCGCTCCGTCTGGCGGGGGAGAAAAACGCAGCGGGTCTGGGCAGATCGGGATCGCTGACCTTTACGGGGTCAAAGAAACAAACACCAGTCGCCCGCCCGGGTTTCGCTGGCAAATCCTTTTGTTGCCGTATTTCTACGGACGAAATCCCTTGCGCATGCCGGCGGTGGGGGTGGTGTACCCCGGTGGGGCTGCCGTCGGGCCAAGTTTTCGCTACGCACCGGCGTTCTTCGCCGCCTTGTCCTTCTTGGGGGTGGCCGGTTTGGTTCGCAGCGGCCAGTGTTCTGATTCGGTGCGCGCGGCCTTGAGATACGCTTCGATCTTGGCGACCAACTCGGGATGGGCCGAAGCGACGTTTTTCTTCTCGGCCGGATCCACCTTCAAATCGTACAGCTCCAACGGCGATTCCGGGCTGAGCCGCGCACCTTTCCAATCGCCCATGCGCACCGCTTGTTTCGATGCGCCTTCGTGAAACTCCCAGTAGAGGAATTCGTGCTGTTTTTGATCAGCTTGACCCAGCAGCGCGGGCACAACGGAGATGCCGTCGATTGCGGCCGGGGCCGCCGCGCCGGCCAGCTCGGCGGCCGTGGGCAGGAAGTCCCAGAACGCCCAGACCTGATCGCTTACGCCAGGTTTGATCTTCTCGGGCCAGCGAACGATCATCGGCACGCGAATGCCGCCTTCGTACAGATCGCGCTTGATGCCTCTCAGGCCGCCGGAAGAACGAAAGAACGAGGGATCGACCCCGCCTTCGCGGTGCGGGCCGTTGTCGCTAGTGAAGAAGACCACCGTGCGATTGTCGATGCCCAATTGTTTGAGCTTCGCCAGCAGCACGCCGATGTCGCGGTCCATCCGGGCGATCATGGCCGCTTTGCCTTTTTCGGGCGCGGGCCAGTCTTTGTCGGCATATTCTCCGAGGTCGGGAACTTCCATGCCTTCTTTGCCGGCTTCGTTGTTGGCATGGGGAATGGTTATTGCGAAATAGAGGAAGAACGGCTTGTCGCGATTTTCTTCGACGAACCGCAAGGCGTCGGCGACGAACAAGTCGTGCGAATACTCGACGCGTCGCACTGCGACCCCGGCCAAGTCGTCTTTCCATTCGGCGGCGACTTCGTTCTTCAGGGCCACCCGATCTGTATTCCGCCATAGGAACTCGGGATAGTAATTGTGGGCGTGGCGTTGGTCGGTGTAGCCGAAGAAGTAATCGAACCCTTGTCGAATGGGATGCCCGGTTGTTCCGGGCTCGCCCAGCCCCCATTTGCCGATCAGTGCCGTAGTGTAGCCGGCGCCCTTGAGGACTTCGGCCACTGTCACGTCTTCGGGGCGCAAGGGCACGCGATCGTTGCCGCGGACGATGCAGTGGCCCGTATGCTGCCCAACCATCAATGCGCACCGCGAGGGCGCGCAAACAGTGCTGCCCGCATAGCATTGCGTGAATCGCAACCCTTCGGCGGCCATACGGTCGAGGTTGGGCGTGCGAATCGCTTGCTGACCGTAGCAACCCAGATCGCCGTAGCCCAGGTCGTCGGCGAGGATGAAAATGATGTTCGGCTTGTCCGGTTTTGTTGTCTCCGCGGCAGTCGCGGCGACGGTTGCCAGCGCAAGACATGCCGAAGCCACGAACAATCGAATGAACATGAGCGACTCCTCTTTTGAGATTGACGGAAAGGGGGCGGGCGAATGCGCGCCGGCGGGCTTGTGGGGCGGGCGATTCGTTCAAGGCTGGATCGCACGCGAAGCCAGGCGATTGGTCATCGGTCTCGGCAATTTGCCGCCTCCGATCGCCACTTATCGTACTTCCGCCCCTGGCGCTAAGCAACGGTATGCGGCTCGCTTGAATGGTTTTGAGCGATTCTGATCGCTGCTGGGTTTGAACAACGGAGCGCCGCCTTCGGAGTTACGAAACCGCATTGATCGGTCGGCCGGCGAGAAATGCCCGCAAGTTCTCCACCGCTTGGTCGAGCAGGCGCTGCCGGGCGGCGACGGTGCACCAGGCGATATGGGGGGTGATGCGACAGCGGGCGGCCGAAAGCAGCGGGTGGTCGGCCGGAGGCGGCTCGACGGACAGGACATCGAACCCGGCCCCGGCCAAATGACCGGCGTTAAGCGCTTCGGCCAACGCATTCTCGTCGACCAACCCACCGCGGCTGACGTTGATGAGGTAAGCTGTGGGTTTCATCAGTTTCAAACGTCGGGCATCGATCAGGTTGCGGGTTTCCGGCGTCAGTGGGCAATGCAGTGTGACCACGTCGGAAGTCGCCAGCAACTCATCGAGCGGCGTCATTCGGGTTCCGTCGGGCGGGTCGGCCACGGGCGAACGGTTGTGGGCCAGAACATTCATCTCGAACGCCGCGGCCGCGCGAGCGACCGCCCGGCCGATCCGCCCCAGGCCAACGATCCCCATCGTCAGGCCGGCCACTTCGACGAGCGGGCGGTCCCAGTAACAAAAATCGGGACACTGCGACCAACGCCCGGACTCGACCGTCTGCGCGTGGTGCTCGGTGTTCAAAGTGAGGTTGAACAGATGGGCGAACACGGCCTGCGCTACTGAGGCGGTGCTGTACGCGGGCACGTTGGTGACGGTGATGCCCCGCGCGCGAGCGGCAGCGACATCGACGATGTTGTAGCCGGTGGCAGTAACGCCCAGATAGCGCAACTGCGGAAGCTGCGCAAGACAATCGGCGTCGAAGGGAACTTTGTTCGTCACCACGGCGTCCGCCAACCGGCATCGTTCGACGATCGCTTCGGGCGGCGTCCGCGGATAGATGGTGCAGTCGCCGAGCTTTTCGAGCGGCTTCCAACTCAAGTCGCCGGGGTTGAGTGCGTGACCGTCAATAACCACGATATTCATGCGGCCTCTCCACGAGCAAAATCCATCGAACTGAGCCAACAACGCGAATGCGCGATCTCCTTCTGGCGGTCGAAATCGGCCTGCGCCGGTCGGCTGTGTTGCATTGCTGTTGCGAACTTCAGCGTTGCTCTTGCCCCGTTGCGAATCTCAGAAGAAAACGCCTTGGCGGCGCGACGCGCCGGCCCAATAGAATACCACAGCTAGTCGGCGCCCGAGGAGCAGCCTCGCTTGAACGGAAGGTTGGCCAACGCTCGCGGCTTAACTCAATGGGTTGGGCGGCCGCGGGGCGTCGCTGCGGCAGACCCACGCGGCAAAGGCCTTTTGGACATCGCAGTGGTGCGGCCCGACCGACGGCGGGGCAAGCGAGCTGGCCGTGGGGCCGGCGGCCAAACCACAATGGCCGAAAAGACCGACCAACGCAATCTGCTCGCGGGTGCCTTCGGCTGTTTCGATCGCGGGAACCCGTCGGGTGACCATCGCCGGCAAATCGATGGAGGCGGTGGACGAGAACACTCGAACCATTTCGCCTTGGCGAACTCCGATCTTCGCGGCAACGGCTGGGCTGAGTTCGACGAATGGGCCGGGCGCCATTTCGATCAGCCACGGCATCGCCCGGGTGAAGACGCTGTGCAGCGAATGCTCGCCCAGACGGACAACACCGGCCAAAACAGCGGCGGCGGGCCGATCGGTCGGAACGTCGGGCAACGCAGCTTTCGCCGGCGAGTCTGGGGATGACGCCGCCGGTTGGCCGTCGGCGGAGGCCTTTGCCGGCAGTGGGCCGTAAACGGCCCGTTGCTCGGCAGGCAACGCTGACCAAAGCGGCAGCCAAACGTCGCCTTCGTCGGGCGAGCATAACGAGATGCGAAGCGATGGCTTGGGGACGGGGGGCGTGTGGGGAATGTCGTCTTTTGCACTCGATGCATCAGGGGGATCGGCAGCCTGCATGGTTGTTGGAGCAGTCGCACGCTGATCGTCTGCGGTGCGTGCGGCGTCACCCTTGTTGGCAGGAAGTGATGCGATAATGCGATCGGCGAAGTCGCGCACCGCCTTGGCGGCGCCGGTCGGAGGGAACACCGCCCGCCGGTGTTGCCTTGTTCCCGCGGCGTTGATCGACGTGCCGGCCAACTCGAGCGCGTGTGGAAGCGGCAGCAGCAACACCTCGGTCTCGATTGTTGCGGGATCAACGCCGGGCCGCCGCCAAAACGCAGCCGTTTCGCTTTCCCAAAGATCGGCCACGACGCACCAACGCAGTCGATCGAACGATTCGAACAGGCGGTGCGATGCCGCCGTACAAACGGCCGGGTTCTCGCCAACGAAGATCGCCCCGTCGCGGCCGGCGATGTCGGAAGCCCCGGGGCGGCGGGAATCAGTCGTTCCGGCAACGAGCTGCCAAGCCCCGCGCACGTTGGCATCGCTGCCGAGAACGTGCAATCCACCGCCTGGTTTTGCGGCATGTCTGCCCAGGGCATGAAGCACGGCCAAGGCCCTCGTTGCTGATCGACCCCAGCGTTGTTGGGCCAGCCCTTGGCCCAAGACGACAGCCACCGGTTGTTCCGGACCAGTGCAGATCACCTCGCACAAGGCCGCGAATCGTTCCTTGGAAACGCCGCAATGGTTCTGGGCGAATTGGGCAGGCCCGCCGGTGGCCGGGGATCGAGCGATGACCGCCGAGATGCGTTGCCAGAGGTCGCGGGCATCATCAGCGGAACAGTCGCCGGGGCGCTTTGGGGCGGTGTCGGGTCTTGCTGCCGGGAAATCGCGAGCGCTCGTGCCGCGGGCGATCGCCTCGGCGAGCAAGGCCTCGATCAGGGCCAAGTCGGTCCCCGGACAGAGCGACACGTGCAAATCGGCCGCGGCCGCAGTCCGGGTCAACCGCGGGTCGACGACCACCAGCCGCGTCCCCCGCTCGCGCGCCGCCAACAGCCATCGCATGGCGATGGGATGGTTCTCGGCGGGATTCGCCCCCCAAACGACGATGGTGCGGCTTCGCAGGAAATCGTCGGGCGCAAAGTCGAACGTGGCGACGCCGTAGGTTTGCCGAACCGTCTCCGCGGTGGCTGCGATGCTCGCCGCGCCCAGACCATGCGGCAGACTTAAGCGGGCCGCCAGCCGAGCCAGGGCCTGAATGTCTTCGCAGTCGAGCGCGGCGCCGCCGAAAACGATCGGCCGACGATGGTCGGGCAACGCTTGGCTTTCGCTCAGCCACCGCGCGACGCGATCGACGGCCCAATCCCACGATTGCGGCTGCCATGAAGACGACCCGGCAGGGCGATACCGAACCGACGTCGCCCGCAGCGGGCTATTGCGCGAACGCGCCAGCAGCGCGCCTCGGGCGCAAATCGCGCCGCGGTTGATCGGGTGCGCGGGATCGCCGGCCACCTGGACATCGGCGCCGCGCGCATCGATCAGCAGGCCGCAGCCGAGGCTGCAGAACGGGCAGATGGTTTGCTGAGCGTTCTGGGGCATTGCACGGGATGAACGGGCGGGCTGATCGGGGAGAACAGACGAACAATCGCGGCAACCGACTACTGGAATCCGCTGGGCGCCGCGCCGCCGCAACGAGTGGAATCGGTCGGCAACCGCGGCATCGGTCCACGTCCTCGGTTGACGGCTGCCGTGAGTCGGGATGCAACGGTTATGCCGGTGATGCGGCGCAACGGCGAGGCAGCCTCGCCGCTCCCATCGCAGCGAATCCTGCTCGCACGTCGGACCGAGCAGCGCGGCCGGTCTGCCGTACACGCTTATCTTACCGTAATCCGAATGAACGCACCAATCATGGCGCTCAGCGAATGAAAAGGCCGCGATTCGCTCAGGTTGCAGCTTGAATGAGCCGCAACCGTGATTGATAATTTGAAGGAACCCTGGGAATTGCTGCGATGAAAACCAGTTGGTGGCGGACATTTTTGTGTTTGGCCGTAATGGGCGGGTGCGGCGGCTCGAAGGAGTCGAATCCGCCGCCTAGTCTGCCTGCGCCCACCATGCTGCCCGACGGGCGAGTGTTGCCCGAACCTGCTCCGCGGCGCTACTCGGCCCACGGTTGGCCGGCCGATTTTCAATTGCCTCTGGACATCCAGATCGAAACCGAGCCGCCGCCGCCCGAAATTGTCGGTCCGAGCAAGCGGACGAATTGAATGCGCCGGCGCGCGCAACGGCCGGCGGCGTCTGAAATCGGATGGGCCCGATGAGCGACCTTCCCTGGACGCATCTGCTGGTCGGGTTCGAATGGCTCGTGCGTTTGGTGATGCTGCCGATCATCGTGCTGCGGAAGGAGCAACCCACCGCGGCCCTGGCGTGGCTGGCGGTGATCTTCTTCGAGCCGATCATCGGGTTGGTTCTCTATCTTCTGATCGGTGAAAGCCGCTTGGTCCGTCGGCGGATGAAGCGGAGGCGTCGCCGGCACGAAGAGTATGCCGCAGGCATCTCTCCGACGATCGATCCGAACTACGTCGTCGATCCGGAGCGGCAAAGCGAATACAGCATCTTGGTTCACTTGGCCGAAGAGGTGGGCGGGCTGCCGGTTGTCAGCGGCAATCGGATCGAGTACCTCAACGAGTACGATCGCGCCGTGGATCGCTTGATCGCCGACATCGAGGCGGCCGAACACCATGTTCATCTGCTGTATTACATCTTTGCCGACGACGCTGTCGGGCGGCGCGTGGGCGAGGCCCTGATTCGGGCGGTGCAGCGGGGCGTCGCGTGCCGCGTTCTGGCCGATCACGTCGGCTCGCGGAAGATGTTCCGCAAGCTCGCTCCTTTGCTGCGGCGGCATGGCGTCGAAGTGGTGCCGGTGATGCCGGTGAGCTTCTTCCACGTCGTCTTCAAACGGCTTGATCTGCGCAATCATCGAAAACTGGCGGTGATCGACGGGCGAATCGTCTTCACCGGTTCGCAGAACATCTGCGAGGCCACCTTCGGCACGCACGAACGGTTGGGCGCATGGCATGAGATCATGGCTCGGATCACCGGACCGGTCGTGCGGCAGTTTCAAGAGGTGTTCGTCGAAGACTGGTACCACGAAACCCAGCAGCGACTCGAATCGCCGTCGTTCACGCCCGAATGCCCGCCGGCCGGAAGCACGCCCGTGCAGTTGGTGCCCACTGGCCCCGACCTGCCGACAGCCGACTTCCAGGACTTGGTGGTCAAAACGCTCTTTTTAGCGCGGCGGCGGATCGTGATTACTTCGCCCTATTTCGTGCCCGGCGAGGCGATGACGTTGGCCCTGCGCCTGGCCGCGCGTCGCGGCGTGCGGGTTGATGTGGTGGTGCCGCGGCGAACGGAGCATCCGGTGGTCGACGCCGCGGGCCGCTTCTACCTAGAATTGCTCTGCCGCGCGGGGGTGCATGTTCACGTCTTCGAACAAGGGATGCTTCACTCGAAGGCCATGACCGTTGACGACGACGTGGCGATGTTCGGCTCGGCGAACTACGACATCCGCTCGTTCATGCTCAATTTCGAGCTGAATCTGCTGCTTCACGCGCCCACGGCGGTGGGCGACTTGGTGCGGCTGCAAGACCTTTACGTCGCCCAATCGCGCGAGCTGACCCAAGAGGATTGGACGCGGCGAACGTTGATGCAGCGACTGCTCGACAATCTGGCCAAGCTGCTCAGCCCGCTGCTGTAGATTTTGCGCCGGCCGTCGGACTCGCAAAGGCGGCATCGATTGGAAAACTTAGGCAGCGTTCAATCTCGGCCACGGCGGGCAGCGCCGGCACAGCGGCCCCGCGGGCCAGGTGGTCGAGCGTTTCCCCGAGCAGTTCCCGTCGCAATAGGCCGGCCAGCCAGTTCCGCCGGTCGTCGGCGTAGCGTTCTTCCAGGTGCCGGAAAGTGCGGGTTGCCGCGGCGCGCATGCCCTCGCCCGCACCAGCCACAACGGTTTCGCCGGCTACCGTCGTTGCGCCGCCAATCGCCGCCTCGGCGGCTATTTGAAAGCCCGCCTCGGCCGCAAGGTGCGCCCCGGTCCAAAAAAGCACAATGCTGATTGTCGGTCGGGCCACGGCTGCGAGGTTGTCGGCAACGCGCATCCATTGGACGACCTTCGGGTATTCGCGGCGAAGGTTGTCTAATTCGCTGCGGAGGAATTGCCGGAAGTCGTCGTCAATCGTGGGCAAATCGGCGTGGGCCGCCTTGAGCCGGTCCAGCAATTCGCTCCGGCTTTTGCCCGCCAGCAGGCGTTCGAGCAGCGGGCGAATCAACGTGTTGCCGGTGACGGCGATTTGCTCCAATTGCTCGAAGAGGTCGGCAACGAACGTGCTGATCGCCTCCCATTCGCATCGATGGTAGTCGCCGCTCTTGGCGTCTTCGGCGTTGGCCGTCGCGTTTCTCTCTTTGCGCCCCAAAAAGTCTTTGATCTTGCGAATCGGATAGCCGAACACCCATCGGTAGCCGCGGTGGATCGCGCCGGCCCACAGCGGCCGCGAGTCGTCCCACCATTGCCAGATCTCTTGTTGGAACACCTTGGTGGGCAATGGCCAGGCAACATGCAACTTCGCCTTGGCATCCAGCACCCGTTGGGCCTCGACATACTCGGCCGCCGCGCCGCGCAGTTGGTTCAGATAGGCGGGCAGACCGTTGCGGGCGTCGCACAGTTGCCGCCAAGCGCCGCGGAGCGTGCGCAGCTTGATTTGGTCGAATCGCCGCTGAATCAACTCGCTGCGGAGGTCGGCGGGCGTCGGCCGGCTTCGTCCATCGGCCGGATCGATTGCGTGGAATTGCAGGGCGGCCGACTGCGCCGCAGCGCGATCGAACGGAATGAGGTAAACGGCCTCGGGCGATGCGCCGGTGGTTTTGCGAAACTGATCGAGCCAAAGCGGCCACGCTTCACGATCGGCATCCAGGTCGATTTGATTAAAAAGGACGATCAGAGGCTTGTCGGCCTCGACGGCCTGTTTGAAGAATCGACGGACGGCCGCGTCGTTGTATTTCTGCTGCGTCAAGACGGCCAGCAGCACGTCGGCCGATTGCAGTATGGCCCAGGCCCGTTCCCAATTGACCTCGGCGTCGGAGTCGACATCGGGCGTATCGAGCAGCATCAGGCGGGGAGGCAGGCTGTCTTGCCGAAGGTAGAACAACTGATGCCGTGCCGATTCGACCAAGGGATCCTCGGGCGACGAGCAGGGACGCACGTCGAACGAGCCGAACAAACGGGCGAGCAGATCACGGTCGTCCCAGCTCGTCGGCACCAGGCACACCGGGTGCTTCGTCCCGGAAGCAAGCGGAGAAACCTTGCTCACTTCCAAGCCGGCCAGCGTGTTGAAGACCGCCGATTTGCCGATGTTCGTCCCCCCGGCGACGGCCGCGACGATAATCTCGGGCAACTCGGTTTGCGGCAGCAGCTTGCGTTGGAGTTGCGCCCTCCATTCGCCCTGCGGCGGCGCAACGTTGAGCGGTTTCAGTTGGCGCTCCAGAAGAACCAACTGGCGATCGAGATGCCGAATGCACTCGACGAAAGAGGCATAGCAGGGCGTGGCGGTAGTCATGACCGCTTATGGTAAAGCATGCGGCCAGCCGTCGGTAGCGGGGCGAAAGGCCGGTACGGAAGTCGCCCCTTGCTTCGTTGAAAAGCGGCGGTAGTCGGGCGAGAGGCGGGGACGACAACTGTCGGCCGACTCAGCGCCCGCCGAAAACGCCCGTGGCATACCAAACGCCGTTGCGGCCGCGTTTCATGTCGTAGCCGAACGCCGATTGGCGCGCCCGTACGGCGCTCCAATGCCCCGACGAAAGCCGCCAGCAACGCACGCATTCGATCGCGGCTTCCAGCAGGCTTTGCCCCGGCCAGCTTTCGGCGCACACCTCGCGGGCCACCAAACCTCGCGGCAGCACGGCGTTGAGCCGGTGAAAGCGGGTTTCCCACTGATGGTGCCCCTGCCGAAGAATACGGGCCTGGTAGCCCGAATGACTCTCGGCCTCGCGCTGGAGTTCGGGCAACAACTCGCCGTCGGCGCTGGCCGGGCGGTCGGGGTGGGTGCGAACGGCGTAGATCAACGTTCGTTGCGTCAGTGTTCCTGGCGGCAGATCAAGCATTACGGCAACCTGACTCGGGGAGTACGAAAGCGTTTGCGTTACCGGGAACTGGCTGACCACGGTTTCGTAATGCGGGCTGTTCCGATGCGCGTAGTCGACGATGGCCAGGCCCGGGCGTCCCAGCATCTCGGAGAATGCCTCGTGCTTCAGCAGCGCGATCTGTTGCTCACCGACAGTCACGGTCACGTCGTGCGGCAATCGCAGCAGTGCGTAACGGCCGATCATGCGGTTCACCTCGGCGTCTTGCAAGGCGGCGGTTTCCAGGCGTCGGCTCAGCGGGTCGTTTTCATCAACGAAATGGATGAGCAACATCTTGCCGTCTCGCTTTGCTTGCGCCACGGCCTGACCATAGTCGGCGAGCCAAACGGGGCCGTCGGCTGCTGGCGTTTGCGCAACGCCTTTTTGCGATTTCGCTTCATGCCCTTCCATTGCCGGCGGAAGCGGAGTTTGCTGATCGGTCTGCCGCGGCGCGGCTGGCGCCGTTGCCGGAGGGGCAGGGGATTCCGGTTCGGGCGTGCCGGCAGCCGGCTTTGCGGGGTCGCTCGGGGGGGCGCCGGCAGCCGCCTCGCTTGCCCGACCCTCGGCAGTTCTCGCTGCGTGGGCGGCCCAGGCTGCTTCGCGTTGCTGGCGGTTGCCCGGCGGCAATGCGAGCAGTGCCGCCAAGTCGGCAATGGTAATCGAATCCTCTTGGCCGAACTTCCACACGCTGACCACCCAGCCGTAGCAGGATGCGTCGCGATGCTTCAAATCCACAATTGCCAACCCGGGCCCGTGGTCTAAACCACGAAAACCCTTCTGATCGAGCAAGCGAACCTTGCTTCCCTGAGACACCATCGAGGCATCCAGCGCGAGTCGCACCCCGACGACCGAATCGATTTGTCCGGCCAACGCTTGTCCGCTGATTCGCGCGTCGAACTGGCGGCAGCTTTTCGAGCCGTCGTCAAAGAACACTAGCAGCAGTTTTCCTTCGTCGCGGGCTTGCTGGAACGCCGCCGCGTAATCGTTGTGCGTCCAGAGGCGAACCGGGGGAGGATCGCCGGAAAGTACCGAGGACGCCCCCAAAACGATGGCGACCCACGCGGCAAATGCCGTCAAATAGGTTCCCAAAGCGGGGAGTGTGGCAAGGCCGGTCCGGCCGGCGACGTCAACGGTGTTGTTGACGGCCGGGGCGTCCGCCAAGAATCGCGATTGGATCGAAACCCAGAGGTTGCATGGTGGGTGGATATCGGGACGGCTGTCATGAACCATCGAATCGCCGTGTTGCGGCCTGCGCATGATGCGAACCTCGGAGGAATACGGGGGCGACTGGTACGGCACACTGTTCCGGCGGGCGAAGCTGCCCGAGGGCCGTCCGATGACCCATTGCACGGCCAACGCCAGCGCCGAACCCGAGGGCAAAACCCCGATTCGGCGACGATCGTTCTAACAACACCGCTGGGCCCTTTGCCGAGCCCACCCGCATGTCCGCGGGGCAATTTCGAATTGACAACCTCGGCACTTGGCCGATAAGTTAGTCGAATGCGATATTACTAGGGAACTTGGCGAAACTCAACTGGCCGGGCAACCTTTTCCGAATTTACGGTTGGCATGGGCCGATAGCGACGAAATGCGAGGAAAATAATGGCAGTTTTTTCTGTTGGAAAGCGTTTCGCGCTGTTGGGTTTGATCCTAAGCGCTGCCTTGGCGGGCCGGTCCGTTAATGCCGCGGAAACAGCGGCGGTGAATTGGGCCGAACAGATTGCCAAGGCCAAGGCGGCCTATCGTCCGCTGGGCGAGAAGGATTTGGCGGCGCGACGTGGCGAATTGATAGCGGCAATCAGCCGGCTCGATGCGCGGCTCGATCAAGATGGTGAGAATGGTGCTCGTTGGCGCCGTTATCTGAAGCTCCAGCAGCTTCAAGACGAACTGAAGCAGCCCAAACCGTCGGCGGCGGTGCTGGGCCAGGCGTACCAGCGATTGACCTCGGGCTACGATGGCCTATGGTTGGTCTGTTTTGCCGACGTTCGCCATAGCCTGCTGCGTTATTTGCAGACATCGGGCAGCCTGGCCGGCGCCGATTTCAAGCAAAGCTACGAGCAGGTGCTCGACCAATTGGCCGGGCGTTTGACCGATTACTCGACCAAACCCGACGCGGAGCAAGCCTGGCAAATCGCGTTGACCTTGCGGTTGCTCCAGGATTTAGAGCAAGCGCCTGAATTGATCGAGACAGCGCGACGGCAGTTTCATCGCCCCAACTTGCGAATTTCGCTTTCGCGGCAGTTGATTGCCCGAAACGTGGAGGGGGATGTGGTCGATGACGTAATGCCCGTGAACGATTGCATCTTGAAGTCCACAGTGGTTGGGCAAGGGGTCACCAACGGCCGAAAACTGCTCACCTTGATCGCAGACGACGAACGCGCAGTGATCGAGACGGTTTTCAAAGGCTCAACGCACTCGAAAACCACGGCTTATCAGGGCCCGGTGGCGGTTTTCACCGACGGGGTGACGCAGTTGTCCGCCAGTAAACGCATCTATCTGAGCGAGGCCGGGGTTGAGGCCGCGCCGGCCGAGGCCTGCGCTCAAACGAGCACCACCTTTACCGGCATGTGCGCCCCGCGGATGCTCGAACGGATTGCTTGGAAAAAGGCTTACAAACAGAAGGGGTCGGCTGAATACGTTGCCGCCCGATTGGCTGAACAGAAGCTCAAACGGCGGGTGGAAAGCGAGGGCGCCGAGGCGATCGCCAAGTTGCAAGACGGGTTCGAGGGGCGGTTTCGCCGCCCGATGCGCGATTACGGCATGATGCCCGAGTTGCTCAAGTTCGCCACCAATTCCGAAGCGATGCAGATTGTTGCGCGGATGGCCGACCGATATCAGTTGGCTGCGGTCGCCGAGGCTCCCTCGCCGGCGGCGGGCGACTTGGTCGTTCAGATCCATGAAAGCCTTGTGAACAATGTGGGGCATCAGTTGTTGTCGGGAATGACGATGCGCGAGGAGAGCCTGCGAACCTGGGCCACCGAACGGATGAAGCTCAAACTGGACCCCCCGCCCGCCGACAGCGAACCGGTGGCCGTGGCGTTTCCTGCGGCCATGGCGCCGGTGGCAGTCGAATTTGATCAGGACGAGATCGTGATCGTGATCCGCGGGGAGCGGATCTACAAGAACGACGAGTTGATCTCGCGGAAACTGAAAAGCGTTGACATTACGGCGCGGTATCAGATTCGGCGCGATGGCGGTCCGTTGAAGTTGGTGCGACAGGGCGAGGTGCAGGTGCTCCCCACCGGCTACAAGCCCGAGGAAGGAAAACCCCTGTCGGCGGAGGTCGTGCTCGTTCGCAACGCGTTGAAAGCCCATCTGGAACGCGCCTTCAAAGCGGAACGCCCTCTCGACTTCGATTTGGAGACCGAGGGCCGAGTTGTCGGACGGCTCAATGCCGTCGAGGCTCGGGCGACGGGCGGATGGCTTGTGCTTTCATGGCGGCTTGCGGCTGCGTCTGAGACTCCGGCGGTAGCCTCGACAAGCAACTGACGGAAACCACGCCCCGGCCGCAGCACCGCTGCGACATGCCGAATCCGCGGGAATTGGACCAGAGTCCGGGCCTATCCGGGCTTGGGGACAGCGTCTGCTTTACGATCTCCCTCTTCTTTCCAGCCGTTCCGCGGCTGGCGCAGGCCGGATCGAGCCGTCTTGGCCGGTTCGCTCTCGGTGGTGGGGCCGCGGCTGCGCGCTTCGGCAATGGCGGTTGATGGGGAATTGGGCGGTTGGGGCAAATCGTTCCGAGCTTCGGACCGTGGGTTCGCCAGTGGCGGCCTTAGCGGGTGGGGTCAACGTTCGGGCTG
>JARKPK010000189.1 GCA_029975295.1 Thermoguttaceae bacterium | reverse complement strand
CGCGGCCGACCTGTCGGCGTTCGGCTGCGGCCGGCCCGCGCCGGCTGCGGCGCTTCCAGCCGAAGAACCTGCGGGCGCGTTGATTGCCGCGACGATTGTTCGCGTTGAGATTCCTGTTGTGGCCGTGCCGCCCTTTGTCGCAGGCGTGCCGCCGCTTGTCGAAAACTACCGACCGTTTGGGGGCCAAGCGTGACCGCCGAACTGTTGCCAACCCTGCTGCCCGAAATCGTGCTGGCCCTGGCCGGGGTCGGCATTTGCCTGGGCGGAGCGTTCGCGCGGCACCGCCGGCGATGGCACGATGCGGCATTGGTTGCTGTCGTCGCGGCCGCGTGGTGCCTTTATCGGTTCGGCGGGGTCGAGCAGTTCGAGGCCCTGCGCGCTGCGACCGGTGCGGCCGGCGCCCCGTGGCTGCCGCCGGTGGCGATTGGCCCGTGGGTCCAATTCGCCCGCTGGTTCGCCTTGGGCGCTGCGGCGCTGTTGCTGCTGATGCGCGGTGGGCCGGATCGGGCTGCCGGCGAGGCCGAGTACGTCGGTTCGCTGTTGCTGTTGACCGTGGGCGTGATGCTGGCCGCCGCGGCCGAAGATTTGGTGCTGTTGTTCGCCGCGCTGGAATTGGTTTCGATCCCCACCTACCTGCTTCTCGGCTTGGGCCGATCCGACGCCCCCGGCCGCGAAGCCGCCGTGAAGTATTTCATCCTCAGCGTGATTGCCTCGGCCGTGCTCGTTTATGGGCTGGCGTTCCTCTACGGAGCGACCGGCTCGACACGGCTGCCCGAGATGGCCGCTGCCTTCGCCGCGGGCGCATCGGGCCGGTTGGTGGCCCTGGGGCTGATTGTTACGATCGTCGCCCTGGCGTTTCGGCTGACGGCAGTACCGATGCACTTCTACGCGCCCGACGTGTACGAAGGGACCTCGCACGCTAACGCCGCGCTGTTGTCGATTGTGCCGAAGGCGACGGGCGTCTTCGTGCTCGGCCGACTGCTGATCGAAGTCGTGCCGCTTCAGGCCGAACTGTCGTGGCGGTTGCTCTTCGCCTCGGCCGTGTGCAGCATGACCTTGGGCAACCTGCTGGCGCTGCGGCAAGAGAACGTCCGGCGGATGCTGGCCTACTCGTCGATCGCGCAATCGGGCTACATGCTCGTCGGCCTGTGCGCCGCATTGGCCGGCTTGGGCGGCGCCGGCGAGGGCGCAGCGGCCGATTGGAACGGGGCGGCCGCGGTGCTCTTCTATCTGGCCGTCTATGCCGTCGCCGTAGTTGGCGTGTTTGCCTCGCTGTCGGCCGTGGAACGCGGCGGGCGGATCGACCGCATCGACCAACTGGCCGGCCTGGCCTATTCTCGGCCCTGGATGGCGGCCGCCCTGGCCGTCAGCTTGTTCAGCCTGACGGGGTTGCCGCCGTTGGCCGGGTTTTGGGGAAAACTGTTCCTGTTCGGTTCCGCGTTGGCCGTGGCAGTCGATCCGGCGGCGTCGCCGGGCGCGGCAAAGCTGTTCGTCGCGCTGGCGATCATTGGCGTGCTCAACGCGGCCGTGGCGGCGGCCTACTATTTGCGCATCGCAGCGGTGATGTACTTCCGACGACCATCGGCAACCGACTCGCACGCCAAGGCCGCCGAAACCGGCAGCTCGGCCCACACCGCCGCTACGGTCAAACCGCGGCCGGGCGACCACGTCTCGGGCCCGGCCCTGGCCGCTTTGTGTGCGGCCGTGTTGGCCGTTGTTTTGGGGCTGCTGGCCGGCCCATTGCACGAAGCGGCCCGGCGCGCAACGCCAAGCGACCCGCTGCCGCCCGCAGCCCGCGCCGCCCACCACACCCCGTAGCAATAGCACCCGATGGCTCTCCTTTGGTGGATCGTGCTTTTCGCGTTCGTTTCCGCCGTTGCCGCGTGGATCGTTTTTGGCGACAGCGCAGAGAACGTCGTGGGCCTGTTTTTCGCCGGGCTGCTGGGGATGAACGTGGGCCGAGCGTCGGAATCGTCCCTGCGATACGGCATGGCTGCCACTTGGGTTTTCGCCGCAATCTGGTTCATCGCCGGCCTGCTCGATTCCGCCTGGCGATTCATTTGAAACCGCAGCGACGAAACGGCCGTGAAGCAGTGTCGGCGAGCCGCGATTCGATTTGGGCGAAATCGGACCGGCAACATCACAAGGTCTTGGATGGGGACCGACTGCGAACACCAAGCTCATCGAATTGTTCGACGAAAACTTGCGGCGCGCTTTGACCGGCGGCGAAACAGCTTACGGCTGTGTCGGTTCGTCGCCGGCCGGTCGGGCGCGGCGAACAGCGGCCAAATGGCTGCGGGTAGCCACAAAGATCGTATCGCCCACGGCAACGGGTGTGCTGTAGATCGAAGCGCCCATGTTGTTCTCGCTAAGAAGCTTCTTCTCGCGGGCGATCGCAAACACCGACACTTTGCCGTCTTCGTCGCCAATGAAGAACCTTCCGTCGGCCGCCAAGGGCGAACCCCAAACGGCCGCCATCAAGTCGTGCGACCACAGCAATCGGCCGTCGGCGGCATCGAGGCAATGAACCACGCCGGCCAGATCGGCCGTAAACACCAGCCCTTGGGCGACAACCACTTTGCTCAACGAGCGGTGCATCGTTTCTTCGAAGTCGAGCTTGCCGTTCCCGTTCAAATCGCATCCGGTGTAACACCACACGGCCGCGCTGTTGGGATTGGCCGTCGCCTTCTCGCCCGCGGCGGGATCGACCGCAACGGTGCGGCGGTGCGGCACGGGCTTGCCTTGGGCATCGACCACCAGTTCGGCGCTGACGTCGCCGCGTTTGGTCGGGTCGATGCACCACAGTCGGCCGGGGCCTTCGCCGTACTCGGGATCTTGCCCGATGGCGATGAACACCTTCCCTTCGGCAATGACCGGCGTGGCAATCAGTTCGCAACGGTCGCCGCGGCCGCCGCTCTTGTACACGGCGGTTTTCGGGTTGCAATCGAACTTCCAGAGCAGTTCGGGCTTGCCGTCGGGCGTCGGGGCGGCGCGAAAGCTGTACAGCCATCCGTCACCGCCCGGAAAGATCGCCTGCGGCACGCCTCCCAACTCGCCCGCTGCCGGCGAGCCCCATTGTCCGTGCAGAATGCCCGGGTTCGGCGCGTTGTCGGTCCAAAGCACTTTGCCCGTTCGCTTGTCGAGCGCAACGAAGGCCGGGGCGTCGGGGGCCGGCAGCTTCTTGTGTTCGTCGTCGATGCCGTTCGAGGTGCCCACCAACAGCAAATCGCCCCAGGCCGTCACCGAGCAACTCGCCATGTTGTGCTGCACTGAGCCGAGCGATCTCATCATATCGAACCGCCAAACGATATCGGCCTCGTCGCGGTTCTCATTCGGTTCGTCGCGGTACGGGCCGTCGTTTTCGCCATCGGCAAAGCCTTCCAAGTCGAGGCAAAGCACCTCGCCCAGATTGGTTACGATCCACACGCGATCTCCCTCGACCAGCGGCACCGAGCAAATACCCTGAAGCTCCCAATCGACCGAATCTCCCAACGGGTGCTTTTCCCGCGAAAGCTGCCACAGAAATCGCCCGTCGCCACGGTCGAAGGCGAACAAGCATCCAAGATCAACCTTCTTGGGATAGCGGGCCAGGTAGCCTGCTCCATTGTTGCCGGCGCAAAGCACCTTGCTGCCGGCGACAACCGGCGTTCCGTAGCTTTGCGAGCCGAGCCGCGCCACCCAAACGACATTCTCGGCCGACTCGCGATCCCATCGGCCGGCGTCGGCGTCGTAGTCGCCGATCGACCATTTTTCCGGCAAGTTCCTCGCGGGCGAAACGTTGTTGCGACTAGGCGAACCGCCCCATTGAAGCCAGTTTGCCTGCGCTGCCGCGGCAGACGCGTCCGAACGAATCGCCGGCCCATCAATGCTCATCGTTGCTCCGGCTACGACCGCCACCCAAAAGAAAATGAATCGATGCATTGCTGGTCCTAATCCCCTTCTCCAAAGACGACAGTGCCGCCCCCCTCCGACGCGAACCGAGCGGCAGCCGACGAAACACTCGTGCCTGGGCTAAAAATTCGGAATGGAATCGCGGAATACGAGAATCGCCCCAAGCGAGCGTTGCTCGCCTTTCGGTCGCTCCGCTTGGCTCGCGGCCGCTTTCGCGGGTGTATCGCCCTAGTTTAGCGTACCCGGCACCTTACCGATGAGGCAAGCGCAAAGGATGCTTAACACGCCCGGGCGTCCCCGGTTCCGAAGAACAGCAGCCCGGCCCGGTCTCGTGGGCTCCGCCATATCGTCCGTTTGCACGGAGCGATTCTGCAACCGCGGAGAACCGGCATTGAACCGGTGGCTCCGCCGAAGCCGCCCGGAACAAATGCAACCCAACTACCGATGACGGGCCGCTTCACCTACACTAAGCGAACCGGCCGTCACGCGTTGTGTGCATGCGACGATGCAGGAAGGACCATGGCTGCCAAGCGACCGATCAAGCGAGAGACGCCGTCGTTGTTTGCCGTGCCCGGGCAAGCCGCGCCGCTAAGCGTTTCGGAACTGACTGCGCAAATCAAAGCGGTGGTTGAACACTCATTCGCCCGCGTTCACGTCGCGGGAGAGATTGGCGATTTGGCGACGCCGGCGTCGGGCCACATCTATGTGACGCTGAAGGACGACACGGCGCAAATTCGCGCCGTTCTCTGGCGAAGCAAAGCCGAGCGGCTGAAGTTCGCCTTGGCCGAGGGGATGGAAGTGCTTTGCCGCGGCACGGTCGAGATTTACCCGCCGCGGGGAACCTATCAATTGGTCATCGATCAGATCGAGCCGCGGGGAATCGGCGCGCTGCAATTGGCCTTCCGCCAGTTGCACGCCAAGCTTTCGGCCGAGGGGTTGTTCGACCCGGCGCGAAAGCGGCCTTTGCCCCAATGGGTTCGCTCGTTGGCGCTGGTCACGAGTCCCAGCGGAGCGGCCGTCCGCGATTTCGTGCAGGTGCTGCGGCGCCGATGGCGGGGATTGTCGGTGCTAATCGTTCCCACGCGAGTGCAAGGCGAGGGCGCCGGTGCCGAAATCGCCGCCGCGATCCAACGGGCCAATCGGGTGCGAAGGCCTTTAGACTGCCTGGTGCTCGCCCGGGGCGGCGGAAGCAGCGACGACCTGTGGGCGTTCAACGAGGAAGTTGTGGTTCGGGCGATTGCCGCCTCGCGGTTGCCCGTGGTTTCGGCCGTGGGGCACGAAATCGACGTAACCCTAGCCGATCTGGCCGCCGACCTGCGGGCCTTGACACCCAGCGAAGCCGCCGAGCGGGTGGTTCCCTCGGCCGAGGAATGGGCGGCGCGTTTGGCCCAGTGGGATCGCCGGCTGGCCGGGGCCGTCCGCCTGCGGCTGACCGCCGCTCGCGCGCAGGTCGAAGCATTGGCGCGCAGCGCCGTCTTTCGCCGACCGGAGGAGCTCGTGCGCGTGAAGGCGCAATACCTCGATGAGTTGGCGGATGCAGCGGCTCGAGCCATCGAGGCAAGCCGCCGCAACGCCCAGTTGCGGCTGGAATCGGCGGCCGCTCGTCTCGAATCCCTCAGCCCGCTTGGCGTGTTGGCTCGCGGCTACTCGCTCACTCAACACGGCGACGCCGGCCGAGTGGTTCGCGATGCCGCCGATCTGCGGCCCGGCGAAATCATCACCACTCGGTTCGCGCGGGGCAAGGCCGCCAGCCGCGTCGAGTCGATCGAAGTCGAGCCGCCCGAGGCGGATTGAAAAAATCAAGTCTGCCGGCGGATCGATGGCACCGATGGCCGAGCCGCGCCGGCAAAGTTCAAAGGCCCTCGGCTTCGCCGTCGCTATCGCGGCAGCGAACGGTTATCGTAGCAAGCGACTGTTGTCGCGGCGCTAGACAATCATCGCGGCAGCGAACGATGAAAATGCACGTGCTTCCAACCGCCGGATGTGCGCTGCCACACGCGGGTTTCTTCGCAGCATGCCGTGTGCGGTTTGCCGTCGTCGCCAATCCGCTGCGTCAATCGGATGTAGGACAACACGGCGGCGTCGTCGCCCAGCAGCCGAACATGGGGCGAGGCCATCGTGGTGTTGTGGACGCCCGGCGTGCCGCCTTGGTCGAAGTAGAACCCGTGGAAATCAAGGCCTTCGACCAGCGCCCCGCAAGCCTCGGGCTCGAAGGCGGTGATCGTCGGATCGCACAGCGAGCTGTACGTTTCCCAGTCGCCGACCATGATGCTTTCCAGCAGCCGCTGGTTGAGGGCCAACAATTCGTCGCACAGGGCCTTCTTGCCGGGGGAATAATTTTCCATCGGGTGTTCTGCTTTCCAAGGCGAATGAAAGGGCATGGGCGTCGCAGTCGGGCAATAGGCTGACTGGCGCTCTTTGAGCGTAATTGTTTTCCCACATCAATCAAGCGGCGGCAATATCGGCGGCGATCAGCCGGCATCGGCGGCGGGGGCGCTCGGTTCGGATCCGCCGCGGCAGAGGCCTAATTGCCGGAGCTTATCGCGGCACTCGTCGCGCTCGCGGCAACGGGTCAGCCCCGCCCAACTCGGATCGCCCGCAGCCGCAAAGGCCGCTTCATCGGCAGGCAGTTTGCCGGCAGCGGCCAGCCGCGCAATCACGGCGCAATCCAACCGCGTAAGCCGCAGCGAACCAAGCCGATAGTCCTCAAACGCTTCCCACGCCAGCGGGAAGAGCGGGCGGACGATCTCGCGTCCGATCGCCGACGCATACTGCCGAATCTCCCATTGCGCGTGCTCGTCCATGCGCAATTGGAGAAAATGCAACAGGTTGTGCAGATCAATCTTCCAATAGGCCTCTGTGTAGGTCGAAAGCGGGAGGTCTTTTCGGGCTTGCTCGCGGGCGATGCCCGCCTCAAGCCGCTGGCGATACACGTCGCGGGCATGGGCGTGCAATTCCGCCTCGGCCTGCGAGAGCCGCCGACCGGCTTCGGGTTCGAGCGTTCCTTCGCTGCCCTGCCGATTACTTGCGGCCTGTTTGCGCCATTGGTCGGAGCCGGTCCGGTGGGCGGCGTCGATGGCCACGGAGTAGCGAGTGCTGTATTCGTTCACCGAAGCCATTCGGTGGCGAATCCACTGCCGCCAGCAGTCCATCGGAACACGCACCAACAGCTTCACCTCGCACATCTCGAACGGCGTGGTGTGCTCGTGCCGCATCAAGTAGCGGATCAGCGTGCGGTCGTCGGAAACCTGCTTGGTGCCGGCCCCGTAACTGACCCGGGCGGCCTGCACGATGGCGGCGTCGTCGCCCATCGCATCGACCAGGCAAACAAACCCCTCGTCCAGTACGGGAATCTTCTTCCAGCGCAGCGACTCAACGACAGCGGCATTGCTCGACATCGGCACCCCTCATCGGATTCTCACAATCACCGTCGAGTATTCTACCGCAGCCGCCGCTGGCGGACAGGGGCTCGCGGGCAAGCGGCCGATCGCTGCATTACGCGGCGGCTCGGGCCTCGAGATTCGAGCCGGCCGCCTTGCGCGGGGGCAGCGGCGGGGCGAGGCTTCCGCGCCGCTTGTCGGCAGAACGCGGCACGGATATAGTGAGCCGATGGGGGGTCTTCGCCGCAAAAAGCCGGTGCGCCGCCTTGCGCGCGGCAGGCAACGGCGCGACAATCGCGCGACGTTTGTCCAGCGCCGTGCAACGGCGGCCGTGCTTGTCCATCAGCGGCCCGCGGCGGTCGAGCGTGCCAAGCTCGGGGGAAAGCGTCGCAGGACGCCTTCGAAGGCGAGGCAACTGCGGGGCGGACCATTTGATTGATTGAGCGTTGGTATGCCGGGCGGCGCGGGCCTGGCTGTGAAGTTTCGGTTAGCCGATTGCCTTTGCCCGAACCAATCGCTGTTCTCTTGCGTATCTGCGGATAGCTCTAACCTCCTCATCGAGAATGCCGATGTCTGCCGAAGTCGTCATCGAAACCCGCAGTCTGACTAAGGTTTATCGCGATTTTTGGGGCCGCCGAAAGGTCGAGGCGCTCAAGGCGCTCGATTTAGACGTTCGCCGCGGCGAGATTTTCGGGCTGCTCGGGCCGAACGGCTCGGGCAAGACCACGACGATCAAGTTGATTCTCGGGCTGCTCTTCCCCACCAATGGCGAGGCCCTTGTTTTCGGCCGGCCGGCCGGCGATGTCGAAAAGAACGCCCGAATCGGCTACTTGCCCGAAGAGTCGTACCTTTACCGCTTCCTCAACGCCGAGGAAACGCTCGACTTCTATGCCCGGCTGTTCCGGCTGCCGCGAGCCGTGCGGCGGCAACGGGTGTACGACCTGATCGAGCAGGTCGGACTGCAACGGGCGAAGCGGCGGCAGTTGCGGGAATACAGCAAAGGCATGACGCGACGCATCGGCTTGGCCCAGGCCCTGATCAACGATCCGGAACTGTTGCTGCTCGACGAGCCGACCACCGGGCTCGACCCGATCGGCATCCGCGAGATGAAAGACCTGATCCTGCATCTGCGCGATCAAGGCAAAACCATTCTGATGTGCAGCCACCGGCTCGACGACGTGCAAGACGTGTGCGACCGCATCGCCATCTTGCACCAAGGGGAATTGAAGGAATTGGGCCGCGTCGATTCCCTGCTGAAGGTCCGCGACATGACGGAGATTCGCGCCACGGGGTTGAGCGAGGAGGCGAAAGAGGAGATTCGTCAAGTCATTGCCCGGCACGGCGCGCAACTGCTCTCGTGCGACAACCCGACGGCCACTCTCGAAGAGCTGTTCGTTAAAATCATCCGTGAGAGCGAAGAACATCCGGGCCGCCGCGTGCGAGGAGTGGCCTGACGATGGTGCTCGAAACCTTTCATGCCGTGAATTTCGCCGAGTGGATCGGCCCGGCCGCGAAGGTGTGGCTGATTGCGGTCGTCGCGCTGTTGGTGGGCTTTGCCCTGCTGCGTTGGCTGTTTGCCGTGCTGCGGCAGGGACCGGCCGCGGGAACGCTGAGCGCGCTGAACTTCCTTTGGGCGGCAGCGGCCGACCTGCTGCTGATTTCGCCCCGGCGGACGCTCGCTTTGGCCGGCCTGACGATCAAAGAGTCGATGCGCCGTCGCGTGGTCATCGTGTTCGCCGTGTTTTTGATTTTGGTGGCGTTCGCCGGTTGGTTCCTCGATCCGGGCAGCAATCAGCCCGCCCGGCTCTACCTGAGCTTCGTTCTGACCACCACCAGCTACCTGGTGCTGCTGTTGGCCGTGTTCCTTTCGGCGCTCAGCCTGCCGGCCGACATCCGCAATCATACGATTCATACCGTGGTGACCAAACCGGTTCGGCCCAGCGAAATCGTTTTGGGGCGAGTGCTGGGGTTTGCCGCCGTCGGCACCGTGTTGCTGGGGTTGATGGCCGCGATCAGCTACGTATTCGTTCTCCGCGGGCTCGACCACAAGCACGACTTTAGTGCAGCCGCCCGCGAGCAGCTTGCCGTCATGTGGCGCGACGCGCGACGGAACGATTCGACCCAGGGAATCGCCGTATCGACCGATCGGGTGCAGAACCACCGCCACACGGTTTTCTTCGACCCCGCCCAGGAAACCGTCGACGAGCAGGGCGTGCGCCGCGGCGCGATCCGCACCGACACCGAAAATGGGCACGAACACGAAATCCAGTACGTCGTGCCGGCCGAGGGCGAAGTGCAGTTCGTTTGCAGCCCTCCAGAAAACCATCTTCTCGCACGCGTGCCGATCTACGGGAAGTTGCGGTTCAAGGATCGGGCCGGCAAGGACGCCGATAAGGGCGTCAATGTCGGCGACGAGTGGACCTACCGCAGCTACATCCAGGGCGGCAGCTTGGCCGCGGCCATTTGGACCTTCGAGAACCTCCGCGACGACCAGTTTCCCGACGGCTTGCCCGTGGAAATGACCCTGGGCGTGTTCCGAACGCACAAGGGCGATATCGAGAAAGGCGTGCCCGGCAGCCTCTCTGTGCGAAATCCGGCCACCGGCGACGAAGCCCATGTTCGCACCTTCGCCTCGCGCGAGTTTCAGACCGACTTGCAGGTCATCCCGCTGGAGTTTCAAACCGGCGACGGGCGAACCATCAATCTCTTCCGCGACATGGTGGCCGACGGCAAGTTGGAAGTCTGGCTCCGCTGCGTGGCTCCGCAGCAGTATTTCGGCGCGGGCCAGGCCGATCTTTACCTGCGGGCGCGCGATGCGTCGTTCGCTTTGAACTTCGTCAAAGGCTTCGCCGGAATCTGGTTGCAGATGGTGATGATCACCGGCTTCGGAGTGCTGTTCAGCACCTTCCTCAGCGGACCGATCGCCATTTTGGCCACCGGCGGCGCGCTGCTGGGCGGTTTGTTCAGCGATTTCCTCTATCAGCTTTCTCAGCATAAGGTGTTCGGCGGCGGGCCGATCGAGGCGATGATTCGGCTCGTCACTCAGCAAAACGTGGTGACTGAGCTTCCGCCCACCGCGCAAACAACCGTGGCCAAAATGCTCGACAAGGCGGCCGAGCAGTGGATGTGGCTGATCTGGCACATGCTGCCCGACTTCCGCGTGCTGAGCTTCTCGGACCACGTGGCCTACGGGTTCGATATTTCGTGGGGACTGCTGGCGATGGCGGTTTGCCAAACGCTGGCCTATGTGGGGCCGGCCTTCGTGCTGGGGTACGTCTTCTTGAAATCCCGCGAGTTGGCGCAATGAACCCTCGTCGGTTGCTGCTGCGAAAGATGATTTATGTGGGACTGATGATCCCGCTGGTGCTGCTGTTGGCGGTGCTGGGCATGCCGGCTGCGCCGGGGGCCAAAGGGGCGCCGGGCTCGCCGGGCGGGGTGTTGGCTCGCCTTCGCGAACAGCACGAGCTGAGCCCGACCACCCTGGGCGACATCGACCCGACCAGCGAAACGCTCAAACTGGCCACATTGGGGCTGCGCGGTGTGGCTTCGACCATCCTTTGGGAAAAGGCCAACAACTACAAGGCGAAAAAAGACTGGACCAACCTGGCGGCCACGCTCGAACAGCTTTCGAAGTTTCAACCGAACTTCGTTTCGGTTTGGCGATTCCAGAGTTGGAATCTCTCGTACAACGTCTCGGTCGAGTTCGACGACTACCGCGATCGTTACCATTGGGTCATCCGCGGACTGCACTATCTCGACAAAGGCATTCGCTACAACCGCAACGAAGCCATCTTGGTGTGGGACTCCGCCTACTTCGTGCAGCACAAGATCGGCCGTTCCGACGAGCGGGTGCAGTTCCGCCGCTTGTTCAAACAAGACGACGATTTCCACGGATCGCGCCCCATGGCCCGCCGCGACAGTTGGTTGGTGGCCAAAGAGCGATTCGAAGACTGCTTGGAAGTGGTGGACCGCGGCGGACGGATGCGCGGTTCGCCCTTGCTCTATCGCTCGAATCCGGCGATGGCGCAGATGGGCTACGCCGAGGCGATCGAGAAGGAAGGCACCTTCGGCGAGGTGGCCCGCCGCGAGTGGAAACAGGCCGGCGACGAATGGCACGCCTTCGGGGCCCTCGACCTTCCTCGGACCGGCTCGGAAAGCACTATTCGGCTGAACGATTACGAACCTCGGCAGGAAGAGCGAAAGGCTTTGGCCGCCCAATTAGACGAACTCGAACCGGGATTGCGCCAACGCCTTCGTGACGAGAAGCTTGCCGCGCTGACCGACGAGCAGCGGAAAGCCCTGGACACTCCGCCGGAGAAACGCAGCACCCGCCAAATGGATCTGGCCGCGCAGGCCGAGGCGTCGATCCAGGTGGGCCATCAGGAGCAGGCCCGCCGCATCCGCGGCGAGAACCGCAAGAAGGCCCTCGAACTGGCCAAGCAGATCGACCTGATCGACGACGAATTGCACTCGCTGCGCAGCTCGCGCGGCATCGTCAATTTCGAGTACTGGCGGCTCCGGGCGGCCTTCGAGCAAGAGGCCGACACCGTCGATGCCCGCGAGGCGGTCTATCGCGGTCAACAGGCGCTGGCCGAAACCGATTTGGTGGCCGCCAAACGGCTGTATGAGGCCGGGCTGCTCAAATGGCGGCAAGTGCTCGACCGGTATCCGCAGTTGCTCGCCGACGAGAACACGCGTTCGATCACCGCGGACGATCTGGGCGAGGTGATCGACGAGTACCGCCGCGTGTTGAAACTGCTCGACGAGCCTTTCCCCGATCCCTTCATTCTGCAAGACGTTCTCGAACACTATCAGCCGAGCATCTGAAGCGATCCGCCGAGAGATTCTGAAACGGTCGGCCGATTTCTCAAGCGGTGCGCCGAGGTTCTCCGGCAGCCCAACCCCATCGCCGGCAGGCAGAGATCGACGAGCCGGGCGTTCGTCGCCGGGTCGCACGGCAGCGAACCGTTATTTCAAGAAATCGGGCAGGTAGGCGTCGGCCGGCGGGCTTGGGGGCGGCGCGTCGCCTTGGCCGCGCTGCCGCAATTCGGCGTACGAACCGGCCTCGATGCGGTCGTCCTTGCCGTCGCCCGCTTCCACGCGAATCGCCGACCCTTCGAGCAACGACTCGCGGATCACATTGACCGTGAAGCAGCGGTTCTCACATTGCCCGCAGCCGACGCAACGATCGGCCAACACCACCGGCGCCAAGAAGCCGGTGTCTTCGATCGGGCGGCCCTGTTCGTCGAACTCGGTGCCGACGCGAACGAACTCGATCGCGCGATAACCCGCCCGCTCGCACTGATCGACGCAGTGGCGGCACTCGGCGCGGCCGGCGTAGGGAAGGCACGCGGCCCGATCCACCACGGCCAAGCCCAGCCGAGCAAACCGCTTTTCGCCGATCGGCAGCGGGCGGATGGCGCCGGTCGGGCACACCTGCCCGCAGTTCGCGCAACTCGGCTCGCAGGCGGCCCAGTCGGCCGCCACTCGCGGCGTCCAAAAGGCGTCGAGGCCGAACTCCAAACCGGTCGGCCAAAGCGCATCGTTCGGACAGGCCTGAATACAATGCAAGCAACGCACGCACGTTTGCAGAAAAAGCGTTTCGGGCAGACTTCCCGGCGGACGAACGATCGCCACGGAGCGCCCTCGGCCCCAGCCAAGCGCCAAGCCGCACAGCCCGCCGGCCGCGCCGCCGGCAAGCGCCGCCAGCCAGCCGCGGCGCGAAGTGATTGCCGACAATCGATCCCCTGCGCAACGTTCGGGCGTCTCAACAGACCGTTCGGCGGCTGCGGCAATCGTCTCGCGTAGAGCCGCTTCCGGCGCCGTCGGCTCAGCCGAAGCCGTGGCCCGCGATGTTGCAATGCCAAGGGTCGCCTCCGGCGGCGCGCCGATCGCCGCCGACGACGGTTCTCTTTCCGGCTCGCTCCAACGCGGCACAAAGTGGATGGCGCCGGTCGGGCATGCCCCGCCGCAGTCCTGGCAAAACGCGCAGTCCGCCGCGCGGGTCGAGTAGTCGGGCTCGATTGCGTCGAATGCACAAATCTCGCGACACTTGCCGCACTCCACGCAGCGGTGATCCACCCGGCGCTCGCCCAACGACACCAGCGAGGGAAGGGAGCAAAGCGCCCCGGTCGGGCAAAGCACCCGACACCAGAAACGGCGCCCCAACACCCCCAGCCCGATCACTCCGAACAGCGTCAACACGGCAGCTACATGCGGGAACTTCCAAGGCGGCGCCTGATGCCAGTCGCGCGCTGCGGCCGTCAACGGGGGCCGCAACAGCGCCACCGTTCCGCGCGTGAAAACGGGAATTGCCGCCGCGTAGCCCGTCAGCACCGTGCCCGTCGCTGCCGCAACCAAGACCAAGGCCAACATCCCGAACCGCCATCGCCCGGCGCGCGGGCCCGAAACGGGAACGGCCGCGCTGCGCCCGTTCGAGCGGCTGATGAGCCTGCCGAGCCGGGCGATCACGCCATCGAAAAAGTCGATCAACGTGCCCAGCGGGCAGAGGTAGCCGCAGAACATCCGCGGAATCACCGCGCAAAGCAACAGCACAGCAGCAGCGAAGTAGAGGGCGGGGTTGATCCGACGCGACGCCAGGGCCGTCGAAACGCCGACCAGCGGATCGAGCGAGAGCAGCGTTTCGGCGGGAACACGTTCCTTGCGCAACAGTTCATCGGCATAATGGCTCGGCCAAGCCGTCGGATCGCCAGCCGAAAGCGTGCAGGGCTGGAAAACCTCGGCCAACTCATCGAGCCGCGATTTGGAGTTGGAATCGGCCGGATGGACGGTCAGTTGATCGCCCTCAACCGAAGCAACCGTGAACCCACCGAACACCCGCGTCTGGCCATTCTCGAACACGCTGAGAAAAACGTGCTGCCCCTGCCGGGGCGCAGGCGTCCCTTCATCTGCCTGAAGAACGACCGCGCCGCTGACGGAATCGACCGACAACGGCGTCCATCCCGACGATTGCCACATGGGCTGTGCCGTGTAGGGCCACGCCACGTAAAAGGTCAGCGTCGCAAAGAGAAGCAAAAAGCAAGCCTGCACGATCCGCCGCCCGGGCGAAGCCAACCAACTTGGCCCCAATCGGCGCAGCAGCTTGCGAAAGCGACCCTCGCGGGCCGTGGGCCGATAGGTCAAAAACCAATCGAAACGGAGCATGAGTCCTTGCTCGGCGGCGCGGTGACGCGGCGGAATCCTCGTGGCGGCCGACGTGAAACTACCAACGCGGAGGGGGCGCTATTTCTTCATCGCGGCCGCAAGGGCCTTCGCAGTCGCATTGACAATGGCCTCCGAGGTCAGCGTCGCGCCGCTGACGGCGTCGATGCCTTTGACCGATTGCCGCTCAACGATCCGCCGCGGCACTTCCGTCATCGAGGCGTAGTACTGTTTCTCGCGATGATCCGTTACCCGCACAGACACGATGCGGTGTTCTTTGACGACTACCTCGACATACACCTCCGCCTCGTAACCGACACTCGACGCTCGGTAGGTTCCGTCGGGCACCTTGCTCAAATCGAGCAATTCGTAAAGCTTGATCGCCTCGGCGTTGGCGGCCGCGCGTCGCATATTGCGCTCGTACCGGCCTTTGCCCCGTCCGCTAAACGGCACCTGCATGGCGCGCTGATAGTATCGCAAGGCCTCGGCATACTTGCCGCACGTGCGGCAGGCGTCGCCGGCGTAGAGCAAGGCCACGTCGGCATAAGCCCCCGAAGCGTTGGCGTCGGCAAGCTTCAACGCGCGATCCAATTCGCCCATATCCGCCCAAAGCTTGATCATGCTGAAGTTCGGCGGCAACTTCTGGAGCAACTCAACGGCCATCTGCTTGTTGCCCAAACGCCAGTAGCATTCGGCCAAATGCACGCCGCCATCGCTGCCGGAAAGGTCGCCGCGCTGCGCCTGGGCCTGTTGCCACCAGAAGGCGGCCCGACCGAAATCCTGCAACAGAATGAAGTACATCCGCCCCAGTTCGTCCATGGTGCGGCGCCGCGCCTCGGGCCGGTCTTGATTGAGGCTCAGCACATGGTGCATCAGTTTCACGCCTTCGCGCCAACGGCTCGGATTCGGGTTCACGACATCCCAAATGTATTGGCCGAGATATCGCTGGTTGTCCCACACCCGCGCCGGCGGCGACGTCCAGTAAAGATCGAGCGTTTTCGGGTAGTTCAACGCAGTAGATTCGAACCAATCGGGCGGGGTGCGGCCCAGCTCGGCAATCATCGCCTCGACCTGCTGCTTGGTGCGCGCCTCGCCCCCGCCCATGTTTGACGGTTCGTTTGTCTTCGATCGCCCTGGACCATCGGCCGGTTCGCCCGAGCCGCTTGCCCCGGCCGAAATCACCTCGCGGCGGTCGCCCACGGTCAGCGCCGCCACGCGTTCCAGCGGATAGGTCCGCGTGAACAACTTGTCGCCGATCTTCGTTTCGATCGAGACGGACTTCGCGTCGCGCGCGACAATGCGGCCCTCGACTTTCGCGCCGCTAAGCAGTTCAACCACGTCGGCCTGGGCAGCCGACGCCGCAACCAAGACCAACGCCCAAACCGCCGCCCAAGCGACGGCAATCAACCGCCGGCCGTTGGGCCAGGCCTCGCCCCTCGTTCGCCGTTTTGCGGCCGGCATTTCAATCGCACCGATGAACCCGTCGGAAGCGCCCGATCCACGAACCTTCGAGAGCATGATGGTAATCCTTCTCCACCCCCGCAAAAAAAGACTGATCTTGTAATCGAGCGTTAGGCGGCAACAAGCCGAGAACCGCGTCGGCCCGTCCGCCTTGAGCCGCCGTCGGCCAACGTGCTACAATGCACGGCTTGTAATCCCGGCCGGCAATTCGCAATCCGGCCGGCAACTGGACTGTTCGTCACCGATAATCGCGCCACGGCTGAATGATCCCCGATTATAGACGGTTGGGAAACCCTGGAGCAAGACAAACGGACCATTACCTAAAGATCAAAGAGAGCATCACCTTATGAGCGAAAAGAAACGCATCGAGAATCTGATCCGCGTTAAGACCGAATTGCTCAAGAAGTGGGAACGGCGGGCCCGCTCCGTGCGAAGCCGTCCGGAACGAGCGTTGCTGGAACGAAGGGCCGCCAAGTATCGGCGTCAATTGGCCGACTTGTCGTGCGAGGCGCAGGGCGGCCGCTAACGACCGCCCCGTTGGCCAACTCGCTGCCGCGCCGGCCCGGCGAGCCGTTCCGCGAGCATCGGTTCGTCGTTCTTGCCGAGCGATCTCGGCTGTTCGCCGGCGATCAGAGCAGCAACGCGGCGAGTCTGGCATGCCGGAAGCCGGCTTCGGCGGGCGGTAGGCGAATTCATACTTGTCTTGCTGAGGATCAGCGGGCAGTTGCGCGAGCCAAGGGATTTAGAGAAGGGGTCGATCGTGGCCAAGTTCGCCGTGATCCTGCCGGCCGCGGGCCGCAGCAGCCGCTATCTTGACAAGGCGTACAAGAAGCCGTTCGCTCCGTTGGCGGGGCGGGCCGTTTGGCTGCATTCGGCCGAGCGGTTCCTCAACCGCAAAGATGTGATTCAAACAATCGTGGTGATCTCGGCGGCCGACCGCGCCGACTTTCAATTCAAATTTGCCTCGAACGTGGCGATTTTGGGGATCGAAGTGGTCGAAGGCGGCGACGAGCGATCGGATTCGGTGGCAGCCGCTCTGGCGAAGATCAAGCCCGAGGCCGACTTCGTTTGCGTGCACGACGCGGCCCGCCCCTGCCTGACCGACGCCTGGATCGACCGCGTCTTTGCCGCGGCCGAAGCGGAGGGCGCGGCGATATTCGCGGTGCCGGTTTCGGCCACGCTCAAGCGCGTAGGCGACGACAAGCGGATCGTCGAAACGGTTCCTCGCGGCGGACTGTGGGAAGCGCAAACCCCGCAGGTTTTCCGGCGGCAATTGCTGATAGAGGCCTACGCGAAGCGCGGCAACACGCCGGCCACCGACGAGGCGCAATTGGTCGAGCGGCTGGGCCATCGGGTGGCGGTTGTGCCCGGTTCGCCGCTGAACATCAAGATTACCGTGCGCGAAGACCTGACGCTGGCCGAATGCGTGCTCAAAGCGCTGCCCAAGCCGCGGCTTGGTCCGAGCCACCCTTTTGCCGACGACCATTTATGGCGGTAGCCGCCCCGGCGGCCGAGGACCGCCCCGCGCGTGCCTTCTGCGGTTGAAGCGATCGGCGGCATCGCGGTTGCTTCCCGCGATGGCGACGCCGAACGGCCGACCAACCGGAGGCCGATCTGAGGGAAGATGCGTCGCCGCCCATGGGAAGCGTGCGGGCCGCGGCCAACGAGCGAGCCACAAAGACACGGGATTACCGAAACGATGATCGACGTCTATTCCGAGCTTGCCTGGCGGGGATTGGTTCATCAAGCGACCGACCCGCAGTTGGCCGATTGGCTCCGCGCCGAACCGCGGACGCTGTATATCGGGTTCGATCCAACAGCCGACAGCCTTCATGTCGGCCATTTGATGGCGCTGATGATTTTGCGGCGATTCCAGAAGGCGGGCCATCGCCCAATCGCGTTGGTTGGCGGCGCCACCGGCATGATCGGCGACCCCAGCGGCAAGAGCGAAGAGCGAAATTTGCTTTCCGTGGAACGGCTGCGCGAAAACGTGCGATCGATCGAGCCGCAACTGCGGCGGTTCCTCGATTTCGACGCCGGTCCGCGATCCGCCCTGCTGGTGAACAACTACGACTGGATGGGCCGCTTCGGGTATCTCGAATTCCTCCGCGATGTGGGCAAGCATTTTCCGGTCAACGTGATGATGGCCAAAGACTCGGTTCGCGCCCGGTTGGAACGCACCGACTCCGGCCTGAGCTACACCGAATTCAGCTACATGTTGCTGCAAGCCTACGATTTCGTGCATCTCTACGAGCATTACGATTGCCGCCTCCAGGCCGGCGGCAGCGATCAATGGGGAAACATCACCGCCGGCATCGATCTGGCCCGGCGTTTGCGCGGCGCGCAGCTTTTCGGGCTCACTTGCCCGCTGCTCACCAAAAGCGACGGGACGAAGATGGGCAAGACCGAGTCGGGCGCGCTCTGGCTCTCGGCAGAAAAGACCAGCCCCTACCAATTCTTCCAATATTGGATCAATCTCGACGATGCCGACGTCGGGCCCTGCCTGCGGTTCTTCACAGAGCTTAGCCGCGACGAAATCGAAGCCGTGCTGGCGGCCCAGGCGGCCGATCCAGGCAAACGCGAAGCGCAACGCTGCCTCGCCCGCGAGCTCACCCTGTTGGTCCACGGCGAGGAAGGCGTGCAATCGGCCCAGCGCGCCACGGAAATCTTCTTCGGCGCCGAAATCGACGACCTGAGCGAATCGCAACTGGCGAGCATCTTCGCCGACGTGCCCAGCAGCCGGCTTCCCAAGTCTCGGCTGGCTGATGGCCTGACGGTGATCGATGCCCTGGTCGAAGCCGGCTTGGCCAAAACGAAAAGCGACGCCCGACGCTTCATACAACAAGGAGGAGCATACGTCAACAACCGGCGGGTCGGACAGATCGACGCAACGCTGGCCGAGGCCGATTTGTTGGCCGGCACGACGGCCGTGCTTCGGACCGGAAAAAAGAATTACGCCCTGCTGCGGTTTTCGGCAGAGTAGCCGGTCGGCAGCCGCAGGGCCGGTGGATGCCCGTCGCCGAGCGCCCACGAACTAACGCCGGTCCGGCACGCTCGGCAGCCCGCGGTGAGAATGCGCATGCGGCCCCAGTTTTTGCTCAATTCCTCTCAGAACCCGATTGCGTCGTCCTGCCGATCGACAAATCAAGCCGCCCAACGGATGTTTTGCTCCGGCCGATGGACCGGGTCGGTTTGCCGAACGCATTGTCGGTCTGCCAAATGCTGTGTCAGTCCTACGAATGATCGTGTTGGGCGGACACGCGTTGCCGACGGCCGGCGGCGCGCCGCTTCTGGACGACCGCGGCCGCGACGCAGCCCTGTTGCAAACGGCGCCGCGCGGCACGCCACCGGCGGCAGCGGCCGAAAGGAAAAGGAAACCGAACGGACCGCGAGCCCGAAAACGATTCGCGCCCTTTGTTGAGCGCGCCCGCTTGTGCTGCGTCGGGGAAAAGATAAGGCAAAGCCGATGCACAAGGTTCTGCGGTTTTTGATCGTCGGCCTGTTGGGCTTGCTGCTTGCAGCCGCAGCGCTGGTTTGGTGGGCGGCACGGCAGGCGTTCTATCAGCCCGAACCATACCGCCGGGCGCTCGAAGTTGCGCCCGAGTCGGCCCAGCGCGAGAACGACGAGTTCCTTCGCCGCGCCGCTCAGTGGCAACGGGTCGGGCGGCGTGCCGGTGCGTGGGAGGTCCGGTTTACGCCCGCTCAACTGAACGGCTGGCTTGCCGTCGATCTTCCGCAGAACCATCCCGAATCGTTGCCGCCGCACCTGCGTAATCCGCGAGTGGCGCTGGGCAACGGCACGATCACCTTGTTTGTGCAAACGCTTTGGGCCGGGCGCGAAGTGGTGGTGAGCGTCGAGTGCGAGCCGCTGCTGCTTTCTCCGACATTGCTGGGCCTTCGGTTGCGATCGCTTCGCGCCGGCCGACTGCCGTTGCCTCAGCGGGAATTGATCGCTCGCGTCAGCCAGGCGGCGGCCGAGTCGGGCGTCGGCCTGCAATGGCGGCAAATCGACGGCGACCCGGTGGCGATTCTACCGATCGGCGACGAAGGCCGAATCATTTCGCAGCAAGGCGAGTCGATCCGCGTAGCGGTTGATCGCGTTTCGATCTCACCCGACGAATTGGTCGTCGCCGGACGGACAGCCGAAAAGGCGCCAAGCAGGTAACGGTCCACGACGCCAAAGAGAGAAACAACCGCCCCAACCAAGCCGTCGCCGCCTCGATCGTGAAATAGCGGCCGCTCGGGTCGCCCCATAGGCCGGCACGAAGGGGTTTGCGAAGGCCGTTACGAAGGCCGGCACGGGTTGCTGCCGGGCCCAAGAGCCTCGGGCGGCGGTTGCGGCTGCTCGGTGGGCGCGGCGAAGAACTGGAACGACCAGTTCTCCGGCGAAACGCCTTGGTGCCAAAGCACCACGCGGCCCTTGAGCCAGCGTCCGTCGATCTGCGTTGTCAACCGCGACTCGTCGGCCTGTTCCACCTGAAACTCGCCCTCATCCCAACGCAGAACATTGCCGCGTTCTCCCGAAATCGGGCCCTCGTAATCGAGATAGGCCAATCGATGATCCCCCAGGGCGACGCACGAAACCGTCTTGCCGTCCTGCGGCATTTCGTCGAGCGCCCAGGTGCGCAGCGTTTCATTGAGTTCCAGAAAAAAGTCCCAATGCAATCCGCGCGGACTATCGTGGCGCAACAATGCAAATCGGGGCATCGGTGCAATCGCTCCTGCGGCTCTATTGATCCTCGTACCATCAAGGCGGGTTGCCGCCGGTCCTCAGTCTGACAGGGCCGGCACGCCGTCAGTCAGTCTCTTGTCGCATTCTTATTCCGAGCCCTAATCAACTGCCGTTCTTGATTCGACCTTGCGTGATAAACGGCGCGTTGAGCTTGCGGTTTTCGCACGAAAACCGGCGGCAACGCACACCGGTCCGAACAATCGGAAAAGCGGCCGCGCGTGCGGCAAAGCGGTCGGTCGGCTCGCCGCGTTGGGCCGAATCTGGTTTTCCGCGGTTGCGTTCAGAAGCTCATCATGCCGCCTCAGAAGCGGCGAATCAAGATGCCTTGCAGAATGCGGCCCAGGCCCCCGCGTTCCGGCCCCGCGGATTGCTAAGGCCCGACAATTTGCAGCGGAATCTCGGCCTCGACCGGACGGACTTGCTCTTGGCTGCTGGCCTTGGCCCGAACCGAACTCGAACCGATCGCCCCAGCGCGCACGCGGACGACAAAGGCCACCGTTTCGCCCGGCTTCATCTCGGGCAGCTTGTCGAAAGTCACCTTCTTGCCCGCCACGCGCGCTTTCGAAGCGCCCGGGCCTCGGGTGCCCAACGGGTTGACTGTCAGGCCGTCGCCCAACTCCGCTTCGACCGAGATCCAACGATCGATCTGCGTCGACGCATTGGTCACGTCAACATAGAAGACGGCATCTTTTCCCGAGGTCAACGGCGCGGCGGGCGGGCGAATGCGCACCGTGAGCTTCGTCGGCGCGGCCGGCGGAGCGTCGGCTGAGCCTCCGGGCGGCTGGGGCGACGGGCGTGTGTCGGGGAAGAGCCCGGCGGGCGGTCCGGCAGCGTCGCGGATGGTCAGGCAGGCCTGCGCCGCTCCGGAAGCGCCCTCTTGCGACGCCACCTCGACGCGATTGCAAGCATCGGCAGCCGGGCGAAGGCAACGGCACTCGACGGCCAGTTGGCGATGTTCGCCCGGGCGCAACGATGGAATCACCCAGCTCAGTCCGCCCGACTCGCGGCGGTGGTCGGCCGACGCCCGATTCAACTCTAAACTGGGATCATACCGATCGATCACTTGGATGTTCGTCAACGTCCGCGTGCCGACGTTGACAATATCGATCTCGAACAACGCCATCTTGCCGACGGTGGCTTCGTCGGGGCCGCGTTTGCTCACCGACAACTCGGGACGCTGTCCGCTGGGCCGGTCGGCGCCGGGGCCCGTGCCCGGTGCAACCGTTCCCGATTCGCTTACTCGGGCGCAGGCCCGCTGGGTTGCCAGCACTTGATCTTGAGCGCCGCGAACCTCGACCGTATGGCACCATTGGCCCGCCTTGACGGCGCGGAACGCCAGTTCGATCGGTCCGGTCGACTCGTTCGGCCCTAAGGTCTGGTCGAGCCGTTTTCGGATGGGGCTGCGAATGGCGTGCTCGAACCCGTCGTCGTAGCGAACGTAGAACGTCAAGTTCGTTAACGGCGCGCCGGTCCGATTGACCACGACAAGCTCGTACACCGCTTGGTCGCCGAGCCGCACTTGATCGGGCCCCGACACCCGCAGTTCGACATCGGCTCGGCCGATCGTTGTGGTGGCGCAGTCGGAGGCCGAAAGGGTTCGATCAATGGCCAACTCGGAGCAAAGGGTGAGCGTGCCGACGCGATCGACGCGGTAACTCGCTTCGATCGTTCGCGTTTCACCGGGCCGCAGCGATCCCAGACGCCACGAGAGCCGACGCCCCGACGCCTCGGCCGGCGGCACGCTGGCCACAAAGGCCACGCCCTCAGGCAAGCTCTGCGAAACCACGGCATCGCCCGCCGTCTGATCGCCCGAGTTGTTCACCGTAATCGTATAAGTCAGCGTCGATCCCATTCCGGCGGTTGCCGGGCCCTGAACGCTAATTGCGGCCGTCGCCGCGGTCCATTGCACCGAAGTCGTGCCGGCGCGCATCACTAGCGGGCGGCCGCCGTTGCCGGGCAATTCCCCCGGTCGAATGACATAAATGTTGATCGTGTTCAGACCGGGGCCGAGTTGCTTCTGGAAGATGTCGGCATGCGCCATGCCGGCCGAATCCGTGGTCACCTCGACGCTGTTTCCACCATCGGGATCGAAACCGGCGGACGGCCCGCCGGCGATTTCATAGCGCACTCGCCAACCGACGCACGGGCTCTGATCGCGCCCGCGAATCACGCTTGTCGTCAGCGTGTGCTTCGAGCCCGACGGGCGCACCGAGGGCGGCGGACAACGCCATTGGCAATCGATCCAATGCACCACGGCCGACTGTACGCGGGCCGACCACGGATAGACGTCGGGCGCATAGACCGAAACGAAGCTGGCGCCTTCAAGCGGCGACGTGAGCGACACCCAGCCTTCGCCCGGCTGCACGTACACATCGTCGTCGGTGGCGGGGGTGCCTCGATGCAACCGCACTCCGTTGCGCGTGGTGCTGCCGATCACGTAGTTGTTGTCGATCTTCCGCCGCTTGGTGAAATCGCCGGCGACGTAATCGAGAAAACCGCCCGAGCTCGCCTCGATGAAACTGCCAACGCTGCCGGCCGCCAAGGCCCATTCCAAACGCCGATTGGTGCGCAAGCAGTTGTCGCGCCCCTTCACGCCGGCCACCAGTATCACCTCGCTGCCGATCGGCGCAACGACGGTCTGCGGGCGCAGTAGAACCGCTGTGTCGGCCCAGTAGGGAGGGGCGCCGGGCTCGTCGGCATAGCGCGGTCGGCGGCAGTCGTCGTTGGCGGCCGGTGCGCCCGGGGCTTCGCCCGGCGGAGCGGCGAAGATCCGCTGCCCGCTCGGATCGAGCCCCGAAGACGTGCGGCAGCCGGCGCCGAAGATCATCGGCGCGGCCGAGCACATCAAGCAGGCAAGGATCATCCCTGAACGGGCCATTCCGCAACCTCAGTGGCCGCCAATTCCGTCATCTTAACGACGTGCGAAGGCCGCGCGTCGCGATCGCGGGCCCGCAACGGCGCAAGAAGCGGCCTGCGCCGCCGAGAGCCACCGTACAAACCTACCACGCACAGGGTCTGCGTGATGCAAAAAGTCAACAACAGATTATGCAAAATACCAACCGTGGCGTCTGAATGCACCGGGAATTCCGATTGTGCTGATCGAAGGCCCATTGCCAGGCAACCGACCCTTCCCGCCGCGCGAGCGAAAACCCAAGATGCGCACCCGGGCGGCGATAAGCATGGGCAACAAGCCGCACCGCAGAATCGCACAGAATGTCGGAAAACCCAAGCATCACCCCGGCCACGGAAGGGGCCGCGGGGCTACGATCGGACGATCGAGCCGGTTATATTATTGATCTTCAGAACAGCGATGCAACTCCGCGACATCATTGCTGTTCGGGGAAGCCGACCGCTCGTCGCTCGGCCTTGTTGCGTTTTTGCACGGAGCCTCACGAGTGCTTTCCGGAAACTGAACGCGGTTGCCAACTTTTGCTCCGACGGGTGTCTAGTCAGGCTGCTCGGTCGGTGCGCGGACGCAACGTTTCGCAGTCGAACGCACTGGTTCAATGTGCAACAGAGAGATGAGAGAACAACGCCATGAAGCCTAATGAGCAGCGGGTTGCGGTGGTCACTGGAGGGTCACGGGGGATTGGCCGAGCGATTTGCCTGGAACTCGGCCGTTTGGGGTGGTCGGTAGTCGTCAACTATGCAACCCGGCCCGATGCCGCGCAACAAGTTGTCGCGGCCATCGAATCAATGCCTGGGCAAGCCCTGGCCGTTCGCTGCGATGTTTCGCAGCCGGCGGACCGCGATGGACTAATCGATCAAACGCTCGAACGGTTCGGCCGCCTCGATATGCTGGTGAGCAACGCCGGAATCACCTCGCCCGGGCGTAAAGACATTCTCGAAGCCGGGCCCGACGGTTGGGAAACCGTTTTCTCGACAAATCTTAAAGGCCCGTTCTTCTTGTGCCAGCGTGCGGCCAACGAAATGGTGCGGCAGATTCGAGCGGCATCGATCCCGGCGGGCAAGCTGATCATCGTCAGTTCGATCTCCGCCTACGCTGTGTCGGTCAACCGAGCTGATTACTGCATTGCCAAGGCGGGCCTGTCGATGATGACCAAGCTTTTTGCTCAACGCTTGGCCGACGAGGGCATTCAAGTGTTCGAACTCTGTCCGGGCGTGATCGCCAGCGACATGACCGCCGCAGTCACGGAAAAGTATGATCGTCTCATTGCCGAAGGGCTTTGGCCGATCCGGCGATGGGGACAGCCGGAAGACGTCGCGAAAGCAGTCGCGGCCATTGCGGCCGACAGTTTCCCGTTTAGCACGGGCTGCCGATTCGACATCGACGGCGGATTCCACATCCGCTCGCTCTAGCGCCGCCGTTCATGGGAATAACGCCGAATCACCCCCGCCCAATCGAAGCCCATCACCTCCTTCGATCGATACGGCGACCTGTTAATTTAGACAAGCCCTGACGATTATTCCTAATCTTCCGAACGCGCAAAGGCCGATTCTTGGCTAAGCGGGTGTTTGCCGGGCGGTTGCGTCCTCGGCAAGACGGGCATGGCGTCTGCTCCACTGGAAAACGGTGTTCGACCGCGTGTTCCTCCCTTGGGGACGACATGCCGGTTCTCGCGATGAAACGCGCGTTTCCAAAGTGCGGGCGGCCGATAGCCTATCGCCGATGACCGATTGGGGACTGCCTGCATTGCCCTTCAGAACAGCAATGCTACCCGGGGGGATCAATCGTGGCTCACAACACCACGAACAGGCTGGTATTGTCTCTTGTTTCGATGGTCTTGGCAGCCGTCACCGGGCAAAAACAGACCTCGGCGGGAGCGCCCTGCTCCTCGTGCCCGCAATGCATCGACGCTTCGACTGAGGCGGGCTTGGGCCGCGAATCCTCTCGGCTTGAGAACGCCGCAGCCGATCGAAACGGCGTCGGGCGCTCGCCGCGATCGGGCCAAATGATCGCCGCTGACGGAACCGTGCCGTGCCAAGCGCACGGCTGGGCGGCCTTGCTGCCGTGGCACCGGTGCCATTCGAATCCGTCGGCACCGGGCGGGGCGAAGTCGGGCAAGACCCCACCTCTAACCCCCGCGCCGCAATACAGCCCCTCGGCGTTTCATCCGGTGCCAACTCGCCCGGTTTTCTCTCCGCGCGGATTCGATCCGATGTTCATCCCCGGTTACGAGCGACCGGCCGAGCAGCCGGCCGCCCCGCCGGAAGTTGTGCCTCCCGGTGAATCACTCTCCAACCCGCCCGCAAACCAGACAACGCGCGCTCCGATGGCCCTCCCCGAACCGCCGAAGCCCGGCAACGGTTTGGAAGTGCCCGACGAGCCGCCCCCGGCACCCTTGCCCGATGCCGTTCTCTCCGCTCGCTCTCCCGGGCCTAAGGGTGAATCGCCCGGGTTTCTGGGGCGAATGGTCGGGTTGCCGGATCGAAGTCTTCCCACCGCTCCGTTGCCCGGGGCAGGTCCGGGCGGACCAACGAACAAACCGCCGGTTTCCCCCGGACCGAGCCTCGCGGTTCCGGGGCGGCTTCCGTCGGGTAGGCCAGTAGGAGCTTCGGACGCGGGCAGTTGGATCTTCAAAGCGAAGCCAATCGATGCGTTCGCCCAAACCGTGCAAACGCACCCGATTCTCGAAGTCGAACGCCCCCAAGCCGATCGCCCATGGCGCCGCTGATGGCAGGCAGTCCGGGAAATGCCCGTCTATCTCTGCTGGCTTTACTGAATTAACGCACTTATGGAAGAGTAGGCAGACCTTTATGGTTGTTCGCATGGCAATCAAGGTGACGGTTTTTCGGTCCGATCAAGTCTAGGTGCAAGTGTTTATTGGCTCTCAGATAAGCAATGCGATTGGGCCTGCCAACGGTAGGCCGGTTTTTCGAGCTCAGCGAGAAATCTCTGTTGCTTGCCTTTTCTGAGGGCGGAAGCGCGGGCAGTTCGTCGCGGGTTGCCCGGCAGCCCCTCCAGGCGAATCGAACTCGCAACGGTCCGCCTCGGCGGTCGTGAGCAATCCATCTTCAAGACATCCAGCCGAATCGACCCATGCGCGAACAAACCAACCATGTCCGGCATCTTCGTCTGGCCCTCACTGGGGTGTTGCGCGTGACCGTGGGTTTGATGTTGGCGCTGGCCCTTGGCGCTGCTGCGGCCAGCGAGTCGCGCGAGACGGAGATTGTTCGCGCCGTTCGCCGCGTCAAGCATTCGGTGGTGAATATCCGCGGTGAGAAGACCGTAGGCACGTCGGGAGCGGAGGCGGGCAAACGGGTCAACGGGATGGGCACCGGCGTGGTGATCGACGAGCGCGGATACATACTGACCAATTACCACGTGGTCGATGGCGTCCGCGAAATCCAGGTGACGCTGGCCGATGAAAAGCGGCATGTCGCCACTGTGGTCGCCCGCGACCAAGAAACCGATTTGGCCGTGATCAAAATCGACGCCGGCCGCGAGCTGCCGGTGATACCATCGGGCACCTCGAACGATTTGATGCCCGGCGAAACCGTGATTGCCGTTGGCAACGCCTACGGCTATGAGAACACGGTCACTCGCGGAATTATCAGCGCCTTGCACCGGGCCGTGCAAGTGAGCGACGCCCAATTCTACGACGATCTGATCCAAACCGATGCGCCGATCAACCCGGGCAACTCGGGCGGCCCGCTGCTGAACATCGACGGCGACATGATCGGCATCAACGTGGCGGTGCGCGCCGGAGCGCAGGGCATCGGTTTTGCGATTCCGGTTGACAAGGCGTTGGCTGTCGCCGCCAAACTGATCGGCAGCAGCACAGTAAAGGCCCGCCACGGCGTATCGCCCGGCACCGACGACCCGATGAATGAACGCGGCGTGATCGTTCAAAGCGTCGAAAAGCAAAGCCCGGCAGCCCAGGCCGGCTTGGAGCCCGGCGACGTCATCACGGCCGTGGGCGACCGACCCGTTCGTCGGCAGTTGGACTTCCAGCGCGCATTGATCGGTTGCAAAAACGGCGAAACGCTAGCGATCACCGTTCGCCGACGCGGCGGCGAAACTCGACAGGTGGAGTTGACGCTTGAAGCGGCCCCCCAGCAGAGCCCGCCAAGCACCGAGTTGGCCTGGGACACGCTGGGTCTCGATTTGCAACCGATCGCTTCTGCCGAGTTCCGCGAGTTGTACCAAACCCGCTATCGCGGCGGTTTGGTGGTGGTGAATGTTCGGCCGAACAGCCCGGCGGCGGCGCAGGGAATCAAGCCCGGCGACGTGCTCGTGGGCATGCACATTTGGGAAACCATCTCGCTCGACAACGTGTCGTACATCCTTCGCCGGCCCGATCTGGCCAGCTTGAGCCCGGTGAAGTTCTTCGTCCTTCGCGGCAACGAAACCCTCTACGGTTACATGCCGCTGGGTGCGAAAACCGCGCAGCGCTGAATCCGGCCGATCAGCACGATGCACCGGTTCGGCGCTGCCAAGCTCTCCTGCCGCATTTGGGTTACTGACGCACGCGGCCCCTCGGCTTCCTTCGCGGGCGTCTTTGAAGTCGAGCCCAACCACGCTTGCGCCGTGACACTTGGTCCTTCCACAGCCCGTTGCCGAATAGCCGCTTGACGGCCTTGTGGCCTCTGACTCTTGCTGCGTTGCAGCGTTGCAGCTTTTCGCCGACCGGGTACTGCCCAACGGCTTGACGGGCCGGTAGCATGTCGAAACGGCGGAGGGCGGTCGGCGACTTGGATCGCTCGGCGGCACGGATCGAACAGCAGGTGGGATCGGGCGGTGTCTCGACTCGGTCCGCCGCTTAGCTCAGTCCATCGCTTGGAACGGTCCGTCGCTCGGATCGTTGAGCCTGCGCCCTCGTCCGGAAGCCCTGCGGTTTGCGACGATCGCCGTGGCCCGCCAACTTGCACATGGGATGTCCGACCATGGAGAACGAATTGATCCGTTGGTTTCGCCGGCGTTTGCCCACCGACCGGCGGCTGAAAGTCGGGCTGGGCGACGATGCCGCCGTTCTCGACCTGGCCGACTCGCCCGACTGTGTTCTCTCGGTCGATCTGTTGAGCGACGGGGTGGACTTCGTACTGGCCGAGGCCGGCCCGCGCCGCGTCGGGCGCAAGGCGTTGGCCGTCAACCTCAGCGACTTGGCCGCGATGGCGGCCCGTCCCCTGGCAGCCGTGGTGGCGTTGCTCTTGCCGCGCAAAAGCGGCAGCCGGATCGCGCGCGAAATGTACGAAGGAATGCTGCCGCTGGCAGAAAAGTACGGCGTGGCGATGGCCGGCGGCGACACGAATAGCTGGGACGGCCCGCTGGCCGTCAGCATTACGGTGTTGGGGGCGGCCGGCGCTCGCGGCCCGTTGCGGCGTTCGGGCGCAGTTGCCGGCGACTTGCTGGCCGTTACCGGACCGCTGGGCGGCAGCATCCTCGGCCGCCATCTCGATTTCGAACCGCGAGTTGCGGAATCGCTTTGGCTGCACAATCAGGTGGAGCTTCATGCCGGCATCGACATCAGCGACGGACTGGCGATCGACCTCAGTCGGTTGTGTGAAGAGAGCGGCTGCGGCGCCGAGCTTCGGGCCGATCGAATTCCGATCCACGACGACGCCCGGCGATTGGCGGCTTCGCAGAGCGGGCCAGCGGCCGCCGACCCGCTTGACCACGCGCTCGGCGACGGCGAAGATTTTGAACTGTTGCTGGCGCTGCCCCGGGAAGCGGTCGAAGAACTGCGCGCGCTCGACCGCGGCAACATGTTGCACGTGATCGGCCGTTGCACAGCCGAGCCGGGCCTGCGGTTGATCGGCGCCGACGGGCACAGTAAACCGCTCGAGCCGCGCGGCTGGCAGCACCGCCTTGACGAGTAAAGCAGCTTACCGGCAAGCAACATATCCATGAGCAGAGCCGAATCGGCGTCCGCGCACTTCGCCCAAATCAACCATGACGCAATACGTCTTCCCGAGCCGAAACGAAGCCGATACGGAACGCCTTGGAGCCGCCGTGGCCGCCGAAACTCCGGCTGGCTTGGTTGTTGCTTTGTGCGGCACGCTCGGCGCGGGAAAGACCCGCCTGGTTCAGGCCGTCGCCCATGCGCTCGGAGTGCCCGCCGGCGAGGCCCTCAGCCCGACGTTCGTGATGATTCACGAGTACCAAGGCCGGCGGACGATCTATCACATCGACGCCTATCGCGTTCGTGATGCCGACGAGTTCTTCGAGCTCGGAGTGGAAGAACTGATCGAGGGCGATGCTTTGGTGATGATCGAATGGGCCGACCGTGTTCGGTCGTCGCTCCCCGATGATCGACTGGAACTGATCCTGGAAGTGGCCGGCCCCTCCGAACGCAGGGTGACTATCGAAGGACTCGGGCCAACCAGCGACGCCGCGGCCGGTCGAATCGCTTCACTGCTGGGCGTGAAGGCCTGAATCGCGCGAGCCACTGCGACAAAGTCGCAAAAGACTTCAATCCGCGAAATCGACTAGCGCCGCGCGGCCAGCCCGCGGCTTTTGCGGCTCTTGCGATTGCGGGATTGGGGCGTCCTATCCGCTCCCCGTTCGATGCGGGCGTTGCCGCCGGCTCGCTGTGGCTCGGAAGCCGCCGAATCCTCGACCGCCGTGCGATCGGCCGGCGCGGTCGTCTCAACCGAGCGGTTGAGCGTCGCCGCCGTATTCGTCGAGGCGGCGTTGCGTTCGTAGAATGTCGGCGGCTCATACGTCCAACCGGAAGCCAGCCGCTTTTCCTCGCGGCGAATCGTATGCAGCACGTACCGCCCGCCGATGGCCCCGTACAGGCGGGCCTTCCAACCGAACTCGGCGTACAACTCGTTGAGCAGCGCGGTCGCTTTGGCGAACAAGTCGGGCTGATCGCGGTAGTAGAGCCGCACCGCCGCAACCACGGCCGTGAAGGTGGTGCCCAACTCGCGGGCCTCCCAAGCGAAACGGGCGCGAATCCGTTGATCGGGATGATTCTTGTATCGCTTCCACCCGGCCAACGTGGTGCGGACAATTCGCATCACGCTCGGGCCGTTGCGGGCGAAATCGCGATTGAACGCCCGAAGCATCATTTCGCCTTCGGCGCCGGCGGGGATGTGCGGATGACGGTAGTTGAAGATCAACTGCCCGTGGATGTCGCTCAGATGATACTCAGCCGGATCCTTCATGCGGCCCGCAGCCGTCAACTCGGCGTGCAGCGGAGTGCCGGGGATCGGAGTGTAGAGCATGAACTGATGGAAGTCGGTGTCGTGCTCGGCGGCGTATTCGATGGCCGCATCGATGTTTTCGGGAGTGTGTTCTTCCAAACCGATGATCGTCGAGCCGAGCACGCGGATCCCGTGCGACTGCAATTCGGCGACGAGTTCGCGAGTGTCAATCCCTTGCAGTTTCACATACTGGCTGTTGCACCCCTCGATGCCCATCCACACCCACGACACGCCCAGCCCGACAAGCTGTTCGATCGTGTACGAGCGAAGGACGTTGGCCGAGCTGAACACGTAGATCGCCCACGATTTTCCGTGCTGCTGCATCAATTCGAGCAGCCGCAGGGCGCGGCGGCGATGCAGCAGAAAGTTCTCGTCCATGACGAAGAACGAGTGAACCTTCATCTCGCGTTCCAGTCCGCACATCACCTCGAAAAGCTCGTCGCCGGTGCGGTAGAAGTGGATGCAATTGCCCTTGCCGCCGAACATCGCCGAGGTCGAACAGAAGTTGCAGCCCAACGGACAGCCCACCGAGGGAATCAGAGTGGCCGCCACGTCGCCGGGCCGATCTTTCACGGTGATGCCCACGTTGCGCGTGCCGATGCCCGAGGTGATCAACGGATGGCGAACCGGCTGCGTTTCGTCTTCGCCGAGGTAGCGGCGGAACCAGGCGACGCCCTCGCCTTTGACGATGAAATCGGCATCGATGCGGTCGGCCAAGTCGGGGACATTGGCCACGTGCCCGCCCACAACGATCTTCGCCCACGGCTGATGCCGGCGGATCAACTCGCACATGGCCCGAACCTTGAAGACGTTGGGGATGATCGAGCTGATGCCGATCACGTCGTAATGGTGCGTCTGCAACTCCTCAACAAACCGATCGAGTGTGGGGAAATCGAGGAGCGTGCATGGCGCGCCGATGTTCGCCTGAATCAGCATCAGCCCCCAACTGCGGTGGAACATCCGCAACGAAAACGGCCCTTGCGTGCGGGTGACCTGATTGTGGTAAAGCTCCATCGGGTTCAGCGCGCGGCTGCCGTACTCGTCGTCTTGCGCGTAGGGGCCGAACACGCTGCACAAAAGCACTCGGGCCTTGTTTCCCAGCGGGTGAACGGGAGCTTTGTCGGCACAGAGAGAAACCAGCGATTCGTGATGCGGAGCGATCATATTCGGACTGTCCAGGGATGATGGGAAGATTCGTTGTTCTTACGTGGCCTCGGGGGGCGGGCCCCCGCCCGCTCTGGCGGCGCCTTCAAGCAGCTTGGCGACGGTGTTCATTCTAAGCATTGTCGAGCCGACGCGAACCATCGATGCGTATCTGTTGTGTAATAGGTGCGTAAAAGACCATTCACACGGCAAGGACGTTACGGTGGCGCAAGCTGCCAGAGGTTTTCCGTCGTTGCCGTCGGGCGGGCGGCCTCGGGGCTTTCCGCCCAAGCCTGCCTCGGCGCAGCCGCCCCAACACACGTCTGAGAAACAGCTTGCGCGACGGCTACCGCGGACGGTCGGCCTTTGTTATCGTGGAAAGCGCCATGTTTGCCGGTCGTCCCTACCGTTTGCCCGTCAATCTCGCCATCGTCATGATCGGCCTGCTGGCCATCCTGACCGTCGGGTGGGTTCTGCTATCGCTGTTGGGGGCGTTCGCCGACGAACGCTCGGCCACCGTCTATTGGGTTCTCTTGCCGGTCGGGGCGACCTTTCTGGCATTGTTGCTGGCCGGCGTGGTGGGCTACCTGGTGCTGACGATCAAGGCCATCAACCTGTCGCGCCGTCAATCGAACTTCATCGACAGCGTAACGCACGAGCTGAAGTCGCCCTTGGCGTCGATGAAGCTCTATCTGCAAACCCTCAGCCGACATCAAGTGCCGCCCGAACAGCAAACCGAGTTCTTTCAGATCATGCTCGACGATCTGGAGCGGCTCGATCGGTTGATCAATCAGATGCTTGCGGCCGGACGGATCGACTCGGCGCGCATCGACGGCGAAGCCGAACGAATCGATCTGGCCGAGCTGCTCGCGCATTGCGCCCGATCGGTCTGCACCACCTATCGCCTGCCCGTCGAAACGGTAACCCTCAGTTGCGAACCATGCACGGTTCGGGCGCGGACGATCGAACTCGACTTGATCTTCAGAAACCTGATCGACAACGCCGTGAAGTACGCCGGAGCGCCGCCCTGGGTTCGGGTGGAACTCGCCCGCGGGGCTGCCCGAACCGTTCGGGTGCGAATCAGCGACAACGGGCGAGGCATACCGCGGAAGCTGCGGCGCCAGGTGTTCGGGCGATTCGTCCGCCTCGGTTCGGAGCTGGAACGCGAAAAGCCGGGCACCGGGCTCGGTTTGTATATTGTGCGCACGCTGGTGCAACGGCTGGGCGGCCGCGTGAACATCGCCGATCGCGGCTCTCAACCGGGAACCGTTTTCACCGTGGTCTTGCCGATCGTCGCGCCGCCGGTCGAAGCCGATGCCGCAAGCAAATCGGCCGCCGAGCCGGCCGCTTCGAAACGCGAAACAGCCGACCCGTAATCCCTTGTCGATCATCGTTGAGTTCCGCGTGAGCGTCATGGCGAAAGAGCACATTTTGATTGTCGAAGACGAGGCTCATTTGGCGACCGGCCTGAAGTACAACCTGACGGCCGAAGGCTATCGGGTAACCACCGTGCCCGACGGCCCCAGCGCGCTGAGGCTCTTCGAGTCGAATCCCGAGAGCATCGACTTGATCATCCTCGATCTGATGCTGCCCGGCCTGAGCGGCTATGCCGTTTGCGAAGCCGTCCGCGCCCGCGATCCTGATGTGCCCGTGATGATCCTTTCGGCTCGAACGCTGCCGGAAGACCGCGCACGGGGGTTCGACATGGGCGCCAATCAATACCTCACCAAGCCGTTTGATCTCGACGAGTTCCTCAGCCGAGTGCGGAACTTGCTGGCGTTTCATTCACGGGCGGCCCGCCAAGCGAATCGGCCGGCGCAACGGAGCGATCGATATCAGTTCGGCGAAGCGCAGGTCGATTTCAACACCTTCGAGGTGCGCGTTGGCGACGAAGAAGTGCGGCTTACGCAATTAGAAATGGCCCTGCTGCGCTATTTTATCGAAAACGAAGGGCGCGTCGTGCCGCGAGCCGAACTGCTCGAACGGGTGTGGGGCGTGCCGGGAACGATCAACACGCGCGCGGTCGATCAATTCATCCGCCGGTTGCGCAAAACGTTCGAGCCCGATCCGGGCCAGCCGCGATTCTTCTTGACGATCCGCGATGTGGGCTACCGGTTTGTGGCGTCCGGCGTCGAACCGGCCGAACAGCCCGACGCCCCCGACGAAGCCGACGACAACGACAAAGCCATCGACGACGAACCGAGCGACGACAAAATGTCGTCCCTCGACGAAACGGAAACCTCCGACGACGAGCGTTCAGGCGGCGACCCCCGCCGCGGCCCTCGGGCCGAAGGCCCTCCCATCGCGGGCCGACGGGCGGCGAAACGCCCCAATGCCGAGAAGTGATTGCAAACAACAAGCAATGTCCGCAGGACCGAAAAAGACGGCGTGAATGCGACGAAGGACCCAGCCGGTCGCCGGGCGTATCGCGGCGAGGAAATGGTCGCGGCAGGGTTCGTCCTTGCGTGGTCCGAACGAGGAGTTGTGCGCCCGTGCGAATAAAGCTCTTGGCCTGCGAGATTTTCTACCGTGAGTTCTGCGCCGTCGTGGCACGGAGCGTTCATCGCGTCGATGTTCAATTCCTGCCCAAAGCGCTGCACGACGTCGGTCAGGCCGCCATGTCGGGCCGCTTGCGCGAGGCGATTGCCGCGGTGGACGAATCGCCCTACGACGCGATTGCGCTGGGCTACGGGCTGTGCAACAACGGCATCGTCGGGCTTTCCGCCCGCACGCGCCCGCTGGTCGTTCCCCGCGCGCACGACTGCATCACGTTCTTCTTGGGCGATAAACAGCGGTATCACGACTACTTCTTCAGTCATCCCGGCGTGTACTTCAAGACGAGCGGTTGGATCGAGCGCGGCGACGGGCTTCAGCCGATCGGCTCGGCCGACAACCGTGCCGACGAATCGATTGCCCAACGGATGGGAATGCTGCCCACCTACGACGAATTGGTGGAGAAGTACGGGCCGGACAACGCGCAGTACCTTTGGCAGCAGTTGGGCCAATTGCGGAGGAACTATGGCGGACTGACGTACATCGCCACCGGCGTCGAGCCCGACGATCGCTTCGAACGGCAAGCCCGGCGCGAAGCCGAGGAGCTCGGCTGGAAGTTCGAACGCGTTGCCGGTACCTTGGAGCTGTTCGAGGCGCTGGTCAACGGTCGATGGGATGACGATCGGTTTCTGGTCGTCCCGCCGGGATGGTCGATTCAGCCGAGCTTCGACGACCGAATCATCAAGGCGTCGCCCGGCTCATCGGGCGAAGCCGGCGCCGCGCCGGCCAGCCGCCCCACCGATTCGGCCGCGGCGACGGAGGCCGCCGAGCGCATGTTGAACCAGAACACCTCTCAAGACCGAAAAGCCGAGGAGGATCGAGGCCGATGAACGGGTACGAACGATTGGCGGCCTCGCTGGCGGGCGAACCGACCGATTGCCTGCCGTGGATGCCGATTACGATGATGTTCGCCGCCGACCAATTGGGCGCGCCTTACGGTCGGTATGCAGCCGACTATCGCACGCTGGTCGAGGCGCAATTGCTCTCGGCCGATCGATTCGGGTTCGATCACGTGTCGGTCATCTCCGATCCGGCGCGCGAGGCGGCCGACTGCGGCGCGGCGGTCCACTACTTCGACGATCAACCGCCGGCCATCGACGAAGTGAACGCCCTGCTGGCCGACAAGACGGCGCTTTCCGCGCTCCAACCGCCCGATCCGGCCGGCGGCCGAATGCTCGATCGAGTCAAGGCCGTCGAATCGTTTCGCCGTCAGGTGGGCGGACAATTGCTGATCGAAGGATGGATCGAAGGGCCGTGCGCCGAGGCGGCCGACCTGCGCGGCATCAACCGTTTGATGACCGACTTCTTCGACGACCCGGCCTTCGTTCACGATCTGTTCGACTTCGTCGTCGAAATGGAACTCCGGTTCGCTCGCGCGCAGGCGGAGGCCGGCGCCGATCTGATCGGCGTGGGCGACGCCGCGGCGTCGCTGGTCGGGCCCAGGGTGTATGAACAGTTCGTTCTGCCCTACGAAAAGAAACTGATCGACGGACTGCACGCCATGGGGCTTAAGGTTCGGCTGCACATTTGCGGCAATATCCGCCGCATTCTACCCGGCATCGCCACCTTGGGCTGCGAGCTGGTGGACATCGACTACATGGTGCCCATCGCCGAGGCGAGGCAGAACATGCCCGCGCAGTTGCTCTGCGGCAATCTCGATCCGGTGAAAACGCTGCGAGCCGGAACGCCCGACTCGGTGACGGCGGCCGTCGCCCAATGCCATCAGGAGGCGGGACAGCGCTACGTCGTGGGCGCCGGCTGCGAAGTGCCCCGCGACACTGCCGCCGAAAACGTGTTGGCCATGCGCGATTACGCCCGAAGCCACTGACCCGAACGTGTCATATTTGCCGCTCGGCGTCCGGCCGCAGCCAGGCGCGCGGCGGAAGAGGTTTTTGCTTTCCAAGGAACACAACAACGATGATTCGCAACTGGCAGTTTAGCTTTCCTTCGCGCATTCAGTTCGGTCGCGGTCTTTTGCGGCGCGTGGGATTGGCCGCGCAACCGTTCGGCGCGCGAGCAATGCTCGTCGGCTATGCCGACAACGCGGGCCCGCCCGCCGCACTGGCGACCGCCGAGAAGGCCCTGACCGACGCCAAGCTGGCCGTCATCCCCTTCGCGGCCGTTGCCGGCGAGCCCACCGCGGCGTTGGTCGAGCAGGGCGCCCAACTGGCGCGGGCGCAGGGCGCCGATGTCGCGGTTGCCGTGGGCGGCGGCAGCGTGATCGACGCCGCCAAGGGCATCGCCCTGCTGGCCCGATCGGCCGGCGCATTGGCCGACTACGCCGATACGACGCCCAATCGCAAACCCGCCGCCGACGCGATTCCCATTGTGGCCGTGCCCACCACCGCAGGCACGGGCGCCGAAGCCACGCAAGTTGCCGTGTTTTCACACCAAGGCGCGAAAATCTCGATCACCGCGCCGGCGCTTCGGCCGGCGGTGGCGATTGTCGATCCCGACCTGAGTTCCGCCTGCGATCCGCAAACGACGGCCGCCTGCGGCGCCGATGCGCTGGCCCACGCGATGGAAGCGTGCATGAGCCGCGCGGCCCAGCCGGTGAGCACGGCGTTGGCGTTTCAAGCGATCGAATTGGTCGTCAGCCGTTTGCCCGCGGCCTTGGCCCGGCCCGACGACCGCGAAGCCCGCGACGCCCTGGCCGTTGCCGCGGCGTTGGCGGGCATGGCGCTGAACGAGTCGGGCGTCACGCTGACTCATTCCGTCGCCCACGCGCTGGGAGCCATGCTTCACCTGCCCCACGGGCTGTGCGTGGCGCGGGCCACTCCGCTGAACCTCCGCGTCAACCGCGCGGTGTGTGAAGGGCTCTACGTTCGCTGGGCGCGGCTGTGCGGGCTGCAAGGCCCAACCGCCGCGGCGCTGGCCGACGCATGGATTGACCGCGTCGATGGCCTGCTCGGCGAGGCCGGGCTGCTCGGTCCGCTGCCGCGCAATTCGGCCGCGCCCGAAACGACCTCGTGGGACCGCCGGCAGTGGGCTGCCGAGTTGGCGCGATGCGCCTTCCAAACCACCCCAACGCCGTTGCGGCTCAATCCGGCGCCCATCGACGAGCCAACATTGGCCGAGGGCATTGCCGAGCACGTGCTTGGTGCCGGCTGGGCCGATGCCTGATCGATTCGATCAGGGCGCAGACCTCGAAGACCGACCGGTGATCGCCAAACGCCATGGCCGCTCGGAATGATCGGAGGGCCGAAACGAAAGGCCCCTTCCGGCCGATCCGCACGCGTCAGCGCGACGCAAGCTTGGCTGCCAGCGCAGCGATGTACGCCGGCGACGTGCCGCAGCAGCCGCCGATGAAGTCGGCGCCTTCGGCCACGATGGCCATCGCCTGTTCGGCAAAGTCTTCGGGCGAAGTCGTATAGGCGGCCACACCATCGATCAACTGCGGCAGTCCCGCGTTCGACTTGATCCAAACCGGCAACGGCACGGCCGCCTTCAATCGCCGGCATATCGCGACAAACCCGCTGGGGCCTTGGCCGCAGTTCGCCCCAACCGCATCGGCCCCGGCATCGGCCAACTGGGCGGCAGCCTGCTCCGGCGTGGTGCCCATCATTGTCCGATCTCGGTTCGGCCCGGTGTCGAACGTCATGCAGGCGACCACGGGCAAGCCGGTCGCCTTAGCCGCCTTGACGGCCAACACCGCTTCGGCCGGGTCCGACATTGTTTCGACCACAATGCCGTGCGCGCCGGCCTCGGCCATCGCTTGAGCCTGTTCCGCGAACGCGGCGGACAGCTCTTCGGGCGCAACGGCGCCCATCATCAACATCACGCCCGATGGCCCCATCGAGGCGAACACCTTGGCCCGCCCCTCAGCCCCGCGAAGCGAAATCTGCACGCCGCAGCGGTTGATTTCGGCCGCCCGATCGGCCAGATGGTTCTTTTTCAAGGTGAAGCGGTTGGCCCCAAACGTGTTGGTCAAGATGATCCGGCTGCCGGCTGCCGCGTACTCGCGAGCCACGGCCTCAACTTGTTCCGGCGATTCCAAATTCCACCCATCCGGACACGCCCCGAGCGGCAGGCCCCGTTTCTGAAGCTCTGTTCCCCACGCCCCATCAAGCAGCACCGGTCCAGCGGCAGTCAGTTCGGCCAACAAAGGATGCATGGAGTCTCCCTCGACAAGTCTCGGCAGGCAATTGAGGCAAAGCCGATCGCGCCGCGATCGGACGAATAACGTGCGGACGAATAACGTGCAGAATGCGGGCCGAGCTTCGCCGCCCAAACCGTTCACCCGTCAACCGATCGATCGGCCGCGCGGCTGCCGCCCCGTTGCGACACCGCCGCATTGTATGTCCGCCGACACGCCATCGGAAGGGGCATGGGCCGATCGAGAAAGCCCCCGACGACGGCAACGACCGCAGTGCGCCAACAATTGCCCGAAAAAACGGGAACACGGCGAATCGCTGTAACCGGCGTCGCCCTGCACGGTTGCTACAGCGCCGCTTTGCAAGCTGCCGGCAGGCTCATCGGGCAAAAAGCGGCCACCCAAGCAATGCGGGCGCTTCTAGCCCGCCTTTGTTGCATTAGAATCAAATAGAGCAACCTCGACGACGCTCTCAACGGTTTCGACGCGCAAGGCGGCATCACGGCCCCCGGAGCATCCCGTCGGAACCGTCTTGCAACTGGCGGCACCTACGCCGCCGATCGAGGCTGTCTGATTGAAGGGAAATACAATGCAAAAGCTGCTCGTTCGTGTGGTTTGTTCCGTCGGTCTGTTTCCAGCGTTGTGCACAACGGCGATTGCCGGCGATGCGCCGCGCGGGAATAATGTTCGGCTCGTGTTCGTGGGCGACGTGATGTTGGCCGACGGCCCCGGCAAGTTCATTGCCGACGGCGGCGACCCATTCGCCGAGTTCGCCGATCTGTTCGACTCGGCCGACTTGGTTGTAGGCAATCTCGAGTGTGTGGTGGCTACCGGTGGAACGCCCGAGGATAAGTCATGGACCTTCCGCGCGGATCCGCGAGTTATTCCGCTGCTAACCCGATATTTCCACGCCGTATCGGCTGCAAACAATCACTCGGGCGATTTCGGACAGGCCGCGCTCCTCGAACAGTTCCGGCTGTTCGACGAAGTGCAGATGCCCTATTTCGGCGCGGGCCCGAATCGCGAGGCTGCCCATCGTCCGTTGATTGTCAAACGCCGCGGAGTGCGCATCGCCCTGCTAGGATACAACGACTTCCCGCCGCGGCGGTTCGAGGCGACTGACGCTCGGCCCGGCACGGCATGGATCGATCGCGAGGTGATGACGGCCGCGATTGCCGCGCTTCGGCGGCGGGAACCGTCGCTCATTATCATTCCATTCCTGCACTGGGGGGAAGAAGGCGAGCGACATCACAGCGACGAGCAGGAAACGCTGGCCAAGGCCCTGATTGACGCCGGCGCGGATTTGATAATCGGCGCACATCCGCATGTCGTGCAAGACGTGGGCGAGTATCGCGGGCGGCCGATCTTCCACAGCCTGGGCAACTTCGTCTTCGACAATTTCGACGATCCGGAATGCTACAAAGGCTGCGTCCTTAGTGTCGAAATGGAGGGGCGAACCGTTGCGCGGTGGTCGATCACGCCCGTCCAGATCGACAAACAAGGGATTCCGCATCGAGTCCTTCGTGCGCAGCACTCCAACAAAACAACACCGCCGGCAAGCGAGCCTGCCCGCGCTTCGGCGCCGCCGCAATAGGCTCTTTCGCTATCGTTCGCAGCGCCGTAAGATGTTGCTGTCGGGGTGGGCCGTCGCGGGAAGGAACAGTGGCGTCGTCCCGTCCGGTGCTGCCCGCGGGGTGTCGACCGTCGGCGGACCGATGCCTGCCGCTGCCGATGGCTTTTCCCACCGATCAGGCCGTTGGAGGACGGGTGGCCGGCAGACTTCGGCCGGCGCGCATCGCCGCGACGGGTGGACAACAGAAGAGGACAGAGGAGGAGACCGACCATGCCCCAGTTCGCCATCATCGAAACCGAAGATGGAATGACCGTGGCCGCCATCCCGCCCAATACGTCGGCCGAGGCCATGGCCCGCCAACGAGCCGCTGTGGTGATCGACCCGGGCCCCTATCCCACCTATGAAGAAGCGTACGACGCGCTGCTGGCCATCTCAGAGCCGGAAGACGAGGAGGAATAGTCCCGTTCCGGTATTGCCCCAACCGCGGCAAGAGGCATCAATTCGGGAAGGATAGGGCTAAAGAGTCAGAGCGCGGCCGCACTGCGTCACCTTCGGGATCCGATGGCACAATAGACTGAGAGCATATCGGCCACCGGTTGGAGATCGTGAACCCGCAGCACATCGACGCCCTGCCCAGTCAAGGCTGCGCAAGCTCCAAGCGTACCGGCCGTTCGATCTGCGTGCAGATCGCCGAGAATCTCGCCAATGAAACGCTTGCGCGACGGCCCGACGACCAATGGACAACCGAGGGAGCGGAATCGGCCCATCGCGCCGAGCAGCGCCAGGTTGTGTTCCAGTGTTTTTCCGAAACCGATGCCCGGATCCAGCGCGATTCGCTCCCTGTCGATCCCTGCGGCAACGAGCCGATCGCGGGCATTGCTTAGGTAGGAGGCCACCTCCTCCACTACGTCGTCGTATTGCGGGTTCTGCTGCATTGTTTGCGGGTTGCCGCGCATGTGCATGGCGCACACACCGCATCGAGCCTCGGCGGCCAACCCGATCATCGCCGGATCGGCGGTCAACGCGCTGATGTCGTTAATAATTTCGGCCCCGGCGGCCAGCGCAGCTTCGGCCACGGCCGCCTTGGTGGTGTCGATCGAAATCGGCACGCGCACGCGGTCGCGCAGCCGTTCGAGCACCGGCAGAATCCGGCGCAACTCCTCATGGGCGTCCACCGGCTCGGCGCCAGGCCGGGTGCTCTCGCCGCCGATGTCCAGGATGTCGGCGCCGGCCATCTGGAGCCGAAGCGCATGGGCCGCCGCGGCGTCGGGATCGAAGTAATTGCCCCCATCGGAGAAGCTGTCGGGCGTGACGTTCACGATGCCCATCAGCAAAGGCCGCTTTCGGAAGTGCAGGTCGGTTCGCCGCAAGCGCCAAACAACTGCCGAGCCGTATTCTTGCCGCACTTCAACCATCGGTTTCCTCGGTCACGCTACCGCCGGCAGCGGGCCATGGGCGTTTTCGCCCAATCCCGCCGTCGCGGCGACTCAACAACGCGTTAGTTGCCCCAATTCACGAATCGCTCGCAGCGGCACCGGTTGGGAACCGGCGTGCCGGACGGTCGGCGAAAAACCTCCACACGAGGCGGAAAACGGCCGTACGGCCGTCAGTCCATCGCATCGGCCCAAGGGCATGCGCGTCGCGAGGGGACTGCCAGCCGTTTTCCTGTTTTTCCATTCTCTCTGGTTGTATTTGGCTTTGTCCCATTGTGGCAACGACGACCTCCGAGCGTCAATTCCGGCAGAGTTGGTTGGAAGTGAACAATGCGGCGAACCGATAGAACCGTTAGAGGCCGCATCTTTCGAATCTTTGTTACCATCGGAAGAAAGATTCTAAAGCAGAGGGCTCACCGAGGGCGAAGATAACAATCGGAAGACTTGTTTCGGTGCAGAGTTTGTGTCGAGGCTGTGCCGAGATGAGTTGCTTTGGGGGGAATCTGCTACAGCCGGGGCTTGCGCCCTGTCGGCCCGCGTTACTCTCCGCGGCGGGCGAACGGCTGATTCTCTCTTAAGCAGCCCGAGATGGTAATTCGCCGGGGCAATGCTGGTTGTTTGGAGGTTGCACAATAGACGAGTCGCAACGCAGCTTCTCTATATTGTGTTTTTTCTCTAACTTCTGAATGACGGGATTGCCGATGTCATTACTGCGGCGCGGATCAGAAGGAGCTGAGCCCAAGCCCACAGGAAGCGAATTACGTTTAGCCCCAACCCAGCTGTACGCGGCTGTCGGCTGCCCCATAGCCGGCTCGATGGAGCGAGAGCCAACGCAGCGCTGCGTGCAGGGGGCTTCATCAGCTTGGCGGGACGCACGTTCCGCCGGGCACAACCAAAACCAACGTGAGTTAAGATCGGAGAGCCTGCGATGAAGGTCTTTACAACTGGTCAGGTGGCCAAGATCTGTAAGGTGGCCCCGCGCACCGTAAGCAAGTGGTTCGACTCGGGCCGGCTTAAGGGATACCGCATCCCCGGATCGCAAGACCGCCGAATTCCCCGAGAGTATTTGATTCGGTTCCTCAAAGAACACGGCATGCCGTTGGGCGACCTGGAAGACGAAGCGATGGCGAAGGTTCTCGTCGTCGCGCAAGACCAGGTGCTCATTGAGAACCTGAAGCGTGAACTGCCCCTGGATCGGTCGTTCAAGCTGGCCGTGGCCGCCAGCGGGTTCGACGCCGGCATTCAGGCCGAGAGCTTCCATCCCGACTGCATCATCGTCGATTTCTCGATCGGTCGGACCGAGGCCCTGCAGATTTGCCAGAATCTGCGCCGGAACTCGGAATTCACCGAAGTGATCCTGATCGCCCTGTTGCCCGACGACGGCAGCTCGATCAGCTTCGATCGCTCGAGCATCAATGAGACGTTCAAGAAGCCGTTCGACGCCGCCTTGCTGGCCGAGCGGTTGCGGACGCTCATCGGAGCCAAGAAAGAGTTGGTGTAGTCGCCCTGCTCGCCCCAGGCAGGCTGCACCGATTGATCCCCGACCCAATCCTTCGCCGATCCGATTTAGCCCGACGCGGCCGGACCCCCGCGTCGGTTTCTTTTTTCTTGCTTGCGAAGGCCGGCGCGCACGCCCGCCTGGCGAGAACACTCGCTCCCATCGCGACGATTCGCGCCCGCACGCCCCGGCGTTTGGCCCGCGATAGTCCGACCCCGGCATTTGAGCGGCGAGAGAACCCGCCGCCCGAACAGACAATGCCGGCCCGAAAAACCTTGCAATCCGGCGGACAATAGGCACAATAGCTCTTCAGGCACAACAGAACGATGCGGGCGATTGAAGCCGCGCACGACAATGCCTGAACGCAACAAGCCCCTTTGACCGGCAGCGGGTTGCAACGACCAAACGGTTGCACACAAGTTGCGTCGCTGTTCGCAACGGAAGTGAAACGCCGTCGCGCGCCGGCCTGCAACGCGCCTTCCACCCCCGCTTGCTCCAAAGGCGACGGCGGGGACATTGTTTCCTATTTTGCTCCGGGGAGAACGCTCTACGATGACTTGGCAAATCAATCGACGCGATTGGCTGCGGATCATGGGTGCATCGGCGGCGGCCGCAGGCGTGGGGTTCAACCCGGCCTTGGCGGCGGCAGGCCAGCCCGCGCCGTTGGCTTCGCCCGGCGAGGGCGGAGGATTCCAAAGCCACACAGTCGCAGCGCGAACCACGATGGCCAATCGAGGGCCGTGCGCTTTGGTGAACGGAAAGGTGATTCAGCCGCAGCGCGAGTTGCCGGTGCTGCATACGACCGATGTTTTGGTCGTTGGCGGCGGTCCGGCCGGAGTGGCGGCCGCTGTGGCCGCGCGGCGAACCGGCGCCAAGGTCGCGTTGGTCGAGCGCTACGGGCACTTCGGCGGGTTATGGACCGGCGGGCTCGTCCTGCTGATCACCGGGCACATCGTCAAGGGCGGCAAGCAGGTTTGCCAAGGAATCGGCGAAGAGATGATGCGCCGCCTGGAAAAGCTCGACGGCGGAATCATCAACCGCCGCCCCGGGGTTGATCCGACGGTTGATGCCGAGGCCGCCAAGTACCTGATGGTCGAGATGGTCGAAGAGGCCGAGGTCAAGGTGTTCTTGCATTGCTGGGGCGTTGACGCCATCGTCAACGGCAACGACGTGCTTGGCGCGGTGTTCGAGAGCAAGGCGGGCAAGCAGGCCGTGCTCGCCAAAGTGGTGATCGACGCCACCGGCGACGGTGACATCTTCGCCGCTGCCGGCGCCGAGTTTGAACACCGCACGCACAACATCGGGTTGGTTTCACGGGTGGGCAACCTCGATCGCATTTCGCCGCCCAAACCGGCCGAAGCCCCATCGAATCTTCCGCCCGCGGCAAACTCGGCTCAAGCCAAGCCGCCGGCTCCGAAGGCCCCAGATCCGCTGCGGCGGTTGGGCAAGGCCACCCCGGCGCCCGGCGTGAACTGGGTGAACATGCGCGGCCCGGAGGTGGACGGCCTCGATGTGGAAACGCTAACGCGAATGGAGATGAACCATCGCAAGTTCATCTGGCAGAATCTGCAAAAGATCAAAGCGAACGAGGGTTTCGAGAAGATCTATCTGGTCGAAACCGCGCCGCAGCTCGGCGTGCGGATCACGCGCGTGCTCTTGACCCCGAAAGCGGTGAACTATGCCGACATGCAGGCCGAAGCCCGCCTGCCGGATGTCATCGGTTACGGAGGCGGAACCAGCAAGGCATGGCCGATTCCTTACGGCGCGCTGTTGCCCGAGAAGCTCGATCAGCTCTTGGCGGCCGGCCGTTGCATCGGCGCTGAAATCCGCATGGCCGACGTCGTGCGGCTGATTCCCAATTGTTTTGTCACCGGACACGCAGCGGGCGCGGCCGCGGCCTTGGCCGTCCAAGACGGCTGCCGCCCGCGCGACATCGAGATCGCCAAGTTGCAGAAAGTGCTGCGCGAGCAAGACGCCTACCTCGGCGAACCTGCCGCGAGCTGAGTTCGCCTCCCCATCGATCTGCGTCTTGATTGATCATGTCTTTTCGGTGGCTGCGTACAATCCTCCGGACGACCATCGCGGCAGCAGCGATAGCGATGCTGTGCTTTGCGCCCCGATACCCTCAGGCCGCGCGGGCACTCATCGGATTCAGCCCTTGGGTGGCCGGGGCCGGGCTGCTGGCGGCCGGCTCGATAGCGGCAGTCGTGTGGTGGGCCGTTCTGCCCGCGATTGCCGCTTCGTTGCGCAAGCGTTTCTTCTGCCGATGGCTGTGTCCGACGGGCCAGTGCCTTGATCTGCTCGGCGAAGCGGGGCGGCGCGCCGGTCTGCGTGCTCCGAGCTGCCCCCGCGTGGGATGGTGGATTGCCTTGGCCACGTTGGCCGGGGCTTGCTTCGGTTACCCCCTGTTGCTCTGGCTCGATCCGCTGGCACTGCTGGCCGCACCGCTGACTGCCGCCCGAGTCCCCGGCAGCACGGCTCTTTGGTATCTGCTCTTGCCCGCCGCGGTGGGGCTGGCGGCCGTTGCGGCCCCGGGGCTCTGGTGCGCGCGGCTCTGTCCGCTCGGAGGGTTTCAAGAGTTCTTATTCTGGGCCGTTCGTCCTTGGCGCTGGCCGGCGGGCCAATGGCTCTTTCGCCGCCGAGCGGAAGCCGGCAGGCCAGCCGCCCCCACCGAACCGTCCAGCGAGCGCGGCGACGGCGAGGCGACGCAGCATAGTGTGGGTCGTCGCGTCCTCTTGGCCGGGGCCGCCGGCGCCGTCTGCGGTTGGGCGATCGTTCGCCGCGAAGCATCGGCCCACCAAGCGCCGCTGCGCCCGCCCGGCGCTGTCGACGAGCGGCAGTTCACGGGGCTTTGCATCCGCTGCGGCAACTGCATTGCCGCCTGCCCGGAAAGGATTCTGTTTGCCGGCGGATCAGCGCACGGGTGGGCCGGCCTGCTTGCTCCGCAGGTGCGATTTGATGCGAACTACTGCCGCGAAGACTGTGTCCGCTGCACAACGGCCTGCCCCAGCGGCGCGATCCGCCCGGTGAAGAAGCGCGACAAAGTGCGCGCGTTGATCGGATTCCCGCGCGTGGATATGAACGTGTGCATCCTCGGCGAAGAGGGCGAATGCACCGCTTGCGCGCGGGCATGCCCGTTCGAGGCGATCCGCTACGAGTTCTGCGAAACCGATTACACCACGGTGCCGCGCATCGATCCCGACCGCTGCCCTGGCTGCGGCGCTTGCCAATTGGCTTGTCCCACCGAGCCGAAGTCGATTGTCGTCGCCGCCGAACATCCGCGACGCTGACGTTCTGCCCAACGCAAGGCGGCCGCGTCGCCCAGCGACAACCGGCGTTCGCTCCGCTCTCGGTCTGCCGACGGCCTGTCTTCTCTCCGCTTACAACCCGCTTTTTCTCCGCTCATGATTCGCCTTCGGTCTGCCGCCGCGCGGGCCGGCGGCATGCCGCCTGTGCGCCGCCGCTGCGAGAATTGCAGACAGCGGCCGATGCGTGTTGAGCCAAGAATTTCCCCAAGCGCGAAGCCCGCTGTAAGACAACACCTTAGATTTTTCGCACGGGTTTTTAATAGCGCGGCGCCCGCGACGAACGAGAATTTGAATCGATTCTTGAATCCGCCGCGGCGGCATCCTCGAACCTTTCCGTACATTCGTGGCGCAAGGGGCGACCACGGCGGATGTGAAAAACTTCCTTTCGAGGAGACGAGGGATGAAGACGATTCTTGCGTGCAGTGCGGCGTTGGTTTTGGCAGCGGCTCCGTTCGCGTTCAGCGGCGACGGCTGCCCGGCGGCGAAGTCGAGCGGAGGATGCACCTCGGCGGTCAGCACAACGGCCGCCTGCTCCGACGCGAAAGACATTGTGGACACGGCCGTTGGCGCCGGCAAGTTCAAGACGTTGGTGGCGGCCGTCCAGGCGGCCGGCCTGGTCGAAACGCTTAAGGGCAGCGGGCCGTTCACCGTGTTCGCCCCGACCGACGAGGCTTTCGCCAAGTTGCCTGAAGGCACGGTCGCCGACTTGCTGAAGCCGGAAAACAAGGACAAACTCGTGGCCGTCCTAACGTACCACGTTGTCCCCGGCAAGGTGATGGCCGCCGACGTCGTCAAATTGAGCGAGGCGAAAACCGTTCAGGGTTCGTCCGCCAAAATCACCGTGGCCGATGGCAAGGTGAAGATCGACAACGCGAATGTTGTGAAAACCGACATCGCCACCAGCAACGGCGTGATCCACGTGATCGACGCTGTCATTCTGCCGAAGTAGCATAGCCATCCGTCATCCCGTGCGTCCGGCGGCCGTTCGGGGCAGCCGATCGATCGCGACCACGGGATGACCAGAGAAAGCAACCGTTGTCGAAACTCGACAGCGATAAGTTCCTGGAAAGCGCGGGGTTCGGTCGAGCGATCGAACCCCGCGCTGTTTCTTGAGGCTCTTAGCGATCGCAGCGAGAACCAAAGTTGACCCTCGCAAAGCGATCAGTTTGCTTCAGCCTTCTTCCACGACTCGCGCGGCGAAAAGATCGGCCAAGTGCCGGGCGTTCTTCGAGTGATCGCCGTAAAAGACCACCCGATGCAGCAGCGTCATCATATCGCCCTGAAGCACGCCGCCGCCCCAGTTGCGCACCATCTTGGCCGCGTCGCCGACTTCGGTGACGATCTGCGTGCGGCAGGCCCGGGTCGATTGCTCGGGCACGGCTCGGATCGTGCCCGTCGAGATGAGCAGCGTATCGAGGTTGACCATCTTCGCCCGGGTGATCTTCTGCCCGATGCGGTATTGGATTTCCGGCACGGCGCCGCCGCCGATCTCCGAATGGCTGCGGAGCAAGTAGGGCGCGGCCTCGGCCTGATAGCCGTCCATCCGCAACGGCCCCACGCAGTGCGCGGTCCAAACCATGTTCTTCGAGGTGTCGAACGTGGAATTGCCCTGAAACCCCGGGATCTCGAAGGCGTAGTGGAACAACATCATCGTCAGCAGCGAATCCATGTCGCCTTCGCACGAGGCGGGAATGCCGCGGTCCCTCAGCCGCGTGAAGCCCAAGCAGGGGAACCCCCGCGACAACCAGCCCATGCACGTGCCCACGGCCAGCGAATCGGCCTTTTCATCTTCGATCAGCCGATCTAGGGCGAGGCTCACGCGGGCGGCGCGCAGCACGTCGTCGGCGGCGGGCTCGACAACCCGTTTGGCCTGCCGAGTCCAAACGTCGGCTTCGGCGCGGGCCTTGGCCTCGTCCACCTGTTCGAGCAGCTCGTTGAATCGATCTTGCGGAACCAGCACCACGTCGGCGCCGAACCGCTTTTTGATCTCCTCGGGCGTGCAAGCAGCCGCAGTGCCGCGCAACGGCAGGAATGCGAGAATCCGGCTTTGCCGCATCAACGGCACAACGCGCAACAACCGGGCGGCGCGTTCCAACTCGCCCAAGTCGCTCGTGGCGAGCATCGTCACCCGCTTGCCCTCTTCACGCCACCGATACGAGTACATCCAATCGTGGCCGCTGGCCGGAAGCGAAAACACCAACAACGACCGATCGCCCAACAACGTCAAGGGAATAGCCCGCAACAGCCCGCCGATCGACACGTTGACGGCCAGCACCGGCGCGCCGGCGCCGGCCTTCTCGAAGAGGGCGGAAGTGTCTTCCGGTTTGTTCGACCGGCCGATGACGAACTCGACGTTGCCGAGCTTCTGCTCGATTTGCTTGAGGCGCTCGATCACGCCCGCGATTTCCGATTCGCTCACGCCCCACCCGCGATCGTCGGGCACGGGAGCGCCGGTGAAAACGACGGCAATCTTGGCCTTCGGGCGATCAGCCGGTGCAGGGCCCGCCTCACCGGCCATCGCAACCGAACTGGCCGCCCACAGGGCGCCGGTCACTGCGGTGGCGCCGATGAACTCGCGACGATTGCAGTTTTCGCACATAACCGTCCCCTTCCAATTCAAAATAGACGCGATCTCTGCCGAAGAACGCACTGCCGCGCGGGCAACCGATGCCCGCGCCGCAAGCCGACCCGCCGTCGGTCGGGCTGGCTGCATGGGTCGGGCCGAATTGTCCGCCGAGGCAGCCCAAGCTTGCCCCTCTTCGTCCGTAGGGCCGACCCAAAACGCAGGCCGGCATGGCAGAACCGATCAGGCGGCGCGACGGAATTCGGCCGAGAGCCACTGCGGGGAACACGCTGAAGACACAACGCGATGAAACGAAACCGCCAATCCACCGCGACAATAGCACTGCGGCCGACCGATGTCAACAAAGATCGTTTTGCAGGCCTGCAATTCCTGCAAGCTCGGCCACGGCGCCCGTTCTCCATCCCGATTCCCGCCGCAGCCCCGCCGAAACACAACCAGCCCTCCCGCAGCCGGCGGCCGGTATTGCGGGCAACACCGATCGCTTGATGGCCCCATGCCGGCCGAACTGCTTCTTTCTCGCATGATGGAGTGCGAATACGCATTTTCAGCACCGCGCTATTTCATTGCCTCACGTGGTGCGCGGATGTAGATTATCTTGCATCGTTCGGCCGTTCAGCGCTCGGCGGCAGGACAGTGCGATCGTTCGGTGCGCCGCGCAGTCCGCCGTTCGAAGTTTTCGTCGGTCGCGGACAAGGCGAGCGCGCTTGAGCAACGCGAAGCGGCCCGCCTGCGAGCAACACAAGAGCGCAGTTCCCGCCCCAACAGCGGCCCGCAATCGGCGCAAGTATCGCCGCCCGGAGTGACAATCCATTGGGACCATTGGGCCGATCAACGGAAGACAGCCATCTGCCGACAGATCAGAATACCGAAGTTGTATTGCTTTCGTTGCAATCAATAAGATGCGCAGAACATTGAAGGCGGCCTCGCACGCAGCTCAGCCGCACAACGGCGTGTGACGCCCGCTTGGGCCGTATTTCGTGTTCCGGTTTCACTCAGAGAACCTCCCGCAACCGGCAGCAATGCGAGCGGCCGCATCTGCCCCGGGCAGGCAACCGTCATTCATCGGCGTTGATTCTTGACGACGCAGAGGTGCCCTATGCGCACGTTGTTCGCTCAGCAGCCCGACCGTCGCGGCGCGCACCCTTGCGGCCCGCTAGCCGCCGCTTGCCGGATTTGGTGGTTGGCCGCACTGGCCTTGCTCGCACAAGCAGGCAGTTGTGCATACGCGGCAGAGGCGCCCATCAGCTTCAACCGCGATATTCGCCCCATCTTGGCCGAGCATTGCTTCGCCTGCCACGGGCCGGATAGCGCCTCGCGCGAGGCCGATTTGCGGCTCGACCGGCGGGCCTCGGCCGTCAAAGCCGAGGCGATCGTCCCCGGCGAACCCGACGAAAGCGAGATGATCGTCCGCATCTTTTCGAACGATCCCGACGAGATCATGCCCCCGCCGAAGGCCCACAAGCCGCTGAGCGACGCGCAGAAGAAGCTGCTCCGTGATTGGATCGCGGCCGGGGCCGAGTACGAGCCGCATTGGTCGCTGATCGCCCCACGTCGGCCCGAGCCGCCGGCGGTGAAAAACGCCGGCTGGGTTCGCAACCCGATCGACGCATTCGTCCTGGCCAAGCTCGAAGCCGCCGGGTTGGAGCCTGCGCCCGAGGCCGACCGCCGCACGTTGATCCGCCGGCTGTATCTCGACGCGACGGGCCTGCCCCCGCCGCCGGAAGAAGTCGAACGGTTCGCCGCCGATCCTTCGCCGCGGGCTTACGAAGAGCTGGTCGATCGCGTGATGGCTTTACCCCAATGGGGCGAACACCGCGCCCGATACTGGCTCGACGCCGCCCGATACGGCGACACGCACGGCATCCACTTCGACAACTATCGCGAAATGCACAGCTACCGCGATTGGGTCATCGCGGCATTGAATCGCAATCAACCGTTCGATCAGTTCACCATCGAGCAGTTGGCCGGCGACCTGCTGCCCGAGCCGACGCTCGATCAGTTGATCGCCACGGGCTTCAACCGCTGCAACATCACCACCAACGAGGGCGGCACGATCCCCGAGGAGAACCTCGCCCTGTACACCCGCGACCGGACCGAGACGACCGCCACGGTGTGGCTCGGCCTGACATTCGGCTGCGCGGTGTGCCACGATCACAAATACGACCCGATCAGCCAGAAAGAGTTCTACTCGCTGGCGGCCTTTTTCAACAACACGACGCAGGGAGCGATGGACGGCAACGTGAAAGACACGCCGCCGATCGTCGTCGTTCCGCCGGTGGAAGATCGCCCGCGTTGGAAGGAACTCGGCGTGCTGGCCGAGCAAACAGCGGCGCGGCTGGCCGAGCGCCGCAAAGAAGCCAAGGCCGATTTCGACGCCTGGCAGGCGGCCGTGAAGCCCGATGAGCTGCGCGGCCAAGTGCCCGCGGAAAAGCTGCACCTGGCCGTGCCGCTCGACGAAGGCGAGGGCCGGCAGTGGAAGGCCGTGCTCGACGGCGAGCAGCGCACCGTGGAACTGGCGGCCGACGGCTCTTGGAAGCCGGGCCACGCGGCAGCCCATGCGGCAGAACTGAAGGCCGAGAACCCCGGCCGGCTGCCCCAGGCGGGTGACTTCGAGGCCGACGAAGCCTTCACCGTGGCCGCTTGGGTCCATCTGCCCAGTACGTCGATCAGCGCGTCGCTGGTGGCGCGAATGGACGACGGCAAGGAGTTCCGCGGCTGGGACCTATGGATCGAGGGCGGCAAGCCGGCCATGCACCTGATCCACCGCTGGGATAGCGATGCCGTGAAGGTCGTCGGCCAGCAGCCGCTCAAGCCCAACACCTGGCATCATGTGGCCATCGCCTACGATGGCTCTCGCAAAGCGGCCGGCGTGAAGATATTCATCGACGGCAAGCAGCAGGGCGTGCGCACGGCCGTCGATAAGTTGAAGAACACAATCCGCACCGAGGTGCCGCTGACGATCGGCGGGCGCGACCGCGGATCGCGGTTCGACGGCGCGCTGATGAGCGATTTGCGCATCTGGCGGCGCGCCTTGTCCGAGCACGAGGCCGGCGCCGCGGCCGCACACTCTCGGGCGGCCCATCTGGCGTCGATTCCCGCCGAAAAGCGGACCGATGCCCAACGCGGCGAGCTGTTCACCTACTGGATCGAACGAATCGACCCGCTTTCGTCCGAGATTCGGCAGCAGCAGGCGAAGATCGCTGCCGAACAGGATGAAATCCGCCGCCGCAGCACGATCGCCCACATCACCCAAGAGCGGAAAGAGCCGCCGAAGGCCTACGTTTTGATCCGCGGCGAATACGACAAGCGCGGCGACGAGGTTTCGCCCAACACGCCCGAGTGCCTGCCGCCGATGCCCGAAGAGCTGCCGCGGAACCGGCTGGGCTTTGCGCAATGGCTGCTCCGGCCCGAAAACCCACTGACCGCACGAGTAACCGTCAATCGCTTCTGGCAGGAATTGTTCGGTCAGGGGCTGGTGCCCACGGCCGGCGACTTCGGCGCCACCGGTGAGATGCCCACGCATCCCGAGTTGCTCGATTGGCTGGCCGTCGAGTTCCGCGAGTCGGGCTGGAACATCAAGCATTTGTTCCGACTGATGTTCCTTTCGGCGACCTATCGGCAGTCGGCCGCGGCGACGACCGAGGCCAAGCGGGCGATCGACCCGCAGAACCGGCTGCTTTCGCGCGGGCCGAGGTTCCGCATGGATGCCGAGATGATCCGCGACTACGCCCTGGCGGCCTCGGGCCTGCTGGTGCCGAAGATCGGCGGGCCAAGCGTCAAGCCGTATCAACCGCCCGGCGTTTGGGAGGCCGTAGCCATGATTGGCAGCAACACCCGCGAGTATCAGCAAGACAAGGGCGAAGCCCTCTACCGCCGCAGCCTTTACACGTTTTGGAAACGGGCGGCCCCACCCGCCTCGATGGAGATCTTCAACGCTCCGTCGCGCGAGGTATGCACCGTCCGCCGCGAGCGAACCAACACGCCGTTGCAAGCGCTGGTAACGCTGAACGACACGCAATTCGTCGAGGCCGCGCGCCACCTGGCGCAGCGAACGGTGCAACAGGCCGGCGTTGAAGTTGATGCGCGCATCCAATTCGCGGCCGTTCGCTTGCTGGCCCGGCCGTTGACCGAAGAGGAACTGCCCATCGTCCGCCGCTCGGCCGACGAGCTGCTGAAGCATTATCGCGCCGCGCCGGAAGATGCCAAACGGTTGATTGCCGAGGGCGAGTCGCCGGCCGACGAGAAGCTCGACGCGGCCGAGCTGGCCGCCTGGACGATGGTGGTCAATCAATTGATGAATCTCGACGAGGTGCTCTGCAAATGACTCCGTTCGAACAGTGGGTACGTCTGGAAACTCGTCGGCAGTTCTTCGCCCGCGGCGCAAGCGTGCTGGGCGCCGCCGCGCTGGCTTCGCTAGGGCAGCCGTTGTTCGCCGGGCCGGCCGAAGGATCGGCCCCCTCATCCAACGAACCCTCGGCGGCGACTCAGGGCGGCGCCTCGGCCGAGGGCGTGCGCGGGCAGGCTCGCCCCGGGGCGGCGCCGAGGCACTTTCCCGCCAAGGCCGAGCACATCATCTATTTGCACATGGTGGGCGGCCCGTCGCAGATCGACCTGTTCGACTACAAGCCAAAAATGGTCGAGTTCTTCGATAAAGAGTTGCCCGACTCGGTGCGGATGGGCCAACGACTGACGACGATGACCTCGGGGCAAGCGAGGTTCCCCATCGCACCGTCGAAATATAAGTTCGAGCGGCACGGCCAATCGGGCATGTGGGTGTGCGAACTGCTGCCGCATACGGCCAAGATGGTTGACGACCTGTGCTTCATCCGCAGCATGCACACCGAGGCGATCAACCACGAGCCGGCCATCACCTACATTCAAACCGGCAACCAAATCACCGGCAGGCCCTGCATCGGCGCTTGGGTTTCGTACGGCTTGGGCACGCTCAACGACAACCTGCCCACCTTCGTCGTGCTGGTAGCCAAATCGACCAACACGGAACAGGTGCAGGCGATCGCCGCGCGGCTCTGGTCGGCCGGCTATCTGCCCGGGCAACATGCGGGCGTGGCGCTGCGCAGCGGCGGCGACCCGATTCTCTACATCAACGATCCGCCCGGCGTGCCGCGCAACGTCCGGCGGCTGACGCTCGACGGCATCCGCGAGTTGAACGAAATCACCGCTCGCACCGTGGGCGACCCCGAGACGCACACCCGCATCGAGCAGTACGAGCTGGCCTTCCGCATGCAAGCCAGCGTGCCCGAATTGGTCGATCTGGCCGGCGAGCCCGAATCGACCTATACCCTTTACGGCGACGAGGCCCGCAAGCCGGGCACCTTCGCGCATTCGGCCCTGCTGGCCCGACGGCTGGTCGAGCGCGGCGTCCGCTTTGTGCAAATCTATCACAACAACTGGGATCACCACGCCAACGTGGCCGGGCGGATGCCCGCGCAGTGCAAAGATGTGGATCAACCCTGCTACGCGCTGGTCCAAGACCTGAAGCGCCGCGGGCTGCTCGAAAAAACGCTGGTCATTTGGGGCGGCGAGTTCGGCCGGACGATCTACACCCAGGGCACGCTCACCAAAGAGAACTACGGCCGCGACCATCATCCGCGATGCTTCACGATTTGGATGGCCGGCGGGGGCATTCGCCCGGGAACGATCTACGGCGAAACCGACGACTTCAGCTACAACATCACGGCCGACCCGGTCCATCTGCGCGACTTCCACGCCACGATCCTCAAGCTGCTCGGCTACGACCACGAACGGCTGACCTACCGCTACCTGGGGCTCGATCAACGGCTGACCGGCGTGGAAAAGGCCAAAGTGATCGACCGAATTCTCGCATGAAGCTGGGGTTGCAGCGCGGCCGGGATCGTCGGGCAACGGCGAAACGCCCATGCCATGCCATGCCTACCACCCCCACACCGGCGGGGGCAAAAGCGTAAGCAGCAAGCCGCCAAGCACCGAGCCGATGGACGTTCCTGCCGGCGAGCCGGGCACGGTCGTCTTCCTCCGACCCGATGACCGGCCAGGCCCAGCCCGAGGGGCGGCACGCGCGCCGGCGATCGCCAACCGCCGGAGAAGCAACGGATTGCGCCGGTGGCGAACGGTCGATGGACCGCCCGGGGTGATAGGGTTTTGCTTGTAAAGCGGTTGGGCGAGAATTATTCTTGTAGTATGGGGTCCGGGCTATCGTCCGGCGATGAGGGCGGCCGCGGCGGGTCGTCGGCCGTGTGTCGGCGAGCTGCTTGCGGGCGGCTGCTGCGCAATTGATGGTCAACGGAACAGAGGCTTGGTCGGCCGCGCGGCGCGGCGCCGAGCGGTGCGTGTCTTTTCGCAGAGGAGTATTCCATGCTGTCTCGTGCTTTGAATCCGGCGTTGTTCGGGCGGCTTGCGGCGGCGGCCATCGTGTCGCTGGCGGTCGCGCTGCCGGCGTCTGCTCAGGTGCTCACCAACAACAATCGTTCGGTCGGCGGCATCTCGATCGACCCCTCCGGATTGCTCCAGAACGCGGTCCGCGACGATTTGCTGGCCCTGGCCCGCGCACGCCAAGAGGCGAGCGAGCAAGTGCCTGCCGATCTGAACACGGCGGTTCCGTTGCGCAAAGTGTCGCTGCGCGGGCTCGAGCAAGCGGTCGCCGAAAGCCTCAAATCGGGCAAACCCGTGCCCGACGCCGCCAAGTACATGGCCGGCTTGCAACGGATCGAGTACATCTTTGTTTACCCCGAACAACAAGACATCGTGCTGGCCGGCCCGGCCGAGGGCTGGAAAATCGATGCCCGAGGCAATGTGGTGGGCGCAACGACCGGCCGCCCGGTTTTGTTGCTCGACGACTTGCTCGTGGCTCTGCGATCGGCGCAGGCGGCCGCCCGCGGCGGGATCAGTTGCTCGATCGATCCGTCGCCCGAAGGATTGTCGCGCTTGCAAAAGTCGTTGAACAACCTGGTTCGCTCGGGTGATCCGCAACAGGCGATGACCGAGATTGAACAGACGCTTGGACCGCAAACGATCTCCGTCCAAGGGGTGCCCGCGGAAAGCCATTTCGGCCGCGTGCTCGTGGCTGCCGACTACCGCATGAAGCGGATCGCGATGGGCTTCGAGCCGTCGCCGGTTCGCGGTTTGCCCAGCTTCCTGCAAATGCTCGGCGCCCGCGGCAGCGGAAGCCTGCTGCCCCGCTGGTGGCTCGAACCGCGATACGAAGCCGTGCTGCGCGACGCCGACGGGCTGACCTGGAACCTCCGCGGCGCGTCGGTCAAGGCGATGACCGAAGAGGATTTCATCAATGCCCAAGGGCAGAAAGAGCATAGCGGCAAGCCGCACCCGCTCGCGCAAAAATGGGCCGACATGATGACGGAAAAATACGGCGAGCTGGCGGTTGCGGAACCGGTGTTCGGCCAATTGCAAAATTGCGTCGATTTGGCCGTGGTGGCCGCCGTGGTCGTGAAAGAGCGTCTGGGTGAAAAGGCCGGATTGAGCTTGCCCGTGCTGCTCGACGACCAGTCGCTGAAGACCGAGGCCTTCGTCGCCCCGAAAACCGTGGCCACCAAAGCCAGCGTGCTGAAGAAGAGCGGCGGCTGGGTGATTAGCGCCTCGGGCGGGGTGCTCATCCCGTCTTGGAGCATCGCCGATACGGCCCGCCAAAGCGACGACTGCTCGGCCGCGCGGACCAAGACCAACTACAAGACCTCGTCCGCCTGGTACTGGAACTGACGAAGACCGCGGCAACAGCGCCGCGCCTCGGTCGTTTGTTTGCACACGACCGATCGGGCCGCGTGAAGCTGCGTGAAATCCCGACCAGCGATCGCGCCGCTGATGTTCGAGGCAGGCCCCAGCCGAGCCTGCCCGGGCAGAAGCGGCGCGATGTCGCTTCTTGGCTAAGCCGCTCCCTGAGCGAACGGCGACGGCCTCAGCGGGCGACGATTGCGGCTGACGCAGCCGCTAGATCCCGGCGATTCGCCGAATCAGATCAACCACTTGCATCCGTTGCTGATTGAGGATGGTCAGGCCGGCCAAAGTGTTGCTTGCCAGAGCCTGGTAATGCGAGATCAACGCGTCTTCGCGAGGCACGTTGACCTTATCAATCTGATCAACCGCATCAGACAGCGTGGTGGTCAACTCGTTGAGATAGCTGATGGCCGTGTTTACGGTGGCCTGAGCGAATCCGCCGAGCTTGGCCTCGGCCAAGCCGACCTTCGCCGCCGCCTCGTCCACCACGCGAATCGCCTGCGCCCGATTGCCCGAGGCCACCGACAGCGGCCCGCCCGAGGCCAGTTGATCGAGCGAGCCGCTCGGGCCGCCCAGCCGAGCCGTGTGCAAGTCGGGCAGCGCCAGCAGGGCCGAACTTCCCAAATTCGGATCGAGCGCGAATCGCAGTGGTTCGCCGCTGACGACCATCGTCGAAGTCCCGCCGGTGAAGCCGGCGGCAAACTCGATGCTCAGCCGCAGTCCGTTTTGATCGATGTTGAATCGGTTGCCGTCGCCGCGGTATTCGGCGTTGTTGATCAAAGCACGGGCGTCTTCGCCCTGGGCGAAACCATGCCCGTCGCCGCCGCTGACGACGAAGCTGCCGGAAAGCACTTCGATGCGCGCCGACGCGCGGCTGCCGTAATCGACGCTAGTGAAGGTCAACGTATGATCGGTGGCGTTGACCGACGCCGTCACGCCCGTTTGGTAGCTTTGCTGATTCACTGCGTCGGCCAGCGTTTGCAGCGTTTGTCCGGCGGTTGCCGATACGGTGATTTCTCCGCGGCGGCCGGAAAGGATGAACTGTGCATCCGCTGTCACCTTATTGTCATTGTCGCCCTGATAGGCGAGCTGCGCTTGTTGGGCCGTTTGGGTGACCACCGCGTGAACCTGCCGCCCGGAAGCGGCAGCGGCAACCTGAATCTCGGCGACTTGCGAGCGATTGACGTTGGAAACGTCGTACTGCGCGCCGCCGCCCAACCAGTTTCGCCCCCCGATGGACGCCGATGCCGATCGGTCGATCGAGGCGAGCGCCTCATCGACGACCGCCTGGGCTTGCTCGGGGGTCAGCGACTCGTCGAGCAGCGCCGTGCGAATGGTTTGCAACTGTTTGCCGATCGAGGCCGTCTCCGTCTCGGCAAACGCCACCAGTTGCGCGGCGGCCGTGGCGTTTGTGGCGGCCTTCGAGGCGGCCGTCAACTGGCTTTGCAGTTGACTGAGCATGACAAAGGCCGAAGGGTCGTCGGCGGCATGGTTGATGTTCTTTCCCGTCGTTTTGCGCAGAACGCTCAGAGCAATCGCCGCCTGATCCTCGGCCAAACGATTGAGCAGCGTGCGTTCCATGCCCGAAAGTTGAGCGCTAATTCGACTCATGGCAAGCAGGCGCGGCAGCGCCGCGCGACCGGCTGGGTGGTGGTGTGAATCGCTCAGTGAAACCGCGAAACATGAAGGGCGGCTCGCACGGGCTAGCCCTTCTTGCTCATCCAGGGGAAAAATCGCCAGGGTTTACGCTCGCTCTCCACCACGGCGTCTTCCTCGGTCGAGGCCATCAGATACGAACGAAAACTCGTCAGCATGTCGCGCGCCTTGTCGGACAGGTCCGAACGGCGACGATCGCGGTTTTTGCGGACCGCCATGCTCACATGCATCCGCGTCCGCGTCACGCCGGAATCATCGGGCGTCTTCCCGCGGCGATATTCCTCGAAGATGATCTGCATTTGGAATGTGGCCGGGCGGTCGGTCAAGCGGCGGAATCCGCCCGGACGAATCTCTTCGATCTGCAACTGAACTTTATTGCCGTCGGCTTGCAAGATCGTCGCGCGGTGGTCGGCCACGAAACCGCGGAGTTTCTCCACGGCAATCTTCAAGGGCACCGGCGTATAAAGCGTTTGCTCGACGAGTTCCTTGGGCTTGATCGACTGGAACGGCCAGAAGAACGAACGCTTCCCGCCCGATTCTGTTTCCATCGGTCCGCTGCCCAATTGCACCACTTGGTTGCGCCCGTTCGCCTTGGCGGTCAACAGGGCGCGATCGGCGCGGCGGAGCATGGTTTCGGGCGAGTCGCCCGGTTGAATCTCCGTCACGCCGAAGCTGGCCGAGATGGTCTTGCCGCCCATTTGCGGCTGCGGAATTCGCTCGAGCGCTTGCCGGATTTCCTCGGCGCGGCGGGCGGCCGCGGCGTTGTCGCAATCGGCGCAAAGCAAAACGAATTCTTCGCCGCCGTACCGGGCCACCAAGTCGCCGGGCCGGCAGGAGCTTTTCAGCAAGGCCGCCAGGCTCTTGATCGCTTCGTCGCCCGCTTGATGGCCGTAAGTGTCGTTGACCGATTTGAACCGGTCGATGTCGCACATGATCAGCGCGCAGGGCACGCTTTGTTGCTGATGGGCGGCGACGAACATTTCGAACACCCGATCAAACTCGGCGCGGTTGGCCGCCTGCGTCAACGGGTCTTTGGTCGCTTTGTTGTGCAGGTTTTGGCAGCGTTGTTCCAGGGTGATTTCCGACGAGGCGTCGTGGAAGAGCAAAATGGCCCCCAGCGTCGCCCCTTCCGGACTCATCACCGGAATGGCATGCGTATCCACGGCCACGGCTCGTCCCGAGCGGCCCGAAATCGTCAAACGCCGCAGCGACTGCACGCCCGAGCGAATCGCCCCGTTCACCGGGCAATCGGCCTCAGTGATCAAATGGCCCCGTTCGTCGGCCATCGACAGCAGTTCCGGGTTCCAACGGCATTGGCGGATGCTGGCGGCCGGGATGCCGGTCAATCGCTCGGCCCCGCGGTTCCATTGCTTAATCACGCCCGCCGAATCGATGAACAGCACCGCGTCGTACATGTTCTCCAGCAGCTTCGACTGGAACAGCGCGTCTTCCTGCGGCGCAACGGGCCGCGGCGCAGGATTGAGCGACCAATGCGCGTCGGCTTGCGCCGGATCGAGCGATCGAAGCCAACGCTGCGCGCCGGTGCAACGCCAGTCGCTCGGGCAGCTTTGGTGAAAATTGGCGAACGACTGCACCAACTCGGGGTCGAATTGCGTGCCGGCGCACTCGAACAGCTCGGCCAACGCTCGCTCGTGCGACCGCGCCGGCCGATAAACGTGTTCGGTCGTCATGGCGTCGAACGCCTCGACGATCGTGATCATCCGCGCGCCCAAGGGTATCTCGTCGCCCTTGCGCGGATGTTTCGAAAGGCAGCCGTCGTAACGCGCCCCCACGTTCTCCACAATCTCCAACAGCCGCGACGAACGGCAGAATTGCTGAAGAATGTCGAGGCTCATTCGCCGGGCGCGATCCATCAACGCCGATTCTTCCGGATCAAGCGGCCCCGGCTTCTGCAAGATGATCTCGGGCACGCCGACCACGCCGACGTCGTGAAGCAACGCCGCCAGCTCGATCACGTCGCATTCGTCGTCGGGCAACTGCATTGCCTGCGCCCACGCCGAACACACCAGCGCCACGCGCAACGAATGCCCTGCGCTGGGCGGATGCTTGCAGCGGAGCGCCGCAAACAAACCCGCCGCCGCGCCCAGGCGAACTTGAATGAGCTGGCTGTCGACCGCCGGGCTGACCACCGGCGGCATGTCGCGGGTGGCCGCGCTGACCAACTCGAGCTCTTGCAGCAGCGAGCCCAGTTGACTCACCCACCGCTCGGCAGGATCGGCCGCCGCGAGGGCGGGGTTGCTCGGAAGGATTGGGCCGGATGAGGTGGACATGACGCCGTCGATTGCTGCTAACGTTCACACACCAGAAAAAACCACCGCAACTGGTTCTCCGCAATTCCGCCGAAGCCATCGGCCTGCTCGAACAACTCCCCGAAGCCGAGCCCGTTCCCCCTCCGCCGCCCTCGGACCAACGCCCACTGCCCCAGCAGACGCGGCCCTTCGAGCGACGGAGAGGTTCTACCCCTTGTCTCTCGAAGGCCCCTGCGGTTCGGTCGGCAGCACCCTCGGCTGGAACCGCCGACACCGTAGCGGCAATGCTTGCCGCCGAAGCGCAACGGCGCGCTCGTCGCGGCGTCGGCTCGCTCGGTCGGGCCGGCCTGAGACGGCCGAAAATCCATACCAACGAGCACCACACGCCGCGACTGTTGCGCCCATGCGCCCCCCAACTCTGCTCCTACTGAAACCTAGGTTACGCCAACACCTTAGGCAACGAACGAATTGCCGAACCAAAAAAATCGTGCAATGCCGACTCTTTCAGTGCAGTTTGGCCATTTTTCCTCGCTGCATTGAGCGATACAATCGGACTGATCGATCGGAACGGACCAGTCGATCCATCGATGCCGGCGGGACGCTGCAAGTCGCGGCCGCTGTGACCCGAGCGGGAACGCCTTGCTTGGGCCTGTTCAGCCAATCAATACGAAGGGATCGCCATGAAGCTCATTACGTACCAGTCCGAAACCGGCCCGCGAGCGGCCGCCCTGATTGATGACGGCCGCTGCGTCGACTTGAACCGCGCCGACCCGCGCTTGCCCGCCTGCATCAAGGCGCTGCTGGCCCTGGGCCCCGATGCTATGGCGCGATCCGCCGAGGCGATCCGCCGCGGGCAGCCGATGTCGATCGCCCCGAACCAGCGTGTGCCGCTGATCCCTTCGCCCGAGAAGGTGATTTGCATCGGGTTGAACTACTCCGACCATGCCCGCGAAACCGGCGTCGCCCCGCCGCCGGCGCCGGTCGTATTCAACAAGTTCCCCACCGCCGTATCGGCCCATCTACGTCCGATCGTGCTGCCTTCCGTCAGCTCCGAGGTGGATTACGAGGCCGAACTCGTTGTGGTGATCGGCCGCGGCGGGCGCAATATCTCGCAAGCCGCCGCGCGCAGCCATATTGCCGGCTACTGTTGCGGCAACGATGTCTCCGCTCGCGATTGGCAAATGCGAAAGCCGGGCGGGCAATGGCTGCTGGGCAAATCGTTCGACACGTTCGCCCCGATCGGGCCCCAACTGGTGACCGCCGACGAAGTGCCCGAGCCCGGCAAGCTCGGCATCGAATTGCGCCTGAACGGCCAAGTCATGCAGCATTCGAACACATCGAATCTGATCTTCTCAGTCGAAGAGCTGATCGCCTACGTGTCGACGGTTTGCACGCTGAGCCCCGGCGATCTGCTCTTCACCGGAACCCCGGGCGGCGTGGGCTTTGCGCGGAAACCGCCCGTCTTTCTCAAACCGGGCGATGTGGTGGAGGTGGAGATCGAACGGCTCGGAACGCTGTGCAACACCGTAACGGCGGCCGCCGAGTAGAACGGCCCATCACGGCCCAACCGAGCGAGGAGAAAACGACGTAAGCAACGCGGCGATCGCCCGGCGAGCCGCATGAAGAATCGAGCTGATTACGGAGCGTCGAGCACCACCGGCATGCCGTCGACGCGATTGCACAGGCGGCGATAAACTTCCGCGTCGATGTCGAAGTTCAGCAACTTCGTCGAGCCATCGCACAGCACCACATGAAAACCCGCCGGGTGCGCGCTGCCGAAGCATTTGTCGCTGGCCACCCCGGGCGTGTCTTGCGCGGGCTTGAACGACGAGTATCGCTCGACGTCTTGATTCGAGCCCATGTACAGGCTCTCGTTGTCGCCGCTGTTCACGCCGGTCATGTAGTCGTCGGGGTTGTGGCCTTTTTCACCAAGCAGGATCGTGTTCGACATGCCGTCCTTGATTTCCGAATCGGCAACCTGGCTGCATACGCCGATCACGCCGTTAAAAAGCTTCACACGGTCGGAAAGCGCCGTTTGATAGGCCGAAGAAGTAAACTGGCTGTAGCTGCTCGGGCCGCTGCCGTCGTGGGCCGCCCCGGCCGGCGCTTGTACCCAAGCCTGCCCGCCGTTGCCTGCATAGTCGCCGCGCGCAACCCGTTCCGTCGGGCTAGCCCGCATGTCGCCATTGGTCGTCGGGCCGCCGATCATCGGAGTGCGCATGTGCCAGTAGGTGGTTCCCGCCGGAAAGAGCTGCGCCCGTCGCCGCGACGGGCAAACCGTCAGAGCCAGCGGCGTGGAAAGCATCTCCTTGGCCGCATCCGAACGCGCTTGGCCGGTTTTGCCCAATTGCAGGTTTCGCACGGCATCTTGCTCGATCATCGGCAAGATGTTGAACACCCAACCGCCGGGCTGGTTGCGCCCGTAGCCCCGATCGGGATCGCCGATCCAAGCGAATCCCCATCCGCCGGTGGGAAAGAATCTTTGCGATTCGAGATGCTGCTGGCAAGCCAACCCCAACTGCCGAATGTTGTTCGAACAACTCGATCGCCGCCCGGCCTCGCGGGCCATTTGCACCGCGGGCATCAAGAGCGACACCAAGATGCCGATAATGGCTATGACCACGAGCAGCTCCACCAATGTGAAGCCCGACGAGGGCCGAGATCGCACCCCGGCACGCCGGCCGCAAGACAGCAAGGCAACCCACCGATGACAATCCGCCAATCGCATCGAACACCGTTCCCGTTGCATGGGCAAGTCACTCCCGTGGGAAGAATCATCCGCTGTGAGCCGAGGAAAAGGCCACCTGCCCGGGCACGAGCTGCCGCAACGATGCCGGCACATCATCCGCACGCCATGGACGTGCCCGCCCCCCAGATCATGCCCTGTTGATCCCCAGAGGAAGAACGCCCACGGCAGAAGCCTGCCCAAGCCGACAAACTGGCCCTACCGTCTGTCGGTCGCGCCACGTCGCTCCTCTGAGGGCGACAGAGTTTAGTATGAACACCGGGCGCGGCGCACACAATACCCATTCCTCGCGGAAAGATGCGTAGAGGACCGGGACCGGTAGATCCGAGAATGCCCGGCGGGACTTCAGGCCGTTCGGAGCGGTTTCGCATAGAGACGAGCAGTTTTCACTCGGCCCATGCGCCTGCGAGCAGCAACCTGCTCGGTTCCATCGAGAACTACCCGTACAAGCGGCCGACCGGCCCGAGGCGGCAAGGCTTTTCGCAATCGATGCCTCGTCGGCCGTGCTTCGGCTTACTGGCGGCCGACGCAGAGTTCCCGTTCCGAAGGGCTTCCCGAAACGCGAGTTGGCAACCCGACGGAACCTCGTCGTGCGTTGGTCTGGCCGATGGCACGCATTGCGGCAAGCGAGCGCCGCCGCAAGCAGCCTTGTTTCGGCGCCGGACTGATTCATCGCAATGCGGCACAAAAAGCAACGCGGCGAAAAAACGGTGGCGTTCCAAGCGATCAGCTGCCAAACTGGCAGAGGGGAGGTTGCCCTCTGATGCACCTGTTGGTCTCGCTAACCGCTGGAGATCTTTAGACTTGAACACTCTTGGCCGAAAATTGGCACGGCCGTTGCACTCGGTTGGGATGGGCGAGTGAATCGCAAACAGGTTGTCCGGCACTTTGGGCAGCCCGGCCGACTGGGCAGCAACGTGCCTTGCGATCGGACCGTCGGCAACGATGATGCGGCAAGGCGACCGTCCGTCGCCGGGCACGCCATCGGCCGCAACTATCTCCGCAAGAGCGCGACAAGGCCGATCGCCGCGGGGGAGGCCGGTGCGGATCGAAGCGTGCGGCAATTCGGAAGTCGGCCGGCATGTTCAACGGTTCAACCGCCTTCGCGGCACTTGTGATCCTCAGAGCGATCAATTCAACCAGCACAAAAGGAGGACGCGACCATGGTGAGGAACATGTTTGGTATTCCGCAGCCGTGGCAACAGTTCCGTCGCGAAATGGACCGTTTGGTGTCGAACGTGTTCGACTACATTCCCGACGGACTGCTGCCGGCCGGTGCGCGTTCGCTACCGGCGTTGAATGTTTGGGAAGAGGGCGAGGCGCTGAAAGTCGAGGCCGAATTGCCCGGCGTTCGGCCCGACGATCTTGAGATTTCGGTCGTCGGCGGCGAACTGACGCTGAAAGTCGGCCGTCCCGACGTCGAGCAGGCCGACGTCAAGTACCATCGCCGCGAGCGAAGCGTGGGCACGTTCGCGCGGGTGCTGCGTCTGCCGATCGAGGTCGATGTCGATCGGGTGCAGGCCGATTTGCGCAACGGCGTGCTGACGATCACCCTGCCGAAAACCGAGGCGGCCAAGCCGCGAAAGATCAATGTCACTAGCGGGTGAACCGCAGACGGAAGGACCGCCGGATGCCGATGCAATCGCTGCGGCGGCCCTAGGAACAGGGCAGAACAACCAGCAAACGATATTCTGATCGGAGGCGGTTATGAGCAATGCAGACCTGACCAAGACCACGGCCGAACAGGCCCGGGCGGAACGAACCCGGTGCGGTCGATGCTACCGCCCGAACGTTGATATTCTGGAAAAACCCGACGAGCTGCTCGTCTTGGCCGACGTGCCCGGCGCAACGTCTGAAACGATCGACGTAAAGTTCGAAGACGGTACGTTGACGATTCATGCGCAGGTGGAGCCGCGGCAAGATGCGCAGACGCAGTATTTGCTCAACGAATACGGCGTTGGCGACTTCCATCGCTCGTTCGACGTGAGCGAGGCAGTCGATGCGGCCAAGATCACCGCCGAGTATGCCGACGGCGTGTTGACTCTGCACTTGCCGAAGGCCGAGGCGGTCAAGCCGCGCGTCATCAAGGTGCAAGGTTGATCTTCTCGCAGCGCGTCGGCAGCCGCGGACGGCCGGCTAGGCGCAGTCGCACGGGGCGGCCCTTGCCCGCGGTTCGTCGGCCGGGCGAGTTGTGAATTGTCCAGAGAGGGAGGATTGCCATGAATCTGATTCCTTGGCGCAATAAACAGGCGGAAGGCGAGGCAGGCTCGCCTTTGGCGGTTGTTCGTCGCGAAATGGATCGGCTGTTCGACAGCCTTTTCCGCGACGCTTGGGGCAACACGACGTGGCCCTGGGGCGACCAGGGCCTGATGCCGGCGATCGACATTGCCGAAACCGACCGCGACGTGGTCGTTCGCGCGGAGTTGCCCGGCGTCGATCCGGCAAAGATCGACGTGAGCCTCTCCGACCGGCAGTTGACCATCAGCGGCGAAAAACAGGAATCGACCGAGAAGAAGGACCAGGACTTCTTCCATCGCGAGATCCGTTTCGGTTCGTTCCGGCGAAGCGTCTTGCTTCCTGAAGGGATCGATCCGGACCAGGTCGATGCGAAGTACGAAAACGGCGTGCTGACGCTGACGATCAAACGGTTGCCGAGCGCCGCGCCGAAGAAGATCGCCGTAAAGACATCCTAAAGGGAACCGCGGCGCGCGCGGGGCGGCCCGCTTGGGCGGAGTGCGCCCACCGGCCGCTGCGGCTGCGGCCGCTTTTCCGATTGCGGCGCAATGTCTCGCGGCCGTCTGTCGGGATTGCGCGAACGGCTGATCCTGTTCGATCGCCGAGAAAGACCACGGGCGGGGCCCGCTGCTTTTGTGCAGCGGTTTCCCCGCCCGTTTGCGTTATCGTGCGTTCTTGGGCCGCTTGCGCGCGACGCGTTCGGCCGCTTCGTGTTTCATCAGGCGTTTCTTAGTACGGCTTGAACACGCCGGGGATCGGAATCGGGTAGTCGCCGTTGGCGTCGGGCACAACCGTGGCCGGCGCGTCCCAGGCCAGCTTGGCGGGGAACTCACTTGTGCCGCTCTTCACTGCGTCGTCCCATTTCACCACTTGGCCCGAATAGGTAGCCATCCGTCCGAGCACGGCCGTCATGCTGCTCGTGGCGCCGTGATAGCCCTCGTTGTACTTCAGGTTGTTGCGAATCGCCTGGATCAGGTCGATGTGCTCCTGCACCATCGGATTCTTGGCCGCCTTGCCGGAAAACTTCCACTCGTTCTTGCCTTTGATCAGGCCTTTGCAGTCCGATTCGCCGTCGGTGCCGTGAGCGGCCTCCGACACGCTATTGAAGCAGTTGGGCATGTGGCGGCACTGACTGAACATCTTCGCCCCATCGGCGTAGGTGAACTCGACGAAGTGGTGGTCGAAGATCTGCCCCATCCCTTTGTTGTTGCCGCGGTAGCGGAGCGTGCATGCGCCCATGCCGTTGGCCTCGACGGGATGATCGCCCTTGGCCCAATTGCACACGTCGATGTTGTGGATGTGCTGCTCGCAGATGTTGTCGCCCGAGAGCCAGCAGAAGTGATACCAGTTGTTCACTTGGAATTGCAGCTCGGTTTGCTCCGGCGTGCGTTTGCGATACCAGATGCCGCTGCCGTTCCAATAGGCGCGGAGGAACATGATTTTTCCGATGGCGCCGTCGTGAATCCGCGCAATGGTTTCCATGTAGCTGGGCGTATGGCGGCGTTGAAAGCCCACGCCGACCTTCAAACCTTTTTGGTCCGCCAGCTTGTTGGCCTGCATCAATACGTTGTACCCCGGCGCATCGACGCAGCACGGCTTCTCCATGAAAACGTGCTTGCCCGCGGCGACGGCGGCCGAATAGATCAACGGGCGGAAACCCGGCGGGGTGGCCGTCACCACCAAGTCGCAATCGACCGCCAGCGCTTGCTTGAACGATTCCAGCCCGGAGAACACGCGCTCTTTCGGAAGGTCGACTCGCGCGGCGTACGTCTTATGATTGCGCAGCCGCTCGGCCGCTTTGGCCGCCTTGTCTTCGAAGGCGTCGGCCACGGCCACCACTTTGACCGCCTCGTCGGCCTCCAGGCAGTTGTCAATCGCCCCGTTGCCGCGGCCGCCGCAGCCGATCAGCACCGCGCGAAGGTGCGCGGTGCCCGCCGCGTGGGCCGACCGCGCAATGCTCAATCCGCCGGCGGCCGCCCCGCCCAACACCGACGACTTGGCCAAGAACTCACGACGACTCTCTTGCGACTTCATCAGCTTCGACTCCGAGAAAATGGCATGGACCGCGATAGGGCAGGCGGCCGGACGCGTGGCTCCGGCCGTCATCCAGGGAGGGAAAGCGTCTGGCGGCGGGCGATCGGCCCGCTCGCTCAGTCGCTTCGCACACGATGCCCGCAGCCGGCCGAGGGGCCTGGCGGTCGAAAGAGACCGGTCGGCGAATCCGCGAGCTTCGCCCCTATTCTGCTTCAGCCGGACCGGCCGGTCAACCATTCCTCAGAAATACCCGCGGCGATCGTCCGTTGCGGCAAAGCGAGGAGAATCGCCGCCGCCCGTCGGCAACCTCGGAATCTCGCTATTTCAGCGATTATCCGCCCACACGGCCCGTGGCGGTTTCCACCTTCAGCCAGAACGGATTGAACCGATCGCCTCGCGTGCGCACGTCTTCCAACAGCGTCCGCAGGTCGGGCTCGATGGCCCGTTCCGCGCTGTTCACGCGGCGGCCGTTGACGACGATCGTCACCTGCTTCTCGAAATCAATCATTTTCGGCGAAAGCCACAGCGTCAGTTGATTGCTCGCCGTGGTGACGACGATTCCGTTGGCGTCGTTGATGCTGCCGCTGATCTGGGCCGCTTGCGAAGGCCGCCGCGCCGCCCATTGCGACGGCTCGACCATCGTGCCCGCGGGCATCCCGTTCAGTTCCACCCACCAGAAGTAGTTGTCCCACGGCCTCATCGTTCGCGCCGTGAAGTCGCGGGGGAAGAAGTCGCGGCGGAATCGCTGCATCCACTCGAAGCAGCGGAGGATTTCTTCGAAGAAGTGTTCGTGCCCCCGGCCCAGATACTCGACGATCGTGACGTTGATGCCGAACCGGAGGAAGTAGCGATCGAGGTCGCGCGCGCTGCGGCGCAACTTGTTGTTGTCGTACTCGCCGAACACGAAATACATGGGCAACCGCTTGGCGTTCTCGCCATAGAAGGCGATGTACTTGTCGCTTTCAGCGACGATCGGAATGGCGCCGGCCCAAAGGTCGGGATGGGCCAAGGCGATGTCCCAGGCGGCGTCGCCGCCGATCGAATGGCCCGAAATGAACACCCGATCGGTGTCGATGGCAAAGCGGCGGCAGGCGTCGCGCAGCGCAACGAGCACGGCGCCGTGCTCGCGCGCCGAGTAGCCGTACTCGCGCTGATGCTCGGTCGTCCATTGCGGAGCGATGACGATATACCCGTGGCGCCCGGCTTGGCCCGCCCGTCGGCCGTCGGGCCCGGCCGGCCCGGCCCACCAGTCGATTTGTTGCTCTGCGCTGGAGCCGGCGCCGTTGAGCGTCACCACCGTGGGATAGCGGCGCAAGGGGTCGTACTCCGGCGGAAGCTGAACGAAATAGGTTACCGCCGGCTCTTTGGGCATCACCTGAACCTCGAAGGAGTAGAAACCGGGCCGCTTCTCGTCGCCGGCGGGCAGGGCCAGCGGCGGCTTCATGTGCGCAAGGATGGCCGCCACATTCGACGGGCCGCCCGCTTCTTCCGATCCGAAGTAGGCGAAAACCCGATCGCGTTCCACTTTGAGCGGCTCGGCCAGATACTGCCGAATCAGTTCGCGCACCTTGAAGGCCGAAAGTGCCACCGGCAGCCGAACCGTGGCATTGTCGCCGCCGAGCAGCCACCCGCTGATGGCCAACGCCGTTTTTTCCGCCGGGGCCAAGTCGGCATCGCTGATGTTCTGGCGAAAAGCGGTCAACCGCGGCAGCGTTTCGAAACCGAGTTCCGCGGCAATCTCATCGCGGATCGGTTTCACCCGTTCGCGCACGGTCGTTTCCGTGATTCTAGCGATCTGCTCATCGAGCCACGCGATCGTTTCCTGGCGGCGTTTCTCCAGTGTTTCGTACTCGCCGAGCATTTCGCGCGCCGCCTGGAGCAGTTCGCCCGCCACGCCTTCCGACGGAAACGTATTCAACGCCCCGCGAACCAGCGCGTGCTGCCCCGCTTGCCGCCGCAGCCGCAACTCGGAAAGCAATCGCTGCGCGGCCAACTGCTTCAATTGGCGCAACGTCGGTTCGAGCTGTTCGCGCAGTCCCGCTTCGTTGGGAAACCGGCGCAACATCTCCTCCAACTGCGCCGCCGCCTCTTCGAACCGTTCGGCCTGCAAATAGAATCGGGCGATTCGCTTGTGGTGCTCGACGTTCTGCGCGTCCACCTGCCGAAGCAAGATCTTGTGCAACACGTCGCGCGGCAGCGAACTGGTGGCGATCCGCATGTCCCAAGCGTATTTCAGCCCCTCGACCTTCGCCCACTGCGGAGTCAACTCGGTGATTCCCTGCACAACGTCCACCGGACCGCGCGCCGTTTGAAAGGTGAAGGTGCGGCGGCCGAACTCGTCAAACGGCGTGACCTTCAGACTCTGACCGACGGCTTTGACCGCCTGGCTCGATCGAATGATCGGCTGTCGGATGATGAATTTCTCGACCGCCATCGCCACGTCGGCCTGATTGACGCGCACCACTTGCCGGCGCGGCACGTACGTCCGCCGCAGATTGTCGTCGAGAAAAACGATTAATTGCAGATCGCCGGCGCCCTCGGCCGGGGCGGCGCCCGGCTGGTCGGTCAGGCTGCTTAGCGCGCCGAGCATCCCTTGCAAGATCCGCCCATCGCGCATCTCGATCTCGGCCGCCATCGCCCCGGACTGCACAGCGGCCAAGACCAATAGCGCAACCACCGCCATCCAGCGGCCGGCGCCCGCGATTACCCCTGTTCTCAGCGACAACATGGCTCAACAACCAATCGTTCTGATTCGAACGCACCAAAAGCCGCCGACAATCGCGTCCGATTCTTCCGGCCGGCGCCGACTGCTTTCCTCATTGTGGAGCATGGGCTCCCTCTGTCAAGCGCGAACCAGCGGGGCCGGGCGCACCCGGCAGCCACGGCCCACCACGCTTGACATTCTATGATTCCATCACAGATGATAAGCAATGCAACGGTTGAAATGAGAACGACGATTGTAGCGGGCCATTCCTGGTCCGGCAGCGGCAGCAAGGCTGCGCCCCGTGTTCCCATCGGTTGCCCCGCGGCGGGGCCTGTCGGTTGTCGAACCCGGAACGCGCAAAGGTGTTTTTCGAGCATCGTGTCGGCCGCGAGCCGAAGAAAGAATCGGCTGGCGGCACCAGTCGGCAAGGGCAACTCCGCGTCTTTCGCTTCTAATGAACTGAGCATCAACGACAGCAAGACAGGACACCGCTTATGCTGAACGATTCGCACCGCCGCACGGCTGTTCTCATCTTGCTCATTGCGGCCGTCGTGCTGCCGATTATCGTGACGATCCTTTCGGGAACGGCTTCGTTGTTCGCTTCTTTGGGCGACGCTTCGGCGGCCGCTTTCTTGGGCCGCGCCGCCCTGGCCGTCGGATTGGTCTGGACCATCGAGCTGGTCTGCCTGCTGCTGGTGCTGGCTTGGAACAGCCTGGCCGACAACCCGCCCAAGAAATAAGGCAGTTGGAGCCGGCCCCTGATCCGCGCCTCCGCGACAAAGTCGGATTGCAACGTCAACCAGGGCGGCCGTTGTTTTCCGCGCGTTGCAGCCTCCGGTGGAACCGCCATTGCGTATAATAAAAGTCGGAATCGCCCGCTTTGCGCGCGGCGCCAACGCGAACCAAGACACCGTACGCATCTTTCTGGCGATTGTTGATCATGGCGATTCGTTTTCGTTGCCGGCGCTGTGCGGTTTTGTTGAGCATCGGCGCTCGCAAGGCCGGCGCCGAAATTCGCTGCCCGCGCTGCGGCGCCGTCCAGGTGGTTCCGACCGTCGAGAGCAGGTCCGAGCAACAAGCGATGCCACAGCCGGGAGAGTCCAATTCCGCTGCGGCCGCGGCCACGTCATCTTCCGCCGTATCGACCAAATCGTCGCCGGCCTCTCCCCAAGCAGCGGCTGACGCAATCGCTGCCTCGCCCTCCGATGGTGCAGGGGCGGCAACGACGGGGCCAGCGAAGCGAATGTCGTCCGACTCCGCGGCTGAGCCTCAGGCTCCAGCGTCAGTCGGAGCGATCTCAACCTTACAGCCGGCCGCAGCCAACGCTGAACCCGCTCGTTCGAGCAACGGCGACAGCGCGGCGGCGATCGAGTCCGACGTCGATCCGCCCGGCGTCATTGTCGTTTACGATTACGAAGAAACTTACGAGCCGGCCGACGAGGAAATCGAATCGGAGGTCGCCGGCAATCCGCCTTCCGCGCAAATACCGTTGACAGCGGCCGCCGGATCTTCCTTGGCGGACACGGCCGAGTTCATTCCCCCCAGGCCCGCGGGCGGATCATCCGCCGAGCGAGTGTTTTCCGAGCAACCGCCTCGCTTGGGCAGCGGGAGCAAAGCGAGCCCGTCGGCGGCGCAAGGCGCGGCAAGCGAACGCGGACGAGCATTGAATCCGTCGGAAACAGCGGCAAGCGCCGCGGCGACAATCCCGCAATCATCCCCAGGCCAGGCTCCAAACTCTGCCGGCGCAGCGACGAACGGCGGGCCGGCGTCGGATGAAATGGTCTATCTTCCGCGGAAGATTGTCTTCGCCCAAGCTTGGTTCCTCTTGGCCACCTGTGCCGCGGCATTCGCCGCAGGCTATTGGATCGGGGGTGGCCGCCCCGCGGCCGTTGCCCCCGGCAGCGGTGAGCCGGAAGCCCAAAGCCGCGTCTTCGTCGAGGGCCTGGTAGCCTGGACGCCCATGCCCGGTCAAACCGCCGGTGACGAAAACGCCGTGGTGATCTTGCTGCCGGCCGAACGCCCGCCGGAACCGCCAATTCCAATGAGCGGGCTGCGTCCCGTCGATCCGATGCCCGGCGAGCTTCATCGCGGACTTCGGGCGATCAAAAAAGCAGGAGGAGACTACACGCGAACCGATGCCCAGGGACGATTCGGGCTGGTGGCGCCGACACAGGGGCGCTACCGGGTTCTGGTCATTTCGCGTCATGCGGGCCGAGTGGAAAACGCCCTCGTTCAAGAGGCCGATTTCAACGAGATCGGCCGCTATTTGCAATCGCCCGAGATGCTCGTGGGGCGTTATAAGTACCTATGGCGCGAGGAAGAAGTGCGCGCAGGGTTCGCCCCGCTGGAGATCAATTTTGGCCAGGACGGCAAAGAGTAGCCGCTGCCCGCGATGGGCCGAAGAACCTATCGTGGCCCTGGCCGCGCTCGCCACCGTTTTCGCGGTTTTACGGTTGACTCGCCGCAGTTGCCGCAACGCCCTCGATTGGAAGAAGCGTTTCGCAAGCGGTCGGCCACCCGCCGACGTTCACCGTCGCTGCGGCCATGGACTTGCCCGAGAGCCGTATTTTCCGCTCCTTGCCTCTCTCCATCTCACTTTTGGCGACGGGACCTCACACATCCCACCCATAAGGGTTATACACCCCAAGGTGGGCTGACGCGTCGAAACGGTGATCGGCCGGTCTTCTCGGCCCGAACGCCAAAGGAAGCCGGTCGATCCGACCTTGCGCGGAGCCTATTTGTGCAACAAAAAAACTTGCATAAGCGGCCTCGCAAATTAGAATAAACGCTAGAAAAAAATCGGCGTCGGCCGAGGCTCGCATCAATCACCCGGCAACTTGGAGGCAGCGTCCCGCTCGGTTGGATTTATCCATCCCAGAGAATCCCAGTTCTCGCTTACTTGAGTGGGAGTGCCTCTATGAAGACTGCTTTCCATTGTTCCGGTTGGGTCGGCGTTCTTGGTGTCATCCTAATCTTCGCGGCTTCGGCCGGGGCGTTGCGCGCCGATTCGTTCGTTCGCCCCAACGACGCCGTGGCGCATCGGGTCTGGTATCCGGGCGGCAATGCGTATTGGGTTGACTCCGAATCCAGCGAAATGCTGAGCATCTACCGCGACACCAGCGGCTACTACATATCGGACCGCTGGTGGGACATTGCCGTGCTCGAGTTTCCCACCAGTGGCTTGGCCGCCGGGCCGGCCACATTGAACTTCTTCGTCAGCCAAGCAGGCAGCGGCCCAATCTGGGTACGCTATGCCGGCGGCGGCGACGACGGAGTCATTAATGCAGCCGACTGGCTGAACATCGGAAGCGAGATCGGACAGTTCGACGGCGCCGTCACCGGCTGGCACTCGTTCGATGTGACGTCTGAAGTTGCCGACGGACTCGATCATTCCTACGACTGGCTGGTCTTCACGATCGGTTCGGCCGACCAATGGGCAGGGACGATCATCTATTCCGATGACGCTGACTCAAACGGGCCCTATCTGTCGATCGTGCCCGAGCCGTCGGGCTTGGCGATTCTGGCCGCCGGATTGTTCGGCATCGTCGCCGTGTATTGGCGCAGGCTTCGCGGCTAGAGGCCAGGTTGCGCCGCCGTCCATCCCATTGGCAGCAGAGCGGCCCGGTGCAGCGCCGCGGCCGGCCGTTGTTCCTCGCGTTCGGTCTCGCCGATTCAGCGTTGGAATTGACGGGGCGGGGAATGCGGCTCGATATGCAACTCGGGCAGCGCCGGCGACCGACCGCTGCATCCGGCTTCGCCGGCCGCTTCGCGGAGGCCGTTGAGCACGTCGTCGATAATCGCCGCGATCGTCGATGCCGCGAACTCGCTCGACGCGTAAGTGAACCCGATATTGAACCGGTTTCCCACCGTCGTCGGCGAGATGACCAGTGGAACCGTCGGCCCCAACGGGGCCGCCCGAGCATAATCAACAATCGCTCCGCCGACGCTCTGCTCCAGCCAACGGTCGCGGACAACGACATTGGTCACCCCGGCGGTCAACGGCATGACGCGGCGCATCAAGCGGGCGCGCCACGGCCGAGGGAACCAGGGCCAAACGGCCGCGCCGATGCCGATGCCCACCAACGAATCAACGTGCGCTCGCTGCGATTTGATTTGTCGCGTACGGAGGGCTATCCGCTCAACCGCTTCGGAAAGCGATGCGAACGCGCCGACTCTTTCGCGCAGCGTCCAGAACCCCAGCAACACACCCAGCGACTCGCGCAACGGCTCGGCCAATTCGCTGCGAATATCGACAATCGAACCCAACGCAATCTTATCGCTTTGGCTCAGCGATCGGCGGAAGGGCAAATGGCGTCCGAGAACTTGGTGCAATACAGCGAGAAACACATCATGCACCGTCGCTGAGCGGCTGCGAGCGAAACGCCAAAGGCGGCCGACCATCTCCCCGTCAAAATGGAACAAGCGAAAGCCCAATTCGCGACCGTGCATTCCAGTGGCCGCCGGTTTGACCGGCTGAGGCTCGAACAACGATCGGGCGATCGTTCGCACCGCGACTTGCCAGCGCCGCCAGGGCGAAAACGGCGCGCGCAACGCCGACAATAGCGATTGATCGCATACGCTTAGCGGCGCCGTCGTTTCGCAAGCTTGGCCTTGGTACTCGGCCAGCACTCGGCGCATCACCAGCCGCATCGAAACGCTGTCCGCGGTCCAATGGTCGTAGGTGGCCGCGATCCAGTGGCGGGCCGCGGCGCCGTCATTGAGCAGCACGAAGCGGATCGGGCGGCACTGAGGGCGATCGAACGGGCGATTCAGTTCCGCAGACACCTCGCGATCGAGATCTTCGTCGGCCGACGACTCGCGCGCCGCGTTTCGCACTTCGATTTCATCGCACGGACCGAACGAAGCGCAGCGCCCGCCGGCCTCGACAACCACCCGCCCCCAACCGGCGGCCGCCAATGCCCGCTGCGCCGATTCGCGCAACCGTTGCTCGTCGCCGTCACCGGGCAGGCAGAAAAGATGACAGGCGTTGTAGGGGTGGACTTCGCTCCATTGCAACATCACTCGCTGAAACGCATTGAGCGGCACACGGCACGACACGAAGGCGGAACTCATGGGCGACGGCACGTCGGCAAGAAATACATCGAAAGAAAAACAACGAAATCAACGGAAAACAAACCGTTCGGGCCGAGGCATTGAAACGTCAGAGCCTAGGCGAGTCAACCCCAATGCGGCCAGCACGGGCAGCCCGGCAGAGGGACCGATACCGCCCGGGCCGGCGGGCGCAACGCAGTCTCGGGCGAACGCCGATGCCAGAAGCGAACGGCCCCCCGAGCTCGTCGCTATAACCGGATATAAATTCGCGACTTGCGCGCTCGCGCAAAAGGGTGCTCGCTGCCTGTTCGATGCCCGTCAGAAAACCGTTCATTTCTCGCGAAACGGGTTGACATTCCCCCGCCGACCATTACCATAAAACCATGCTTACGGAGAGGCACACTCTCGTCTGTTGCAGGAGGTTGCCGTTTCATGTCGAGTCCCACGTATTTCTTTGAAGAGTGTCCGACGTGCGGACGCCGCGTTCAGGTGCGCGTGGAATACCTCGGGCGACAAGTGGTTTGCCGGCACTGCCGCGGCACCTTCATCGCTCGCGGTGCAGCGGGACGAGCGGATCCGGGCGAATCGGTCCACCCCTTGCTGCAACGAGCCGAGGAATTGCTTCGGTCGGTTCCCCCCGCGCGCGAGATTTCGCGCTGAACGCCCCGCTCGGTTCAAACAGAACTCGCTGCGACGAACGGTGATTGCCGCAGCCGTTCGCCGCAACGGCGCTGCGGCAACGAACCTCTTGCTTCTCGTACCGCCGGACTTCTGATCCTGATCCGCTGCTCGTGATCTTGGACCGGGCGATGATCTCGGCAGACGCCGACATCGAGTGATCGCCACCATGCGACCCTCGTTGTTTGGACGGCTCAACAGAACTACGATGCCGCGATCAACCGCCGCAGGTCTTCGAAGTAGTGTGGATAGGTCTTCGCTGTGCATTGCGGATCGAGAATCACCACACCCGGGCTACGCAATCCCACCAACGCCAAGCTCATGGCCATGCGGTGATCGTTGTAGGTTTCGATTTCCGCCGGCCGCAGCGGAGCGGGCGTAATCGTCAGCCCGTCGGCTCGCTCGTCCACCAAGGCGCCGAGTTTTCGCAACTCGGCCGCCAAATCGCCGATGCGATCCGTCTCCTTGAAACGAATGTGCCCCACGCCGCGGATGTTCGTTGGGCCTTCGGCAAACAGCGCCACGGCAGCCAGCGTTTGCACGGTGTCGCTGATGGGGTTCATATCGACATCGACGCCGCGGAGCGGCCGGCCCTCGACCGTTAGGGCATCGTCGCGGCGTTCCACGCGGCAGCCCATCTGTTCGAGTACGTCGCAGAAGGCCACATCGCCTTGCAGGCTGCGCGGCGCAAGCCCTTGCACCGTGATGCGGCCGCCGGTGATCGCCGCGGCTGCGAAGAAGTAGCTCGCCGCCGAGGCGTCGGGCTCGATGCGGTAGTCGGAGGCTCGATATTGTCCGCGGCCGGGAAACTCGAACCGTTCGAACCCCGTCCGAACGGCATCAACGCCGAAGGCCCGCATCACCGCCAGAGTCATTTCCACATAGGGCTTCGACACCAACGGCCCGGCCGCCTCCAACACCACCGGTCCGTCGGCCAACGGGGCCGCCATCAGCAAGGCGCTGAGGAACTGGCTCGATATTTCGCCGCCGATTCGCGCCGTTCCGCCCGGCAACCCATGCGCTTGCACGCTCACCGGCGGACACCCGTTGCCCAACTCGCTGCGCACATCCGCGCCGAGCTGCCGCAACGCGGTCAGAAGGTCTTCGATCGGCCGTTGGCGCATCCGCGGCGAGCCATCGACGCGATAGCTCCCGCGGCCCAGCGTGAGCGCGGCCGCAAGAAAACGGACGCTCGTGCCGCTATTGGCCGCGTACAGTTCGGCCCGTTCGACCGGGTAACGCCCGCCGCAACCGGCCAAACGCACTTCGGCGGCGGCGCGATCGTGATGAACCTCTAATCCCAATCGGCGCAGCGAATCGATCATCACGGTCGTGTCTTCGCTGTCGAGAGCGCCGCGAAGAGTGGAAACGCCCTGGGCAAGGGCCGCGCAAATCAGCGCGCGATTCGTGATGCTTTTCGAGCCCGGCGGAGTGATCGCGCCGACGATCGGGCCGCACGGTTCGATCGCAATCCGCTCTCGCTCGATCCTTTCATCCATCTCCAACCTCGACATCGCAAGGAACAGTCGCTGAAATACTCTCGCAAAAACGGGTGGATTGCATGGTGCCGCGGGCCCGGGGCACCGGCGAGGCTCGCTCTTGCATTCCCGGCCCGCAAAAGAACAACCGCGAGCCGATCACTTCGCGCCGGCGGTTTTGGCCGGTAAACCGAAGCGGCCCACAGCCCGAAGAAAAGACACCCAACACACCCGGGCCGGCGAGATCAACGAGCGATCTTCCACAAGTGCCGATCAGTGCGGAAGAAGATTCCGCCCCCGCCCACCGCCGGGCTCGCCAACACGCCTTCTTCTCCGAGCGAAACATTCTCGACCTTTGGATCGTCGCTGAGGGTGACCATTTGCACCAGTCCGGCATGATTGACGCACCACAATCGGCCATCGACCACGACGGGGCTGGCCCAAAATGGTCCGGTCAACCGCTTCTGCCAACGCAGAGAACCATTCTCGGCATCGGCGCACAACAGAATGCCGGGCGGCTTGATCACGTAAAGCCGACCGTCGTTCAGCGTGGGGCTCGCGTTGTCGCTGCGGAGGTTGGCCTCGTACCAAAGCTTCACCGCCTCGGCCTTGGAACGGTCGGCCCGCAGGGCATGAATGCCGATAGCCGGCAGAAACACCCGATCCGCCGCAACGGCGGGCGAAGCGATCGTGTGGCAAGCGGCTTCGTAGCTCCAAACAGTTTTGCCATTGGCCGGATCAACGGCTGACAGCCCTGCGCGCCCCACCAAGAGCGCCAGCGGCGATTCGCCTTCGCCCCCTGGAAGCAGCGTGGGCGACGACCAAACGGCGCTGCGGTCGCGATCGATGCGCCAACGGTCTTCCCCGGTTCCCAAATCGATCCCGGCGGCAAAGGAACTGCCCTGGTTCTCGCATTGCACGATCACTGTTCGGCCGACGATCAACGGGGAAGACGCCATGCCCACGTCGTTTCGCGTCTGGGGCCAATCGTAGGCCAGCCCGCGAAACCACTTCAAGTTTCCCTTCAGATCGAGGCACACCAAGTCGTTCGACGAGTAAAAGGCGACAATGCTCTCCGCGTCGCCCGCGGGGGTGGGCGCGGCCACGCCGCCGAACGAATCGACCACCGTATGCCCCGTGGCCCAAAAGCGGCGATGCCACAGCTCGCGACCGGAGGAAGCGTCGAAGCAGATCACGTGCAGAGTCGCCTGCTTCGGCCCCGATGCCGCTGTAACGACCACGCGATCGCCCAAGATGATCGGGCTTGATGGCCCGCGGCCCGGCAGCGGCGCTTTCCAGCGGACGTTCGCTCCGGTCGAGGGATCGAACGTTTCGGGCAAGCCCTTTTCGGTCGCAACTCCCGATCGCGCTCCGCCGCGAAACGCGGGCCAATCGTCGGCGAAAACCGCCGGGCCGCCCGAAGCTGCAAACGCGGCCGTGCAAACGACTACGGCCCGCCACAGCCAATAGCGCGCCGAAGACCGACGAAAACGAACGCTCCGATCGGCGTTGTTCTCAATGCTGTCCATGGTTCGATTCTCTTCCGCGACTGGGAATGGACTTTACCGCGATTCGCCCGGTTGCGAACGCGGCGCAACCGGCTCTTGCCGCGCGATGCCCGCGCCGGCCCGATCGCAAACGCGCAACTGGAGCTTCCATGCCCGCGCCCAGCTCTGCGTCTGTTCGTTCTGGCAGACCTTGACCAGCAGCTCGTTCGCGCCTTCGGCCAACTCGACGCGCGCTACGTACTGGTCGAACTGCGAGCCGGCATGATAGATTTCGAACGCCGCGACCTGGCGGCCGTTGAGCCAAACCTTCACCGCATTCGACGAAGAAAACCGCAACTCGGCTTCGCCTTTGCCTGGCGACGAAAAACGCGCGAAGGCATAAGCGACTACCGCTTTCTCCTCGCCCAACCGTTCGTTGAAATCGATGGCCGCTTCGTCGCCTTTAGTCTGGTGGGCCAACCATCGCACCGGGCCATGCTTGCCGGCATATTCCGCGTCGAGATCCAACGCCCGCTCCGGAGGATACTCGGCAGCGAAGCCCTTGCCCGCGGTGTTGTCGAACGGTCCGACCAAATGCCATTGCTGCAACAGACCGAAGTGCCGGGGCAGATCGACCGACTCGCCGCGGCGGCGCAACGAATCGGCAATCGCGCGAACCTGGTCGCGATCGACCGCGTGTTTCAACGCCTGGCGATAAGCGCCCACGATCGCCGGCCGGTCGCCGCCGGCCCGATCGAGAGCGTCGGCCTTGTCGATCAGCCCCTGCACCGCATCGCGTCGCAATTCGGCCGAGGGATCGTCCAGCAGCCGCGGGCCCAACTGCTCGGCCGCCCGCGAATCGATCTGAAGGAGCAGTTCGTAGGCCCATTGGCGGCCGCGCGCGTCGTGCTTTCGGTCGAGCACCCAATCGAGCAACACCTGGCGCGGCGCCTTGTGCAGACCGTCGCGCTCAATAATCGTCTCGCCTGCCGCCCGAAGCCAATTGGCCGCCAGCGGATTCGCCCCGTCGAAGGCCGCGAGCAAATCTTCCAGACGTTCCGCCGGAAGCGCCGCCAGCCGCGGCCACGCACGAGCCGCCTCGGCATGCCCTCGGCCGTGTTGATCGATGGCGCGGATCGCCGCCACGGCCGACGGCCAGTCCGACGAAACCGGATCGGCGGAAAGAAGCAAGGGCACGGCAAGAAGAAAAGCGGGCATGGCAGCCTCGTCCGTTCGAGAGATCGTCGCATGAGACTGTGAGTATAGGGCCCCTCCGACAGCTTTGGCAACGAGCCCGCTCGGCAAGCGGCTGTTTTCTCGCGAGCGACGCCCACGTCTAACCGCGATTGCTCCGCACGCCGAAGACTCTGCGCAACCAGAAGTTGCCGCAAACAGCCATCCTCCGCGATTGCCGCGCAACCGGCTCCTTCCGATCAATGGAGTCTTGCGTTACGCTTAGCGGGTCCGCACAATTGCTACGAATGCGGTCGGCGAAGCCCCCCAGCACGCCCGCGGGTGGAGCGGCCGGTTCGTTTCCTGTTTCTCACGGTTGTCGAGGGCATGAACGCTCCCTGGTTGTCCGTCGAAACGTACGAGTTCGTCGCCCCCAGGCAAATTGCCTTTGGCTGGGGACAGCGTAAACGGCTCGGCGAGCTGGTTCGGCCGCTGGGGCGTCGGGCGCTGATCGTGTGCGGGGCGGCCGTGCTGATCGAACAGGGGGTGATCGACCGGCTTTGCCGCAGCTTGGCCGAGGCCGGCGTCGATTCGCGGCAGGCGGCGCTGATCGAACACGAGCCGCTGATAGAAGACGTAGATCGCTTGGCGGCGGAGCTTCGGGCCGAGGGCGTCGGGCCGGGCGACCTGCTGCTGGCCGTCGGCGGCGGGTCGGCTATCGACCTGGCCAAGGCCGCAGCCGCCATGGCCGTCAACGACGAAAGCCCCACCGTGGCCGACTACCTCGAACACGTCGGCCGAAATCTTTCACTCCGGGCGGCGCCGTTGCCGGTCGTTGCCCTGCCCACCACGGCGGGCACCGGGGCCGAGGCCACGCGCAATGCCGTCATCTCCGGCCGAAATCCCCCTCTGAAACGCAGCCTCCGCGACTGGCGATTGATGCCGCAGTTGGTGGTGGTCGATCCGGAGCTGACCGTTTCGCTGCCCCGCCGGGCGACCGTCGCCTGCGGACTCGACGCGATTACTCAACTGATCGAGAGTTACATTTCGCGGAAGGCGCGGCCCATTCCCCGCGCGCTGGTCCGGCACGCGCTGCCGGCGGCGATTCGCGCGCTGCCGCGGGCGGCCGAGCAGCCCGACGACCGCCCGGCCCGCGAGGCGATGGCCCATGCCGCCTTGCTCTCGGGTTTGGCGTTGGCCAACTCGGGCCTAGGGATGGCCCACGGTGTGGCGGCGGCGTTGGGCGTTCATTGCGGGGCGGCCCACGGCGAGGCCTGTGCCGTGATGCTGCCCGCGGCCCTGCGAACCAATGCGCCCGTGTGCCGCCCCTTGTTGGCCGAGCTTTGTCGGGCGGTCGAGGCGGAAGATCGCCGCGCGGCTCAGTCGGGGCGAGCCGGGCGAACTGGCCCGACCGACTTGTTCGCCCCGGTTGAGGTTGCCGACGTTTCCCCGAGTTCGTCGGAAGCGGCCCCGGCCGAAGCTGTTTGCGAAAGCGATGCCCGCGACGCCGCCGACGCCGATCGTTTCATCGCGTTGATCGAGCAGGTGTGCCAACAGGTGCGTGCCCCGCAGCGATTGTCGCAGTTGGGTGTTCGGGCCGAGCACCTGCCGCTGCTGGTGCGCGACGCGCGCGGTTCGAGCATGAGCGGCAATCCCCGCGAACTGAGCGACGAAGAATTGCTCGCGCTGCTCGAGTCGATGCTGTGATTGACCGTTCGTCTCGATGCATTGTTCGCCCTGATGCACCGTTCACTTTGCTACTTTGATACATCGTTCGCCCTGAGAGCTCGTTCGCCGGCGGGGGCCATCGCCTGCTGATTACGATCGTTCAACTGTTGGCGCATTGGTATCGGCAAGACTTCGAGCAAGAAAGACTACGGAAGATCGGCGGCGCGCCGGCAGCCCAACGGCCGCCACTGAGAGCACCGAGAACGAATATGATCCTCTCCGCCGGACTGACGCCCGCGTGGCAACAAATTTTGGTCTTCGACGAGTACCGGCACGGGCAAGTGAATCGTGCGGCCGAGGTGCATTGGTGCGCCTCGGGCAAAGTGCTCAACGCCGGCATTGCCGCCCATACGTTGGGCGGGCCGAGCCTGACGCTTTCGCCGCTCGGCGGTGCGAGCGGGGAAGAGATTCGTCGCGAGTTCGACGAATTGGGCGTGCCCGCCCGCTGGATTCCCACGCGTTCGGCCGTCCGCGTTTGCACCACGCTCTTGGAACGGAGCACCGGAGCGATCACCGAGTTGGTGGAGAACGGCCGCCCGTTGAGCGACGACGAGTTGGCCGCCTTTCGGTCGGCCTTTGCCGAAGAGGCCCGCCGTTCCGACGCGGCCGTCGTGATCGGCTCGCTGCCGTTCGGCACGCCGCCGCACTACTACCGCGAATTGATCGAAGAAGTGCGCTGCCCGCTGGTGCTCGACTTTCGCGGCCCCGGCTTGCGCTCGGTGTTGGAATTGCGGCCGCTGGTGGTCAAGCCCAACCGCGACGAGTTGGCCGAAACCGTCGGCCGGCCATTGGACACGGAGGCGAAATTGATCGAGGCAATGCGGTCGTTGACCGACGGCGGCGCGCAATGGGTGCTTGTTTCGCAGGGCCCGGGGCCGGTGTGGCTGGCCTCGTCCGCCGCGCTGTGGCGATTCGAGCCGCTTCCGCCGGAGCAAGTCGTCAACCCGATCGGTTGCGGCGACGCCTTGGCGGCCGGCACGGCCTGGGGAATTCTCGCCGGCTGGAGCGTGCCGGAGGCCGTCGCCTTGGGCATCTCGGCGGCAGCCGACAGCGTCAGGCAACTGCTGCCCTGCCGCTTAGACGCCGCGACGGTGGTTGCCCGACGCCGACAGGTCCGCGGCGAACAACTCACCGAGCCGCAGCCGCGCTAACGGCCGCGGTCGAACCAACGTCTCCGGTCTGGCTCACCGCCCAAACCCGCCCCCAGGGCAACGGCGATTGCCGATAGCTTAGGCGCTTGCGGAAGGCTTATCGGGCCGAAGCTATGCTTCGCCTTTCTTCCCCCACGGCCAATTGAGCCAAAGGTAAAGCGTTCCGACGCCGACCAGCAACAACCCCCACCAAATGTCGGCGTGATACTCGAACAGTTTCACCCGATGCTCGACGGGCGGCGGACTGAGCCAGGCATACACGCCTCCGCCGAAGATCAACACGCCATAAATCAGCAACAGACCGCCAACGAAAAACCAGATCGGAACCTGATGTTCAGTGTCCATAGACGTTCTATCCTCACCAGAAAATGACATTGATGGCAATCAACACCGCGGCCACGACCGACGCCCAGAGGTACGGACTTTCGTACCACGGAGCGCGACCTTGATCGGGCAACGGAGTCAGGCCCATCACCAGGTTCTTCAACTCTTCATCCGATTTCGGCTTGGTCGCCAAGCTCACGCCGATCGTCACCAGCAGCGCCACGCAAAACGTCCAGAAGCCGCTGTACATGTTGACCGCCATCGGCTGCGCCGCGGGCGAGCGGGCGATCCACTTCGTATGATCCGGGTTGAACGCCGCCGGAGCAAACGTATGACGAATCTCTATTAGCTCGATCGCTACGTTGCGAGCAATCACCACCGGCACGTCGGCCGTGCCGAACTTGCTTTTCTGCCCATCGGGCAAAACGACATCTGGCGCCAAAACAACCACGGGTTTGGCGGCGGGCTTCACCCGATTGCCTTTTTCTCGCTCGGCTCGTTCAACAGCGCGCTGACGATCGGCCTCTTCCTCGGCAATCGGCGCACCTTCGGCCACACGCGAGGGCAAAACCACATCCGCTGCCGCAATCAAAAGTTTGCTTTGTTCGTCATTCGTCAGCAGGCTTTTATGGAGGGGCACGTTCGTCAGCTTCACCTCGCCCTCGCGGACGATGATCTGCGTTGGGGCATTCTCGTTGTTGACGATCAACTCGACCTTCGCCCCCTTGCCGATTTCGATTCGGGGGTCGGGCTGCCACCCTTGCGGGAAGTAGTGCACGAACACCCACATCGCAATCGAGAAGACCATCGCCGTCAAAAAGCCCCAGAAGCCGCCGGCGGCGGTCGCACGCTTCCAAAGCATCCCCACGATCACCACGCCGAACAACGGCACGATGAAAAAGAAGATCAGCACCTGCAAGTATTCGAGGATGTTCGAGAAGAAAAAGAGCAGGTACGCCGTGCCGATCGAGGCGAGCACACCCAGCAGCGACGCCCAGCGCCCGACGTTCAGGTAATGCCGATCGGTCCCGTTCTTGTAAATCAGCGGACGGTACACGTCGTAGGTCCAAACGGTGGCGAACGCGCTGACGTTGCCCGCCATCCCCGACATAAACCCGGCAATCATCGCCGTGACGCCCAAGCCGAGCAGGCCCGGGCCGAGGTACTGGCCCATCAGCAGCGGCAACACGTCGTTGAAGGTGCGATGGGTGATGTTCGCCCGCGGATCGCTTTCGGGCACGAGCACCACCGGCGAACCGTCGGGATTGAGCAGCACCGCCAGCCCGAGCAGGCCGGGAATGGTAACGATCAGCGGCACGCACATCTTCAGCACCGCGCCAATGATTGTGCCGTTTTGGGCCGCCCGAAGATCTTTCGCCACGATCACGCGCTGCACCTGGAGGAAGTCGGTGCACCAGTAGCCGAAACTGACGGCCAACCCCAGGCCGAACACCATGCCGAACCAGTCGATCCCCATCGGGTTCGACTCGAACGAGCCCAAGTTGCTCCACAGGCTGGTGAAATCCGCCCCGGGCGGCAGATCGGGATGGATGGTGCTGACGTTCTCGGAAATGCGGGCCATCATATTCTTCCAGCCGCCGACGTGGATCAGGCCCAGAATCGGGATCAGCAACGTGCCGAACCAGATGAGGAAGAACTGCACCACCTCGTTGAACACGGCCGAGATCAACCCGCCCAAGACCACATAGACCGCAACCGTGATCGACGAAACCCAGATGCTGATGTTCATATCCCACCCGAGCAGCAGGTGGAGAATCTTGGCCATGGCGAACATGCTCGACCCGCTGACCAACACCGTGAGGATGGCAAACGACAATCCCGCCAGCGACCGTGCAGCTTCACCATAGCGGAGCTTCAAATAGCCCGGCACCGAGTGCGTTTTGCAGATGTAATAGAAGGGCATCATCACGATGGCCAAAAACAGAATCGCCGGAATCGCCCCAATAAAGTAGGCATGGGCGCCGAGCATTCCGTACTGATAGGCCATGGCCGACCAGCCCATCGTCTCCAGCGAGCTCAGGTTGGCGGAAATGAAGCTCACCCCAGCGATCCAGGCGGTCATCTTCCGCCCAGCCAGGAAGAAGTCTTCGCCCGTGCCGGCGAATCGCTTCAAATAGAAGCCGATCCCCAAAACCACGGCGAAATAGATGACGATGATCACCCAGTCCAACGGGCCGATCGAGATCAACGGCCCGCTTTCCGCGGCCAAGAGCAACGCACCAAGCATGGTGGGCCTCAACAAGAACGAGGGAGAACGAAAACGGTGTTCAACAAAATCGGGCAGCCGCGCCCGAACGAATTCATACCCAAGCCACAACGGCCCCAAGGCATGCCCGCAATGCGACGCTCAGCCGAAGATCGCCTTGCCCCATACCCGACGCGAATGAAAACGCCATCGGCCTGCGCCGCGAGAACGACCGTTGCGGCGCCCACTCGCAGCGAGCCGGCCCCATCTGGCGGCCGAGTCGCGGCCGATCAATTCTTCGTGGTTGTCGATGGCGGCGCGCCCTTGCCGGGCGGCGGAGTGCATCCTGCGAAAGCCGCTACCGAGAAAACCACCAGGCAGCACACGATCAACATTCGGCGGATCATCGGGCCGGCGTCTCCCGTTTCACGCAACAGAGAACAGAACGAAACGCCCATCTTAATCCCCCCTGCCCCGGCGCTCAAGGGCCGCGAAAGACCGCCGCGGCATGACCGGCAGCAGTCAACCATCGGCGAACTGGGCCCAGGGGCCGATCGGCAAACTCGACGTAATTGCCCCGGTCACGCTGGCAACAAGAGATCGCAACTTCGGACAGGGCGACGGACGCGGGATGACTGACAAGAAATACCGATTGCGCAAGCCAGAACGACATGAACAACCCGTTGGGCAAGAAGCGAGTGCGCCACGTAGAAAAGTCGATAGTTCCTGATAGACACGGGATTCCGCGCATTTCGGCGGCAATTCGCCCGCCCACGTTTGAGCATGGCATCGGCGCACGGCATTCCGTTCTCGAGAGCGGCGGATTCTCAATGAAAACCGACGCGCCTTCCGACAAAGTCCACTTGAGTTGAACGTTTGTTCGTCGTGACACTAGGGCAGAACATGTCGTTCGATCTTCGCACGTCTTGGCTGCCGCCGGCTGCGGACGTGATTTTAATGCCGACCACGGCCCATACGGTCGAGGCGACTGATCCGCCCGAGATCGCGGCGAAGCTTACCATCGCGCCGTCTTCCACATCAGCCGCCCGCCCGCTTGATGAATGGGAGATTGCCCAAGCGATTTCGGGCCGCCGTCACGTCGTCTATCGCTGCCGACCGGCAGGCAGCCTCGCCGCGATCCCATTCGCCTACGCCCTCAAACTGTTTCAGCCCGAATGCCGGAACGACCCGATCGCACGGCAACTTCTCGCTCGCGAAGCGATGGCCGGCCAACTGGTCCGCAGCCCGCATGTCGCACCGGTGCTCTCGGCGCGAATCGCCGGGGAGCAACCCTACCTGGTGCTGCCCTGGCTGCCGGGCCGAACGCTGCAACAGCGGTTCGACTCGGGTCAATCATTCAGCACGGCCGAGGCCGTATGGATCGTCCGCCAAGCCGCCTGCGGACTGGGCGCGCTGGCCGAGTGCCGATTCGCCCACAACGACGTGAAGCCGTCGAACTTGATGATCTCCGACGAAGGCCACGTAACACTCATCGACCTGGGCTTTGCCACCCGACTCGAGCGCCCGCCGCAAGCCGCAGCGAATGAGCCCTTGCTGCTGGGCACCCCGGCCTATCAAGCGCCCGAGCGGACGGCGCCGACTGGCGCCTCGCCCGGCTGCGATGAGCGAGCCGACATTTTCAGCCTCGGGCTGATCTTCGCCGAGTTGTTGCTCAGCGGAAATCAAGCGACGGACGAACGAACGCGCAACGGCGCCGAGCGCGCCGAGGATCTCTTGCGCCGGCTTCGGGCGGTGGTCGGGCTGCCGCGGGGATTGGCGGCACTGGTCGCGCAGATGCTCGCCCGGCACCCGTGGCGGCGGCCGGAGGGCTATCCCGAGCTGATCCGCCGGCTTACGGCCATCGAAATCGCCGCTTTCGCCTGCCGCGGCTGGTAGGTGCGTTCACACCGTCACCTATCGTGGAGCAATGCGCATCGACAGCGCACGGCAAGCCAAATAACGGCAGAATCGGCGCGCCACTGCCGAAAATTCCGGCAGTGCCGAATTGAGCCTGGCCGTCACCTTGTTCGACGGTCCGCAGTCGGACCATCGGCGCGGCCGCGACAGCTCCGCGATCACGGCGCCGAAAGGCACAACAGGGCGGAAGGCGTGCCAAGTTCCCGTTCTTCCAGGCTGTTTAGGCTCTGATCGGGTGCCACTGCCGGCTTGTCCGGCAGTGCGGAACGTTGGCTGGTTGTGGGGCGGAATGTGCAGCGGCTCTTCTGGACTGTTCGATTGCCGCACGGCGGGACAAGCCCGCCGTGGCAGCTTGCATAGTAATCCTCATCAACGGATAAGCCTCGGCGGGCTGGTGTTGCCGTTGGTTCGGCCTGCCGTTGCACGGGAGTCGGGCGGCCAAGGCAGTTCCCGATAGGCCAGATCGAGCAGTTCCATCGGGTGCAGCACAGGCAGTTGGGCGCCGGCCTTGCGCAGCTCGGCGGCGATCTGCAACATGCAGCCGGCGTTGGCCGCCAGCACGGCCGAGGCCCCGGTGCGAAGGATGTTTTCCACCTTGCGTCGGCCAAGGCGATCGGCCATCTCGGGCTGCACCAGGTTGTACGTGCCGGCCGAGCCGCAGCAGAGCAGGCTTTCCGGCAGGTCGATCATCTTCAGCCCAGGCACGCGGGCCAGCATTTGCCGCGGTGCGGCCGTAACGCGCTGCGCGTGGGCCAGATGGCACGAGTCGTGGTAGGTGACGGCCGCATCGATCCGCCCGGCCGGCAGGGTCATCCCCAACTGTTCGATGAATTCGTGAACATCGACCACCTTGGCGGCGAACTTCTTGCGATGGGGTTGCAGGCCGTCGCGCCAATGCACTCCGTACTCGCGCAGCATCGCGCCGCAGCCGCCGTGATTGACCACGATCGCGTCGTAGCGGTCCAATTCGAAAGCCACCAGGTTCTGGTCGGCCAAGCGTCGGGCGCCCAGCGCATCGCCGCAGTGCAGGTGGATCGCGCCGCAACAGCCTTGCCCACGCGGCACGAACACATCGCACCCGTTGTGCTGCAACACGCGGATGGTGGCCCAATGCACGTGGCGGAACATCACGTCGGCCACGCAGCCGACGAACAGCGCCACCCGCGCCCGCTTTCGCCCAACGGCCGGCGAGAACCGCGGCAGCCTCGGGGTGCCGGGAGCCGGGTCGGGCAACAGTTCGGTCATGCGGGCCAATCGCTCGGGCAGCAGTTTGAGCAGGCCCAGCCGCCGCACGATGTCGAAAAGACCCCATCGCTGCGACATACGCACCGGGCCGAGCATCACCCGCAATCGTTCGGGATAGGGGAACAGCCGCAACAAGATCAACTCGCGGAACCAGTCGAACCGCTGTTCCCAGCGGCGATCGGCCGCAAGCATCGCCGTGCGGAACGGCTCGACGATCCGCCCGTACTCAACGCCCGAGGGGCAGGCCGTTTCGCACGCCCGGCAGTCGAGGCACAGCTCCAAATGTTCGCGCACCCGTCCGGTCAGCGGCAGCGAGCCTTCGGCCACCTGACGCATCAGTTGGATGCGTCCGCGCGGACCGTCGTTCTCGTCGCCCAATTCGGTGAACGTGGGGCACGACGACGTGCACAGCCCGCAATGAATGCAGCGCCGCAACGTCTCGCGGGCGATGCCCGCGGCGGGGTTCGGCGACGGCGATTCATAGTCGTGGTCGAAACACATGGAACTTTACTGCGGTCAGCCTGCGCTGCGGTCAGCCGTTTACAGGTTCATCGATACTGCTACGATTCGGTTCCAGTCGTTTCCGTTGTTTCTCAAGGGGCATCGCGCCCTTGTTTCCCTGGGTGTGGAATATAGGTTATCGACCGGCGGTTGTCGCGGCAGAAATGCCCGGCGTGGCTGGGCCGTCGGTCGCCGGTCGATCGCTCGGCGACGCGCCCGGGGCCCCCGCTGCTGCAATCGCGCCGGGGAATCGCCCCGGATTGAGGATCGCCTTCGGGTCGAACTTCTCCTTCAGCGCGGTCCAAACGACCGTTTCATCTTCCGAAAACCCCCACGCCTCCGAAGGTGCGAACGCACTACCCTCCGGCGGACGAATCACTGCGACTCGGGCCGACGGCTCTTCGGCCGTTGGCGCCATGATGCGATCGCGCACGAACGACTCCCACACCGCGGGCGTCCGCGGGCCGACTCGCAACAGCAGCATGCCGTCTCCGGCTCGGGCCTGCCAGGGCAGTTCGGTCATCACTCCGCCCAGCCGGGCCATCAATGCGCACAAGCGGCTCGGACGAACGGCAACGCCGACTTCCGCAGGCCATGCGGCCGCCGCCTCGCACAAGGCGTCGAACTGTTCGACGCGTTCGATCGCGTCGAACGGCACGCCGGCTTCGCGCCATTGTTGTCGCAGTCCATCGAGCATCCATTCCACGTCGGCGGCTGCACCGGCGAACCCAACCACCAGCACCGGCCCGACTGTTGGCTCGCATCCGCTAAGCTGTTCCCACAAGGCGCCGCTGTAAAGATCGGCGGCCGAGGGCGTCAACCGACTCCGCGACAGAGCATCGAGCAGCCGGTCGGCCGCGGCCGGATCGCTCAGGCGGCACGCCAACCCCGCCTGCATTTCGGGCCGAGGGCGGACCATCAACGTCGCTTCCGCAATGATCGCCAGCGAACCAAGCGAGCCGATCAACAATCGATGCACGTTCAATCCGGCGGCGCTTTTGACAACCTTCGCCCCGCTGAAGAACTCGTTGCCCTGCCCATCGACGGCGCGCAGGCCGAGCACGTAGTCGGCCCAGCCGCCGAAACCGAATCGCCGAGGCCCGCATAGCCCTACGGCCAACGCGCCGCCCACGGTGCCGCCGGGCGAGGCGAAGTCGAGCGGCAGCCACTGCCCGCGTTCGGCCAACACGCGCCGCAGGCGATCGATTTTCATCCCGGCTTCAACGGTGATCGTCATGTCGTCGGGCTGATAGTCGATCAACCGATCGAGCGCCGCCAGCGAAAGCCCGATCCCCGGCCGACGCGGCATGCAACCCACGTCGGCCTGCGTGCCCGCGCCGATCGGATAAACCGCTTGCCCGCGCTCGGCGGCGCAGCGCACGATTTCGGCAACCTCGTCAACCGAACGCGGCGCATGCGTTGCGAGAAGCTTCGGGCCCGGGCGCTGATCTGCCACGTTCATTCGTTCGGCCTCCCAGCGCCGGCGCCGGCCGTTCGATCGGGCAACAGCTTGCCGGGATTGAGGATTTCGAAGGGGTCGAACACCTCGGCCGTCCGTTGCATCGCCTTCAGGTCGGCCGCGGCGTATTGCCGCGACATGAACTCGCGTTTTTCGATGCCGATGCCGTGCTCGGCCGTCACGCTGCCGCCGCAGGCAATGCATTCGAGCAACAATTCTTCGCCCGCCCGAAGCGCGCGGCGAAGCTGTTCGGGATCGGCATCGTCGTAAAGGATGATCGGATGCACGTTGCCGTCGCCGGCATGGGCCACGTTGACAATCCGCACACGGTTTGCCGCCGCCACTTCGGCGATGCGTCGCAGAATGTGCGGCAGTTGCGTGCGCGGCACCACCCCGTCTTGGATGAAGTAGCTTGGGCTGAGCCGGCCCACGGCGCCGACGGCCATTTTGCGGCACTTCCACAGCGCGTCGCGCATTGCCGGATCGGCCGCGGCCAGCACCTCTTGTGCGCCGCACTGGGCGCACAGCTCCAAGATTTGCGCCTGTTGCCGGTCGAGCCCCGGCGGCGGACCGTCGATTTCGATGATGAGCACAGCCTCGGCCTCGCGCGAAAAGCCGAAGTGGTAGGCGTCTTCCACCGCGCCGATGATGCCGCGGTCCATCAACTCCATCGCGGCCGGAATGATGCCCGCGGCAATGATCCGCGAAACAGTGCGCGTGGCCGATTCGACATCGCCGTAGATCGCGCGGAACGTGCGAAACTCGTGCGGGTTGGGCGTCAACCGCACCCAAGCCTTGGTAACGATGCCCATTCGGCCCTCGCTGCCGACGATCAGTCCCGAGATGTCGGGCGCGCCGGCGCCGGCCACCGGACCGAAGCGGCGCACCGAGCCGTCGCCCAGCACCACCTCGAGCCCGAGCACGTGATTGACCGTAACGCCGTATTTCAGCGTGTGCGGCCCGCCGGCGTTGGTGGCCACGTTGCCGCCAATGGTCGAAGCGCCTTGGCTCGATGGGTCGGGCGCATAGTGATAGCCTGTGCCGGCCAGCGCCCGGGCAAGCTGCAAGTTGGGCACGCCCGCCTCGACCAACGCCCAGCGATCGCGGAGATTGATTTCGAGAATCCGATTGAGCCGCGTGAGCATCAGCACCACGGCGCCATCGATCGGCACGCAGCCGCCGGCCAGGCCCGTGCCCGCCCCGCGCGGAATCAGCGGCACGCGCCGCTGCGCGCACTGCGTCACCACGGCCGACACCTCGGCCGGATCGTGGGGAAACACCACGGCCGTAGGCCGGCGGCGAACCACGGTATAAGCGTCGCAATCGTAGGCGGCCAACTCCGAGGGCGCATGCAGAACCCGATCGGGCGAAAGCACCCGGCGCAGTTCGGCAATCAGTTCCGGCAGCGCCATCGCAGGCGATCCTCATTGACCAAGGCCAAGGCGTCGTTCGCATTCTCGTCGGGCTTGTTGAACGAAGCGCCGCTTCCGTTGACGGCGACCGCCAAACCCACGGCCCATCGCGGCAAACGATCTGCCGCCTTTCGCACATCGAGAGACAATGAGAGAGGCTCAAAACCCTCTCATTCCGACACGGGTAATCTATTATAGCGTTCAACGGGCAGTCATGACGGCCTTCGGCGGGCCGTTCGGCCCATTTTCAGCCCCCAAAATGCAGCCGGCCGCGACGGATCGCGGCTATCCCAGCCGTCGCAACGCACTGGGGCAACACGGCCACAACGGCGGGCAGCGATCGCTTGCCGGTTGCAGCGCCGTAAGACGCAACGAGGGTGAATGGGCCGTCAACCCGGCAGACGCCGCGCGAACGAGTGTTGCGGAGGCTTCCGCCGCGCAAGTTCAAGGGGTTTTCGGCAGCGGTCGGCCCAGTTGTCGCTCGATGGAAGCCACTTTGCTTGCAAGGGCGCCACTGCGGCCGCGGCGATAATCGAACTTCATCACGCACTCGATTCGGTCGCAGTCGGCCTTCAGGGCGTCGAAACACCGCTGCACCAGTTGGAGCAGCGGTTCGATTTCGCCCTCGACCACCGTGCCCATCGCGTGGACTTGATAGGGCAGGCCGCTTTGCGACACGATCTCGACCGCTCGGGCCACATAGGGGCTGAGGCTCGCGCCTTTGTCCACCGGGTAGATGCTGAATTCGAGCAATACCATCGTCGTGCTCCTGATGATCTGCGGTGCGGTCAACGCACCGATCAGCGACCGGTCCAGGCAAACGCGACACTGGGCCGATCAAACGCCCCCCGCCAAGCGACAACAGCGATGCGATTCTCGCTCCGCTAATTTCTGTCAACCGACGGTCGGCCCGCGATCAGACGGCTTACGCACTATGATCTTACCGCGGGGAACAAGAGGCAGATTGCCGCTCGAGGAGAAAAAATGCCGACGGCGAAGCGCAACACCTAAAGGTTTTCGTTTTCTTGTTCCGCTGAGGCGCCGGATGGTACACTGGCCGTCGATTCGATTCCGCTCCACTCGCCAGAGGCGATGACGAGGATTGAAGTTCGTCAGCTCAGGCATCGCCAAGGTCGGCCACCGGAAAAGAAAAGGAAGGCAACATGGATCGCCGCAAGTTCTTGGCCGCCTGTGCAGCCACGGGCCTCACCGCGCCGAACCTTAGCGCCTCGGCCGCCGAAACGCCCACAAACAATCCCGTCTTGTTCAGCGAGCCGCAGCGCGCAATCCCCTTGTACGACGATGCCGATGTGATCGTCTGCGGCGGCGGACCGGCCGGCGCGGCCGCAGCCATCTCGGCGGCGCGAGCCGGCGCCAAAACCCGACTGTTTGAAGCCCTCGGCTGCTTGGGCGGCGTGTGGACCGCCGGGCTGCTCACGTACATCTTCGACTTCGACAAACCGGGATTGCCGCGGCAGTTGGCCGCCCAGCTCGACGCCCGCAAAGCCCGCGTACTCGGCACCAACCGCGATCGATTCGCGTACGATCCTGAAGCGATGAAGGTGTTGCTCGAAGACTTGATGGGCGAAGCGGGCGCCCGATTTCGTCTGCAATCGCGCGTGGTGGCGGCCTATCGCGACGGAAGCCGGCTGAGCACTGTCGTTACCGAATCGCGCAGCGGACGCGAAGCGTGGCGCGCCAAGGTGTTTATCGACGCCAGCGGCGATGGCGACTTGGGGACTTTGGCCGGATGCTCTTGGGAATTCGGTCGGCAGAAAGATTGCCCCTGCCAACCAATGACGCTCAACGCCCTGGTCGTCGTCAAGGACGCAGCCGAATTGAAAGAGCATATTTCTTTCTACGGCGGCGACGGCCGGGTGCATCTGGCCGCGGTCCAGAAGAACATCGAGGCGTTTCGTCGAGCAGGCATTGAACCGTCGTACGGGCATCCCACTCTGTTCCAGATTCACGGCAATCTGCTGGAGTTCATGGTCAATCACGAATACGGCGTTCGCCCTTTCGACGCCGACGCGGTCACCGCCGCCACCGTGCGCGCCCGCGGCGAAGTGCATCGGTTGGCGGCCGCACTGCGCAAACTCGGCGGCCCCTGGGAAGGACTGCACGTGGCCGCCACCGCTGAGCAAATCGGCATCCGCGACGGCCGGCGCATCCGCGGCCGCTATATCGTTACTCAAGACGACCTGACCGCCGGCGCTCGGCATGAAGACGCCGTCGCGCGGGTCACCTTTCCGGTCGATATCCATGCGGCATCGAAGGAGGAAAACTCCGTCCGTCCGATCTCGCACGGCGATTTGAAGTTTAGGCCCTACGATATTCCGCTTCGCGCGCTGATCGCCCAAGACGTGGACCGACTGCTGTTGGCGGGTCGCTGCATCAGCGGCGACTTCATCGCCCACGCCAGTTATCGTGTAACGGGCAATGCCGTGGCGATGGGCGAAGCAGCCGGAGTCGCGGCCGCGCTGGCGGCAAAAGCGAATCAACCGCCGCACGAAGTCGCTTGGGCTGACGTCCTGGCAACAATGAAGCGAATTGGGCTGAGAGACTAGGCCGAACGGAAAGGTCCACGCGACAGAGGCTTTGCCTGTTTCGCGCGCCGGCTCAGTCCGGCCTTCAACGTGCACACTTGTTCAGGGGATGGCTTTGATGAACACCAAATCGAAAGCGTTCGCTGTGTGCGGCATGTTCTTTGCTTTGTTCGGCGCGTTCGGCAGCTCGGCGCTTATCGCAGCGCAGCGCGAGGCCGCGGATGATCGGGCGATGGTCGTCGTTGCGCCGGAGGAAACCGACGAGCTGCTGGCCAATCCCGGCATCGGTTGGCAAACGTTTCACCGCACCAGCCGACAAGACAAGAGTCTGCCGTCGTGGATTCCTTCTTCGATGCACTACGCCCGATGGGGATGGGGCGAGTTGGAGCCGCGCCCCGGCCAACTGAACACCGAGTTCCTCGACCGCGTGTTGAAGGAAACCCGCGAGTCGGGGCAAACGCTGGCCTTCCGCGTGATGTGCTGCTCGACCTACGCGAAGAACCCTTATCACCCGCGTTGGTTGGCCGAGGTCGGCGGCAAAGTGGTCGATGCCGACTACAACGGCCAGGGGCCGTTCCCCATTCCCGATCTCGACGACCCGACCACCCTCGAGCGACACCTCGACTTCATCAAACGGCTGGGCGAGCGTTACGACGGGCATCCCGACATCGACCACGTCGATCTCGGCTCGATCGGCTGGTGGGGCGAATGGCACCTCAGCGGTTCGAGCAAGTACAAACTGCCCACCCCGGAAAACCGCAAACGCGTCGTCGATGCCTACTTGGCGGCCTTCAAACGCACCCCGTTGGTTATGCTCATCGGCGGCGGCGAGCACCTCAGCTACGCGTGCAGCCGCGGGACGGGCTGGCGGGCCGACTGCCTCGGCGATTTGGGCGGCTTCTCGAAAACATGGTGCCACATGCGCAAAGGCTACCCCGGCTGGTTCAAGCAGGCGGGCATCGCCGACGCTTGGAAGACTGCGCCGGTGGCCTGGGAAACCTGCTGGGATATGCGGAAGTGGGTCGATGAAGGCTGGTCGTTGCGCTACATCTTCAACTACGCGCTGGCCTGCCACGGATCGGTGATCAACAACAAGTCGGCCCCGTTGCCCACGGCCGAGCATGTTCGCCCCGAGTTGGAACGGTTCCTCCGCCGACTGGGCTATCGGCTGGTGCTCTGCGAGTTGAAACATCCGTCCCAGGCCGTGCCCGGCCGGCCATTGAACGTAGCGATGAAATGGCGAAACGTCGGCTCGGCCCCGTGCTATCGGCCGTATCGGGTGGCCGTGCGATTGACCGATGCGGCCGGCGCGCATCGCGTGTTCGTCGGCCGAACGACCGTCAACCAATGGATGCCCGGGACGGTAGAAATGTTCTCCGACGATTTCCTCCGTGAGCCGCCCGATTTGCCGCCCGGGCCGATCGCGACGGTCGGCGAAACGATCGCGCTGCCGGCCGACCTGCCGCCGGGAACCTACACCTTGGCCGTGGGCGTCGTGGCCGAGCCGGCCCCGGCAGCGCGCCTTTGGGACGGCCGCGGGGAAGACCACCCGCGGACGGATACGGCTCCGGCCGATACGAAGCCGGTGGTACGCCTGGGGATCAAAGGCCGAGCCGACGACGGCTGGTATCCGCTGAGCAAGATCACCGTTGCGCGATGACGGCCGTAGTTGTGCCATTGAGGGCCGAAGCTGTGCGATGACTCCGAAAGTTGTGCGATCTCGGCGGCAGCCCCCGCAACAGGAGGGGCCATCTTCACCAATTTGATGTGAAAAACGGGCTTGTGGGCCGACTGGCCCTTCCGTTACACTCCCGCTCCCTGATTACGCACTCATCGCGGGAGCAAAGCGCCATGTGGCATCGGGTTGGTTGTTTCATTGCGGCTGCTGTGGCCGTATTGCTTTGTGTCGCTGCACCATCGGTCTTTGGGCAAACCCAGGCCATGCCGCTGTCGGTGTTGGAACCGCCCGGCGGTTCGTCGCCCGCCTTGGCCGGCGAGTACGGGCTGGTAGACCCTTCGATGGGCGTGTCGCCGCAAACGCCCGTCAACTCGGGCGCCGCCGGCTCCTGGCTCGGACCGGGCACAATCTGCTACGGAAGCGATCCGCCGCCCGTTGGTCTGCCGGCCGGCGGGCGCACCTGTTGGACATGGCAACTTCTGCCGCCGAGTTTGCTGTACAAGTCGTATTTGGCCGGGCCGCGCGAGCCGCGTCTGGGCACCCAATGGGTCTATACCCGCGACTACGGCTGGTATTGGGACAGCACGCTGGGCGGACGGGCGGGCCTGCTCCGTTACGGCTCTACCGATACCGTCTTGCCCGAGGGATGGCAGCTCGATGTGGAAGGCGCCGCCTTTCCGCGGCTCGATGCCGAGCACGCTCGCGATTTGGTAGCAGCCGACTTCCGCGTCGGCGTGCCGCTCACCTTCCGCCGTGGGCCGTGGGCGATGAAATTCGGCTACTACCACATCAGCGCGCACCTGGGCGACGAGTATATGCTCACGCATCCCACGGTCGAACGAATCAACTACGTGCGCGACAGCCTGGTGCTGGGCCTGGCGCTGCACCCGCATCCTGATTGGCGGCTCTATTCCGAAGTGGGCTACGCCTTCATGATCGACGGCGGCGCAAAGCCGTGGGAGTTCCAATTCGGCGTGGAGTTCAGCCCGGCCGACCCTTCGACGATCGTCGGCGCGCCGTTTGCCGCTTGCAATGGGCATTTGCGGCAGGAGAATGATTTCGGCGGCAATGTCACGGTGCAGATGGGCTGGCAGTGGCGCGGGCATTACGGCCGGACACTGCGCGTCGGCGCCCATTACCTCAACGGGCTAAGCCCTCAGTACCAGTTCTATCGCGACTTCGAAGACCAAGTCGGCGTGGGAATCTGGTACGACTTCTAAAACCGAGCGAAACCAGAAGCCATTTACGCAGGCGGAACACGGCCTCTGGGCCGCTTCGCCGCAAGGGCAGCCGCTTTTTCCGATCGCCGTCGATCTGCACAGACTTGATTCCCCGCGGCCGGAAGCGAAGCCGCGGGCAAAGCAGCGCGGCCCGATGTTCAATCGCCGGCGCCGGAACGGCCCGTTGCCGCCAGCGGCATCGGCCGGGCCGCTAAAGGCCCACGATGCTATAGCCGCAATCGACGTGGATCGTCTCTCCGGTCACTCCGCCCGACATCTTGCCCAACAAGTAAAGCGCGGTGGCGCCGAGTTCCTCGAACTCGACGTTGCGGCCCAGGGGCGTCTTCTTCAGGGCGTGGTCGCGAAGTTCGTCGAACCCCGAAATGCCGGCGGCGCTCAGGGTTCGCATCGGCCCCGCGCTGATGCAATTCACCCGAATGTTCTGCCGGCCCAAGTCCCAGGCCAAATAGCGCACGCTGTGTTCCAGCGCCGCCTTGCACACGCCCATCATGTTGTAGCCGGGGATCACCTTTTCGCCGCCGTAGTAGCTGATGGTGATGATCGAGCCGCCCTGCGTCATCAGTGGAGCCGCGCGATTGGCAACGGCCACCAAACTGTACGCGCTAATGTCCATGGCCAGATGCCAACCGGCGCGGCTGACCTGAACATAGGGATTGCGCAACTCCTGCGGAGGAGCGAAGGCGATGGAATGGACGACGAAGTCGAGCCGCCCATACGCCTCGGCGCAGGCCTGGAAGACGCGATCGAGGTCTTCGTCTTTCTGCACGTCGCAGGGCAGCAACACCTTGGGCCCGTGCGGCTCGGCCAGGGCGCGGACGCGCCGCTCGCTCGACGGACTGGGCAGATGGGTGAACGCCAGCTCAGCGCCTTCGCCGTAAAGGGCCTGACTGATGGCCCAGGCGATGCTGCGATCGTTGGCCACGCCCATGACCAAACCGATTTTGCCCTCGAACATGCCCATAGACTACCTCGTTTTCCGAGTTCGATGGAAGCGGCGCACAACGAGGCAAGCCGTTTTGCCGCATCGGCCTTTTTCTTGCCCGCGGCCCACCTTTACGGCTGCGGTTTTCGCCGCCAGCGCCGCGACGAAACAGCCTTCGCACGCTCCGCCGCGCCGTCGCTGCCAGCGGCAAACCCAAAGGCCGCCAACCGCCCTCCGGCCGCCCTGCCGACGATCATCATACGGCAGCGGGCACCGGCCCGGCCAGCACTTCGTACTCGGTCAGCGGCGACATGTCGCCGGAAAGCACTTTTGCGCAATTGGTTTGCAGCACCGGAAGCTGCTGCGCGATGAAGCGTCGGGCCACGACCTTCTTCCGTTGGTTCACCGCGCCCTGCCCCAAGAGCAGGTGCCCGATGATCACCGCAATGGCCGAGTCGACCAAGCGACGGCCCGCCAAATCGAGGTACTGGGTGCTTTGCGTCTTCACATACCGGACGGCTTCGAGCACCTTGTTCTTCGCTTCCACCAATTGATCGCGCAACTGCATCAGCAGCGGATCGTCGTAGGTGCGCACGTCCCACTCGGCCGTCCAATGCTCGAACGCGCCCGAGGCCACGCCGCGCACCGCGGCGACAACCTGCAACTGGCTGGTGCCCTCGTAGATCGTCGTGATCCGCGCGTCGCGGAAGTAGCGTTCCGCGGCGTAATCCTTCATGTAGCCCGAACCGCCCAGCACTTGAATCGCCTGATTGCTCACCGTGCAGGCCATTTCCGAGCAGTAGTACTTGGCCATCGGCGTCATCATGCCGTTGATGCGTTTCAACTGGCGGGCGAGCTGCTGGCGGCGTTTCTTTTCCTCGGCCGGAAGGTCGGGGAAGCTTTCCATCACGCGATGATTGTTGATTTCGTGATCGCAAATCCGGCTGGTTTCGTAGGCCAGCGCGCGGGCGGCCTCGACATGAACCTTCATGTCCGTCACCAGTTCGGCCACGGCGGGCAACCGCTCGATCGGGCCGCCGAATTGCTCGCGGGTGTGCGCGTAGGTGCGGGCCAAGCGGAACGCCGCTTCGCCAATGCCCAACGATTGCGCCGAAATGCCCACCCGGGCGCCGTTCATCAGGGCCATCACATAGGTGATCAGGCCCCGCTGCCGTTCGCCGATCAGTTGGCACGGCGTGTCGTCGAACACCAACTCGCAGGTGGGCGAACCGTGGATGCCCAACTTGTGCTCCAAGTGCCGCACGCGCACCTTCGGGCTGCGTTCCGTGATGAACAGGCTCAGCCCGCGGCCGTCGCTGATTTCCGGCTCGCTGCGGGCGAGCACCAGCAAGATCTCGCCGCAGCCGTTGGTGATGAACCGCTTGACGCCGTTGAGGAACCAATTGCCTTGAGCGTCTTGGTAGGCGCGCAGGCGGACGGCTTGCAGGTCGCTGCCGGCGTCGGGCTCGGTGAGCACCATGGCGCCGGTCACCTCACCGGTGCAAAAGCGGGGCAAGGTCGCGTCTTTCACTCGGTCGTCGGCAAAGGCGTTGATCGTTTCGGCGATTCCTTGCAGGCCGAACATGTTCATCAGCGAGGCGTCGGCGCGGCTGATGATTTCCGTGGCCATGGTGTAGATCAGATTGGGGCAAAACAGCCCGCCGTACTTCCGCGGCAGGGTGAAGCCCATCAGATCGGCTTGCGAAAGCCGCCGCAGGTTCTCGCTGACCAAGGGATGGAGCGTCACGGTGCCGTCGGGATTGAGCGTGTTCCCTTCGGCATCAACTTGTTCGGCGTTTGGCGCGACGACCTCGGCGGCGATTTCGCCGACGACTTCGAGAATGCGGCGGTAGTTGTCCACCGCATCGGCGGCGTCGCGCGGGGCGTAGCCCGATCCGTCGTCGCCGCCGTGGACGAAATCGTCCTCTTGCAAACGAGCCAATTGGGCCACGTCGATGTGCTCGAAGAGAAAACGAATATCGTCGTTGTCGAGAAAGAAGTTTGCCACAGCCAATCTCCGCAATAGTTCAAACGCTCGAAGTTTTTCCCGCCTCGGCGGCGAGCCCTCCGCCGGGGAGGCTCAGCCGCGCCGAATAATCGCTCATCGATGCCCCACGGCGGCCGTTTCCGGCGCCGGCGTCGCCCACTACCCGCCCAGCCCGCTCGCGAACGGCCCGGCCGGTTCGTCCTGGAAATCAACGCGACTTCTCTTTGATCGCCTTGATCATCATCGGGATGATCTGTTTGTAGTCGCCGACAATCCCGTAGTGGGCGATCGAAAAGATCGGCGCGTCTTTGTCTTTGTTGATCGCGATGATCTTCGCCGATTCTTCCATGCCGGCCCGATGCTGCACGGCGCCGCTGATGCCCACGGCGATATACAAGGCCGGGCGCACCGTAGTGCCGGTTTGCCCGATCTGATGCTCCTTGCCGATGTAGCCGCTATCGACCGCCGCGCGGCTGGCGCCGACCGCCCCGCCGATGGCCCCGGCCAGCTCGTAGAGCAGGCTAAAATTCTCTTTGCTGCCGATGCCGCCGCCGCCGGCGACAATCACCCTCGCCCCTTTGAGGTTGACGCGGCGCTGCTCGACGTGCTCTTCGATCAGTTTCAGCAGGAAGTCGGCGTCGTCGAACGACACGCTCTCGCGGATCACTTCGCCGCGCCGCGAGGGATCGGCCGGACGCAGCGGCATCACGCCCTCGCGCACCGTGGCCATTTGCGGCCACTGATCGTAGTTGACGATCGTGGCGATGATGTTGCCGCCGAAGGCCGGCCGGATTTGCAGCAGCAGCTTTTCGTGGCGCGTCTTGGTCTTCGGGTCGTCCACGTCGGCGATGTCGAGGTCGGTGCAGTCGGCCGTCATTCCCGCCCGAAGCTCGGAAGCCACGCGAGGGGCCAAATCGCGGCCCAGCGCGGTAGCGCCGAAAATGACGATTTGCGGCCGGTGCTTCTCAATCACCGTGGTGAGCACTTTGGCATAGGGCTGCGTTTGGAAATGGCTCAAACGCGCGTCTTCCGCCAGGTACACGCGGTCGATCCCGTGGGCGATCAGCGACTGGGCCAACGGGGCCACATCGCTGCCGGCCAACACCGCTCCGGTGCGCACGCCCAACTGGTCGGCCAACTGCCGCGCTTTGCCGCAGAGTTCCAGCACTACCTCGGGCACGTTGCCGTGCTCTTGCTCGGCATACACCCACACTTCGCCTTGGCGATTCGGTTCCATGACAAATGACTTCTGGTTCTCAAAGCAGTGTTCGAACAGTAACGCTTGCACCCGACCGCCGCATCGGCCGCTTGGGCCGGCCGCCGAACGCCCTCGCGTCCGTAACGTCCGGCCGGCTGTCACGCGACGGCGATGCAGCCCGCCGAGCCGATCGTCGGCCGACGACTAACCCAACGTGCGATCGACGACCAATTCGTGAATCAATTGGCGGATGCCCGGCTCGGTGGCCGGCACCGACGTATAGCCTTCCTTCTTCAGCACAATCGCCTGAATGCGGTACACCTTGGTGGGCGAGCCCGACATGCCGCAACGCGAAAGATCGGCGCCGATGTCGTCCAGGTTCCACTGTTCCAGCAGCAGCCCGCGGGCTTTCAGATCGGCCGTGCGCCGAGCAACCTCGGCCTCGATTTCCGCGTCGGTTGCTTGGGGCAGGGCCGCCTTCACCTCGCCGGGCAACTCGCTGGGCACCCGGGCATGCTTCAGCCGCATGATCCGTTTGGCGGCCGGATACCGGGGTCGATTGGCCGTCTCGATGACGGTGACCAGCACGGGAAGTTGAACCTCGACAATCTCCCAACCGCGCCCGGTGTTCCGCCGCAACCGCGCCGTGCGATCCTGAATCGAAACGATCTGCTCCAGGTAGGTGATTTGCGGAAAGCCCAGCTTCTCGGCGCATTGCGGGCCCACCTGGGCCGTGTCGCCGTCAATCGCCTGCCGACCGCAGAAGACGAAGTCAACCTGTCCGATCGTCTTGATTGCTTGGCTGAGAATATAGCTGGTCGCCAGGGTGTCGCTGGCCGCGGCCCGACGATCGGTAATCAAGATGGCGCGGTCGGCTCCGCGGAAGAGGCAATCCCGCAGTACGTCGCCCGCCTTGGGCGGTCCCATACTGATGGCCGTCACCGTTCCGCCGTGCAGATCGCGGATTTCCAAGGCCGCCTCTAAGGCGTGGAGATCTTCGGGGTTGAAGATCGTCGGCAACGCGGCACGATTGACCGTACCGTCTTCCTTCATTGCCTCGGCCGAAATGTTGGCCGTATCGGGCACTTGTTTCACACAGACGACACTGTGGTAGGGCACCGCTACTGCTCCCAAGACTCAGCAAGACCACAAACGGGTAAAACTGCGGAAGTTATCAGCGGTCGGCCCCGCGGTCAAGGCACAAAGCTCCGAAAACCCCAAATGTCGTCAATGCGACAACACCAAAGGAAATCACATTCGCACCGACTCTTGGATTCGCCGCAGAAATTCGATAGGATGATTTGGACTGCGCAGTCAGTTGGACAACACCGCCGACGCAGCTTCGGCCGTCTTACTCGGAGCTTCGAACAGTTATGGAACGTCACACCCCGCGCGGGGCGGCAGATGCGGAAACCGCCTGGACCGGCGCGTTGACGGCCGCGCTTCAGGCCGCCGTCGAATGCCGCGACGGGGCCGACTACCTTCGCCAGGCATTGACCGAGCTGGTCAAACGGCTTGCTCCGTTGGGGATCGAATACTTGGCCGTCGTTTCCGGGCGCGAGGGTCGGTGGCGGGCGTTGGCCGAAACGAGCAACAAGGCAGCGTTGCCCGCCGCCCTGTTGGCCCATGTCAGCGAGCGAGATTCGCCGAGTCAAGAGAAGGAATGGTGGGCAGCCCCGTTGAAGACCCGCGAGAGCGACGAGCCCGAGCTGCTCTGCGCCGCGGCGACATCGCCCGAAGCGCGCTGGCCGGCCGAGGCCGCTGCGCTGGCCGCTGCGGTCGGTTCGGGATTGTCGGCGGTGAGGGCGCGTCAGGCCGCTCAGCGTCGCGCAGCGCGGCTCGAAGCGATTCTTTCGATCACGCATCAATGGAACAAGACGCACGAGCCCGAGCCGCTTCTGCGTCAGATGGCCGAGGCCGCCGCCCGACTGCTCGAAGCCGACCGCGCCAGCATCTTCCTTTGGGACAAACCGCGAGGCGAATTGGTGGCCCGGCCGGCCCTGGGCGTGCCCGACGGCGAGTTGCGCGTGGCCGATGATCGCGGCGTGGTTGGGCAAGTGCTGCGCACCGGCCAACCGCGGCGGGTGGACTCGGCCGAAGCCGAGGCGGAAATCGACCGCCAAGTCGATCGCCGCTTGAACTACCGCACACGCTCTTTGCTGTGCGTTCCGTTGCGGGGACGGGCCGGCGATCTGTTCGGCGTGTTCGAGGTGATCAACAAGCAATCGGGCCGCTTCACCGCCGACGACGAGGCTGCCTTGATCGAACTGGCCTCTCATGCGGCCGTCGCGTTGGAAAACGCCCAAGATCGCCAACAACTGCTTTCCAGTCGGCGGCAAATCGTCGAGTCGGCGGCCGCCGGCGTGCAATTGATCGGCAAGAGCCCGGCCATCGAAGCCCTCCGTTCGATCACGCGCCGCGTGGCCGACACCGATTTGGCCGTGCTCATCCTCGGCGAAAACGGCACCGGCAAGGAGATCGTCGCCCAATCGATCCACTACCTCAGCCGCCGGCGCGACCAGCCGTTCATCGCCGTCAACTGCGCAGCCATTCCCGAAAGCCTGGCCGAAAGCGAATTGTTCGGCCACGAGAAGGGCGCGTTCACCGACGCCCACGAGACCCGACCCGGCAAGTTCGAGTTGGCCGACGGCGGGACGCTCTTTCTCGACGAAATTGGCGAGTTGAGCCTGGCCGGCCAAGCGAAGTTGCTCCGCGTGCTCGAAGAACATCTGTTCGTGCGCGTCGGCGGTTCGCGCCCAATCGCCACCGACGCCCGGGTGGTCGCCGCTACCAATCAGAACTTGGCTGAGATGGTCCGCAAGAAGCGGTTCCGCGAAGACCTTTACTTCCGTCTGAACGTCGTGACGCTCGAACTGCCGCCGTTGCGCGAACGGCCCGGCGATGTGCTTCTGTTGGCTGAACACTTCCTCAATGACTTCTGCCGCCGTGCGCGGCGGCCCGCCCCCGAATTGACTCCCGCCGCCCGAAAACGGCTGGCCGAGCATCCCTGGCCGGGCAACGTCCGCGAATTGCGCAATCTGATGGAGCGGTTGGCCTACCTAAGCACCGACGACCGCATCGACGCGGCCGACCTGGCCTTCATCCTTTCACCTCGAGGAACCGAACCGCTCACGACCGAGTTCGGGCAAACTCTGGCCAACGCCACCGCCGGCTTCCAGTGCGAGTATATCCGCCGCACGATTGAAAAGTGCGGGGGCAACATGAGTCAGGCCGCCGCCCAGTTGGGCCTGCACCGCTCGAACCTCTATCGCAAGATGCGGCACTTGGGAATGACGGTTGACGAGGACGACGCGGCCGCCCCGTAACCGCCGCAACCGCAGCGGGCGTCGGTCCGTCGGCCCTGGGCCATCGCAGCCCTCTTGCGCCGTATGGCGCCCCGATGGCCGAGCGATCGGGGCCACCCAGCGGCAACCGCAGCGGGCGCCGGCCCGCCGGCCATCGAACCAAAGCCGCTGGGCCGCGCGAACTGCAACCGGGTTCGCTACCCAATCAACCTTCCCCGCCCCCCGCCCGACAAAGCCCGCCATCCACCCAACCTGCTTCAACAAAGCGGAACTCGACACCCCTTCCCCGCGGTGTTACAATAAGCGACGGTGTAATACCGGCGCAGGCTTAGTCGCGGCGTAGTTTCATTGGCAGGGCCTTTTCGCACCGGCCCCTGCTCAGCTTTCGGGGCGTTGCCCGTCGCTTAGCCTTGCTGCACCAACAAACCGCTTCACTGATCGGAACGGCACCGGGTAATTCGTAGGAGGCGGGCAACCGCACAAGAGTTATGAACCGTCGTTTCTCTTGGCGCCTGTTCGGCGCGTTCTCTCTGGCGGCCTTCGCCACCGCTACCAGCCTGTTCGCACATTTTCAGGTGGCAATTCCGTCGCGCGACGTGGCAGCCGACGCCGACGAGGCCGCCATCGCCATCGACCTGCGATTCACCCACCCGATGACCGACGGTCCGGTGATGGAGATGGGGCAGCCGCGGCGTTTCGGCGTGCTGGTTGACGGGAAACACCGCGACTTGAAAGACATCCTTCGCGAAGTGAAGCGCGAAGGGAAGACCGCCTACACAGCCGAGCTGAAGCTCGACGCCCCGGGCGACCACGTCTTCTACATCGAACCCGCTCCTTACTGGGAATCGGCCGAGAAGAAATACATCATCCATTACACCAAAGTCGTAGTCAGCGCATTCGGCGCGGAAGAAGGCTGGGACGCATTGGTCGGCCTGCCGGTGGAGATCGAGCCGCTGGTTCGCCCCTACGGCCTGTGGACCGGCAACACGTTTCGCGGCATCGTCCGCCACAACGGCAAACCGGTGCCCTTCGCCACGGTCGAAGTGGAATACTACAACGCGGGCAAGAAAGTCGCCTTGCCCAACGACGCGTTCAGCACGCAAGTGATCAAGGCCGACGCCAACGGGGTTTTTTCCTACACGATGCCGCGGGCGGGCTGGTGGGGATTCGCCGCGCTGGTCGATGGCGAAAAGCCGTTGCCCGATCCGCAAGGTCAACCGGCGGCGGTCGAATTGGGCGGCCTGATTTGGGTCAGAACCGTGGATATGACCGCTGCCCAACCCTAAAGAGATTCGGGCCGCGACCCCGCGCCGCGGCATAAGACTTGCGCGAGATCGCCGGGCGACCGCCGCACGATCGCTCGCAGCGATCCGCGGCTTGGCAGATTGATTGGCAGATCGACGGACTGTGCGACGATTCTCCGGCTGTTATGAGCCGAATGCGGCCCGGGGCCGCACGATCGGAAAGCGTCATCAAACGATGCACATCTATGAAGGCGTTCTGTCCGCGGCGCCCTACGGGCGAGAAATCCTGGCCGTTGGCTGGGGCGCAACCGCCGTGGGAACGGCCCTCGGGCTGCGCCGCATCGACGCCGAGCAGATTCCCCGAGTGGCCGTTCTTTCGGCCGCTTTTTTCGTCGTTTCATCGATCCATCTTCCCTTGGGCGTTACGGCCGAACACCTGACCCTCACCGGGCTGATGGGCGTGATCCTCGGCTGGGCCGCCTTTCCGGCCGTACTGGCCGGGCTCGTCCTTCAGGCTGCGCTTTTCGGTTTAGGCGGCCCGATCGTCTTGGGGGTGAACACCCTAATCATGGCCGCCCCGGCCGTGGCGTGCGGCATGATCTTCCGCGGTCCGCTCGGCCGCGCGCCGCGCTCGGCTGTGCCCGTTTGGGGGTTCTTCGCCGGGGCTGCCGCAGTCGCATTGGCGGGGTTGGGCAACGGCCTATGCCTCTTCTTGGCCGGCAAGCAGTTCGCTTGGTTCGGGGCGGCGATGGCCGCGGCCCATCTGCCGCTGGCCATAGCCGAAGGATTGGTTACGGCCTCGGTGATGGCGCTGGTGCGACAGGTTCGGCCCGATCTTCTCGGGGCACTTCGGCCCGCCAGTTGCACGGAGCTGAGCGATGGCTGATCTCGCCGTCATCGAGAAATTGTTTTCCCCGACCGGCCGCGCGCCCCTCGGCGGCAGTCGCACGAGGCTGGTTGGCCTGCCCTCGGCCAGTCGTTGCGCAGCGGCCCTCGCGGCCGCGCTAATCATGGCCGTGTTTGCGTCCATCGCCGCCGCGCACGAAATGAACATCTTTGTGCAACGCGTCGAGGGCGCCGCCATCCACGGCCGCGTTTACTTCAAAGGCGGGGCGGCGGCACAAGGCGTTGCGGTGCGCGCAACCGATCCTCTAGGCAACTCGCTGGGCGAAACGACGACCGACGCCGACGGCCAGTTCGTCTTTGTTGCCAAGACGGGCTGCGATCATTTGCTTTCGGCCGAGCTAGACGACGGCCACGCGACGCGACGGCCCGCCCTGGTCCGCCGAGCGCAGCTTCCGCCCGACTTGCCGGGGCCGGCCGCTTCGCCCGCCCCGCCGCAGCCCGCTGCGCCGGCCAAGCCTTCAGTCGAGGGCGAGCCCGCCGCAGCCGTCGATCCGCCATCAGCGGTCAAGAGCGACTCGCCGCCGGAACCAAATCCATCGCGTGCGCTGCCGTCAGACAGTTCGCCGCGGGCCGCCGGTGCGCCCGGGCAACCGCTCGGCCGCGATCAGTCGGCGGCCTCAATCGCCGCCCAACTCGACGACATCCGCGAGCGGCTGGAACGGATGGAAACGGCCGTTCGCTGGCGCGACCTGCTCGGCGGCGTCGGGTACATCCTCGGCGCCGCGGGAATTGCCTTCTATTTGATGGCCCGACGACCGTCTCAAGGGTCTGCCCGATGAACCGCCCCGTCGGCGCCGCCCCGACCGCCCCCAAAATCTTCGACAGCCCGCTCGACGGCGTCGATCCGCGCGTGCGGATCATCACGGCGATCGGGCTGTCCGCGGCCGCGGTTTGGGCCAGCCGTTGGGAGTCGCTGGCCGTCGGGCTGCTGGCGGCAATCGCATGCTTGTTGCTAAGCAACATCGCTGCGGCAACGGCCATTCGCAGGATGGCCGCACTCAATGGCGTCTTCGCTGCAATGACGCTCGTGCTTGCCCTTTCGGGCGATCCGCCGCGGTGGAATGCGGTCGGCCCAGTCTCGTTGTCGTTCGACGGTCTGCGAATCGGGGCGGCCACGGCAATGAAGGGAAACACCATCGTACTGGCGGTCATGGCCCTTATCGGGTCGATGCCCCCGGTCACGCTCGGGCACGGACTCGATCACTTGCGCGTGCCGGCCAAACTTTCGCACCTGTTCCTCTTCACCGTGCGCTATGTCGAGGTGCTTGCCGACGAGTATCGCCGACTTCGTGCGGCCATGAAGGTGCGCGGCTTCCGCGCCCGACCGAATCGCCACACCTACCGCAGCCTCGGATACTTGGCCGGCATGATGCTGATTCGCGCGCTGGAACGATCGGAACGCATTGAAGACGCCATGAAATGCCGCGGCTTCCGCGGACGATTCTACTTGCTCGACCACTTCACCCTTTCCCGGCGAGACATCCCCCTGGCCCTCGGAATGGCCATCTGCCTGGGCCTGATGATCGCCCTCGAATTGCAGGCGCTTTGAGCGGCCCGGCGGGCGCGCCGGGGCGAGGTTTTCCACCGGCCTTCCGCCATCCTTCAACCGACAATGACCGACGCATTGCTCCGATTCAACGATATCCGCTTCGCCTACGATCCGCGACGCCCAGTGCTCGACGGATGCAGTTGCTCGTTGGCCCGGGGCGACCGCGTCGCGCTGTGCGGCGACAACGGCAGCGGAAAAAGCACTCTGCTGAAGCTGACCGTTGGGCTGCTTCGGCCGACAGAAGGAAGCATTTGGGCCTTCGGACGCGATCGGACCAGCGAGGCCGACTTCTACGAAGTCCGCTGCCGCGCCGGACTGCTCTTTCAAGACGCCGACGATCAACTGTTCTGTCCCACCGTGGCCGAAGATGTCGCGTTCGGCCCATTCAACCTCGGCAAATCGCGCGACGAAGTGGAACGCATCGTCGCCGAAACGCTGGCCGAACTGGGCCTTTCGGGCTACGAAGAACGTGTGACCCATAAGCTCTCGGGCGGCGAAAAACGGCTGGTGGCCTTGGCCGGAGTGCTGGCCATGCGGCCCGACGTGCTGCTGCTCGACGAGCCGGCCGCCGGACTCGACGAGGCCGCCGTGGCCCGACTTGCCGACTTGCTCAACCGCTTGCCGCAAACGATGATCGTCGCCGCCCACGACCGAGCGTTTCTCGCCGCCGTCACCCAGCGCCGCTGGCAACTGCAACAGGGACGGATTGCCGCGTTAGGCGGCTGGTAGTTCACTACGGAACAAGTGGTGATCGACTATTGAGCCAGCGGTAGTTCACTCTCGGACAAGCGGTAATTCACTCTCGGACAAATGGTGTTTCGTTGCGATCGCCCGCGCGTCAACCCCGGTGCAATTGCCCCAGGATTCGCTGAGCGCCTGCGATAGCCTTAGCCTGCTATGACTTCGCCCGCTTGATGCATTGAACCGCCGCGATGGCTCGGCTATCGGGGTGCCGTAAGGCACAAGAGGGCGGAAACGTACGTCACTTTCGGCAGGACAGCATTGGTCGATTGGGTGCCACTGCCGGCTTGCCCGGCAGTGGCAGGCGATTTGGTCGTATGCGATGGCCCAGGACTGGCGGACTCTGAAGGATGGCGGCGGAATGCTGCTTTGAAGGCACCTCGCTACAACGGGGGGCGGCCTGCGGCGCGGGCAGCCGATGGGCAGCGGGTTTTGGCCTCGACAGGAGATACAAATCTGCCCTGCCCCCAGTATTCACGGCAAATTACAGCGCAGGCAGGCAGAAATACGCGCACGATTATTCGTCTTTCGTTACAATCAAGTTTGCGCGTTGTGCGGGTCGTCCGGGCGGCAATGCCATCGCTGGTCTTCGGTGGAGACCGAATTCTTCCGAAGGGGCCGAATGCCCACGGCCGCGGAAGGTTTTTGTGGCGAGGCCGTTTCCCGGAAGTCTGGCCGGTTGCGTTGCTCGGGCGGGCCGATGGGCGATCTGGTGGGGTAGGGGCTGCGCGCTCGGCAATAGTGCGTCGGGCAAAGCGGTCGCTTATCGATTGTTGACCGGGCGTGCGCGGCTTCGGCGATTGTGAATGGCTTTCCGGAGCAGTCCGTCGTGTTCGACCCTCGGCCATTATCGCCGGAGAAGGCAATGCAGCGAGGTCGGCCGGTTGGAGGCTGATTCGGCGGAACAAGTGATGCCGCGAGTCGGCCGTGCCCGGCCTGAGAGTCAACAAAGCCGCCGAGCCGCGAGGCCACCGCGAACACCACAACTACGGAACACGAGAGAGCGGACATCCATGCGGCAGCAGCATGCACCATCGATTGCAGCCCATCACCGCCAAGGTCGATGGCGGCGGAAGCCGTGTTTCGAGTCGCTCGAGCCGCGTCAGATGCTCGACGCCGCGTCGCTGATCATCAGCGAGTTCATGGCGTTGAACAAATCGTTCATCCGCGACAATTACAACGAGTATTCCGATTGGATCGAGATCCGTAACCCGACCGATGCACCGATCGTGCTCGACGGCTGGTATCTGACCGATAAAGCGTCGAATCTCACGCAATGGCAGTTTCCTGATCCAACGTCCGGCAACGATCTGGTTCTTCCACCCGGCAGCAACTTGGTGGTGTGGGCCTCGGGCCGGAATCTGACGAACCTAGCCGCTCCGCTGCACACGAACTTCAAGCTCGACGGAGACGGCGAATTCTTGGCGTTGGTCATGCCCGACGGCGTTACGATCGCCCATAGCTACTCGCCGAAGTTTCCCGGGCAGCTCGACAACATATCCTACGGCATTCTCGACGCGACGCTCTCTTGGCAGGAGCTGATCGTTGCCGATTCGATCGTTACCGTGCTTGTGCCCACCGACGGCAGCCTGGGCACCGCTTGGACGCAGCCCGAGTTCGACGACTCCGCATGGCTGCTGGGGCTCAACGGCGTGGGATACGACCTCGGCACGCCGGGCAGCGGCTATGGCCCGTTGATCGGCAGCGACCTGAGCGGGCTGATGCCCGGGCAAAGCAGCTCGGCCTATGTCCGCGTCGCCTTCGATTTGCCGGAAGTGCCGCATTATCTGAAGTTGGAAATGCAGCTTCAGTACGACGACGGCTGCGTGATCTACCTCAACGGGCAGAAAATCGTCGAGCGCAACGCCCCGGCCTCACCGCAGTTCGATTCCTTCGCCACGGCCGTCCACGACGGGCTGATCGTAGAAACGATCGACCTGACGCCGTATCGGCACTTGCTCCGTGCTGGCGTCAACGTGCTGGCCGTTCATGCCCTGGTGGCCGAGGGCGACACGAGCGAAATGCTCGTGTTGCCCACGCTCCGCGGTCAGGCGGTAGTTCTGGGCGAAACGCAGTACTTCACCACTCCCACGCCCGGGGCCGCCAATGTGCCCGGTGCGCTGGGCACGGTGGCGACGCCGACGGTGAGCGTCCCGCGGGGATTCTACGACCAACCGCTAAGCGTAACCCTCAGTGTGGCCACGCCCGGCGCACAAATCCGCTACACGCTCGACGGAAGCAAACCCACCGCAACCAACGGTATGAGTTACACCGGGTCGCCGATTGCGATCAGCACGACGGGCATGTTGCGTTTTGCGGCTTTCAAGCCTGGCTACTTGGCCAGCGACGTCGAAACGCACACGTACATTTTTCTAAACGACGTGCTCCATCAGACTCGGCCGGCGGGCTACCCGACCTCGCGCAGCGGCATCCCGTTGTGGTACGGCATGACGCCCGAGATCGTTGACAATCCTGTTTACGCCGACCGGATGCTCGACAGCCTGACGGCATTGCCCACATTGTCGCTGGTGCTGCCGTTTGACGACTTCTTCGGCCCCAACGGCATCTACATGAACCCGCTGCAAAGCGGTTCTGCATGGGAACGCGAGACCTCTGCCGAGCTGATTCTTCCTGACGGCTCAACGGCATTCCAGATCGACGCCGGCCTGCGGATTCAGGGCAGCGCCAGCCGCGAGCCGAGCAATAGCCCGAAGCAATCCATGAGCCTCAGGTTCCGCGCCGAATACGGCACAGGCAACCTCAACTACCCGCTCTTTCCCGGCTCGCCGGTCACCAGCTTCGACGCCCTACAACTCCGCGCCGGTTACAACAACACATGGATTCACTGGTATCCCGACCAGCGAACGCGGGGGCAATTGATTCACGACCAATGGGCCCGCGATGCCTTCCTGGCCATGGGCTATGAAGACGCCGGACGCGGGCGGTTTGTTCACGTCTATGTCAATGGCCTCTATTGGGGCGTCTTCATGATTCAGGAGATGCAAGAGGCCTCGCACTACGCAGCGTATCATGGGGTCGATGCCTCGCAGGTTGATGCCATCAATGGCGGTCAACTGACCGACGGCACATTGACCTCGTGGAACAACATGAAGGCCGTGGTCGCTTCGCAGGATTGGGGGGCCATTCAACAAGTGCTCGATGTCGATAACTTCATCGACTTCACCATCCTTCACCGCTACGCCGGCAATCTCGACCTGAAGGTGAATGGCAACTGGCGTGCTGCCGGCGGCGGCCCGAACAACCTGCCGTGGCGGTTCTACTTCTGGGATACGGAGCGGATTCTCGAAGATGTCGCCAACACCAGCCCCAATTCGCCCTCTTCCGACCCGATCGGGCTGTTGGCTTCGTTGCAACAGATTCCCGAATTCCGCATGCGGTTCGCCGATCGGGTGCAAAAACACCTAGTAGCCCCCGACGGCGCGCTGACGCCTGCGGTAACAGCCGCTTTGTATCAACAACGGGCGCAGGAACTCGACGTCGCCATCATCGCCGAAAGCGCCCGTTGGGGCACCTATCGTCGCGATATTCATGTGCGCGGCGCGGCCGATCTTTATCATCGCGATACGCACTGGGTGACGGAACGCAACCGTTTGCTGAACACCTATTTTCCCGTGCGAACGACGAATATCGTCAACCGCTACCGCTCCGATGGTTGGTTCCCCTCGATCAACGCCCCCGTGTTCAGCCGGCATGGCGGGCAGGTGGAGTACGGCTATCCGCTCACGCTTTCCGGCTCGGGGGTGATCTACTACACGCTCGACGGCAGTGATCCGCGGTTGCCCGGCGGGGCTATCTCGCCCACGGCGCTGGTCTATAACCCC
>JARKPK010000188.1 GCA_029975295.1 Thermoguttaceae bacterium | reverse complement strand
CAATCAGAACGGCCAAGGTTCGGTCCTGACGGTGGGCAACCTTGTACGCTCGTTCGGCCAGGGCACCGTCCGCTTCCTCGGCAGCGGTACGATGGGCAGCGGCACCCTCCCGGGCAACTCGCAAATCAAGCTCACGCAGATCAACGGCGTCGCCTCGGCGAACACGAACCTGATCGCCGGCTGGGCCACGGTGCGCGAGGGCGATTTCGCCGCCTACAACACCACCAACGGCGTGTTGATTTCGACTTACACCGCTGCAACGGACGACAGCACCTTCTTGTCAACGAACGTCGTCAACCAAACGGGCGATCTGACCCTCGGCACCAGCAAAGAGGTTTGGGCCCTGCGCATGGCCGGCGCGGCCACCCGCTCGCTTTTCTTCGCCAACGCGTCCGATACGTTGGCCATTAACTCGGGCGGTTTGATTAGCGAAAACGTCAACAACGCGAGGGTGATCGGTTCGACGACCACCCGCGGCCAATTGACCGCCGGCCCGCTGGCGGGCAATACCAATCCACGCGAGCTGTTTATCACCCAAAACCAGAGCGAAATGACGATTCATTCGGTGATCGTCGACAACAACGGCCAGCCGGTAACGCTCGTCAAGTCGGGCGGCGGGACCGTGACGCTCACCGCGGCGAACAGCTACACCGGCGGCACGAATGTGTTTGCCGGCCGCATCAACGTCGATCAGGCCGGTGGTTTAGGCACCGGGTCGGTCTTCGCCAAAGGTTCCGCACTCGAACTTCGCGCCCCCGGCACGATCGCCGGGACGGCCGGTTCGTTCGAAGTGATTCAAGGCACCGAACTCTACTTGCAGGCCGGCGCGGCGTATAACCAACCCACCGATCGCTTCATCGTCCGCAGCGGTTCGACGATCACCGGCCGCGCGGATGCGGCGGGCTTGGGCCTGAACAGCCTCACCCGTGTGTACGGCACGCCGACCAACGGCGGCGAGATCTTCCTCGAACCGGGTACGATCGTCCGCACAGTGAGTCTCGTGCAAGACACCGAGGGCGCCGTCCGGTACAACATCAACAACCTCGGCGCCAATGCCGATCTGTTCCTCAACCCCGGCGGAAACGACGCGATTACCAGCCAGCACTTCACCGTTACGGTCGGCGCTGGCACGCCGTGGAAAGGCATTAGCGGCAGCGTGGGCGCGAACTTCGCCACCGGCACGATCATCGCCAACAGCGATTTCACCCTCCAGGGCATTTATCGCAACGGCGCTAACGTCAATCTGTCGATGGGCCGGCCCAACTACACCGGCTCGTGGTCGATTCAGAAGAACACGGCCGATCCGTTGAACGTTTACATCGACGGCTTCGTCGTCTTCAACGACGACCAGTCGCCGGTCATTCCCAACGACACCACGTTCATCGTCGGCGCCGGTTCGTACCTCTTCCCGAACTTTAGCCGAAGCTTCGGCGCTGCGGCGGTCAATGCGAATGTCATCGTCCAGGCGGGCGGCCACCTCGATCCGGGGAACTTCGCGCGGATCGGTGCGGCGGGCAACCAGCCGGCCAACATCCGTTACCCGGCCGACGGCCCGATCAACGCCAACGTGACCATCCAAGAGGCCGGCCGACTGCTCCTCAACGACGACAGCGGCCTGGGCGGCAACGACTCGACGATTACCGTCGAACGCGGCGGCATCGTTCATGTAAGCAACGTGAACGCCTTGTTGGGCAATCGGGCGAACAATCTGATCCGCGTCGGGCAGTTGAGCTTCCAGCCCGGCGGCATCTTCCGCCACGAAGCCAGCAACATTTGGGGCCTCGAAGCAATCATGAACGGGCAGCCGGCCATCCATCAGGTGTACGGCGGCGATCGCCGGCTCACCGATCCGCAAAGCCCGTATGTTTCGGGCGTGCCCGGCCGCATCCCGCAAGATGTGAACATCGGCGCCGGCGGCGGCTTGATGAATGACTCGAGCAACCGCACACTTTTGGGCGACCTTGGCGGGCATATCAACTTCCTCGGCAACGGCATGATCGCCGCAGCGAGTGAAACTTCGTTCTACATCGAAGAAGACCTGGCCGTGGCCGCCGGGGCGACGATCACCATCGGCAGCACCTCGGTTATCGACGGCAGCCCGCGGCTCGGCCGGGTTGAGTTCCGCAACCGGAGTTACGGCAACATCTGGGGCGCGGGCACGACGATCGACATCGTCAGCGGCGCAAACCTTCGGCTTAACGCCAGCGGCGTGATCGGCGACGGCACGGTGATCAACATCCAGTCGGGCGCTCGGCTCAACCTGGGCACGAACACCGGCATTCCGGAAGTCATCGGCGGGCTCACGGGCAGCGGCGAAGTGTACTACGACTTGGGCGACAACACTCAGTATCCGCTGTTCATCGGCGGCGGGAATGTGTCGAGCACGTTCGATGGCGTCTTCCTCAACTCGACCACGACCAACCGCAATTTCTGGATGGCCAAGGTGGGTTCGGGAACCTTCACGCTCACTCAGGACGTAGGCGCCCACGTTCGCCGAATCATGACCCGCGGGGGCGAGTTTGTTTTGGCCCAAGGCGGCCGGATCAGCTTGAACGATCATGTCCGTCTGGAACAGGGCGGCGCGTTTGTGCTCGACAACACCGCCA
>JARKPK010000161.1 GCA_029975295.1 Thermoguttaceae bacterium | reverse complement strand
GCTCCCGAATGTACGTGCGAATTTCGCTTTCAAGCGCGGCATGGCTGGCACGGGGCGAAAACTCCCGTTCGGCCTGCGATACGCCGTCGCTGTACAGCAGTTCGGCCCGGCGTTCGATGGCGGCTTTCGACTTTTCCAGCACTTCGACGGTGCGCGCGGCAACAACGCCCGCGACTTCGTGCCGCTGAACTTCGTTGCGGGTTTCGTCCTTCAACAGTCGGGCGATGGTTTCGACGCCATCCCGCAGCGCGATTTGCGCGTTCAGAATGTCCGGCCCTACGTCACTGTCGAACTTTTCGGGGTCGCCAAGGAAGGCTTTTCGGCCCGTTTCGGTTGCGGCCAGTTCAAGAAAGCCGCTTGCTTGCGGCGTCTGAACAAGGCTGTTCGTGTATGCCGGGGCTGCGGCGTTGGTCGTTTGGTTCATGGTGAAATTCCTTCGAAGGTTGCGACGCGGAATGCGCCGACGCCTGAACGGTTCGCGTCATCAACCCCCTTATTCGACGAATTCGCCGGTTGTGCGGTCGAAGGTGCGACCGTCCGCCAGTTCAACGAAACGCGCGCCCTTTTCGCCTTTGCGCGTCGGTGCGGGTACGTCTTCGGCGATGGTGCCCACAATATCGGGCGCTTCGGTCGCCGGTTCGTTGGTGCGGCTGCGGGCCGTTGCCAACAGTTCCTTTTGCTGCCGTTCTGCCGCCGCTTCCCATTCCGCAGCCGAACCGAAGTCGGGCATAAGGGCGAACCGGCCCGCGAAGGCACCTAGCGGCCCGCTGGCGGGGTTTTCACCCTTCCGCCAATACCCAACCACCCGAACGGGCAAATCGGCGCTTACGGGGCCGCCCGCAAGGTCGGCGGGGCTGTAGTGAAGAACCCGGTTCGGCGACGGCTTGCGGCGTTGCTTTTCCAGCTTCGACAGCCGGGCTTTAAGTCCGATGCGTGCCATCAGTGCAAGCCCCCGCGTTGTTCCAAGGCTTCGATACGCGATTCAAGTTCGCTGTCCGACAGGATGCGCGACAGAATCGAAAGCATGTTGGCAAGGCGGCTTGCGTCGGCAACGTCGATTCGACCGCTACGGGCTTCGCGGTACAGCTTGGCAAGCTCCCGGCTTACGTCCGTCGAAGTCGCCAGCTTGGCGCGGGCGTATTGCTTGGGCATGGGGGGTTCCACGTCATCTTCAACAGTGACGCGGCCTTGCCAGCCGTCGGCGTGCAAATCGGTATTATTTTTCATGGGTCTGTCCCTCAAATTTCCAGCCTTGAACTTGGCAAAGAAGCGTCGCCAGTTCGACGATGGTTTGCCGTCTTTCTTTCGCCATGCGGCCTTTGCTTATGTCTTCAATGCAGCGGCAAACGAAGTCGAAAAACTGCGACTTGGTAACGATGGCGTCGCCGCTTGCGTACCCTTCGTCAAGGGCGATAAGTTCAGCCACTACGATTGGGTCGTTCGGCCACTTAACCGCAATGAACGTCGCAACCTTCGTCGTTACGTCATACGGGTAAATCTTCCGCGCCGCGTTGTATGCCGCTATCTGCGGGTCAAATACGGTCTTGCGTTCGAAGTACAGGTTCGCCGCAAATTGCTTTTTCAGCGTCACAATGTCGCCGCGTTCGCGCGCTACTGCGGCCAAAGCCTTTTCGACTTCGCTAACAAATTCTGCGCTTGGTTCAAATTCGAAGTTCATACGATCACCTTTAACTGTTTGCCCACATTCCAAGCCGGACACTGCAACCGGACATAGGACAGCCCTAAAGGGCTGCTGTCCTGTCTGTCCGGGTAGTTGCAGCCCCGGACGTGTCGCGTTGTGTCCGCTGTCCGTCCGGTTGTCCGGTCTGCTGAATCACCTTCGCTATGCAGGCTTCGGCCAACTTTCCGGCTAGACCACCAAGGCGATACACGTTGTTTTCTTCGACAAGTTCGCCGCGCTCGACCAACTCTTTCCGCACGCGCTCGAATGCTTTACGGCGGGCTTCGTCGCTTGGCGCTTCGACGTGCAAGCGGTAGAACACGGGCCGCCATGCTTCGCGGTTGATACCAAGGAAGTTCCCGCCGCCATCGACGCTTCCGTTCATTCGGCAGGCTTCGCGGAACGATTCCATCGCAAGTTTCTGAATGGCGTTCAATGGCTTGGCCCCCGGACTTGTGGGCGCTTCTTCCGGTACAACGACGCAAGACGTAATCGCGTCGCCGTCTTCGTCTATTCCGATTTCAACGACGCTAAGTCGGAAGTAATGCGTTTCGCCGTCGCGCCCGTCCTTCGCCTTATCGACCTTCCAGCTTCGGGCGTTGTCGTCACGATTCACCAGAACGGCGGCATCTAGCGCGGCAAACAGGCTTGAATGCCCGCGAAGCCCCTTCGCCGAATCTTTGCCAGTGTGGGCAACAAGAACGACAAGCCCGCCGATCAAACGTTGAAGCGTCTTCGCGCCTTCGATTACTGCGCCCATATCGCGGCTGCTGTTTTCGTCCATGCCGGGCGCGGCCCTGTTCAGCGTGTCGATAAACACGACGCAGCCGGGCGGACAGACGGCGGCAAGGTCTGCCACGTCCTGCGGGTCGGTAAGGCGGAACGGTTGCAGCAGGAACCGCACGCTATCGGGCATAGCGCGCCCGTGGTGGCGCTGCCACGCAACAACCCGGCCCCGGTATCCGCCTTCACCCTCAAGGCCGACATACAGCACGGCAGCGGGCTTTGTGGCGTGTTCGAAGAACGGCAACCCGTCGCCGATGGATGCGGCCATTTCGAGCGAAAGAAACGACTTGCCAGCGGTAGAAGCGCCATAAACAACGGCCAGCCCTTCGATTGGAAATACGCCCTTGATTCGCCATTGCTGCGGCGGCATCGCTTCCAAGGCTTCGACGGGCAGCGGGCTAAAACGCTGTTTCTTGCTAAGGGCCGCTACCTGCCGTTCGATAACTTCCGTCATCGCGTCGGGGTCGGCCTTCACTTTTGCCCACAAGCCTTTTGCTTTGTAGCGCCCGAACGGCGTAGCCCATTCAAAAAAGAGTTCTTCGAACTTCGGCCCGTGCGTCTTCAACGCAGCGGCGACCATCCGCACGTCGTCTTCTTTCTTCGGTGCAAGGTGCGACAGAATCCCGCGCATCGCTGCCAGTTCTTCGGCAGGCGACGACGTAAAGCCGAAGTCTGGTGCGGAATTGTGGGCAGACACTAGCGAACCCCCTTCAAGCCGATGCAATCAGGGCGCGTATGTCTTCGACACGCCACGCGGTAACGCGCGGGCCAAGCTTGACCGGCTGCGGGAAGCGCCCGGTTTTGACGCCCTGCCACCAAGTCGATTT
>JARKPK010000149.1 GCA_029975295.1 Thermoguttaceae bacterium | reverse complement strand
GACTCTTTCGGTGGTGCCCGGAATTGTCCCAGCTACCCGCCAGCATCAAACTCGGCGGTGGCCTAGAAGTGCGCATTGGCCATGACCGCGCGCAAAGTGTCCTCCCCCCCGCCGGCGGCCGGCATTGGTTGGTTCACCCCGACGCATGCGAGCCGCCCGCGTTGCCGCCGAACCTGCAGAACGCGATTCTGGCTACGGCGGCCAACCGAAACAGCAACGGTGAACCGGCTAGGGGCGAATACCCCAGCGAGCCGGCGGACGACGGGCGAATTGCACGATGTTTGGCGGCGTGCCGGCGAATCGACCTAGCCGACGCCAACGATGGTTCTCGGCGGCTGTACACGTTGCTTTGCCGGTGTGTCGAGTACGACTTGCCGGATGCGGCAGCAATCCGCATCATCCGCACCATTGAGCAGGAACAGCCGTTCCCGCGAGTGTGGAGTGATGCCGAAATTCTGGTCCGGCTACGACAGGCAGAGCGGCGCGTTGAACGCGGGGCGGAACTGCTGCGGCTTGTAGAGGAGCCGTGGCCGGAAATCGTTCCCCTCGACGTGCCCGACCTGCCCGAGTTTCCCACGCATGTTTTGCCCGAGGTGCTGCGCCGTTGGGTGGAAGCCGAATCGCACGCCACCCAAACGCCAGCCGACCTGGCCGGCCTGTTGGCGATGGCCGTTTGTTCGGCGTGCATCGCGCGGCGCGTGGTGGTGGAGCCGCGCGCGGGGTGGCGGGAGCCGGTCAATCTGTTTACGGCCGTGCTGCTGGAACCTGGAAACCGCAAGTCGGCCGTCTTCGCCGACGCGATGAAACCGCTGCGCGAGTTGGAGGCCGAGTTGATCGAAGCGGCGCGGCCGACGGTGGCCCGCACGCAATCCGAGCGACGGCAGGCCGAGGCCCGGTTGCGAAAACTGGAAAAGCTGGCGGCCGAGAAAGACGACGCCGAAGCGCGGTATCAGGCGGGCAATCTTGCCGCGGAACTGGCCGAGTTGCCCGAGCCGGCGTTGCCGCGGTTGATCGTCGATGACGCCACGGCCGAGAAGCTGGGCATAATGCTGGCCGAGCAAGGCGGGCGGATTGCCAGCATGTCGCCCGAGGGCGGCGTGTTCGACCTGATGGCCGGGTTATATTCCAAGAGCGGGATTCCGCAATTCGGCGTGTATCTGATGGGGCATTCGGGCGACGACGTGATTACCGACCGGGTGGGCCGCAAGAGCGTTCGCGTGGAGCGGCCCGCGCTGACCTGTGCCTACGCGATGCAACCAGCGGTGATTCGAGGACTAGCTGGCTCCCCGGCTTTTCGCGGCCGGGGGTTGCTGGCCCGGTTTCTTTACGCGGCCCCGCAAAGCTGGATCGGCCGGCGGGAAATCGCCCCCGCGCCGGTCCCCGATGCCACGCGGCTAGCGTATCGCCGAGCCGTGCGGGCGCTGGCCGAAGTGGAAGGCGAAACCGTGCTGCACTTGGCGGCCGACGGGGCGGCGCTGTTCATCGACTGGGAGGCCGAAATCGAATCCATGCTTGCCGACGGCGGGCCGATGGAAATCATGCGCGATTGGGGCGCGAAGTTGGCCGGGGCCACGCTGCGATTGGCGGCTGTTTTGCATTGCGTGGAGCATGGCCCGGCGGGGAGCATCGACGGGCGAACCATCGCCGCGGCCGTGGAAATTGCCCGCTACCTGATTCCGCACGCCGAAGCCGTGCTGAACATGATGTTGGCCAGTGAAGAAACGACCGACGATGACGCC
>JARKPK010000148.1 GCA_029975295.1 Thermoguttaceae bacterium | reverse complement strand
CCGCACGCTCGATGAACTGCTGAGGGAAATCTACCAGTGGGCCGCCGCCCAACACACGTTCTACGAGCAAACTCACAGCTTTCGTACCATGTACAAACTCGCCAGCTAGCGCTACGCTGACGTGTTGGAGCTATTTAGAAGTCGCGGTCGTCGAGCACCGGAAACTTCACCGGAGTGAAGGCGTCGCGGCTCGAAGGGGTCATCAGGTGGGCGAAGACTTCGTAGTCGATGTCTTCCCGGAGGAAGTATGTGTGGCGGTCGCAGAACGAAACGACGCAACCGCCGCCGTGGCGCGAGGTCAAATGCTCGCTCACCTTGCGGTTGGTGTACAGCGAAACGGGTTGTGGGTTGCTCGCGTTGGTGTTCGCGCCGCACCATTGGAAGCCGACGACGTTTTCCACCGTGCTTCGCCAACCCATCGCCGCCGTTGCCGTCAGGGGAATCAACTCGCCAAGCATCAGCGTTTGGGTCGTACCGTCCTTGCCGCTAATGTAATCGTTGCTGACGCGAATTTGGTTGGCCGTGTTGAACTGGTCGTGAAAAACGCCGTCGCAAGGGCGACGGGGATTCGCAACGGAAAAACCGCCGGTGGACGAATTCGTGTTCTTGCCCGTATTCACCACATAGGCGAGCGGCGTGTCGGTGGCGCCGCTCGTTTCCGGCGGAGCGCTAGGGCAAATCAGCAACCGAAGAAGCGTTGTCGGTTGCGTGCCGACCTTCCATTGCTCGTAAAGGTCGTTGCGCTCGATGTAGGGGAAAATCATCGGCACCCAACTCACCTGTTTGTCGCCCAGGCGATTCATGAAGCCCGGGAAGAAGCGGCGAGTTGATTCACTCTGCAACATCGCTGTTGCAATCTGATACTGGTTGTTGAAACAGGTGGCCCGACGGCCCGACTCACGAGCCGATTGAACCGCCGGCAGCAACAGGGCCATCAGCATGCCGATAATCGTAATCACCACCAGCAGTTCGACGAGCGTAAAACCACGCGAACGGCGATTCATTTCCAACACTCCTCTGTCCGAGTTCGTTCGAGACCGTCCAGCCCTCAACCTTATTGTTGCAAATTCCGGTCCAAAATGCCAGTCTGCGACACGGTTTATGCAGGATTATCCGCAAGGCTCGCCGCGCCCTGAACAGCGGCGTCCTCGATTGGGACGCCGCCCCGCAGCAGGCACAACCGAGGCCGAACAATCGGCTCAGCGCCACCGTCTTAATCGCCGCGTGGCCCCCCATTTGGTTGCCTGCCAACGCGATCAACTCCCCAGGGCGAGCGGCGGCCGCACTTGGCAGAACTCGGACGGGGGGGCCTACTCGTCCTCCGAGATTTCGGCCACTTCGTCCTTGGAAAGCTCGCGGAACTCGACCCCTTTGACCGCCCCCTTCGTCCGCCAGGTGGCGAAGCCTAATGGCCGACACGGATCGCACTCGAACCGCGTGCTGAACTTGTGGTCGCCGCGGGGAAGATTCACCACCTGTTCGCCGTCGATCCATGCTTCGAGCTTCTTGGTCGAAACCCGAATCCGAACATCGTACCACTGTTTGTTCTTGAAGGTCATGCTTCGGGTGGTGGTGTTGTCCGAAGCGTCGTAACCATCCACGCACGAAATGCCGACCAAGGTGCCGCCCCAGCCGCCCAAGACCAGCGTGCAGTGTTCTTTTCCAATCGGGAACGTTGTCGCACAGAAGAAATCATCTCCGTCCAACCGCTGAGCACGGAGTGTCAACTCGAAGTTGTCGGTGGCCGGGAGTTGCCCGTCGTAAGTCACGCCGGTCATGTCGTTGCCGATCTCCATCACAATCATGCCGTCTTCCACCTTCACTTCGCCCTCGCCGCCGAAGGCCGTCTTCTTCCAGCCTTTGAGCGTCTTGCCATCGAACAGCTTTGTCGTCTTGCGCGCGGCATCGTCCGGTTTCTTTTCCCCGGCGGGAGTTCCATCGCCGTTGCCCTTAGCGGGCTCCGCATCAACCGGCTTGGCGTTCTCAACCGGAGCGTCATCGGCCTTGCCCGGCCCCGCCGCAACGGCAACATCGGTCGCGGGATGCTCGCAGCAGGCGCCCGAACCGGTCGCCGGACAATTGGCCCCTTCACAGCATTCGGCCTGCTTAAGAGGGCCCCGCGCACTGCTCACCGCAGCAGAGTCGTCGCCGCTGCCGCGTTGACCTGCCGCCTGAGCGTCATCGGGTTCGCCCTGGGAATGCGTGTTGCCGCCCTGGGCGGAGTCCGATGAATGGTCGGAAGCCTTGCCCGCACAACACGGCGGCAAGCCCACCGGCTTGTTCAGATTTTCGGTGGCCGTGGCCTCTTGGCGCCGGCATCCGAATGAACTCAAGATCACCACGCCGCAGAAGAACGCTGCCGCCCAGCCGCAACACGAACGCATGGCTTCACCTCCCGTACTCCGATCCCGAACGCCTTCCGGCCCGCGTCGCCGCAACTCCGCGAGCCTTCCGGATTCTATCGCCCCGAGGCGGGTCGCGGCAATCGTTGGGCAACGATTCCCGGCGGATCTTCGCCCGAAGAAGGCCCATGCCATGATACGACCTGCTGCTCATCGATCCCAGCCCCGACCGCTCCGGCGAACTCGACGCGGCCGCGGGCAAGACCGGCAACGGCCACTGCTTCGTCATCAAGGGCGGCCACCTCGTCGTCCTGACGGGTGAGCATGGCGAAGGGCGCATCGCCGTCCAAGATCGAACCTTGGCCCGCCCAAGCGAGTCGGTCGAGAACTCGGTCGGGCCGGCGGCCATGAAGCATCAGCACCGGACGCCCGGAACTCGGGGAAACCACCGCCGCTTCGGCCTCGATCGTTAGAGGTACGGCGGCGGGCGGCTCACGGGCAAACTCGATCAGCGGCCCGGCCTCGCGCAGCGTGAATTGCCGCAAGATCAGCTTCAGCGGTTCGCCCGCATCCGCAGCCCCGCCGATCAGCCAGAAGGCATCGCCGCCCCAGTGAAGTACATTGGCCGCTTCAATAACCTGAGCCGCTTCGCCCTCGCTTAGCACAGCCGCGCGGCAGTTGCGAAAAACACAATCAACCATCACCAGGCAACCCAAGGTCAAACCGTTGTTTGGCGCTCCGGCATTCGGTTTCCAAGCGATAGCAATCCGGCCCTCGGCTTCGAACGTACAACCGCAGAACTCCGCCTGCCGCCCCTGAAGCTTGATCATCGGCGCCGCGTCGTTCGAATCCGTTCCGGGCGGACGCGAAACCACGAAATCGACGTTCTCGAAGACGACGCCCTCGGCAGAAAGTATCCAGCCCTTGGCCGGCAATTGCATCACCGCACGGCGTCCCGGCGCACCGCGCACCCGCTGCCCGTCGCGCAACCGCAAACGGGCGGCATCTACAGGATCGGCAGAATCAATGATCAAGTCGGCGGGGCGTCCCGCAGCCGATCGGGCCGGTGTTCGAGCCTCTGGGGCAAAGCCGCGTTCGTCGGCGAACTGAGCCTGCCGCAAGTCTCCCCTCGCCTCGTCGGCTGCAACGACAACGTCACCAAGATTGTTGTGGTGGGCGGTCCATTGAACCCTCCCCGCGGGCGAACGCCCGCTGCGGCCCGCGATTGGCGAACTCGGCGTTTCTTCGCTCCTGTTGCCTTCGGTCCTGCGCAACGCTTGCGACATTGCACCACGCCCCTGAGCGGCAATTGCGCCCGGCTCCCCTTGGGCATCGGGAGTCGTCTTTCCCGTTGGGTCGGCTGAATCCACGATCGGCTCCCCGCCGCGCCCACGTTGCGTCTGTCGCAGCGGCTGGACATCGCCTGCCGGCTGGGCAGCACACGCCGCATCGGCGAGTTGGGGCGAAACCGAGCTCTTGAAACTCGCCCCCCACCAGCCCGCGCCCAACAACGCTCCGATCGCCAACAGCCACAGAACGGGTTGCACCGCCTGGCGGGGATCGATTCGGTTCCGACCGCTGCAATCGGACCACTGCAACCACTGCCGATCAACGGGCAACGGACGATACGCCCGTCGTGCCGCAAGACGGCGCGCGGCATCATCGTTCCGCGGCAGTCGGTCGGCCAATTGACGAAATGACACGTCGCTGGTGGGCGAGAGCAGTCCATCGATCACTTCCAACAGCTCAGGCAATATCCCTCGATGCCGCGAGCCACGCACTACCCTGGCATGATCCGCTGCGCCGAAAAGCAGTTGTTCGAGCAATGCCCCGCATGCTCGTCGCCGTTCGGTGCGGCCGAAACGCTCTCTGCCCGATGTCGCCGGCGCACCCTTGCGGCAATCGTCGGCCCCGCACACACTTGGCGACCCGTTGGGTTGCCCCTTCGGCAACGGCGTCTCCAGCGAACAGACATCGGCGAGCCCCGGGGCGACAACCACGACGCCGCCTTGGTCGGTAAGACGCACTTCGTGCAGCGAAACGAACTCGGGCCTCAATCCGGCCTCATCCAACTCCGCCGCCAACAACAAGAGCGACCGGGCAATCAGGGCCGCCAGACTGCCGTCGAACCTGCCTCGACCGACAACCAGCTCGGCCAGCGATCGGCCGTCGGTGTGCGGCGCAGCCGCGAAGAAGCGGCGGCCATCGACGCCCACCTCGACGACCGGCGCCGCGCGATCCGCAGACGGCCAAGAGTGTTCCCGCAGCCAACGCCGTCCGGCCTCGGCCAACGGAGCCGCGTTGGCAGCAAGGCGTTCGGCCTGCTGTGAATCGCCGCAGTCGATCATGATCAGTTCGCACTCGCCTGCCTGATCCTGCCTTCGCGCAAGAAAGCTCGGCTGATGATTCAAACGCGGAATCTCTTTGAGCAGCACATACGGCCCGACACGCAGATCGGCCCCGCGGCCGCAATGCAGCATGGTTGCCTGAAACGCGGTTATCGCTCCGGTGTGGAGCAAGGCATCGATCCACAGGGCCTCCAGCGGCGGAAGGTCGCGTCCCCATTTGACCACCCACGGTGCGGCCCGCTCTGCGACATCGGGCAGAACTAAGCCCAAACGTCCGAGGTGGTCGGCCAGCGGCTGTGGAATGTTCGACCGCATTGAGCGTCCAACTTCAGAAAGGGAGCATCCGACCTTGGGAATAGCGCTGCTGCATCACACCCAAGCGAACCGCTTCACAAACCAACGGCAGCCGCGAGCCGGCGTTCGCCGAGGGCGACCCGAGGCCAGCCTGGCGAAATCCTCAAAAAGAACTCACCGGCAAGAAACGTGCATAAGGTGTTTTCTGAGAAGACAATCCGATCATTGCGACCGCGGATTATCGCGATCGTGGTGTCGGCAAGCAACCCCGAAATCCGCTGTTGGAACTGAATCGAATTAAGATACGCAACACTATGCCTAACAGAGGTTTACACACGCTGCAATCACCACCGAACGACAGATATCTCGGCCACAGCATTCGCCGAGCGATCGAGCAGGCGCCGGGTCCCATCGGACAGGCTGCCGACGAGGATCAATACGTTGCCCGGCGCCAAAGGGGGCCTGACCCCGCGTCGGCAAACACAACGGCCCCGGCGAAGATCAATGCGTTGCTCGGCGCCAAAGAGCCCAAAGATGCGAGCGCAGGGCGGTCATCTTGCGGCGAAGGGCGGCGAGCATGCGCGCCGCGGCGCCTTGCTGCCCCGGTTGCACAGCGCCGGATTCGGACAAACCGGCTCGGCCGCAGGCCCTAGCCTCGCACCGGGCAACATGCTTGAGAATGAAGTAGTAGAAGCGTCGGCGGGCGGGCTCGAAACGCATGTTCTTGTACTCACGCGCCGCTGCGTCGATTTGGCGGCGGAGATTGACGAACTGCGCGGCGTCGGCGCCATCGGCAAGCATGCCGGCCTTCGCACCGGCGTCCACCAACGTGAACAGGAAACGATAGTCGCCGTCGAGCGCATCCCGATTTTCGGCCGCCAAACGCTGCAACGCTTCCGAATATCGGCCCTCCTTCACACAGTCGACGGCCAGCCATATGCGGTGCAGGTGTTGGCCGTAGGCCTCGGGCAGGTTGACGAGACTGTGGCGGCTGATCTCCGACGCCTCGGAATCATGGCCCATGACGCGGAAGGCCTCGGCCGCATTGACCAGCATCCACGGCTCGGCTTCGGGATGGTCGCGCCAGTTCTTCATCCAGCTAAAGGCTTCGGGCCAACAACGCAACGCGTTCCACGCCCAGCCCGCAGAGCCCCAGGTGAACGTGCGCGTTTTGAGCCATCGCGCATTTCGCCGCAAAAAGCCGATACAAGAGTCTCGCTCGTTCTCGCTCAACAAGCCGTCGAGATAGCCGTAAACCGCTTGCTCGCCCGCGGGACTCGACGCCACGAGCTGCTGCCACCGCTCGCTGGAAATCGGCCTGCCCTGGGTTGCCATCAACTTCGCCCAACAGCGTCCCACGCATTTCGCCGTGCCTTCGGTGCAGAGAGCCTCCTCAAGAACAGTCAGCGCCATGGGCTCCCAGTTGGCGGCTTGCAGAACGTGCGCCGCGGCGTGCAGGCGGCCGTCGTCAAGCGTTGGCAACGAGCAAAGCTGCCGGAACGAATCGCCCGCCGAGGCAAGATCGGCTCGGGCCGCGGCCAGACGAACGGCGAAAAGAAGCCCAAGCTCTTGATCGGCGCCCGCAACCGCCTCAATGGTTTCAGTCGCCTCGTCGAATTCTTTGTCTTCGAGTTGAAGGTCGAAAAGCTGTTCGGCGGCGAAGGCGAACTGGGGAGCCAGTTCGACCGTTCGGCGAAACGCCCGTTTGGCCGCCTCGCGATTCCCCGAAACCAGCAGCGCGTCGGCATGAGAAGCCAAAGCCAGATCGCGGAAAGGCTCCAGCCGCAGCCATCGGGCGGCCGCATCGAGGTAGCCCGGCCCGTCGCCCGACTCGCGGCACCAGCGGGTGAGCAACTCCCACACCCACGGCTGGGTCTGATCGTCCTGCAAAGCGAGCCGCAGTTGGGAGATCGCGTCGTCGCGCCGGCCGCTGCCCCAGTCGATCCATGCGGCCCGCACCGCCAATTCGATCGGCGGTTTCTCAGGCCAAACGTCCGTGGGGCGGCATGCGGCCCGGGCCTCGTCGTAGCGCCCCGCGTTGGCCAATAGTCGGGCCTTCTCGTCATGCACTTCAACCATCGTCGGTTGCAGGCTTGCCGCCTTGTCCAACAGCGCAAGACATTCGTCCAGCCGCTCACCGCCGTCGAGCGCTCGGGCAAGGGTCAGCCACGAATGGGCCTTGAAGGGCGTTCGTTCGGCAATCTCACGTGCGGTCTGCTCGCGCAAGCTCGGCTGACCGGCCTCGACGGACCACTGGCCCAGCTGCGTCCAAGCCCAGTCGTAGTCGGGCCGCAGATGGAGGGCCCGCACCGCCAGATCCAACGCCGCCTGGCGCTCGTTCTGACGCCAAAGCACTTCTGCCAGCCAGCCGTAGTTGACGCAGTTCAACGGATCGCGCGCAACGGCCAACTCGAGCAAGCGGCGGGCCTCGTCCCATTGGCCGCGACGCTCGTGCAGTTCCGCCAAGCGCCGCGTGGCCTCGCTCCACGATGGGTTGATCTTATGCGCCTGCGACAAAGCGGCCAGCTCGGCGTCGGCGTCGCCCCTCACCCGATACACCTCGGCCAGGTCGGTCCATGCTCGGGGCAGTAGCGGAAATCGTTGGACCGCCTGCCGAGCTAAACCCTCGGCTTCCTCTAGCCGCTCCATGATCACGAGTTGCTCAATACAGGCCGACCACGCGTGCCAAAGATCGGGCCGGGCCTTCAGCGCTTCCCGAAGCGAAGCCAGCAGTTCGTCAGCCTCCAAGATGCCGTGCCCCAGATTCCGGTAGGTCAATAGCCCAGGTCCGAAAACCACCTGCCGAACCAACTCGCGTTGAACGAAGGCCAGCGCCTCGCGGCGCTGGTCCATCGTACGGCAGCAGGCCAAGAGCCGCGTCATCGCGTACTCGTTGTCGACCGACAACTGGATCGCCTCGCGGTACTCCAACCGGGCATCGCCGAGCTGGTGGCGCGATTCGGCGATCTCGCCGCGAAGATGCCGCCAACCGACATGAGTCGGATCAAGTTCGCCCGCCCGAACCGCGCACCGCTCCGCTTCGTCCGTCCGCCCCATCCGCACCAGCAGGAACCCCAACTCGCGGATGGCCCAAGCGTGGGCCGGATTCGTCTCGATCAATTGTCGAATGAACGGCTCGACCACTTCCGCCGGTTCGTCGCGCAGCCATTCGATCCACAGTTCGAGCAAAGGCTGATGATGCGGAAACCGCTCGACGGCGGCGCGCAGATGGGCCAACGCCGCCTCCCGGCTCTGCGTTTCTGAGAGCAACTGCGCCACGCGCCGATGCGTGTCGATCGCCAACGGCTGTATCGTCAACACTTCGAGAAACAAGCGCGCCGCCTCGGCCAACTGCCCGCTGCACCAGGCGATTTGCCCGGCGGCGCGCAGCCACTCCGTTCGAGAGCACTGGGGCTCGGCCTCTTCCAGCAGTTCGCGGGCCCGAGACAGATAATCGCCCGATGTCGTCGCGAACACCTGGGCGGCGAACAGCTTCAGCGGGCCGTCGTTCGGGCGCTTGCGCACGGCCTCTTCCACAACGCCCAATGCTTCGTCCGGACGTTCCAAACCCTGCAATGCCCATACCAGCGTTTGCGCCGGCAGGCCCGACTTGTCGCCAAATCGCTCAAAACGCCGCCGCAGCCACCCCAAAGCCTCGTCGGTGGCGCGGCCGTACTGAGCAGCGATGAAATAGCTTTCCGAGTACTGTTCCTTCTTATCGGAAAGGCAGGCCGCGAAACGGTGAAGCTCCAACGCTTCGTCAAACCGCAGTTGATCTCGCAGCACGTTGCCCAGCAGATAGAAACACCACGAATCGCCCGGCCGTTTGCGAATGGCTCGCCGCAGCAACTCGATCGCCCGATCGTGCGTCCGCGCGTCGGCGGCCAATTCCTGCGCCAGCGCAGGAAGAAAAGCGGAGTCGGCATCGGGCTTGGCATGAAGCTCTTCCAGCGATTCCAACCGCGCTTGCCGGCGCCCCAAGTGGCGCATCAGTTCCAAGCGAACCAAGTCGAGCACCGCATTGCCCGGGAACTTGTCGCGCAAACGCTCGACTGCCTCTAACTCGGCCAGCGGGTTGGCGTCGTACAGGGCGAGCCGCCGAGCCGCCTCGAACGTGAGAAAATGCTCCGGCGATTCCGCGCGAAAGCGATCGACAATCGAGGCCGCCGTCGGCCGATTGTGGTTTTGAAGCGCGTGATCAAGCTCGTAAATCCGGTCCCAGTGGTCGGCGTCGGGAAGAGCCAAACCATCGAAACGCCACGTTTCGGCCAACGGCGTCAACGCCATCCCGCGCGGGCCGAACGCTCGGTAGCGAGCGAGGAACTCCTCGCTGTCGGCCTCGCCGCGGGTGCGGATCGTCGAGTCTCTAATAATCAGGCTGCCGCGACGCCCGTCGCACCCCACCACGGCCTGCAAGTGCGCGTTGCCCGGATCGACCGTCGAAACCGTGAACGGCACGCCCGCGGCGATCAACTGCTCGGCCGCCTCTTCCGTGACAGTGAACGACCGCGCGGCCCATCCGTGCGTCACCGCCCATTTCCGTTCGGAATAGTCGGAGGTGCCGTCGTAGCAAATCTCCTCGGCCACTTGGAGGTGCTCGGCGGGCATCGACCAATACTTGCTGATCGCCGTCAGCGTTGCCGGACCGCATGTCAGATAGTTCTGGCGCACGAAACCCACGGGCAAGACGATCCGAGGCCGCCCTTTGCGCGCCGGGTCTGCGAGCCGCGCGGCAAACCGCCGCACCGAGTCGCGGCCGCACCTTTGGGCAAACCCAAAAGCGGCCTCGTCGTCGCCCAGCAAGTAGGCGAGATAGGCGCGGTAATTGAAATAATCGCCGCTCACCGCCCGCTCCATCAACGGCGCCATCGCGGCATACTGCTCGATAGCGCGGTTCGCTGCGGCGTAATCGTCGCGCTCGAGATGAATCAGACTGATTTGCCAGTACAAGTCGGCGCACTCGATCTGCTCGGCGGCGGCGGTGAGGAACTCGAAGGCCTCGTCGTCGCGATCGAGCAACGTAAGCAGGTGGGCCTTCGACTGCACCGCCGGACGGTTCCACGGCTGCAATTGCAGCGAGCGATCTACCGCTTGCAGGGCCTCTTCAGCGCGGTCTTCGTACTCCAACACGCTCGCCCGAACGACATGCACCCACGGCAAATCGACGCCCGTCTCCGACGCCCGCTGCAACCACCGCTCGGCCTGTTCGAAATCGCGCAGCAGTCCAAACACCTGGCCGTGCAACGAGTACCAGCAGGCCCGCTGTTCCGCGTCGGCATCGCCCAAGTCGGGGTGCTTCTTGACAAACAGGAATGCTTCGTAGGGGCCGGCTTCGCACAACACGGTGACGCCGTAGAAATAGCGCACTTGCGGTAGATCCGGCGTTTCGCGCCATGCCTTGAGGATATGCCACAGCGAAAGCCGCGGCGCGCCCAAGTACCGTGCCAGTCGGCTGGCCAGAACTCGCGCCCTCGCCCCCGTCCACTGACGCAACGGACCCAACGACGCCGCCCGGCGGTAGGCCGACAGATACAGGCCGCGATCGACAAGCTGCTCGATTCCCGACAATTCCTCTTCGTTCGGCACGATCGCAGCCTGCCGCATTGTTCTGCCCTTGCCGTTTTCCGCGAACGAACACCAGTCGCGGATTCAAAGCGTCCGTAGCGGCAACCGTCTGCCGCGCTGGGCCGACGTTGGCCGCCAAGGCTCGCGGACCGAACCGTTCAACCAAGTTCAACCGACGAGTCTCGTTCTCTGAAAGCAACCGGCGCAAAGCACGCCCGCGACAACGGTGATTCTCGGTTGGAAAGCCGCGCCCGATCCCGTCGCCAACGCCGCTCACTTCGTCTTCGTCAGGCGATCGACCAACCAGTCTTCAAACGCGCCGAGGTCTTTCCATCGCACCGCCGCCCGAATCGTTGCGCCGGCCGGGTCCTTCAGAGTCATCCCCTTGTCGTCCACGCGAATCGGCAGCGACTCGATCTCGCAGAGTTCCTCGCTGATCGCCAGATAGACGGCCACCGTGTCGAACAGGGTCGAACTCTGATGTTGGGGATCGATCTTCGCCCCGCGGGCGTTATGAGCCTCGCTCCACACGCGGTAGTTCTCCATCAACGCCTTCGTCGGCGCCAACTCGCTATCGCGCACCTTGGCGTACTTCTCGCCGCGAAGAACGACCAACCCGCATGTGTCCAGCGGTGTGATCAACACAGGCCATTTCGCCGTCAACGCGGCCCGACACGAAGCCGGATCGCAAACCACGTTCCACTCAGCGGCACGATTGGGGTTGTTGCCGTAACCACGATAAATGCTGCCGTGCATGCCGACGAACTTCGCCTTTTCCACAATGCGCGGCTCGCGCCGCAAGGCCTCGGCGATGTTCGGCACCGGCCCGATGCAAACCAAGGTGATTGGCTTGTCGGAATCCATCACCATCTCAATCATCGCCTGCACGCCGTCTTGATAGACTTTGCCCCGATACTTTTCCAGGTCGTACCCTTCGATCCACTTGGCCTGATTGAACTTGGCCTTGCACGGGCTTTCGCAACCAACTCCGACGGGAACATCCGTGCGGCCCGCGGCTTCGAGAAACTTGGCGATCAACGTCGCCCGCGGAATCCGATTGCCATAGTCGCCGACGACAAGCTTCAATTCGATCTCCGGGCACTGAAGGGCAAGGGCCAGGGCCCATGTGTCGTCGATGTCGTCGCCAATGTCGGTGCTGAGAATCACCGGAATCTTTTTCGCCGGCTGATCGGCCGCCTCGCAAATCACGGCGGAAACCGCCACCGCGCAACCGATGGCCGCGCCCAAGATCCAACTCGTCGTCACAAAACGCACAACTCGACGGTGCAAGGCAGTACGCATGTTGCTCGCTCCTCTTACGGCAGGATTTCTTCGTTTCTTCAAGGATGGCTACTGCGGCCGCAGATTCGGCCGGCGCGCCGGCAAAACAACGACGCCGGCGTTGACAGAACACGGGCTGCCCCAAATTCGAGGTTCGAGTTTACCACACGGCTCGGCGGGATGCACGCCCGCCACAACCCGCGCGACAGCCGAAGCTGCAAACGCCTTCTTCAGCCGGGCGGACATGGGCCGAACTCGCAGCCCACACTCCAAACAGAAACGGCGGCAGACGAAAAGCGGACCGCAAGATCGAGCGACTCGCACTTGCCCGGATCATCTGCGCCGGCCGCCGCGCCGGCGGCCCATTGCCCAATTGTGCAGAAAGAATTGACTTTCGTGCCGCACTTCTATCTCGATCATTGTACGCGGCATCGTGCGGACAACGGCCCGCAAGCCGCCGACGCGGTTGGCAACAAAACCCTAACCGGCCTTCGGATGCCGGATTGCTTTTGAGATGGGCAAGAAAGGCCGTTGACAGTCGGTGGCAAGCGACTAAAATATGGGGTTTCCCAAGCGGCAAACCAAGTCGTTTGGGCAACGTTCGGCGGGTTGCAAGCGACCGCCGAACGCACAGCGTGCATGCAGTCGTTCAGCGGCTGTTCGAGCGGGCTAATCCCGTTCGCCACAGCCGGGGGTGATGGTCACTTAGTCCTGGGGGTACTTCGTTGGAAGAAGCGATTCTCAAGGCCGACGTGTTGATCGAGGCCCTCCAGTGGATCCGTCAATTCCGCGACAAAGTGACGGTGATCAAATTGGGCGGCAGCGTCATGGAGGACGACAAGGCGATTACGCACTTGTTGCTCGATGTGGTCTTCATGGAAGCCGTCGGCATGCAGCCCATTGTCGTGCATGGCGGCGGCGCAGCGATTAGCAAGGCGATGAGCGAGGCGGGCCTTACCCCGCGTTTCGTGCAAGGCCGTCGCTACACCGACGACGCGGCGTTGGCAATCGTCGAGAGGGTTCTCGCGGAGCAGATCAACGAAGAAATCGCCGAACGCATCGAGCAACTGGGCGGCCGCGCCCAACCGTTGAACTTCAAGACAACCAACGTCCTGCACGGCGAGCGGATGAAGCTCCGCGACCCGGATGGCAACGAGCTCGACTTGGGCCATGTGGGCACAGTCACGTGGGTCGATCGCACGACGATCGAATCGTATTGCCGGCGCGGCATCGTGCCTGTCATCCCTTCGATGGCGATCACTCGCGACGGAGAGAAGCTGAACGTCAATGCCGACACAGCGGCTACCGCAGTCGCCCAAGCGATGCAGGCGGAGAAGCTCGTTTACCTGAGCAACGTCAACGGGGTGCGGCGGCGCAAGGATGATCCCGATTCGCTCATCCCCACCCTCAGCGAGAGCGAGGCCCGATCGCTCATCGCCGACGGAACCATTGAGACCGGCATGATCCCCAAAGTTCAAGCCTGTTTGGAAACGCTCGATCGCGGCGTGCGCAAAGTCCATATCATCGACGGGCGACTGCGTCATTCGCTTTTGCTCGAAGTGTATACCACGCGGGGCGTGGGCACCGCGATCGTCAAAGACAACAACGGTTGCTCGAAAGCCGGCGGGCGGGTTTGAAGGAGGCTGAAGCGGGGCTTTTCGACAAGCCGCGGCCGCTTGGGAGAAGCCGGGCGACGGCGGCACGGTTGTTCAGATCGCAAGCGAGATGCCCGCAACGGCGTCGGTGAGCTGCGCAATGCCGAGAATGTGATCGTCCGCTTCGAAACAAGGCCGCGCCATAGTGATAGCGTCGCCCAGCGCGGCGAAGCGGCGGAGGGACGTGCAACCGACCACCGAGCCGCTTTCCTTTGTGCGTCGTTTCACTTGGTTGCCCGCAATGCCGCAGCCGGTTGGCGCAGGCCGTCCCCAACGAAGAACGGGCGAGCAGTATTGTTCGGCGTCGGACCGCAGGGCCATCGCCCGATGACGGCCCGACGCCCAGAAAGATGCAGCGATTATGACCAGCGAAGAAACGATCAAGCTGTTCCAGCAATACGTTGTTCCCAATTATGCCCGATTCCCGGTCAGCCTGGTTCGTGGTGAAGACTCGTATGTTTGGGATAGCGAAGGGCGCCGCTATTTGGATCTTTTTCCCGGCTGGGGATGCAACTTGCTGGGGCACTGCCCCGGGCCTGTTGTGGACGCCGTGCGCGATCAAGTGGGCAAACTGATTCATGTGCCCAACACCTGGTACACCGAAGTGCAAGGCCGATGGGCTCAAGCCCTGTCGGAGCGAAGTTTCGGGGGCCAAGCCTTCTTCTGCAACTCGGGGACCGAGGCAAACGAAGCCGCGATCAAATTGGCGCGTCTGCACACGCCGAAGCACAAATACAAGATCATTACGTTTGAGGGCGGCTTTCACGGCCGAACCCTTGGTTCGACCTCGGCGACGGCGCAGCCGAAATATCACGAGGGGCTGGGGCCTCTGATGGCCGGCTTCGTGTACGCCCCGTTCGGCGATCTCGACGCGGTGGAACGGCTTATCGACAACGAGACGGCCGCCATCATGATCGAGCCGATCCAGGGCGAGGGCGGCGTGCGGATACCGCCGGAGGGATTCCTCGCCGGACTGCGGCGTTTGTGCGACGAACGCGAGTTGCTGCTGATTTTCGACGAGGTTCAGACGGGCTTCGGCCGAACGGGCGAATGGTTCGCTTACCAAGGTGATCATGTTGTCCCCGATATCATGACCTTGGCCAAGGCCCTGTGCGGGGGCATTGCCGGAGCAGCCATGCTCGTCAAGCGCGAAATCGCCCCGAGTTTGCGGCCCGGCATGCATGCGGCCACTTTCGGGGGCAACCCGATTGCCGCACGGGCCGGATTGGCGGCCGTTGAGATGATCGAACAGCAGTCGCTGCTCGAGCGAGGCAAGCAATTGGGCGAACTGTTTCGCTCCCGCTTCGTCGAATTGCAGCAGCAGTGCGAAGCGATTCGAGATGTTCGGGTTCGGGGCGTGATGGTCGGCGTGGAATTGGCCTTCGAAGGCGCGCCGATCGTCAAGGCGTGCCTTGAGCGCGAACTGCTCATCAATTGCACCCATGGCAACGTGCTGCGTTTGCTGCCGGCTCTGACACTGACCGAAGAACTTGCCCATCAGGGTTGCGACATAATCGCCGACGTGCTGCGGCGTTATGCGGCCAACGCCTGACGCCTGCGGAATCGCGCCCGTCGAAACAGGTTCGCGCCTGGGAGGATTATTATCGTGCCACGTCATTTGCTCTCATTGGCTGACGTCAACGCGGACGAAGTGAACCGCTTGTTCGACATCGCCGCCGATCTCAAATCGAAGCTGGCCGAAGGCGTTCGCCGCCCCTTGCTGGCCGGCCGGGTGATGGCGATGATTTTCGAAAAGCCTTCGCTGCGAACGCGTGTCAGCTTCGAGGCCGGCATGGGGCAATTGGGCGGCAGCACGCTGTTCCTCGGCCCCGACGCAGGATTTCGAAAACGCGAGTCGATCGAGGACTTCGGCCGGGTGTTGAGCGAGTACGTCGATGCGATCGTCGTCCGCTGCTACGCCCACGACACGCTCGCCACGTTGGCCCGTTGCGCCTCGTGCCCCGTCATCAACGGACTGAGCGATTTCAGCCACCCCTGTCAGGCGATGGCCGATCTGTTCACCCTCCGTGAATTGCGGGGCAAACTGGCCGGATCGACGCTGGCGTGGATCGGCGACTGCAACAATGTGGCCCGCAGTCTGGCCCTCGGCTGCGGGCGGACGGGCATGAAGATGCTCGTCGCCTGTCCGACGCAATACCGATTCTCGGACGATGAACTGGTGTGGATTCGCCGACACGCCGATACGTTGGACATCGCCTTTGTCGACGACCCCTTCGAGGCTGTTGCGCAAGCCGACGCCGTTTATACCGACGTTTGGGTGAGCATGGGCCAGGAGAAAGAGCGAGACGAGCGGATCGCGATATTCTCGCCGTACCAGGTCAACGGCCGACTGATGGCCGCCGCGCCGCGCCACGCCGTGTTCATGCATTGTCTTCCGGCCCATCGCGGCGAGGAGGTGACCGACGAGGTCATTGACGGTCCGAACAGCGTTGTCGTCCGGCAAGCAGGCAACCGCATGCACGTGCAGAAAGCGATACTCGCTTGGCTGCTCGGCGCGGCCGACGTCGTGCGATGATCGCTTGCGATCGAGCGTGCCCACATGGCCCGAAAACCGCCGCGCCGCGGACGCCTTCCGGCCGTTTTCGTCGCAGCGATCATGCCGGATGAGCGGCGATCCCGGCGGTTGAGCGGTTCCGTGCGGCCGAATGCCGGCAGTCCGGTAATCGGTTGGCCGCAGACGGTTGCCGCGCTCGCCGTTTGAACGGCCGCGCCGATCCGTATCTACGCGCAACCGCCCTCAACACGGCTCGCTGCTTCGCGGCGATTAGGTCGCATTTCCGGCGGGATTTGCGCAGTGCGTCCGGCTCAGGTCGCCTTGAATCGCTGGGCAAGCAGAATCGTCGGCATCAGCAAGGCCAAGATCACCACTGCCGCCTGGACGTCGCGCACGGCGAAGGCCGCCGCGGCATCGAGCACCACCAATGTCATGATCGCGTAGGCCACGGTGACCTGGACAAGCATCGGCCGCGGGTCGCCGACCGCACGAACGCATCGCCACGAAATCATCAAGGCCAAGATCAGCATCAGAACGATCCACCGCATCGGCTCGGCGACCAGAGTGGGAATCAACGGCGCATCGGTCAGCGGAAGGCATGCCAGCAGGCCGGGGCCGGCCAACATAATCCCGGTGGCCAGCAGGAGAGTCCGCCGCCGGCTGATTGATTCTTCGGTCCGCGCGAAAAGCGTGATCCCTGCCGTGTACGTCCCTACAGCCGCGGCAACCAGCCAAACGGCGGTCGGCGCAAATTGCGGCGCAGCACTGACACCGAGCAACACGTTCAACGCCCGGCACATTCCCATGGCCGCCGGCCCCAGAAAGGTGCGTTTCAGCCAAGCGGTGTAGGCGACAATGGTCGCAATCAAGGCCAACGCGGTGATGCCGGGCCAAAGCGTGCCGGCGAAGAACGCGGCAAACCATGCCGCGGTCGATCCCAGCAGCAGCAGTTCGGCGGCAACCAAACGCGCCATCGGCAGCGAAACCCGACGCGAGGGAATCGGGCGGCTCGGTCGGCGACGGGCATCGTCGGCAACGTCGAACACATCTCCCAGGGCCACGCCGCCGGCATACATCAGCATCGAGGCCGCGGCGACCAGAGCCACCGCCGGCCAACCACCCGCCGAGCGATCGGCCGAAACAAACAGGGCCCCCATCAACGAATCGGCCATGGCCGTGGGCAAATTCGGAACCCGAACAAGCTCTGCCAGCGCTGGCCAGTTGGGTCGATCGCGGCGAAAAAGAACCATGGATCACACTGAATGGGTCCGCGAAAAAAGCGGCCGAGAGCAAAGCGAATCGTTCGCAGGGCGGACACGGCGCCGCCACACTGCTATTTGTTTTCCGCGGTTCTGTTTGGGACGGAAAGGAATTGCGCGGTTGCAGGAGCGACGATCGATCGCCCCGTCGCCGCGTCAACGGCTCACGTCGTCGGCCATCGCTTCCGCAGACAATTCGCCCTGTTCCGGTTGTCGAAGGCCCACCACAACGAATTCTACCCCGAACGCCGATTGAGCGAAAGCGAACACCCGCAACGGCAACTCGAACGCGATGCGACGCCCGATCTTTATCGGCTGCAACAACCGAGCGGCGATTGCAGCGGCAACAGGCTCACAAGCCGCTTCCATCGCAAGCACGCCGCGGTTCTTTCGCCGCACTCAACAGGGGTTTGCATTTTCGGCGATGGCCCTTTTCCGATTGCCGACGAGGACATTGCCCATTTCCCAACCCGTCGCCATCATTGCACGCGCCAGCGAGCAAACATGCAGAAGCAGCGCGCAGCCGATGATTCTTTCTTTGCGAAACCGGGATGAGACAAACGGACCGAAACGCCTCAGTTCCCATCGGCGTCGGGCCAGATTCGCTCGACGTGCTGTTTCGCCTCAAGGCCCGCCTGATCGGGATCGGCGATGTACGGATAGAGTTCCACCGTGATCCACCCCTGGTAGTCGGTTGCGCGAATCGCCCGCAACACGGCGGCAAGGTCGATGGCGCCTCGGCCCGGAATCAAATGCTCGTGCCGACGGGTCGCGGCGATGTCTTCCAGATGGTAGTGCCGCGTGTGAGCGGCCATCCGCGGCACCCATTGTTCCGGCTCTTGCCCCACGCAGAACGCATGCCCGATGTCGAAGTTCAACCCGAGGCTGGGCGAATCGATTCGGCCGGCAAACTCCAAATACTGCTCGAAGGTTTCGATCATCAATCCGGGCTCGGGTTCGATCAGCAGCGATACACCGACCTCCTCAGCCACCTCAACACACGGCATGAGTTCCCGGTAGAACAGATCGGCCGCGCGTTTCCACGACTGCCCCGATTCGAGCGGCCCGCCCGGCTCGGTCTGCACCGATGGCGCCCCCAGTTCGGCGGCCAACCGAAGCGCTCGTTTCGTGTGCTCGCGGCGCAATGCGCGATAATGGGCGTCGGGCTCGATCCACGACGGGTGCCAGTAGGGCTGGCGCACATCGGCCACTGCATTCATCATAAAGCCGTTCACATTGGCCACGCTGAGCCCTTGCTCTTGCAGGCTGCGGCGGATTGAGTCCTTCCGCTCGGCCAGCAAGCCGACCGGCCAGGCATGAGGCACGTCGGCCAGCAGTTCCAATCCCTGGTATCCCAACCGCGCAATGCGTTCGATCGTCTCCTCGATGGAGTAACGCATATAGGCATTGGAGCTGTATGCCAATCGCATCAATCAACCGCCTTTTCCCAAAACGCGCACAATCGGTACGACCATCGAACCTGCGCGAAAGCAGCCTCGGCCCGACGAACCGCGTGCGGCCAAACGGCCTAAGCGGAGCGACGGTCCCTCATGGCGCCTCGGCGCCGACTAAATCAAAGCATTATTGATCCGCAACCACGAGGTGTTTCGTACAGCTCGCGGTTTTGCCAACCCAAGTCGGCCCGCCTCGGCCGCCCCCCAACGCATTGCTTCGCAGACACATTATCGACAAGCATGAATGCGACGCAAGGCCGCGCCCGGCCTTCGGCCGCAGCGCCGCAGTTCAGGCTAACTCCCGGAGCTGCGATACGCCCGAAGCGCGATTTGAAAGATGATCCGCGAGGCGGCAAGGCTTGCGATCGCCGCCGCCACGGCGAAGGCCGCCAAGAACCAATCGCTCGCCGACGAAGGCCGAACCGATTGAACGAGCAATCGCGCCGGCACATTAACCACCACGAGCACGGGAATCACCCAAGTGAACGCCGCCCGGAGCGGCGCGCCGAATCGCCCTTGGTAAATCTCCATCGGATAACGGGCGAATGTCGTGATGTAGAACCAGAAATCCAGCAGCGAAAGATTGCGGCCCAGCCAAACGCTCGAAGCCGCCAGCGCGATCATCAAGCTATAGTAAATCGCCACTCCGCAGACCAGGAAGAACACGTACAGGGCGCATTCGAGAAAACTCGGCAGATAATTCATCCGAACAAGCGCGGTGGCAAGCAGAATCAGACCCACGCAAAAATTGCCCAATGCCGACCAATCAATCCGACTCAGCGAAACCATGAACTGAGTATCAATCGGGCGAAGCAGCACGAAATCGAGATTGCCTGTGCGAATGAGCTCGCTCAACTCGTCCGCATTGACCATGAACAACGCATGCACGGTGCTATTGATCAACAAACCGGTCGCCAAGAACGCGAAAAACGGCCATTGTTCCCAGCCGGTGCTCGCGCCGATCGACGGCGCAAAACGAAAGATCAACAGGTAGAAGCCCAAGTTCATCAACACCCAAGAGATCGACGACGCAACATTGATCAAAAAGTTCACACGGAACGTCATGTCCCGGACCAGGCTGTTCCGCGCGAAAACGGCCATCACGCGCACGTAACGAAGCGGGCCGCTCGGACCGATCGGCCCACCGTCGGCCGCCCCAAGCGCGGGATTCGCGGATTGTCTCGAATCCATCGTTCTCATCGCCGTTTGCGCGCCCTCTCAACCGCCGTAGCCGCCGTAGCGTCGCACTCCCCGCCTGAAGGCAATCCGTCCGGCAAAGGCGAAAAAGACAATCCACGCGGCCTCGACGGCCAGCGATTGCCAAAGCTCCGGACCGCTCACCTTGCCCAAGAACACCGCCGCGGGGAAATAGGCCAAATACTGCAACGGCAGCAGTCGAACAACGGTCGCAACTCCTGCGGGCAACATGTCGATCGGAAACATGTGCCCGGAAAAGAAAAACGCGAACAACATGTAAACGAACAAGAGCGAACTCACCTCAAGGAACCAAAACCCGATCATTCCCAGCGCGCTCTCCAAGAAAAACCCCAGCAGAAACGCCATCACCAGCGATGCTGCGAAAACGCAAAGCGTTTCAGGGTCGGGCCAACCGGGGAAAAAACCGCGGCACAGCAGAAACACCAGTGCGAACGGCCCCAAGGCCACCGAGTAGTACACCAACTTGTGCGCAATACGGTGCAGCAGCAGGTAGTGGAGCATGTCCACCGGCTGAATCAAGTACTTGTTGACAGCGCCGCTGCGGATGTCGCGCGCAATGCCCGAGGCTAATCCCGGCATGCTGGAGAATGCTCGGGCCACCATCGTCAGAAGGTAGTAGGCGATCATCTCGCGATAGGAAAAGCCCGCCACCTCGGCGGGTCGGCCGGCGGCGTCGAGGGCCGAAAAGACGGCTGCCCACAAGAACACCTGCGTGACGATGGGCAAGAAGCGCATCAACGTGCCCAGGGCGAAATCGCCGCGATAGATCAATCGCTCGGCGATGCTGATGCGGATGATCGTCCACGCTGCCGCCGGCGACATTTCTACACCTCTTCGCCCCGCCGCGAAGGGCCGTCATCCGAACGCTCGGCCGCGAACCAAGCGGCCACAATCTCTTCGAGCGGCGGATCCTCCACGCTCAAATCCAGCACTTGGCCGGCGGCCAAAATCCGCTGCAAAACGGCAGGCACGTCGCCACGGGCGACGCGAAGGCGGGCGCGCGGCGGCTCGAACGAGAGCAACTCTCCCAAACCGCTCAACAGTTCGGGCGACCACGCCCCGTTGACATGCAGCGAAATGACCTTGTGCCCTCCGAAACGCTCGACAATCCCATCGAGGCTTCCGTCGTAAACGATGCGGCCCCGCCCCATCATCACCACACGGTGACAGAGAGCCGCCACGTCGATCATATAGTGGCTCGTCAGCACGATCGTCACCCCGCGGCGTTGTTGATAGTCGCGCAGAAACGCGCGAATGTTGTGCTGGGCGACCACGTCGAGGCCGATCGTCGGCTCATCGAGAAACAGCACCTCAGGCGAGTGGAGCAGCGCGGCGATCAGCTCCATCTTCATTCGCTCGCCCAACGACAGCTCGCGCACCGGCTGCTGGAGCAGATGCGTCACAGAAAGCATCTCGGCCAGATCGTCTCGGGTCCGTTCGAATTCGGTCCGCGGCAACGAGTAGATATGTTGATGCAGCCGGAACGACTCGGCAGCCGGCAGGTCCCACCAAAGCTGGTTCTTCTGCCCCATGACTAGGGCAAACCGCCTCCGATAGCGATTCTCGCGGCGCCAGGGAACGTGGCCCAGCACTCGAGCCTCGCCCGACGTCGGCGTCAGCACGCCCGAGAGCAGCTTCAGCGTTGTCGTCTTGCCGGCGCCGTTGGGCCCCAAAAAGGCGACAAATTCTCCGGGCGTCACGGTGAGATTGATGCCGCGCACGGCTTCGACGTGGCGATATCGGCGGCGGAACAAGCCCGCGACCGAGGCAAGCAATCCCTCCGGTTTCTGATAGACCCGGAAGGATTTGGTCAGTCCTTTGATCTCGATCGCCGCCGTCATTGCCGCTCCGTTGCTCAATTCCGCCTTTCCGTTTCCCCGGTCGGATTCTTCTTCAGGCCGCTTGGTCGAGAACAAAACGAAACCACCGCTGCAATCTTATCGCGACGATCAAGATGCCCAAGTTCGCTTTGAAATTGCCCAACAGTCCATCGAGCAGCCGAAATCGCAAGCCGGGGCGATGGAAGCGCGATAAGGCGACGGCAAGGGCGATCATCCATGGTCGTTGATCGAGAGAGGGCGCCGATCCAGAATGGCATCGGCCAGAAACCGCAAGAAGAAACGCAGCGGCTCCGGTTCCATCCCGTCGGCCGCTTCGATCGCGCGTCGATGATGCTTGACCACCAATGAGGCCGCCCGTTGAAAAGCTCCTGTGCGCGAAAAGCACTCGGCCGCTTGGCTAAGCCGCTCGCCGGCGCAACCGGCCGTGGGCAGGTCGATCAACCATCGGCGCTCTGCCGGAGAAAGCCGCTGCCATGCCAAGGCCCAAAGGATTGTCGGCCGACCGGCCAGCACGTCTGACCCCTGCTTCGATCGGGGCGCACCTGCTCGAACGATCGGCCCGCCGCCCGCGGGCGTCGCGGAATCCGCTTCTTTGAGCGAACCCGCTTGTCGGATTGCATCTTCCGACCAGTCGTCCAAATCATTGAGTATCTGAAAGGCGACCCCAAGATGCCGCGAGTAGCGTTCGACCGCTTCTTTCAGGCCCGCGTTGATCGGACCGGCCAAACGCGCTCCGGCCAAGATGGCCGCTTCAAACGCCGGCGCTGTCTTCAGGGCGTAGATTCGCAGAGCGTCGAGCGGCTCCAGATGCTTATTGCCCCCGTCGCGCCAAATCAGCTCCGCCCCCTGCCCTTGCGCCAACCGCATGTGCGCCGACGCGAACAAACGAAGCAAATCGGCCGCCGAATCGGCGGGCACATGGTCGCTGGGTTGTCCGATGAGCCGATAGCCCAAACCAATCAGAAAATCGCCCACATTAATCGCCACCGCCGGCCCGAAGCGGTGATGGATCGTCGGTTGCCCGTAGCGCACACGATCGTCGTCTTCCACATCGTCATGAACAAGCGACGCCTTGTGAAACACCTCGATTGCCAGCGCAATACGCCGCACATGGTCGGGCATGGCCGCGGCCGCCGCTGCACCCTCGGGCCCAGTCGCCCTCCCGCCAAGCATAGCGTCGTAAACGGCCAGCGTGATGAAGGGGCGCGAATGCTTTCCGCCGGCGCGAAGGAAGTCGAGAGCCAGCGACTCCGTGCCATCGAGCAGACGGGCGATCGGTGTGCCGTCGATCTCGCCTCCAAGCAACTCGCCTCCGGCGATGGACGGCGACGAACCGCCGTTCGCATCGCTCGCTGACGGTTCCGGCCCGATGCCTCGCATTCCCAGCGGCTCGACCTGCGACGAGGCAAGCTTGCGTAATTGCTCCCAATCGAACATCCGCGCCGCAAGGCGCATCAGGTGCAAGTACGTGCGTGTGGTTTGCACTTGCGGGCGGTAGGGTCGATCGATCATTTCGGTGATCTGATCGGCATCGGCCGAAGTGTTGCGGCAGCCCGCCTCAACCAAGGGAACCGCCATGCAAGGAATGCCGGCAAGGAGAATTTTGTCGAACGTGCGCTCGAGGGTCTCCAAGCAGGCAACCCCCAACACAGCATCGACGTGCCCGCTCAAGATCGTCTTGAGCACTACCGGCGACCCTTCGGCAATCATCACCTTGTAGCCGAGCGATTCGGCATGCCGGGCAAGCTGGTGCAAATCGCAAGCGCCGCAATGCCGGCACACCAGGCCCAGGTGATCGAAAGCGGCCGGGCATGTCTCGGCTTTGCGCAAACAGTGCGGCAGCAAGAGCAGACGCCGGCTGAAAGGCACCGATTCGACCTGTTCCGCCCAGAAGCGCGACGCGATCGCCACCATCGTCCAACCGGCAAACTCACCGGGCAATCCCATCTTCGTCAACAACGAGCGTGCGGCGGTCTCCAGTTCGTATCGGCTTAGCGGACGGGCCCGGTCAATGCGAGCAATCCACTCGTCCACCGCCGTTCGAATGCGGTCGCGCAAGTCGCGGGTTTCTGGAACCCGCGTAAGGGCATTGCCCTTGCCCCGATTACCCAAGACGGGCAGCAGTCCGGCATCTGCCGTTGCATCGGAACGGAGTTGAAACGAACTGGCAGCCACCGGCAATACTCACAGGCAGAGCGACAAGGGGCCCATCACGGAATCAGGAGAAAAACAAGCGACTTGCCCGCCAAAAAAGCGACCTCCGAGCTGAGCGCCCCCCGCGGCCGACGCCGTTCTGGACGCTTGCGTCCTCGAACGCGATCGAAGCATTATCATACACAACCAACAACGCTGTGTGCGAGTGCCGGGGCGCCCCATGCCGCGATCGGCCTGCAACATGCCATTTTCCATGGGTTTGCTGCGGGCCACCGGCGTTTACACCGGGCGGATGGCGATTGCCCCCGGGCCGATGTCGAACACTGCCGACGGGCCAGTCGCCCTCCGAATCAACTGGCATGGTCCCGTAACGAGTTCAACCGCAGCAGCACCGTTTCAATGGGATGGGAACCCAAGGCGAACGTGCCGCTTGCCGAGTTCCGTTCCTTCTATTGCTCAGTGAAGTGGCGTTTCACAAAACGCCTTTTCCCAAGCGGCACGAGCTCCTGGCGAATCGAGCAAGGCTCGAGCGAACGATGTGCGCTTTTGGCCGGGCCGGCAGGGCCGGGATCGCGTTCCGTCTGCTGCCGCGCCGACCCGCATCGCTTCGTGCCACCGTGCAAACAGATCGTGCGTCGGAATCGAACGGCGCGGTCCGTCTCACTGATGGTGTTCCGAGTGCCCGTTCGCCGGCAGCCAGCGCCGTATGGCCTCGCCCAGGGCCGCCAAAGTGAAGACAACGGGATAGGTTTTTTCGTAGTACCAGAGTTTGGCGAAATACAAGCCGATCGGCGAAGCCTCGCGGTACTGGCCCGACTCAACAGCGCCGATCAGCCATTGCAAGGCCGCTTGAATGGGAAGCGGGTGCTTTCGGTCGGCGCAAGTCGCCAGCAGCGATTCGAGGGCTACGGCCGTCTCTTCCACGCTCGACGGCCGCGGCGCTGCCTCGCGGTCGCCCCCCCAACCGCCGTCAGCGCTTTGCCGCGACATCAACCAATCAACACCACGAACCGCTTCAGGCCGGGCGGTTCGCCCTGCTGCCGCAAACGCCAAGAGCACGCGAGACGTTCCGTAAACCCGGTTCTCCTCATTCGGCTCGAACTGGTTGCCGAACCACAACGGAGTCCAGCTTCCGTCGGGCTGCTGCATCCGCGACAAGTATTCGAATCCGCGACTCACGGCTGCGCTGATCTCGGCCACGGGGAAGCCCTGCCTGCTTCCGCCCGTTGGCGCGCTGCGCGGCACTTCGGACGACGGCGGTTGATCGTGACCGCTTGCCGCAGCGCTGGCATTAGGAGCCCAAGCCCAAAGGGCTCGAATAGCGTGTGCCGTTAGATCCGGCGAACTACGGTCGAAGGGGAGCTTGCCCCATCCCCGGCAAAACGTGGGCCAACCGCCGTCTTGGTTCTGCAAATCCAGAAGCCACCGAATCCCCGCCGCCGCCGCCGAATCGATGCGGTGGTGTTGCGACGGCGCCGCCGACCCTCTCAACGAACGAAGCGCCAGCAGCGCGCCCGAGGTGTCGTCCGCGTCGGGCACTCCGCCCGAAAGATCGGTCCAGGCCCACCCGCCCGGCGGCGCGTGGGTGAACGGATGCTCGCGAGTGTGCTGGCAACCGAGCAACCAATCAAGACACCCCAGCGCGCCGACATCGCCGGCCGCTTTCGCCAGCGATCCCACCGCCAGCGTTGTGTTCCAAACGGCCAAATCAATGTCGATCGGGCACCCGCCGTCGTCGCGGAAGGCGTTGAGCAAGAACTTCACGCCGCGCCGCGCGATGGGATGTTCCGCCAGCCCGATCGAGCTCAGCGCCATCGCCACAAAGGCCGTCAACGGAATCGCTTCCAAAAAGCCGCCGTCGGCCGGTTGCATCGGCTCGATGACCGACAGACTGGCTTGACGGCACAATCCACGCAACAAACGGGTGATCGGATTCCACGGTTTTCGGTGATGGTAGCACGCTTGCCCGACAGCTACCAACGCGGGCAGCGCATAGCTGACTACCGGCAGCCGAATCGACCGCCAAAAGCGGTGCGGAAGACAAGCCCATTCGAAGGGCAGGCTGCCCACGGACGACCAATCGACCATGCCCGCCAAAGCGCAATTCATCAGAATGGGCACGGCGAAAGTGCGGTCGTTGCCGTACCGCCGGACAACGGCATCCGTTCCGCCCTGCCGCTGCACATACTGTTCGGCACGTCCCAGGGCATCTCCCGCTCGTGCGCTAGCTCCGGCAAGCCGCAGCGCGGCCATTGCCAAAAGCGTCGTCGAGATGTTCGACAGGCTCCGGTCAGTGTCGCCCCACCCTCCATCGGCGTTTTGGCGCCCCAAGAGCCAATCGACTCCGCGATGAGAAAGCTGCCGGCAAGCGTTAGAAAGCGCGTCGTCGGGCGACCGATCGGCAAACAGCGATAGAGCGCTGACCGATGTGGCGGTCGCCAACGGCGAGCTGGAAAGCCAACCGCGCCACACGCCGTGCGCGTCGCGCATCGCCAGCAGCTCGCGGCGAACCGTCTGATGCGACTGAAGAAGTGTCTGTGAGTCGATCATTTCCATGATCTGCCGAATGTTCCCTCTGCATCGCGGTTTCGGCCATTGGAGATGCCGAGCAAACGATCGCCAACAGCGGCAGCCATTAGGTCGGCGGACGGATTCGTTCCTCCGAACCGCGTTTCCCGTGCAGGTTGAGTCCGCGCACCGCCCGGCCGGGTCTGACCGGCGAAGACGATCGGCCCAAGATGTAAGCCGCATAGCTTAACAGATTTGCGGCGATGCTGCTATAATGCTCCCCCATGCTTCTGCGATATATCGCAAGGATGATCACGCACGTGTCGCCCAGGCTGCTCTACAAAGCGGCTCGGTTGTGGGTGGGCGGCGGACTGCGCGCGATGCGAGCGTATCGCCAACGGTTGGCCCGCAACGAACTCTTTCCCCCCTTTTTGTTCCTCGCTTTGACGGACGCCTGCAACCTGCGCTGCCGCGGTTGTTGGATCGAGAGTCACGGCCGGCCGAACCAGTTGAGTTGGGAAGAAATCCAAACTGTGATCGAGTCGGGCAGAAAGCACTCCGTCAACTTCTTCGCGTTGCTCGGCGGCGAGCCGTTCTTGTATCCCAACCTGTGGCGTTTGATCGAAGGATATCCCGACTGCTACTTTCAGATCATCACCAACGGGTTGTTCTTCACGCCGGAGGTCGTCGGCCGATTGCGGCGGGCCGGCAACGTCAGTCCGTTGGTGAGCATCGACGGCTGGCGCGACGCCAACGACCAACGGCGGGGCGAAGGCGTGTTCGACCGGGCCGTCGCCGGTTTGAAAGAGCTGAAACGCGGACGGCTCCTCTTTGGAGCAGCGACAACGGTCACTTCGCGCAACATCGACGAAGTGCTCGACGCACGTTATGTCGATTTCTTCGTCGATCAGGGAGCTGCTTACCTGTGGTATTACGGTTACCGGCCCGTGGGCGCCGAACCCGCGCCGCACCTGGCCCTCGACGCCCAAGGAATGCGGGAGTTCCGCCGCCGACTCATCGCGTTGCGAAAACGAAGCCCGATTATCCTGATCGACACTTACTGGGATGCCGAGGGCAAAGCGGTTTGCCCCGCGGCCGCCGGCCTGGGGTTTCACATCGGCCCGCAAGGCAGCATCGAGCCTTGCCCACCGCTTTCGCTGGCCTGCGAAACGGTGCGAGACTCGCAAGGAGACCTATTCGCGGCGATCAACCAAAGCGCGATGCTCCGCGACTTTCAAGAGTTTTGTCGATCGCACACGCGCGGCTGCGTCATCCTGGAGCAACCGCGCCGGCTGGCTGAGTTTTTCGCTCGGCATCGCGCCGGCGACTTCAGCGGCCGCGACGTGATTGCCGAGCTTTCCGCCTCGGAGCCCCGACCAAGTCATGATCTTGGCGAACAGGCGATTCCGGAAGAGAGCCGAATCTACCGTTTTCTCAAACGTCAGTTGTTTTTCGGCATGGGAGGTTACGGCTGAAGCCGCGCCTCGGCCCACAGCAGCAACGCGGTCGGCGCCGTGCGGGCGCAGGCCGCTGAATCGGCCGGCGAGCTTCCCCCGAATTCGATGATTCCCCGCTTCGGAAGAAGAGAAGAACGATGCGCACCATTGCAGTGATGAACCAGAAGGGCGGCGTGGGAAAGACCACCACGGCGGTCAATTTGGCGGCCGCCCTCGCGCGCAACGGATTGAAAGCATGCCTGATTGATCTCGACCCTCAAGCGCACGCCACGTTGCATGTCGGCTGCGATCCGCTTCCGAATCTGCCTTCCGTTTACGACGTGCTTTGCCACAAGCGCAAGCTGGCCGACGTGCGACAAGCAGTTGCCGCGACCGAGAACTTCTCGGTCGTCACGTCGAGTTTGGATCTGGCCGCTGCCGAGCTCGAATTGGCCGGCCAACCGGGCCGCGAGATGATCCTGCGCCAGCGGCTGCGCGAGGACGAACCACTGTTCGACTACACCCTGATCGACTGCCCGCCCTCGCTGGGCTTGTTGACAATCAACGCGCTGGCGGCCGTCGAGGAGGTCATCATTCCCTTGCAACCGCATTTCTTGGCGTTGCACGGGCTGAGCAAGTTGCTCGAGACGATCGAACTGGTGGCTGAGCGTCTGAACGACCGCTTGCGTCTGACCGGCGTCGTCCTTTGCATGTACGATCAAACGACCCGGCTGGCCGCCGAAGTCGGGGCCGACGTGGAAAGCTATTTTCGGGCGCAAGGCGATCGCCCAACCTGCTGGTCGGGCGCCACGGTGTTTGAAACACGGATTCGCCGCAATATCCGCTTGGCCGAGGCCCCCAGCCATGGCCAGACGATCTTTCAATACGCCCCCGGTTCAAACGGAGCCGACGATTACGAAGCTCTGGCTCAAGAGGTGCATCGCCGCGGGCCGCCCGCGTAGTCGGCATCGCCTTCCCAGAGCCTTCTCAGGTCGACATCGACAACGCAAAGCGTCTCGATCAACCGGAAGCCGACCAATCAAGACGCCGGTGAAACCGCCGCGGTAGGCGTGTTTCGACAGCTCGCTAGCCGGCCACGGATTCGCCTTCGACGATGTCGCGTGCCGCAGCGGCCAGCAATTGATAGAGCTCGGGCAACTGATCGATTTCGACCGCCGAGAACGCAACCCGAATGTCGTGCGCGCCGTCGGCAATCACACCAACGCCGTACTTATTGAGCAAGTGTTTGCGGAACTGCTCGGCGCCAATCCCTTTGAGCCGCAAGCACATGAAATACCCGGCATTGAACGGGTAAGGTTCCCAGAACTTCGCGTACTCGGGATTGTTCAGCACTTCGCGCACCTTGTGCGCGCGGGCCTCGAGAATCTCCTTCTTCTGCCGACGTTGCGCGGCGCACTCCTCTTCGGCCATCGCCTTGGCCAGCACCGACTGGGCCACCTGCGAGCAATTGGAAATGGCGCTGCGAATGGCGCCGGCACACTTCTTCTCCAAAGCGCTGTAAAGGGTGTCGGCGCTGAAGCCCGCCTTCACTCCGAAGGTCAACATTCCCGTTCGGAATCCCCAAACGAACTGCTCTTTGGTCGGGCCGTCCACTTTGATGGCGACAATCCGCTCGTGGCAACCGGCCAGCTTGGCGAAGAGCGATTCGCCCAACACCGCTTCGTCGTAAAAGAGCCCGAAATAGGCGTCGTCGCACACAACGATCAAGTTCCGCCCCTCGTTGGCGAACTCGATGAGCACCGATACCAGCTCGCGCGCCTCGTTGGCGGTAATCGAGTATCCGGTCGGATTGTTGGGGAAATTGAGCACCAAAATGGTCTTCCAACTGCCCGCCCGGGTGGCCAAGGCCTGTCGCAGCGCATCGACATTGAAGCCGCCCGACGCGCTGAAGAACGGAAAGAGCCCGATCTGCGCCTGATAACGGACGCCGAACAGCAGCTCGTAGTTCTCCCAAAACTTATCGGGCAGCAAGACCATGTCGCCCTTGTCGATGAACAGGTCGCCCACCAGGCTCAGAGCGTGGGTGACGCCCGAGGTAACGATCGGAATCGAAATCGCTTTGCCTTGCAGCGAGGGATTCTTCACCAGCAAGTCATCGCGCCATCGCTTCCGCAAGTCGGGCCGACCCGTCGCCGGCGCATAGGTCAACGCCTCGGCCGGCGACAAGTTGTTGAAGTATTTCATCACGGCCGGCAGATACATCGGCTTGCCCTGTTCGCTGGCGATGCCGATCGTGGCGTCGAACTTCTTGGCCTTGTCTTTCGCCTCGGCGCTTTGCGCCAAAATGCCCTTGGGAAAGAACAGCCGCTTGCCGAACTCCGAAAGCATGGCGTAAACGTGCGGGTTCTCGCGGGCAATCGTGTCGTTCAGTTCCGCCGCCAAGGGGCGCACGTCGCTTCCCGGTTGCACCAACGAAATGGGCGACCGCAGGCGCAATCGCAATCCCTCGAGCTGATCCCAAAGGGCCTTCGGGAAGCGATCGCCGAACATCTGGAAGAAACCCACAATGCTCTCGCTTTCGCGATACCAGTCGTCGCGGTCAACGCTCAGAAGTTTCTCCAAGTTCGCCCGCGGCAAATCCAAGCCGGTCAGATCGAGGCTTTCGGGCGTGGGCACGAAGCCGATCGGCGTTTTCACCGCATCCGCTTCGCCGCGGCAACGGTCGAGAATCCATTCAATCACGCGCAGGTTCTCGCCAAAGCCCGGCCAAAGGTATTCGCCGTTCTCGTCTTGCCGGAACCAATTGACATGAAACACCCGCGGCGGCTGAGACATCCGGCGGCCGATGTTCAGCCAATGCTCGAAGTAATCGCCCATGTGGTAGCCGCAGAACGGGAGCATCGCCATCGGATCGCGGCGCACTTCCCCGATTTTGCCGAATTGGGCCGCCGTGCGCTCGGAAGCCATGGTCGCCCCGAGAAACACCCCGTGTTCCCAGTCGAAGGCTTCGTACACCAGCGGGGCAAGCCGCGCCCGCCGACCGCCGAAAATAATCGCCGAAATCGGCACGCCGTGGTGGTGCTCGATGCGGAACGAAGCTGACGGGCACTGCGACAACGGCGCCGTAAATCGGCTGTTCGGATGGGCGCCAACCACCGGTTTTCCGTTGCTGTCCTTGGTGTCGGGCGTCCACGGACGGCCCTGCCAATCGAGCGCCTCGGCCGGCGGATCCCAATCGGCCCCTTCCCACCAAACCGTGCCGTCTTTGCCCAACACGACGTTGGTGAAGATCGTGTTGCGACTGATCGTCTTGAGCATGTTCGGGTTGCTCTTGCTATTCGTGCCGGGAGCAACGCCGAAGAACCCTGTTTCAGGATTGATCGCCCAAAGGCGACCGTCGGTATCGATGCGCATCCAGGCTATGTCGTCGCCCACGGTCCAAATGCGATAGCCCTTGATCCGCAAGCCTTCCGGAGGAATCAGCATCGCCAGATTCGTCTTGCCGCATGCGCTGGGAAAAGCCGCGGCGATATACTCGATCCGCCCTTTGGGGTTTTCCACGCCCATGATCAACATGTGCTCGGCCAGCCAGCCTTCGCGGCGTCCCAAATAGCTTGCCAAGCGCAGAGCCAAGCACTTCTTGCCCAGCAACACGTTGCCGCCATAACCCGAGCCGACCGACCAAATCGCATTGTCCTCGGGAAAATGCAGGATCAACCGCCGCTTTATGTCCAGGTCGGCCTTGCTGTGCAGGCATTTGGTGAACTCGCCGGCCGTGCCCAACTGTTTGAGTACCGGGGCGCCCACCTTCGTCATGATCCGCATGTTCAGCACCACATAGATGCTGTCGGTCAATTCGACGCCGATCTTACTGAACGGCGAGCCGACCGGCCCCATCGAAAACGGAATCACGTACATCGTCCGCCCGCGCATCGAGCCGCTGAAAATCTCTCGGGCGCGGCGATAGCCCTCCTCGGGCGACATCCAATTGTTCGTCGGCCCGGCGTCTTCGCGCAAACGGGTGCAAATGTAGGTGAGGTCTTCGGTCCGGGCAACATCGTTGATTGCGGTTCGGTGGTAGATGCACCCTGGGTATTTCTGCTGATCCAACAACGAGACTTCGCCGGAAGCGATCGCCCCTTGCAGAAGGCAGTTTTTCTCTTCTTCGGAGCCGTCGATCCACACGATCTGATCCGGCTGGCACATGGCCGCCATTTGCTCGACCCACTGCTGCAACTCGGCATGTTGAGGATTCACGGCTTCTATTGCTCCCAAAGACCATTGAGGAAGGCCAGCGCGCGCAACTTACCCCGCTAAGAACCACCACTGAACAAAGAATCGGGCGCTCGCCGAAATCTGTCGGTATCTCCGCTGACCCGACAGGTCCGGCACAACGCTTCAAAACGCCGCAGACGCCCTTGCAGCCTTGTTCCCTGCCACGGCCTTCGTTCTGAACGGACGCTGAGCGGCCCGGGATGACCCTTCGGTTTCCGGCAGGTCGCTTCGCCCGCAGGGCACGCCGCCCCCACAAACGTAACAGCGAGACGCCCTGTCGTGCGTTGAGCGCATGGATCGGGCAGGGTAACCTACGATTCTCTTGTCGCTTTCCCCGGCTGTCAATGCCCCCTCGTTACCGCTTGCCGAACAATGGGGCCCTGGACCTGCCCGGCGGTCTGCGTTGCACGATTTCAAGGAACGCCCAAGCGACTCCCTCGGACACGCTCCCGCCACTCCTGGGCCATCGCACCCAGAGGCAATGACAGCCTTGGTCGCGGCGGTGCCGCCGGGTTCCCCCAAACCAACAGTTCTGCGATGATAAACACTGCGCCGTCGCACGGTGGAGGGGCCGCGGAAACTGCTGAAGCGGCGGCGCATGAAGGGACGGTCTATCCGCATTCCCTGTCTGAGGATTCCGCGAAGCGGCAGCCGGTGTTTCTCATTCTTGTTTTCTTCCCCGGTGACGATCCGGTGGCGATTCCAAACCAGCGGAAAGAGAGGAGCGGTCGAAGATGTCGGAGCCATTCCGCCAACTCGGATTGCCGGGTTTCGGCCCCTCGGCCGAGGAGATCCGCGATTCGGCCCGAGAACATGCCGCCGAACAGACCTCTGCCGTCCCTGCGCCGCAACCACCGGCCAGCCTGAAAGGGCAGACGGTTTGGGCCGTCGACGCCCACTCGCTCATCCATCAGGTGTTTCATGCAATGCCCGAAATGACTGGGCCGCGCGGGCAGCCGGTCGGGGCAATATTCGGGTTCACCCGGGATCTGTTGAGCCTGATCGACCTGAAGCCCGACTTCCTGCTCTGCGCATTCGACCTGCCCGGCAAGACGTTTCGCCACCAAATCTATCCCGAATACAAAGCCGACCGCCCGGCGATGCACGAGGACTTGCAGCCCCAAATACCCGTCATCCGCCAGATGCTCTCCGCTTTGGGCATCGCCCAAGTCGAGTGCCCGGGCTACGAGGCCGACGACATCTTGGCCACAGTGGCTCGCCGCGCCACCGACTTGGGCGCACGATGCGTCTTGGTGACGAACGACAAAGACTGCCGCCAGCTCATCTCCGACCACTGCAAGCTTTACAACATCCGCAAGGGCGAATATTTCGACCGCGAGTCGCTTCACGAAGAATGGGGCATCCGTCCCGACCAGGTTGTGGACTTCCAGGCGTTGGTCGGCGATCCGGTCGATCAAATTCCGGGCGTGCCGCTGATCGGCCCGAAAATCGCGCGCCAGTTGCTCGAGCAATACGGGTCGCTCGAAAACGTGCTCGACCACGCGCACCAGGTTTCGGGCGCTAAGAGAAGAGAAAACCTGATTGCCTCGCGGCAGCAAGCATTGATGAGTCGGCAGTTGGTTCGCTTGGAAGATGATGTGCCCGTTGCGATTGATTGGAACACTGCTCGACTCGGCCTCGCCAACCCGACTGCGGCGATGGCGCTGTGCGACGAACTGGGCTTTCGCAGCGTGGCCGGCCGAATTCGCCAGCTCTTTGCAGCGGGCGAGCGAGCTGCCGGAGGGAAAGCCGGAGTCAGTCGTCAAGCGCCGTCCGATCCACAGACACCGACCGGCGATTGCGCCGCTCCGTCCGATCTCGACGACGAATCGCAAAGAACCGACGCCCCGGACGCCGGCGCCGAACGCGAATACGCCCAACAGCGTTTCGAGAAGCAGGCCGCCGGTGAACAGACTGAAGACACTACCGGCCGCCGGTCCGATGCCGTGCAGACAGTCTCGGTTCCAGCGGCGAAGGCCGAGGGGCGTTCAGCCGCAGGAAACGCGAGCGAGCCGCAGTCCGCCCCCGTCCGGGCCGGCCGGGGCGCAATCGCGACAACCATTGTTGACACGTCCGAGGCCTTGCGGGAATTCGTCGGCCAGTTGCGGCAGCAGAAGCGATTCTCGATCGATACCGAGACAACCCATGTTTGGCCGCGATGGGCCGAACTTGTGGGAATCTCGTTCGCCTGGGACGGCAGCAGCGCTTGGTACGTGCCGTTGCGCGCTCCGGAAGGCGAGCGGCGGCTCGATCAAGCCGAAGTCCTCGATCAGCTTCGCCCCATTCTCGAAGACGAACACGTGGTGAAGATCGGCCAGAATCTCAAGTACGATCGCATCGTCCTGCGGTGCGCTGGGGTTGAACTTCGCGGCTGCGGCTTCGACACCATGCTTGCCGACTACCTGCTCGATAGCGGCAGTCGGAGCCACAGTCTCGACGCGATGGCCCATCGTTATCTGAATCATTCGACGATCCGCATCAACGAACTGATCGGCAGCGGCAAGAGCCAGAAGAGGATGGACGAAGTGTCCGTCCGAAGTGTGGCCGACTACGCCGGCGATGACGCCGTCCTTCCGTGGCGCCTCGCGCCCCTGCTGGAAGATCGGCTGGAGCAGGCAGGCTTGCGAACGCTCTTCGAACAGGTGGAAATGCCCTTGATGGACGTTCTGGTCGATATGGAACATCTGGGCATGCCGATCGACTTGGCGCTGCTTGCCCGGCTGAGCGACGCCTACCAGCAACGGCTCGACCAACTTCAGCAAGAGATCGTCGAATTGGCGGGCCATCCGCTGAATATCGACTCGCCGAAACAACTGCAACAAGTGCTCTTCGACGAGCTTGGATTGCCCCGCGGCCGCCGCACACAAACCGGCAACAGCACCGACGCGGAAACGCTCGAGGAACTGGCGCGGCTGCACCCGCTGCCGGCAAAGATACTCGAGTACCGGCAGTACGCGAAGCTCAAAGGGACGTATGTCGATGCTTTGCCCCGGATGGTCCATCCGAGAACCGGCCGAGTGCATACCTCGTTCAATCAGGTGGTAACCGCCACGGGTCGATTGAGTTCCAACGACCCGAACCTTCAGAACATTCCCGTTCGCGGCGAGGCAGGCCGCGAAATTCGCGCCGCCTTCACCGCCGGAAAACCGGATTGGCTGTTGCTGGCCGCCGACTATTCGCAAATCGAGCTTCGCGTGTTGGCGCATTTTTCCGCAGATGCGAACTTGTGTCAGGCCTTCGCGCGCGACGACGACATTCACTCGCAGGTCGCTGCCAGAGTTTTCGGCGTCGGGCTCAACCAGGTGGACGCGGAAATGCGGAGACGGGCGAAAGCGGTCAATTTCGGGGTCATCTACGGCCAGGGGCCGGTCGGACTCGCCCGGGCGCTCGGCATCGACCGGCGCGCCGCCGCGGAGTTCATCGACAGCTACTTCGCCGGCTATCCCGGCATTGAGAGATTCCTGGAAGACACGTTGAAACAGTGCCGCCGGACCGGATATGCCCGGACGCTGTTGGGACGGCGCCGGCCGATCGAAGGAGTTCGGCCCGGCGCAGGCCGACAGCGCAATCTGGCCGAGCGAACCGCGGTGAACACCGTGATCCAAGGCTCGGCGGCCGACATTATCAAGCTGGCCATGTTGGCGGTGCGCCGCCGTTTGCAGAAAGAACAATTGGCAGCCCAACTTCTTCTGCAAATTCACGACGAGCTGTTGTTCGAAACCCCCGCCGATCAGGCCGACCGGCTGGCACAAATTGTCGCTGACGAGATGGCCGGCGTGGCAGCGCTTTCCGTGCCGCTGGAAGTCGATGTCAAGGTCGGTCCGAATTGGGCCGACATGATTGCGATTGGCCGTCGGAAGTCGAAGTGAGGCAGATCGGCATTTCTTTCAGAGCGCGAACCGCGCGATTGGGTTGGCGGGGACCACGATTCGAGGCTGCGGAGAATCAGAAGCCGTGCAAACGCAAATCATCGGCATTACCGGCGGCGTTGCTTGCGGCAAGAGCAGCGTTGCGGCCCTGTTCGAGCAAGCCGGCGCCCGGCGGATCGACGCCGATCGGCTCGGCCACGAGGTTCTGACCGATCCCGAGGCGATCGCGGCGATTCGCGCCGCGTGGGGTTCGGCCGCGTTCGATCCCCAGGGGAGAGTCGATCGGCAACGGCTGGCAGCCATCGTCTTCGCGCCGCCGCCGGAGGGGCCGCGTAATCGAGCCCTTCTCGAAGCGATAAGCCACCCGAAGATTGCTGCCTTGCTCGAGCGGCGAATCGCCCAAGCCGCGGCGGATGGCTGCCCTTGGGTGGTGATCGACGCTGCCCTTCTCTTCGAGGCCGGCTGGAATCGGCAGTGCTCGCGGGTCGTTTGCGTCGATACGCCCGCCGAGGCCAGGCTGGCGCGGGCCGCGGCCCGCGGATGGTCGGCCGAGCAGTTTCACGCCCGAGAGGCTGCCCAGTGGCCGCCCGAGGCAAAGCGGCGGCAGGCCGACTGTGTGATCGACAATTCGGGCGATTTTGCCCAAACTGCCGAACAGGTGCAATCGCTGGTGCAGCGTTGGGGCGTGCGGGGCCCAAGATGAGCGGGCTTATGAGGCTCGAAACAAGAGGCGGTAAGGCCAACCCAAGGGGGGCGGCTTCTGCCAACGGCAGCCCTCCCGCGAAGTTCCTTTGAACGACAGAGGCTGATCTCCTTGGGGTTCCAAGACCGGCGTTCGTGGATCGCCGGAGGCAATTGTGCGAACGCCGGGCGTGCTTCCGAGGGCTATTTTCGGGAGGCGTCCGATCGGGCCACCGCCGCAGGTGCGGCCATGCGTTACTCTGCGCAAAACCTTGCCATTGTTGCGCCAGCGGGCCCAAAAGAACAGAATTTTGCGCGATCTCGCTAGGCAAGCGACCGGGTTTTCGTGAATAATAAGAGTCTGACCCCTCCTGACTTGCCGTTTCCGTCCGCAAGTCGCCGCTGTGTCTTTTCACAAGGTATCCAGTCATGACTCGCCAGAATCCTTCGCGAGCCGACGAGGCCAAGGCCTCGAGCCCGGCCGTGCCAGATGACGCTGCGCCCGGCGCGCCGCCGTCGGCGGGGGCGCATGGCGCTCATCGGGGGCCGGATCGCCGCGCCGTCCGACAGCCGCTGCGCCCGGCGAAAGACGACGACAGCGAACCGCTTTCCCTTGCCGAGGAGATCGCCGCCGAAGTCGAAGCCAGCGGGAAGACCGTCCGGCAAGAGATGGAAGACCGCTACGAAAGGCTCAAGCAGTTGGGCGACACCCATATCGCCGAACTGCAACGGATGTCGATGGCCGAGCTGATCGAAGAGGCTCGAAAGGAGAACCTCGACGATTGCACGGGCGTCAATCGACAGGATCTGATCTTCCGCATTCTCAAAGAGCGCGTGAAGCTCAACGGGCTGATGTACGGCGAAGGCACACTGGAGGTGCTGCCCGACGGCTTCGGCTTCCTCCGCAGCCCCGAGTATCACTATCTTTCGTGTCCCGACGACATCTATGTTTCACCCAGCCAAATCCGGAGATTCGGGTTGAAAACCGGCGCAACCGTCTCTGGCCAGATTCGCCCGCCCAAAGAGAACGAGCGTTACTTCGCCCTGCTCCGAGTCGAGGCGATCAATTACCAAGATCCCAATCTGGCGTCGACCCGAATTCCTTTCGACGACCTGACGCCGATTCACCCCGATCAGCGCATCCGGCTGGAAACGACAGCCGAGGAAGTCGAGATGCGCGTCGTCGATCTTTTGGTGCCGATCGGCTTCGGGCAGCGCGGGCTGATCGTCAGTCCGCCGCGCGCCGGCAAAACCATCCTCTTGCAGAAGATGGCCAAGGCGGCTCTGAAGAACTATCCCGACCTGTATGTCTTCATGCTGCTGATTGACGAACGGCCGGAAGAAGTCACGGACATGGAGCGGCAGGTCAAGTCGCGCAATTGCGAAGTCATCAGTTCGACCTTCGACGAGTCGTCCGCGCGGCATGTGCAGGTTTCGGAGATGGTTCTGGAGAAAGCCAAGCGGATGGTCGAGTACGGCCATCATGTGCTGATCTTTCTCGACTCCATCACGCGGCTGGCCCGAGCGTGGAATCAGGAGTGCCCGCCTTCGGGAAAGATTCTTTCCGGCGGCGTCGACGCCAATGCGTTGCAACGGCCCAAACGGTTCTTCGGCTCGGCGCGCAAGGTGGAAGAGGGCGGATCGCTGACGATCATCGGCACGGCCCTGGTCGAAACCGGCAGCCGCATGGACGAAGTGATTTTTGAGGAATTCAAGGGCACCGGCAATCAAGAGATCCACTTGGATCGGAAACTGGTCGATCGGCGGATATGGCCGGCCATCGACGTCAGCCGCAGCGGCACGCGCCGCGAGGAAATGCTGCTCGATCCCGAGGAGTACCGGCGCGTATGCATCCTCCGGCGCGTGCTGAGCGACATGAATCCGCCCGATGCCATGGAATTGCTCGTAACGCGACTGCAAAAAACCAAGAGCAATGCCGAGTTCCTGATGAGCATGAATATGAAGACCTGATCGGCCGCCCGAAGCGCAGCCGGTCAAGTCGGGCCGGCGGCTGAGTTCGGCGATCGGTTGACCGCCAATCCGACGGCGCGGTTTTTCGGCGGCATTCCGCCTCGGAAGTCTGGAGCGACTCGTTCGGTTGTCGGTCGTAATGGAAACGGTCGGCGGCGGCGATTCGGCAACAGTCGGCTGCGTTTGATGGCCCGGTTAACGGCGTTCGCCGAACGGATGGGACGAGGCCTGCGGCAACGGCCTGCCGAGCAGCCGGGGTGACCGGCATTCGGAAGATCGGCGTCGTTTGCATTCAGAATGGGGGTTAGCGTGAGAGTCTATCAAGGTTCGCCGATCGACGGCGCCGCCGGGCGATTCGGAATTGTCGTGTCGCGGTTCAACGAGTCGATCACTTCTCGACTGCTCGACGGAGCGGTCGGCACGCTTCGAGAACACGGCGTCGCTGAAGATCGGATCGAAATCGCTTGGGTGCCGGGAGCGTTCGAGATTCCGACCGTCGCTGAACGTTTCGCAGCCTCCGGCCGGTTTTCGGCCGTCATCTGCCTCGGAGCGGTGATCCGAGGCGAAACGACGCATGATCAACATATCAATCGCGCCGTCAGCGGCGCGATTGCCGAGATCGGCGTGCATTACGCCACGCCCGTGCTGTTCGGCATCCTGACCTGCAACTCCCTCGAACAGGCAATGGCCCGATCGGGCGGCGCAGTCACCTCGGGGAAGGACGGCGCGCAGGTGGTCATCGGCAACAAAGGCATCGATTGCGCCCTGGCCGCTCTCGAAATGGTCGCTCTGATGCAGCAACTTCGCCCATGGGCGGAATGTCCTTCAATCGGGAGGCCGCAAGCGTAACATGTCGCGACGTACTCGTGCCCGCACCGTGGCCCTGCAAGTGCTTTTCCAAGACGATTTGAACCCGCAGCACAATCCGGCGATGACCGACGATCTGATCGTCCGCCGGCTGCGCGAACCGGAGTTGGTGGCGTTCGGCCGCGAACTGGTGGCCGGGGTGCGAAGGAACCGTCGGGAAATCGACGATCTTCTCGCCAGTTGCGCCGCGCATTGGAGCGTTCACCGGATGAGCGCCACCGATCGCAACGTGCTCCGCTTGGGGGCTTACGAGCTGTTGTATACGAACACGCCCCCGCGAGCCGTCATCGACGAAGCCATCGAATTGGCTAAGCGATTCGGCACGGCGCACTCGGGCAGTTTTGTCAACGGCATCCTCGATCGCCTGATGCGCGAACGCCGCTCCGCCGCGTCGCCCACGGCAGAAGCGGCCTCGGCCGAGGGCGACGACGGACCGGCGGCTCCAACCGACTGACCGGTTGGGGCCCGGCCTCCCAAGCCAGAGGTTGCAAAGCCGCCGGGCCCAAGCCGGCCGCCGGGCGGCAGCTCGACCTCTCGGGACCACCGGAATTGCGATTCCGGGCGATTCTGACGAACAGAACAACTTGATTCGAGACAAGATGCGGCGACCGGACCGTCGCCCGAAGAAAGACGAGTCATGGGACTATTCGACAAAATCAAACAGGGGTTGAAGAAAACGACCCAGTTGCTCAACACCGACATCCGCGACCTGTTCAAGTCGCGTGGACGTTTGGTGGCTCAGGCGTTTCTCGACGAACTCTTCGAGGCGTTGGTGAAGACCGACATGGGCGTCGAATCGGCGCAAGAGATCGTCGATGATGTCGGCACGAACTTCCGCAGCCGTGTCGTCGAGATGGCCGACGTGCTCACCCGCATCAAGGCCATCCTCAAGGCGGTGCTGGCGCAACCAACGGCTCCGATTCGATTCGCCGATTCGGGGCCGACCGTCATCATGGTGGCCGGCGTCAACGGCTCGGGCAAAACGACATCCATCGCCAAACTGGCCCGATTGGTTCAAAGCGAGGGCAAGCAAGTCATTCTTGGAGCGGCCGACACGTTCCGTGCGGCTGCGGTCGAGCAATTGACGATCTGGGCCAAGCGTCTGGGGGTCGAGATCGTCACCGGCCCGCAAGGGGCCGATCCGGCAAGTGTCGCTCACCGCGCCGCGGCGCGGGCTATTGAATCGGGGGCCGACGTGTGCATCGTCGATACGGCCGGCCGGCTTCAAACCCAGCAGTCGTTGATGGACGAACTGAAGAAGATTCATCGAGTGCTGGGCAAGCAACTGCCCGAGGCGCCTCACGAAGTCCTTTTGGTGCTCGACGCAACGACCGGACAAAACGGGATCAGCCAAGCCAAGCATTTCACCGCAGCGGTGCAATGCACCGGCCTGATCTTGGCCAAACTCGACGGCACGGCCAAAGGCGGCGTTGTTGTGGCAATTCGCAAAACTGTGGGTCTGCAGGTGAAGTACGTCGGCGTCGGCGAGGGACTGGAGGATCTCACTCTCTTCGATGCCGACGCGTTCGTTGAAACTCTCTTTGCCGACCTGTTGGGCTACTGAGCGTCGAAAAACCGGCGCTTGGGATGAACAGTCGCCGGCGATTTCTCGCTCGAAAACGCCGTTTCGGCTTCGGCGACGCGTCGGCCCGAACCATCCCCGCCGCTCGCCGCCGAGACG
>JARKPK010000145.1 GCA_029975295.1 Thermoguttaceae bacterium | reverse complement strand
CCGCACGCTCGATGAACTGCTGAGGGAAATCTACCAGTGGGCCGCCGCCCAACACACGTTCTACGAGCAAACTCACAGCTTTCGTACCATGTACAAACTCGCCAGCTAGCGCTACGCTGACGTGTTGGAGCTATTTAGTCGAACCGTTCGTCCGGCCCCAAGGGCGTGATTGCGCACCGCATCGGCCTAATCGCTCCCAAAACGGCCGAAACAGAGCCGATTCGCGGTATTCTACGCGCGGTGGGTCGAAAAAGCGATGCCCTCGATCTCCACCAGAAGGTCGGGACGGCAGACGTCGGCGACGGCGTAGATGATCGGCACTTCGCCCAATCGCGATTCGCAGATGGCGCGGGTGGCCTGGTAGTCCTCTTGCCGCTTGATGTAAACCCGCACGATGGCCAGATCGCTCAGCTCCGACCCGCACCCGGCAAAGCCGTATCGCGCGTAATTGTCGGGAGCGATGAGCGCGGCGATGTTGTCGAGCGTTTGCTCGGTCTGACGTTCGACGTCGTTGAGGTGCCGCGTTTCCGAATTCGTGATGCTGGCTGTCCCGGAAACGAACGTTGCCGCATACTTCGGGCCGACCACGCCCATGGCGCGGGCGAATTTCGGGCTTTGCGGCCCATAGCGCAACTCGTAATCGCACGCGGCTGTCTGCACGGGATTTTCCAGCGGAATCAATCTAATGTCGTTTCGTTGCGTTTCGAACGCGATCAAGCTCAGCACCAAGTTCTTGCCCTCGGTGCCGATGCCCGTGCTGGCCGGATAAACGGGCGATTGCCAACCATCGGGCAGAAGCCCATTGCCGAACCGAATGCCTTGATAGAAGTCGGTTCGTGCGCGATTCAACTCCTTGTATCGCTGCGTGTCGGCTTCTGGACCGGTGATGTCGCCCAAATAGAGCCAAGTGCGAATGGTTTGATCGTAGCGAAAACCTCTCAGCGCCAAAGCGTCGGCTGCGGCGGCGAAAACGTGGGTGCTGCGGTCGTAAAGGCTGCCGAACGACGAATGCATCGCCACGTTCGCCAAGTGCGCCCAAGTGATCCCGTCGTGCCGAGTGACGACCATGCGTTCGCCGAGCCGCTCGACGGAAAGGTCGTCGGACGAGCCGCCCACGCCCATCGCCTCGATGGCCACCAGCTTCCCGTCGCACGGGGGCTGCATGATGAACGTGGTCGCGGGCAGATCGGGGCCGTAGAACTCGCGAATCAGCTCGCGGCACTGCTCCATCTGCGCTAAGTCCCGCATGAACACGGCTTGTTGAACGATTCGGCCGTGAGTGCCCTCTTCTCGCACAACGGCTTCAATGGTTTTCAGCGCGTCGTGCGTTTGCTCTTCGAGCGTTTCGCCCGATCGCGGCGTGGCGGCCGCGAAAACGTGCCGAATGCCGTTCGGTTCGAAAACGGTGTAACCTACGCCTGCGCTCGATTCGCGTCTGATCATGCGCTGCGTCCTTCAAAAGGCGGGAATGGTGTGGTAGGAACGCGAAGGTGGGATCCAACGATCCAGTCGCGGATGATCTCTATATTACCGACTCGATCAACTTTTGTCGAGCCTATTTGACTGATTTTTTGTTTGCGGCCGAGCCCCGAGCAGCGGGCGCTGGCGCCCCGCCGAAGATCGCCAGGGGGCGCCCCGAACGCCGCGAACGATTCGGTCGTTGGCGGCTGGCAGGCTGCGCGGCGCGATTTTTTTCGGGCAACCGGCGTTCGGCTTGCCGGGCGGTTGTCAGGGCGGGCGACTGTCCGATAATAGACATCAGTCCGAGAACATGCCTCCGGGGCGCGCCGTCCGTGTTTCAGCTCGTCAGTCCGTTCCAACCCGCCGGCGATCAGCCGCAAGCCATCGCGGCGCTGACCGAGGGGCTGCGCGCCGGCGCCCGCCATCAGGTGTTGATGGGCGTGACCGGATCGGGCAAGACGTTCACCATGGCCAACGTGATTGCCAACGTGCAGCGGCCGACGCTGGTTCTCTCGCACAACAAAACGCTGGCGGCGCAGCTCTACTCCGAATTCAAATCGTTCTTTCCGCACAACGCAGTCCATTACTTCGTCAGTTACTACGATTACTACCAGCCCGAGGCCTACATCCCCCAACGCGACATCTATATCGAAAAAGACGCCTCGATCAACCAGCAGATCGATCGGCTCCGCTTGGCGGCCACCAGCGCCCTGGTCAGTCGCCGCGACGTGATCATCGTGGCCAGCGTGTCTTGCATCTATGGTCTCGGCTCGCCCGAGGACTATCGGGCGATGATGGTGTCGCTGCAAGTCGGCGGCCGGATCGATCGCGACGAGGTGCTTCGCCGACTCGTCGATATTCAGTATGAACGCAACGACTTGGAACTGCAACCAGGGCGTTTTCGCGTCCGCGGCGACTGCGTGGAGGTTTGGCCCAGTTACGAGGAATACGCGTTTCGCCTGGAGTTTTGGGGCGACGAAGTGGAGCAGCTCTCGCTGATCAATCCCCTGACGGGCGAGGCGATCGAGCGCCCCGAACAGTTGTTCATCTACCCGGCCAAGCACTTCGTGCTGCCCGAGGAACGAATCGCCAGCGCCGTCGACGAGATTCGCCGCGAGCTCGACGAGCGGCTCAAAGAGCTTCGAGCCGCCGGCAAACTGCTCGAGGCTCAGCGCCTCAGCGCCCGCACGCGATTCGATATCGAGATGCTCTCCGAGGTCGGCTACTGCCCGGGCATCGAGAACTACAGCCGGCCTCTGTCGGGGCGTCCGCCCGGCTCGCCGCCCGACACTCTGTTCAGTTTCTTCCCTCCCGACTTCTTGCTTTTCGTGGACGAGTCGCACGTAACCGTTCCGCAGATTCGCGGGATGTACGCCGGCGACCATAATCGCAAGGTCACGTTGGTCGAGCACGGATTCCGTTTGCCCAGCGCTTTGGACAACCGGCCGCTGCGTTTTGAAGAATGGGAGGCGAAGATCGCGCAGGCCGTCTTCGTTTCGGCGACCCCGGGGCCTTACGAGTTGGAGAAGACGAACGGCAAATGCGTCGAACAAGTGATCCGGCCGACCGGACTGCTCGATCCGGTGATCGAACTGGCCCCGGCCCGCAGCCAAGTGCCGCATTTGGTCGAGCAGATTCGCCAGCGAGCCGCCGCAGGGGAACGGGTGTTGGTCACCACCCTTACCAAGCGGCTGGCTGAGGATCTTTCGACCTATTTCAAACAGCAGAACATCCGCTGCAAATGGCTGCATAGCGATCTCGACGCGTTCGAACGCGTCGAGATCCTTCGCGACCTCCGGCAAGGCGAGTTCGACGTGGTGGTCGGCGTCAACTTGCTCCGCGAGGGCCTCGATTTGCCCGAGGTGTCGCTGGTCGCCATTCTCGACGCCGACAAAGAGGGGTTTCTCCGCAGCGAGACCTCGTTGATGCAAACCATCGGCCGATCGGCGCGGAACGTCAACGCCAAGGTCATTCTTTATGCCGATCAAGTCACCGCCTCGATGCAACGGGCCATGGAAGAAACCCAACGACGGCGGGCGCTGCAAGAGGAGTACAACCGTCGGCACGGCATTACGCCCGAGACGATTCGCAAGAGCATTCGCGCCGGAATCGAAGCTGAAGCGGCCGCCCACGCTCAGGCCAACGCCGCGGCGGGCCGAAAAGACGAATCGCGTTACATCACTGAGGAATACTTGGACGAACTTGAGCAGGAAATGTACGGCGCGGCCGAATCGCTCGAATTCGAGCGGGCCGCGGCCCTCCGCGACCGAATCGTGCAACTCCGAAAGCAACTGGGCAAGCCGTTGGACGAGGCCGAGATCGAGCAAGCCACTCGGCAGCGGCGAGGCAAGAACCGCCGGCAGTCGGGTCGCGGCGATCGCGCGGGCTTAGGAGCGGTGCCGAAACCGAAGAAGTCGGTTTGACCTCGGACCGCTTGGAACCGATGCGACAGCAGGTGGACAACGCCGAATCGGTCGGTGTGAGTCGCCGGAATCGCGGCAACCGAGTTGGTCGGCCTGCTGTCGAGAACGCCCGAATGGCCTGCACGAATGCGATCTGCCGAACGTTCGTTCCGGTTTCCGGCAAATGCGCAGGCTGGCAGCGGTATCCTGCGGTTGAACAATAGTTCGCATTGCGATCGGCAATTCAACGGCATCGGCGCAAAAAAAACAAGCATCAACCCGTCGGAATCCGACGGGCGACGCTTGTTTTGTGACACTCGGGTTGGACATGCACCGCCCGGATCGGACGGATTTCCTCAAAGCGGTCTTCCGCCTTTCTTGATCTTCAGCAAAGCAACGCAACTTCGGTGACCCAGGCTGCCGATCAACGCCGGCTTCCTTCTGGTCAGCCTTGTTGCAGGGGTGCTCTGAGAATCAATAGGGCACGGTGCACGCCTTTCGGCAGGGAGCGGTTCGTTCGTTGCGCCTTCGCCGTTAGGGCGCTTGGGCGGCTTGACGAAACCGAGCCCGCCATCGCTCGATGCGAGCCGTCTTACTTGGTCTCGCCCGGGGCCGCCGGCTTCTCGTCAGCAGGCTTCTCGTCAGCGGGCTTGTCGGCCGGTTTGTCGGTCGGGGTGCCAGCAGCGGGCTTATCGGCCGGCTTCGCCGGGGTCTTCGCCTGACCACCGCAACCAATTGCGAAACCGAGCGTGAGGCACAGCAACAGGGCGACGAACTTCTTCATCGGACCACCTTTCAAAAAAACGTTCAGCCAAGGCTCAATCGTCGGAGGAAACTCTCCCCCGAGTTCCTTGTCATCGTAAATCAACCCGCGGCAAAGCGATAGCGGGAGATGTCCGAAAAGACCACTGTTCCTGGGCATCTTCCGATGCAACGCGGTGGAACGATGGTCCGATTCACTTTGATGCAGGCCTAATAAGTAGAGCCGATCGCTTCCTGTTTTATTCCCGAGCGGTTAGAATTTCCTTCGGAACGGGTGGCGCGGACGATGCTTAGGTCAAGTGTCGGACTGGAGGCGCGGAATCGTGGCGGACTTTTGTCGCGGGATTTGCGGGAGACAACGTTCTGCTTGACGGCCGGCTGATTGCCCCGGCCGTCCGCGAGGTTCGTCGGGGCGCTTGTCGGTTTTTTCTCCCGGAGTGGGGAATAATTGGGGATCGAATTGGCTCTTCTCTTCTAGGAAGACTATGGCGCTGCCCAGCCAGGACTCGGCGAAACTCGTTGATGCGCACCTTGCCGAGGTGTATCGCTATGCGTTTCGGCTCAGCGGTTCGCCCTGGGACGCGGAGGAGCTGACTCAACAAGTCTTCTTGATCGCGCATCAGAACGTCGATCAATTGCGTCATCCCGATTCGGCAAGGGCTTGGTTGTTTACGATCTTGCGTCATTGCTTCGGGCGCAACCAGCGGCGTTGGGAGCCGCAACGAGAGGCCGATTTGGGCCTCGAACTGGACCGGCTGGCCGAGGAAACTCCCGATGCCGAGTCGATAGACAGCGAATCGCTCCAGGCGGCGCTGAACAAGTTGTCGGGCGAGTATCGGCTGGTGGTGTTGATGTACTACTTCGAACAGTGTTCGTACCGCGAGATCGCCGAAAAGCTCGACTTGCCGATCGGCACGGTGATGAGCCGTTTGGCTCGCGGCAAATCTGCATTGCGAAAATTGTTGGCGGATGATTTGCTGGCGATCGCCAAGGTGTCGCATTGAACGGCTCTTCAGAATTCGACCCGACCAAGCCTCCGATGACGTCCGAAATGTGGGCAGCCATCGAGTCGGTGCCGTTGTCGGGTGAGAACCCGGCAGATTCGCTGTCACCCGAGGCCCTCCAAGCCTTGGCGCAAGACGAACGATTGCGTGCGACGCACGAACGGATCGTTGCACTCGATCATCGGATCGCCGTTGTGATTCACGATGTACCGTTGCCCGAGGGGTTGGCAAACCGTGTTGCCGAGGCCGTCGCGTTGTCGCCTGTGCGGGGGGCTGTTGTTCCCATTGCCACGGCATCAACGTCGCTCGGACTTGGCGAGGGGGCTCAGCAAGCTCGTTCCCGGCGTTTCTGGCTCGCGGCCGGTTCGGCGGCAGTGGTTGCCTCGATCGTACTCTTGGCGATGGCGCTAACACAGTGGAACGCCGATCCCGCGTGGAATGTCGGCCAGTTGGCCGAAGCGGCCGCCCATTTTTGCCTGTCGGGCGGTGAGCAAAGCGGCGATGCCCGAACGGATGCGCCGCCGAGTGATTTTCCCTTCGGACGGGGGGTTGTTGTGCCGTCGGTCAATCGCTGGCGTTTGATCGGCGATTTCTTTGGGCGGGAGGCGGTGGCCTACGAACTGCCCTCGATCGGCGGGCATCGGGCCACGTTGTACGTCGCGCGGCTCAACATCAGCGATCCGCTCGACGCGCCCCCCCAGAAGCCCGATTTTTCCACCGGGCGATGCGCAGTGGCCATCTGGCAGCGTCAGGGTGTCGCTTATCTGCTGGTCGTAGTCGGTGATCAACCGGTTTCGGCCTACCCCTGGTTCTTGGAGCGGCCCACGTCGCCGCTGACTTGAGCCAACGGCATCTTCTGTCTTCTGACGGCCGTGCGAGCTCGTGGTCGAAGAGATTTGCTTCGGCTCCGCAATTCGCTGAGGGAATGCCCTTGCCGGAAATCGCGGTCCAAATCGCCTACGTTCCTTCTCCCGCAACGGACGGTCAGCCGTTTCCGTGCCGTATGACGCTCCACGAAGTCCCCCGGCGCTGCTGAAGGTTCAGACGCGTTGGTCGGTGAGGGACTGTCAAAACCGCCGTTGCGGTTGTCTTCGCCGATAGATGAGGCGTGTTTGCATCGACTGGCACACGAACCGACGGCGTGAGGCGAGTGGGTCTCGGCGCTCGCTGAGCATGGCAGGCGGATGAAGAAGCCCCCGGGAAGCAGACAGCGAATGAGAACGCGACAGTGATAGAGTCGCGTGAGAAGCAGAAAGAGGCGCCGGTGGGAGTCGAACCCACGAATGGCGGATTTGCAATCCGCTGCCTTAGCCACTTGGCTACGGCGCCGCGCATCAATATGCCATGATGGCTGTAACTTAGGCAATGTTTATCGGTCGGTCAAGCCCTTGGGGTTGATCTTTTTTCTCCTTGGTCGCCACGAGGACTGGATGAAAAGGAGGGCTGGGAAAGCCGGGAAAGAAGCGGTGGCTGAATCGCGGCTGAAGTCCAACTAAGGACCGGGCGGTCCTGGGTTGTTTTTCTCGATTCTCGCTGTCAGTTGGGAGTTGCCTCGTGGGACCTAGGGTGACTGGGCCGAGCCAGGGATTCTCAAGGCAACGTGCGAAATGGTCGATACTTGGGGTGACTTATTTACCCGACAGCGGCTCGATCGAACCTCGGGCGGCCAAACGCAATGATGTCATCGCCGCGGTTTGCGTAATCGACGTTCGCGGCGACATCGGGAAGGCGAGATCGGAAGAGGCTCTCCAAAACGCCGTTGTGGAAGATTGGGCGGTGAGGGGCGAAGACAAGGCAACCGGTAGCCTATCCGCTGCCCGGCTTGTCACCGAGAGCTTTGGGCTGAATCGCTGAATCAAGGAAGATGGAAGATGCCCTTTGAATCGTTGGTCGGTCGGATTGCCATGTATCTGGGATTTCGCTCGGGAATCTCTGCCCTGGTTGCCCGATTGACGGAATTGCTCTGGGGCAGGCTCATTCAGGTCCGGCAGCTTAACGAATGCCCAAGCGATTTGGCCGAGGCTCGCGGCCGAGTTCGGGCGTATGCCGCCGCGTTGGTTCGGGCGGAACTGCTCTGCTTGGGGCTGTCGGCTATTCGACGCGATCAGGTTGAGGATCGGGTCGTCAGCCGGCTGGTCGAACGATTCATCGGCGAATGGCCGAGGCTTGTTGGCTCGGTGCACTCGGCCCGCGTTGCCGCGTAGCTCTGGGTTTTTCAGCCGTTGCCCGATGGGTGCCGCAATCGTGGCGCCTGGCTGAATGTCTTTGTATCTTTGCTGAGCTGCCGGATGCTCTCTCCTCGAGAGTAAGCCGCCGATTGCGGCAACGGCAAGAATTTCCCAATATCTGGGCAGGCTGGAACGTGGGGTCGCCGAAAGGAAGTCTTGCAATGGCAGCGTGTTAAGTTGTTTTTTGTTGTGCGGGACCGGCTTTGACTCCCGGCAACGCTCGTTGGCAACACATCGGCTTGCCGAGCCGATCCGCTCGGTGGCCGCGGCAGGTTTGCCTGCGTTCTAGCGCTTCGCCACACAAACTCCGCCGGGCACTTTCGGCGGGTTTCGTGAGAATAGCCCAAAGATCACCCGAGCAGGACTAACCGGTGCGGGGCCCAAACGACGAGCGATCGTGAGACCGTATGGGCTTTTTCGCTGCTTCGGCGTCGACGCCGGTTTCGGGCACTTTTGCGGTGGGCCCGAACGGTATAGAATAATTGCTTTTCACCAAGGGTGTTTTCGGCAAACGGTTATGTCTTAATATTCGGGGAACGATTCTGCGGGTTTTGGTTGCGTCTCTTCTGGCGAACCGGATTCCCGGCGTTCGGCCTCGATTGGCGCTGATGTTTTTCAAAGGCAGGCTAGCGGACGGCAGGCGGATTAGCGGACGCTTTACGGAGCGAGTGAGAGTTGTCGGAAAAACCGAGAACGGCTTGGTTGCAGAGCGTGCGCCTTGGGCCGCACTCTGCCCTGGCCGTCGCTTCCTCGGATGAATGAACGAATCCAATAAACGAATGAGCGATGGCAATGACAAAACCCAGGAACATGGTCGTGGCTCAGAGCGGCGGTCCGACGCCAGTTATCAACTCGAGCCTTCGCGGCATCATCGAGGCGGCCAAGCAGTTCAACGCGATTGGCGCCGTCTTCGGGGCGCGTCACGGGATTGAGGGCGTGCTGAAAGAGGAACTGCTCGATCTCTCGGCACAACCGGCGGAAGAGGTCGCCTTGCTTCGCTATACCCCGGCAGCCGGTTCGATCGGCACCTGCCGATACAAGCTCAAAAAGCATCAGGAAGAGGATTTCTCGCGGGTCATCGAGGTATTTCGCGCCCACGACGTTGGCTACTTCCTCTACATTGGCGGAAACGACTCGATGGACACGGCCCACAAGATTGCCGATCTGGCCCACTCTCGCGGGCTGGACTTGGTGGCCGTGGGCGTGCCGAAGACGATCGACAACGATGTGGGCGACAGCGAGTTTCGCTTGATCGATCATACGCCCGGTTACGGGTCGGTGGCACGCTACTGGATGCACATGGTGCAGAATGCGAATGAAGAGAACGCCGGATCGTGTCCGGCCGATCCGGTGCTGGTGATGCAGGCGATGGGGCGCAAGATCGGTTTCATTCCCGCGGCCGCGCGATTGGCCGATCCCGATCGCCAGATGCCGCTGCAAATCTACCTGGCGGAAAGCCCGTGCTCTTTGCAAGAACTGGCCGACAACGTGAACGACAGCCTGCGCAGCAACGGCCGATGCTTGGTCGTGGTGAGCGAGGGCTTCGACGTCGGCGACCTGGGAATCGTCCGCGATTCGTTCGGGCATGCCTCGTTCAGCTCGTCGCAAACGACCGTGGCGCAAATGATCATCAACTACCTGAACAAAGCCGGATTGGCGGCCAAAGGCGCCGCCCGAGGGAACGTTTCGGGCACCGATCAGCGGCATGCCATGGCCTATGCGTCGGCGGTCGACTTGGACGAGGCCTATTGCCTGGGAGCCAAAGCGGTGGAATTGGCGGCTGCCGGCGAAAGCGGTTTTATGGCGACGATTTTGCGCAACCCCGGCGCGTTCTACAGCGTGCGTTATGATCGCGTGCCGCTTGGCGAGGTGGCCAACAGCGAACGGACCTTCCCGAAGGCGTGGATTGCCGCCAGCGGCTGCGACGTAACCGACGAGTTCGTCAACTATGCCAAGCCGTTGTTGGGCGGTGAGATGATTTCGTTGCCGCTGATTGACGGGCGGCAGCGACTGACTCGTTTTCTCCCTTTGTATGCCGAGAAGAAACTTCCCTCCTATCAACCTCAAGCGGATCGCAAGTGATGGTGCATCTCGACATTGCCAAGAAGTGCGACTTCCTGGTCGGCATTGATTCCGACGGATGCGCGTTTGACACGATGGAATTGAAGCACAAAGAGTGCTTCATTCCGAATATTATCAATTACATGGAGTTGCAGGGAGTCAGCAAATACGCCCGCGAAGCTGCCGAGTTTGTCAACCTCTACTCGCGGAGTCGGGGGATCAACCGGTTCCCGGCTTTGGTCGAAACGCTCGAATGGCTGCAACGGCGGCCCGAAGTGAAGGCTCGCGGCGTGGAGATTCGGATTCCGCAGTCGCTACGCGACTGGATCAAGCGCGAAACCAAATTGGCTAATCCCGCCCTCGAACGCGAAGTGGAGCAGTCGGGCGACCCCGACTTGAAACTGATCTTGCAGTGGTCGAAGGCCGTCAACGCGGCGGTCGATGCCATGGTTCGGCATGTGCCGCCGTTTCCCTTTGTCCGCCAGAGCCTTGAGAAGTTGCAGGGCAAGGCCGACGTGCTCGTGGTTTCGGCCACGCCGGAAGGGGCGCTGAAGAAGGAATGGGCCGAGCACGGGATCGATCAGTACGTCGTGGCGATTTGGGGCCAGGAGCAGGGCACGAAAAAAGAACATCTGACCATGGCCCGGAAGTACGCTCCGGGGCATACGTTGATGGTAGGCGATGCGTTGGGCGACTATCAGGCCGCCAAAGCCAACGACGCCCTGTTCTTCCCGATCAATCCGGGGGCGGAAGAGGTGAGTTGGCGGCGATTCTATTCGGAAGGGATCGACCGCTTTCTTAACGGCTCGTTTGCCGGAGCGTATCAAGAAGAACTGTTGGCGGAGTTCGATCGGTATTTGCCGGTCAATCCGCCTTGGCCTGCCGAGTAGCGACGCGCGCATAACGGCGCAATGCGACCGAAACGAACTGGCGATTGAAAACAATGGGCATTGAGGTAAGGAAGGCGAGATCATGGCCGACAAGTGCGATTTTGGGTTGATCGGTTTGGCGGTGATGGGCGAAAACCTGGCGCTGAACATCGAAAGCCGCGGCTACCGCGTGGCAGTGTTCAACCGAACGACCAGCAAAGTGGACGAGTTCATCGGCGGTCGGGCGAAGGGCAAGAAGTTCGTCGGCTGTCATTCGCTCGAAGAGCTTGTGGCCGCGCTGGAGCGTCCGCGCAAGGTGATGTTGATGGTCAAGGCCGGCGCAGCCGTCGACGAGTTCATCGACAAGCTCATTCCCCTTCTCGAACCCGGTGATGTAATCATCGACGGCGGCAACGAGCATTTCACCAATACCGAGCGCCGCACGGCTTATGTGGAAAGCAAGGGGCTGCTCTACATCGGCACCGGGGTTTCCGGGGGCGAAGAGGGCGCGCTGAAGGGGCCCAGCATGATGCCCGGCGGCAGCGAGAAAGCCTGGCCGTTGGTCAAGCCGATCTTCCAAGCCATTGCCGCCAAGGTGGGCCCGAACAACGACATCCCCTGTTGCGACTGGGTTGGGCCGCGGGGGGCGGGCCATTACGTGAAGATGGTCCACAACGGCATCGAGTACGGCGACATGCAGTTGATCTGCGAAGCGTATTGGATGCTCAAATGCGCCCTGGGGTTGAACAACGACGAGCTGTACGAAGTGTTCGCCGAGTGGTATCAGGGAGAGCTGAACAGCTATCTGATCGAGATCACGCGCGACATCTTCAGTGTGAAGGATCCGGAAACGGGCAACCATTTGGTCGAGCTGATTCTCGACACCGCCGGCGCCAAAGGCACCGGCAAGTGGATGAGCCAATTGGCGCTCGATTTGGGCGTGCCCAGCACATTGGTGACCGAAGCCGTTTATGCCCGCTGCCTTTCGGCGATGAAGCAGGCGCGGGTTCGGGCCGCTGCCGTGCTGACCGGCCCGAGCGGCACGTACTCGGGAGATCGGAAGCAGTTCATCGAGCAAGTGCGGCAGGCCCTCTATGCGTCGAAGATTTGCAGCTATGCCCAAGGCTATGTGCAACTTCAGGCGGCGGCCGTGGAACACAAATGGCCCCTGAATTTCGGTGGCATCGCCCTGCTGTGGCGAGGCGGCTGCATTATCCGCGCCGTCTTTCTGGAACGCATCAAAGAAGCGTTTGACGCCGACGCGAATTTGGAGAACTTGTTGCTTTCGCCCTACTTCCGCGATGTCGTGCAGAAGGCGCAGCCGGCCTGGCGCCATGTGGTGAAGACCGCGATCGAATTAGGCATTCCCGTTCCGGCGTTCACCACGGCATTGACGTATTACGACGGACTGCGGTCGGTTCGGCTGCCTGCGAACCTGTTGCAAGCGCAGCGCGACTACTTCGGCGCGCACACCTACAACCGGATCGACCGGGACGGCGTGTTCCACACGGAATGGCTGAAGTTGCGCAAGCAGCCCTAACCGCCCGTCGGCGAACTCAGATCGCGCGTCCGAACGTGCCCCGCTGAAGTCGATGGTTGTTGCGCTGCGGGAGGCAACGACAGCCGCTTTCCAGGAAGGCGGAGCGTTCCGCCCACGGCAGGTTGAAGCGGCGATTTATCTCGCGTTTTTCCTGCGCGACAACGCGGGTGTTTTACGCAACTTAACGCGATGTTTCGGGTGCACGAGCGTTTTTCGCCCACGGCACTCACGATGACGAAAGGGTTGATCGCATGTCGGCGGAGTATCTTTCGCAGTTGTTCAGTCTTCAAGGAAAGACTGCGGTGGTGATCGGCGGCGCCGGAGTGCTCGGCGGTGCGCTGTGTGCCGGTTTGGGCCAAGCGGGGGCAAGGATTATCGTGGCCGATGTCGCCGAGCAAGGGTGTCAGGCGCGGACCGCCGAACTGGCAAAGCTCGGAATCGACGCCGGTTGGGCCTTGGTGAACGTCACGCAGCGAGAGTCGATCGAATCGCTGTTGGCCGAGGCGCTTCGGCAGACGGGCCGCGTCGATATCCTCGTCAACGGCGCGGGAGTGAACGCCGGCACCCGGTTTCTCGATGCCACCGACGCCGATTGGGATCGGATTATGGCGATTAATCTGCGGGGCGTTTTTCAGGCCTGCCAAGTGTTCGGCCGGCACATGGTCGAACGGGGCGGGGGAGCAATCGTCAATATCGGCAGCGTCACCTCGCATCTGCCGCTTTCGCGGGTGTTCGCGTATGCGGCCTCGAAGGCGGCGGTCTTGAATCTGACCCGCAACGTGGCCCACGACTTCGGCGAAACGGGCGTGCGCGTCAACTGCATCTGCCCGGGGTTCTTCCCGGCCGAGCAGAACCGCAAGCTGCTCGATCAAGAGCGCATCGACAGCATCATGCGTCATACGCCGATGAAGCGGTTCGGCGAGCCCGAGGAGCTGATCGGTGCGTTGATCTTGCTTTGTTCCGAAGCGGGCCGATTTATCACGGGCACGCACATCAATGTCGATGGCGGATTCACGGCCGCGTGGTTCTAGTCGGCTCGGCGCGCTTGCCGGCGGCCCGAGGGCCCGAGCGGTGGTTGCGCTAGGCCCTGCGCCGCAGTTACGCCGGAGGAAGCAGCCCTAATGGCAGCGGAGGTGGTCGATGCCGCATACCGTGGTGATTTTCGGGGCTTCGGGCGACTTGACCAGCCGCAAGCTGATCCCGGCGCTCTACGAGCTTTTCCGCAAGAAACGGTTGCCCGAGGGAACGCGCATCGTCGGGTTCTCACGCACGCCGTTTGAACATGACGCTTGGCGGGCAAAGCTGGCCGAATCGACTGCCGGGTTCGTCGGCAAGGCGTTCGACCCCGAGCGGTGGAGCCAGTTCGCCTCGTGCGTTTTCTATCACCGCGGCGATATCGAGAATCCGGCCGATTTCGAGGGGCTTCGGGCGTTTCTCGATCAATTAGAGGTCGATTCGGCCGCGCCGACAACCCGCGTGTTCTATCTGTCCACGGCGCCATCGTTCTACGAGTCTGCGATCGAACGGCTTGGCGCCGCCGGATTGGCCGAGGAGTCGCGCGGACCGGTTCGCCTGGTGATCGAGAAGCCGTTCGGCACTGACCTTTCGACGGCGCGCAACCTGAATGCGTTTGTGCATCGGGTGTTCCGCGAAGAGCAGGTTTATCGCATCGATCACTATTTGGGCAAGGAGACCGTGCAGAACTTGTTGGTGCTCCGGTTCGCCAACGCCATCTTCGAGCCGATCTGGAATCGCAACTACATCGATCACGTGCAGATCACCGCGGCCGAAGAGGTCGCCGTTGGGCGTCGCGCCGCCTACTACGATTCGGTCGGCATCCTCCGCGATATGTTTCAGAATCATCTCCTGCAACTGGCCACTCTGACGGCGATGGAGGTGCCCGCCCGCGCAGAAGCCGATTCGATCCGCGACGAAAAGGTGAAGGTGTTGCGGGCGATTCGGCCGCTGACTCGTGAGCAGGTGTTCAGTGACACGATTCGCGGACAGTACCGCAAGTATCGCGACGAACCGGGCGTTCCGCCCAACAGCGAGACGGCCACTTACGGGGTGGTGAAGCTTCACGTTGACAATTGGCGATGGCAAGGCGTTCCGTTCATCCTGCGCAGCGGAAAAGCCATGTCGTGCCGGACGACGCAAATCGTCATTCAGTTCCGGCAAGTGCCGCATATGATGTTCGAGGGCGGCCCGCGTTTGGCTTTCCAGTCGAATCGGCTGGTGATTCAGGTGCAGCCGGCCGAAGGCATTCAGTTGCACTTCTACACGAAAGTGCCCGATCAGGGGATGAAGATGCGGATGACGGATCTAAGCTTCACCTTCCGCGATCGCTTTCAGAGCACCATGCCCGAGGCGTATCAACGTTTGCTCCTCGACGTGATGCAGGGCGACGCGAGCCTGTTTGCCCGCGCCGACGAAGTGGAGTTGGCCTGGAGCATCGTCGATCCGATTCAAGCGGCCTGGGAGAACCCCGGTTGGCCGCCGCTGGCGTTGTACGAGGCGGGCGGTTGGGGGCCGCCCAGCGCTGTCGAATGGATGTGCAAACAGAACCGCGAGTGGTTCGATCTGTGTCCGATCTTGGAATGATGGCAGATTCGTCGTCCTCCGCCCTGCCCTGCCCGTTGAGTCCATTGCGGATCAGGGCGATGGAGATCGGCTTTCCGGTGGTCCAAGCCGCGCTGAGCGGTTACAGCGACTGGCCGATGCGCGCCATCGCCCGGCGGCTGGGCGCGCCGTACGCCTTGTGCGAAGTGCTGTTGGATCGTTTCGTCGTCGAAGTGTCGACCGGCGCCAAAGGGAAACGCCTGCTGCGCGCCGACGACGAGCATCCCTGCGGGGCGCAACTGATGGGCGCCGCCCCCGACGCTTTTCCGGCAGCGGCTCTGCGATTGGTTGCTGCGGGCTTCGACGCGATCGACCTGAACTTCGCTTGTCCGGTAAAAAAGGTTTTGGGAAGACGTCGCGGCGGATGGCTTTTGGCCGATCCGCAGACGGCGCTGGCGATTGTCGCTCGGGTCCGCGACGCGCTGCCGGCGCACGTGCCGCTGAGCGTGAAGTTGCGGCGGGCGTTCGACGACGGCCCGGCGAGCCGCGAGCGTTTCTACCAGATTATCGAGGGCGCATGGCGCCTGGGTGTCGACGCGCTGACGATCCACGGGCGCACCGTCCGCCAACGCTACGAAGGACGGGCCGACTGGCAGTCTGTTGCCGAGTTGAAACGCCTTGCGGCCGGTCGGACGGTGCTGGGGAGCGGCGATCTCTATTCAGCCGAACAATGTTTGCGGATGATCGCCTGTTGCGGTGTCGATGGCGTGACAGCCGCCCGCGGCGCGATCGGCAATCCCTGGATCTTTCGGCAATGCCGCGATTTGGCCGCCGGGCGTCGGCCGCACATTCCCGATCTGCGCGAGCAGCGCGAGGTGATCGCCGAGCATTATCGGTTGGCCGCAGAGCATTACGGCCCTGACCGATGCTGTCCGCGGATGAGGAAATTTGGAATCAAGTACGCGCGACTGCACCCGCAGCATCAACAAGTGCGCGATGCGTTCGTTGCGGCGACAAATGCGGAGCAATGGCACGCGGTGCTCGATCGCTGGTATGCTGACGAGTCGCCCGGTCGAAATCCCGACTCGCTGGCCTCCGAGTTTTTCGATGAAGCGGACGCCGAGTAACTGCTCGCGGCGTCAGAAGAGAAATCGGCCCCCTAGTCGTCGGTGCGGTTGCCGCCGTTGTCCCAGACGTGATAGAGAAAGAAGGGTTTCATGGTTCGCGAGTTCACTCAGCACCAGTGGGATGAGCGGTTGTCGGCTGACTGGGCAGCCCTGTTGCGCCTGGCTTTGGCCGAGGACTTTGGAACGCAAGGCGACATCACCAGCCGTTCGTTGGTGCCGGAGCGGGCCTTTGGCCGGGCCGCGATCGTCAGCCGCCGGGCCGGTGTGGTTTGCGGATTGCGCGGGGCGGCGGAAATGGTGCAGGCGGTTGATTCGCGGCTGGATCTGACCCTTTCGTCGCACGACGGCGCGGAGGTTGCCGCCGGCGCTGCCGTGGCCGAGTTGTCCGGACCGGTCCGCGCGATTTTGGGGGCGGAACGGACGATGTTGAATCTCTTGGGGCGGCTCTCGGGCATTGCCACACTGACCAAAGCCTACGTGTCGGCCGCGGCGGGCACTCGGGCGAGGATCTTCGACACCCGGAAAACTACGCCCGGATGGAGGCGTTTGGAGAAATACGCCGTGCGGTGTGGGGGAGGATGGAATCATCGCACCGGCCTGTTTGACGCCATTCTGATCAAAGACAATCATCTTGCCTTTCATCGCAAGTGGGGCGCCCTCGAATTAGGCAAGCAGCGCGGCCAGCCGGAGGGCGCCGGCGGCAGCGAGTCTGAACTGGGCGGCTACTCGGCGGCGCAGGCCGTCCTTACGGCGCGGCAATGGGCGGCCGCTGCGGGTTTGGCTGATGTGGTGGTCGAGGTGGAAGTTGACTCGTTGGAGCAACTCGAACAGGTGTTGCCCGCCGCGCCCGACATCGTCTTGCTCGACAACATGTCGGCGGAGATGCTGGCCGCTGCCGTGGCGACGCGCAATCGGATCGCTGCTCAAGTCGAGTTGGAGGCTTCGGGCGGCATGACGCTCCAACGGGCGGCCGAAGCGGCTGCGGCAGGCGTTGATCGCATTAGCGTTGGTGCGTTGACCCATTCCGCTGTTGCGCTCGATCTGGGCCTTGACTGGGTCGATTCGTAGCGAGTCGATTGGCAATGCTGCGGCAGTGCATGTCGTCGCTGTGCGGCTCATTGCTTGCCGCTCGATCTTCATAAACAGGGTGACTGCCCCGTTGACGCGCCAAGGCGTTTTGCGCTGAGCCGCTGTGGTCGCCCCCCCGTTGCGGCGCTCTCTGCCAGGCGGTGTCGGTCGCCCGTTGCTTTTTCGTTTATGCGGCGATGCCTAAAGGCAACAGAGCCTAGTGCGGAACTACTACGCTTGCGGTCTGCCGGCGTCGATTGTTGCCCAACGGCGACGTTTTCGGCAATCGGTTGCGGCGCATCCGCCCGGGCTAACGATCGTAGGGCAGCAGTCGTAAGGATGCCTTTCGTCCCGAGAATTCAGTTGGTTTGACATGCCGAAGCGGCGGGCTAGAGTTCACTTGCACCGGCGGTCTTGGGGAGGAACGCCGTTGACGAGGCGCGGCGGGGAAAGCTGGGAGCTAGAGGGGACCCCGCCGCGTCTGTTTTCTTGACAACACCAACGGGAACGCAGAGAAGAGATCAAGTTCTCGGATGAAGCGTTCTTCGAGCCTGTTTGCCGGCGGCCGCTTCGTCGCTGCGTGAGCCTGATTTCCGAAGGGCCGCGGCTGCTTGTTCCGGCCGGGTATCTCCATGAAGCCGCAAGTCCGATCTGTTTGCTGGATGGAAGTCCGACGACCATCGCGGCGAGCGGGCGCCGCCCGAGTTCGTCGGCCGATCGCGGCTGGTCTGGCGCCTTTCATCGCCGTCGGCGCTGGTCGTTTCCGCCCGAGTCGGAGAGCGTTCTCACTGATCGAGGCCGTGATTGCCGTCGGCCTGACCGTGATGGCGGCGGGCACGCTGCTGATGGCGGTGAGCACCTCACAGCAAACCACCGACGAAGCCCTCCGACAAACCATCGCCGCCGGCATGGCAGAGCAGTTGATGGATGAGATTCTCGGCAAGCGATACTGTGCCGACCCCTACAACGGATACGAGACGAGTCTTTCGCGGTCGTCGTGGGAGGCCGCCGGAAAGGGGCGCGAACGGTACAACGACATCGACGATTTCAACCTCGTGCGGACTCAGCCGCCCACCGATGCGGAAGGTGTTCTCTTAGGGTGCGACGACGGCTTGGGCGGCGTCCGCGCGGCGTCGCTTCAGGCCAACACCGCCCTCATCAGCCGATGGCGGCAGGAAGTGGATGTTTACTACGTGACCGAAGCGAATCCGGCCCAGCGGTTAGCCAGCGGCACGACCGCCTATCGAGTGGTCGAGGTTCGCATCACCGAAGAGATTCCCGGCGTGGGAAGGCGGGTGTGGGCCAAGCTGCAAAGGGTGGTGAGCTATGTTCCGCCGGTCCCATGATCGTTTCGCCGCGGCTCTCAGGCGACGACTGGCTTGGCTGCGGCAACGTTCGCGGTTCGATCCTCGGCGTTGGCCGTGCGCCCGCCGGTCGGACCGCGGCGGCCTGACCTTTATCGAATTGATGCTCGCCATCGCCATCATGGCCACGGTGCTGGGGACGTTGGGCGCGGTGGGCGTGGGCGTGCAACGCAGCTACGAATACACCGCAGGCTACGGCGACGCGGTGCAGCACGCTCGAGTGACGCTCGAACGAATCACACGCACCGTGAATCAGGCCCGCGCGAACGAACAGTTTCCCGGATTCATCGTCGTGCCCCGGTTCGCTTCGGGCGTCCGGCTTCCCGAAACGCTGGTTGTGTGGCGTCCGTCGGGCGAGCCTGCCGATCCCGCCGGGCTGCCGCGATTCAACGAACTGGTCGTCTTCTGTCCGGATCCGAACGCGCCGAATCGCCTGCTCGAATTGACTGTTCCGGGCGACTCTCGCGTTGTTCCGTCTGTTGCCGACGCTGCGGCGTGGCGGAGCGAGGTGGCCAACATGCAAACTCGCAACGACGCTCAGCGGGTGGTGTTGACCGATTTGCTGCGTGCGGCGGCGCTCAACAACGGCCCAACGGTTGCGCTATGCGGAGCGGTGCGATTCGAACAGCGGCTTTGCCCGAGCGATTTGGAGTTGAGCCAGTTTCGGGCCGGGACGGCAAGCTGGTCGTCGCTGACCTGGCCTCAGGGATTGTTCACGCCCAACTCCGGTGTGCGGCAATCGTGGATGCGTTGCGAAATACAATTGACCCCTGGCGGCGCATGGGTCGTGAATGATCCGGCCGCGCAAACCGCCCTGCCCTTCTTCGGGTCGGCTGCGATCTACTACCGAGTTGTGCCATGAGCGTCTTGTTGTCCGTGAAGAAAGATCGCGTCGAACGCCGCAACGGAGTGGCGGTGATTCTGGTGTTCTTGATTTTGGCGTTCACGATGGGGCTTTCGTATGCAGCGATCCGATCGCAAAGCGGCGCGGCCAACATCGCCCGAAACGCCAATCGGAACATCGACGCCCGACAAGCTGCATTGGCCGGGGCGGCCATGGCCCTGCGGAAAATGCATACTACTTCCTGGGCCGGAGTAAACACGAACATCAGCGGCGCGCTGGGCAGCGGCCTGAGTTTTCAGGCGGAATTCACGGCGGGCGACCCGCGATTGAACACCTCGCACCCGGAATACGGCGACCTTCCGTTTCGCGTGACGATTACCGTGGTGGGCCGGGCCGTCGATCCCGACAATCCCCAGTGCGTGGCCGAGCACCGCATCCGGGTGATTGTGCGACTTGTGCCGCGGGCGCTGGGAAATGCCCCGTCGCAATGGAGCGAATTGACTTCAGCTACGGTTTACCAGAACGTTCCCGGCGTGTTTCATGTGTACCCAGGGTCTCGGATCGAGGGTTCCGTCCGCACGCAGGCGACGATTCAAATTCGCAGCGGAATCGAATGGGCGACGGCACACTATAGCGGGTATTTTCTCGGTTTGAATCAGAGGCGGCAGGCCGGCATGGGCGATCAGCGGCCCTTCACCGGCCCAATTCGCATCATCAATAGTTGGCAAGAGTGGGATACGCTCAATCTGTTGAACACGCAGATGGGCATTGCGACGACGTCGGCGTCTTCGCAGTTTATTGCCTATTGGTCGTCGCCGGCGGGCAGTCTGAGTTACCGAATCTATCCCGGCGGACCGGCGTATTCTGCGGTCATGGTGGGCGATCGGCTGCAAGCGGTCGCGCTTGGGCCCGATCCGGCCTCCAATCCGCTGGGGTTGTTTTACCGAGCTGGGCAGATTGATCTGCGCGACGATGTAAGCGTGCGTGGCACGCTGATGGCCGACCGAGTGTCGGGCGGCAACGTCGTTGTTCGGGGGCGGAGAATTCAACTCCAGGCCGTCGATCTTCCCTCGCTTGTGGGCGACAGCCGCCCGGTGCAGTTGCCCGTGGTGATGGCCGGCGATCGGTTCATCGTACGCGAAGACGCGCAGGCCGCGCTTCGAGGATTGGTGGCTTGCTTCGACACTTTCGAGGTAAGCGAAGACAACCAAGGCGACATCGCACTGACGCTGGAAGGCGCGTTGATTGCCGGCCAGGTGCGCCTACGCCATCGCCAAGAATGGATCGCACCTTCGCGCGACAGCTCGTGGTGGGCGAATCGTTGGTCCGAGTATCAAGCCCAGAAAGACCTGCCCGGCGGCAGCAAGTATTTCTCCGATTTCCTGTCGCGTTTCTACAATACAAGTTCTGAGCCGCAGATCGTGATCAAGCCCCCGGCAAGCAACGTCCGATACCATTGGCAAATGCTGCCCGATCCGATTTACGTGCCGGCGTCGGGCGATCCGGGGTTGCGGTGGCAGGTGTTGGATTGGTCGGAGTGATCCGGGCGATGGTTGCACCGGGCCGCGCGAACGCGCCTGCCGACGTCCTCCGGATGCAAACAGCTTCGGCTTAGAGTTGGCTGCGGTTTTTGCCTCTTGCCGATCGATCATTGGTTTGCAGCTTGAGGATTGCAGCTTGACGATTTTAGCGGCAGAGGCGATTCTGCCGATTGCAGCGAGCGGTTTTCGATTGCGGGAGCGATGGGGTATTCTTACGCATCCTGTGGCAACACCAAGCTTTGTGAGAGCCTGATGGAATCCCGCCGCGGCCTCGATGCTGCGGAAGAGCGACAAGGCGGGGGATTACGGGCCGCTTGGGCTTGCTTCCGCCGCGGTGAGAAAGGAGCTGATGGGATGAAAACTGCATGGGCCAAATGGATTGTGCCAGTTGCAGGGCTCGCGGCCCTTGCCTGCATGCTAGGGTTGTGGCAGAACTCGGCAGCGGCGCAGCGCACGGGCGGGGAACCGCCCTTTGCCAACGCTGTTGAGCAACGCCAAGAATCGAACGCGCTGCTGCGCGAGATACGGGACTTGCTCAAAGAGCAAAACGCGCTTCTCCGCAGCGGCAAGGTTCAAGTCGTAGTGTCATTGCCCGAAAAACGCTGACGCAGCGGTGCCTAGCGCGATGGAACGTCCGTCTTTCGCCCGCGGGCGATGGCGGGGGACGTGAGTCGCCTTGGCGGCAGGCCGGCATCGCGTTTGGGGTGATGACCAATCCACCCGTACGAAGCGATGAGTCAGGCCGAGAACCAACGCCGTCCGCTGCCCGTTTCAACGCCGAGCGATGCCGCCGCGGCGCTTCGGCGGTTTGTTTGGGCGCCTTGCGCGCGGCGCCCTGCGCTGCCCGAGCATTCGGGCGTTCTTCAGACGCCTCGAGCGTTCAGTCTTCTGGAGGTGATGATCGTTCTGGCGGTGATCGGGGTTCTGCTTGCCGTGGCGATACCGCGTTCGGAGCCCACGCTTGTCGAACAGCTTCGCGCCACCAGTCGAATTGTTGCCGCCGAGTTGCAGTATGCTCGCAGCCTGGCCGTCAGCAACAACAGCACCTACCGCGTTGCTTTCGACCCCTCGGCGAATGAGCTGATTCTCACTCATAGCGGGGCAAAAACGTCGCTAAACACGCTGCCGGTCGGCGCGTTTCGTTCGCAACGTGATACGGCCACGACGAAATACCTCTCGTTGAACGATCTGCCGAACTTGTCGGTGCCGGTCACGCTGATGGGCGCCACCGTAGGTTCGGGCGTGTTGCAATCGGCCACAATGGTTGAATTCGGTCCCATGGGCCAGACGACCGCTGCCGCGCCGACGACGGTTTGGTTGGCCGTTTCCGTGGGAAACCAACGTCGTTATGCGACGATCTCTGTGAACCCGATAACCGGTTTGGTGACGGCGGGCGGCATTACGGCCGGCCCGTTGCCCGGCGTGCTTTCAGGCAACGGAGGATAGCGGCCGACGGCTCGCGCGGGAAGAACAATTCATACTCGCGGCCAACAGCGAAGCGTCAACAGGCGAACCATGATCCTCAGCTTGCGTAAACCGCGTTGCGGCCCGATCGGCATCGACATCGGCACGCAGTCGCTCAAGCTCGTGCAGCTTGACGGCGCGCGTCGGCAAATCGTCGATGTTGCGCGGCACGAGTTCAACGTGACCGATCCCGACCAACGCGAGCGTCAGTTGGTGGAAGCCCTGCGAAGGACTCGCGAAACCCATGGATTCCGCGGAAGGACGGCAGTGGTGTGCCTGAGCGGCGAACAGCTCTTCGTCCAAAACATCCGCGTGCCGCAGGCTGCCGGCGACGAACTGCGGCGGATCGTTTCGACCGAGGCCGCCAATCGCGCCGGCTTCGGCAGCGAAGAGGCGGAGGTGCGTTTTGTCGAGGCCGGAGACGTTCGGCAGGGCGAGGGGTTTCGCCGCGAAGTGATCCTGCTGGCTGCTCGACGGTCGGCCGTTCAGAAGTTGACTCAACTGACCGAAGAGGCCGGCCTGGAGATCGCGGCCGTGGATGCCGAGCCCGGCGCGCTGCTCCGCGGCCACTTAGCCCAGTTCCGCCGCGACGACGATCAGCAGCGGCGAACGATGATCGTCAACATCGGCGCGAGCACGACCAAGGTGATTATCGCACAAGGCGCGTCGCCGTTGTTCGTCAAATATGTCGAAATCGGCGGCAGGCAGATGGACGAATCGGTGGCTAAGCATTTTCATGTGTCGCTGCCCGAGGCGGCTTCGCTGCGGCGGAACAGCGGAGATCGGCGAGCCGACCAACGCGATCCGGAAGTGACTCGCACCCTGTTGGAGGCCGTCCGACCAATCCTCGATCGGCTGGGCAACGAGCTGGCGATGTGTTTGAGATATTTCAGCGTGACGTTTCGCGGGCAACCGGTCGAACAGATCGTCTTTGGCGGCGGCGAGGCCAGCGAGCAATTGACCGATTGGCTCCAGCCGCGGTTGGACATCGCTTGCCAGCTTAGCCAACCGCTGCGGGCGTTCGACCGTTGTCCAACCTTAGGGCCGCGCGCCGGACAGTGGGACGTTGCCGTAGGATTGGCCCTGCGCGAAGTGAACTGATTGAGGAGAGTCTGCACGAGAGGAAACAACTCACCAACGCTCGGACTAGTTCGGAATGCGCTGCCGGCGATGATCGTTGGAGAATTCCTGTTCGTGTCGGCCGAGGCGAGACGAGAGTTGACGGATCGTCCGACGCGACCTTGAGAACTTGCTAATCGCCATGCTTGACATTGATTTCCTGCCTTCGGAATACCATCAGCGACGGACGCAACGGCACGCCAAGCCGTGGCGCCATGTGGTCGTTGTCGCCACGTTGTTGGTCGTGGCCGGTTTGGCTTCGGCCCAGCGATCACAGCGGAATCGGGTGCAGAGCGAGTTGGCCGCAGTCACGCCTTTGTACGAAAAGCTGCTCGCCGACCAAAAACATCTGGGCGAATTGAAGGCCCGGCTCGGCGGACTGCGGCATGACGCGGCCCTGTTGACCTATCTGCGCCATCCATGGCCGAAAACCCGGCTGTTGGCTACGCTGCTCGATCCGTTGCCCGAGGGCGTTCGCTTGGAACAGTGCGCTGTGGCGCGCGAAGCATTGCCCGCTCAACCGCCGACCGGCGACGACGCCCGGCCGCGCGCCTCGTCGGAGCCGAAAGAGGCATCGAAACTGGCCGGTGCGGAGCGCGACCTCAATCGCCTGCGCGAGGAATACGACAAAACTCAAACGGTCATCCGGTTTCACGGATCGGCCGACGATGCCGAAGTGCTGCATGCCTACATCGCGCAATTGACGAGAAAGCCCCTGTTCATTAGGGCCGAATTGGAATCGTTGGAAACGGTAGGTTCGAGTGAGAAGGCTCGCGTGCGGTTTCGCGGCGTGGTCGTCGTGCGTCCATGCTATGGCCAGCCCGGTTCTCGCACGCTTGCCGAGGCGGCTGCTGCTTCCGCGCCGACCGAACGGCCGACCCTTGCCATGTCGGGCGGCGCGGGGGCAGAACAACGGGAAGTCTTGCCGATTTTACAGGGCGCAAATTGACACGAGGGGACGGGATGCTCGGCTGCAACGTCGGCGCGCCGCGGGCCGTCCGTCGTTGACGACGGAAAAGGAAAACGTCAGACGCGATCGCCGTGTCGGGTTGGGGGCTGGCGATGGGCTAGAGGCGACCCAAACAACCGTGTGTCGCCCTTGCCTCACTTTCAGATCCGCGGACGCCACGGCCCGCGGCATATTCCTTTGGTTGCCGCCGAACGCCAAGAACGAACGCCATGAACAACCATCTGCGAAATCATCGACACTGGCTCGTTTCGGGCGCCGTTTTGGCCGTTGCCGGGCTCTATGTTGCCTTGGTCTATGTGCCCGGCCGCGGAAAGCTGTCCGAAATGCGTAAGCAACTGGCGGCCAAACAGGTCCCGCTCGACACCGCCGGCACCGTGCTAGCATCGGTCGCTTCAACGCAAAAAGAACTGGATCGCACCGAGCGATTCGTCGGGCGGTGGAGAACGGAGAACCCCACGCCGTCCGGACTTGCGCCGGTGTTGTCGGAACTGCACGCACTGGCGCAATTGGCCGGCGTGTCGATCGTGCGATTGGATCCTCAACCGCTGCAAGTCTTCGAAACGATCAAGCGAGGTTCACTGACGTTGACTTGCACCGGCCGTTACCGAGCGGTCCATCGCTTCCTTTTTCAAATCGAGCAATCGCGGCAGCAAATATGGGTCGATGGTGTGTCGGTGAGGATGGCTGGGGGAAATGAGGGGAATGTTGTGGCTGAGGTTGTTTTGGTAATGTTTGCCGATAATCGAGATATTTCGCATTAGGAAGGATGTTCCGTTTTCCGATAATACAGACGTGGAACATCCTCGGGCTCTCTCTGTGCGTATCCGAACACCTTTCGTTGCGTACGATTAGCGAGCTTGGAAGCGAACGACCAAGGCGTTGCCGCAAGAGAACGGTTCTGGTGTACTGGTGAATCTGCAAAAGCTGGGGAAAAAGCTCAGGAAAGAGGCGGCCAACAGCCCGGGAAAAGCGGCTGTTTTGGGGATCGTATGCCTTGTTGCCATCTACTTTTGGGCCCCTTTGCTCTATCGTTGGACAGTGAGGCCCACCGACGCGGCAAGCGTTGCTTCGCCAGAGCCGTCCGGATCACAGCCAGCGGTGGGGGCGGCAGTGTCGGTTGCTGTGGCGACGCCCGGTCCGACGACGACGGCTGGACCTCAGCCGATTGCGGATTGGTACACGACATTGCAAAGGATTGAGGCTGACCCCGATATGAAGCCAGCGGTCTTCGATCGCGACGTGGAGCCGTTTGCGGGTCCGCCAGTCGAGGCGAAGTCGCAAGTGGCCGAAGCGGAAAACGTGCCAGCGCCTGTTGCAGAGAAAGTCACGCCCAGCAGCCTGGGAATCACGCTGGTTGGAACGTTGGTCGGTCCCGAGCGTCGGGCGGCGCGAATCGGCGGGAAGACGGTGCTGGTCGGACAGGCGATCGAGGTGGTCAGGGGGGCCGAGAGATACCAATTCACGTTGACCGACGTACAGCGCGATCGAGTGGTTCTGATGCGTGAAGGCGAACGGTTCGAGTTGAACGTCAAACCGTCCGTGCCGGCCGGACGCATTGAATGGACTCCGCAACGCTGATCGGTTCATGGCGAGCCGTGGACGAGCTATGGCCTCGGCGAGACACAGGGAACTGAAGCCGACGGGCGAGATTCGGTATGCCGATGTCGCGGAGATTACGCCGCCCATTTTTCCGTTCTGACGATCGATAAGCCTCGGACAGCCCACTGAGGTCAAGGAAGACCAAATGAGCAAGTGGATTCGCGTTGCGGGACTGGCGATTTGCGCGGCCTTCGGCTTGGCGCTGGCGATTGGGCTGGTCCACAGTTTTCCGGCAGACGTTGGCAGCGCCGACGATTCATCGACTCCGCGCCTGGTGGCACGCATGGTGGCCGTCGAGGCGTCGGGCAGATCGGCTCAGTCGAATCCGACGGCTGATCAGCGAAACGCCCCGCCGCTTGGCGAGGGCGCTGAGGCCGATTCCGAGACAGATCCTGCGCCCTTGCCCGTCTCGGCCAATCGCTTGCCGGAGCCGGCGCGTGCCGCTGAACCGCAGCCGGCTGCTGCTTCGCAGCCGCTGGCGGCCCCTTGGCAGATGCCCGCTCCGCAGATCATCGTGGCGCCGATGCCGATGTATGGCCAGCAACTGGTGCCCGAGTCGGAACGGGCCCGATTGCAGCAGGCCTACGACTTCATCAAGCAGCACTTCGGCAGAGACGCTGCCGACGGACAGGGAGAAGGCAAAACCGACTCGTCTGAGACGCCTGCCGCGCCGCTGCCGCCGAGCCACGAGGCCGACATCCGCGTGCTGCCGGCGCCCGGCCGCAGCTCCAGCGCGGCGAAGAACGATCGCGCGGCGCCTCGGCTGAATGTCGATCGCGCGGGCGACGGACGGTTCTCCATTCAAATCAGCAACGCCGAGTTGCGCGAAGTGCTCGACTTCCTCAGCGAGCAGAGTGGATTGAACATCTTGGCCGGAACTAGCGTTCAGGGCAAAGTGTCGGCCTCTCTCACCGGGGTCGACATCCACAGCGCCCTCGATGCCATTTTGAAATCAACCGGCTATGTCGCCCGCCGCGAGGGCCCATTCATCTATGTCGGCACGGCCGACGAGTTCAACCTTTTGGAACAATCGCTCGATCGGGTCGGCACTCGCGTCTATCGGCCGAATTACGTTACGGCCTCTGAAATGCAGAAGCTGATTCAACCGATTCTGACCGAGAAAGTGGGCGTGGTGACGGTTTCGACTCAGGCGGAGGCGGGAATCGGCTCCGACGCGACCAACGCGGGCGGCGACAAGTTCGCCGGGGCCGACGTGGTTGTCGTTCGCGACTACGAAGCGGTTCTGGCGATGGTTGATCAGGTTGTTGCCGAGGTCGATGTGCGGCCGTTGCAGGTGCATATCGAGGCGATGATTCTGTCCGTGAAGCTCAAAGACACCGACCGCTACGGCGTGAACTTCGAGTTGCTCCGCGACAAGCACAACATCAAGCTCGGAATCGGCGCGCCCGAGTCCACGTTGGCTAATGTCAAATACGAGAAGGGTTCGCTTAAGTTCGGCTTTCTCGACAGCAGCTTGGGGGCCTTCCTCGACGCCCTGGAAACCATCGGCGACACGAACGTTGTGGCTTCGCCGCACTTGATGGTGCTCAACAAGCATCGCGCCGAGATTCAGATTGGAGAACAAAAGGGATACGTCAGCACCACCGTCACTGAAACTGCCTCGACGCAGGCGGTGCAATTCCTCGATGTCGGAGCCCTGCTGCGGCTCAGGCCGTTCATCTCCAGCGATGGGATGATTCGCATGGAAGTGCATCCGGAGCTTTCCGACGGATCGGTGAAGACCGAAAGCGGGTTCACGCTGCCCGAGAAAGAAGTGACCCAGGTCACCACGAACATCATGGTGCGCGACGGATGCACCGTGGTGATCGGCGGCCTGATGCGCGAGAATTTGGCGGTGGCGAGGCAACAGGTGCCCTTCGTGGGCAATTTGCCCTTGGTGGGCTTCCTTTTCCGTTCTTCGACCGAGACGACCGAACGTCGCGAGGTGATCGTGCTGATCACCCCGCACATCGTGTACGAACAGGGGGCGGCGCAGGCCGGCACCACAGCCGCTTGCGAGTATCAGCGGCGGCAGGCCCATTACTTCGACAAGATGACCCCGATCAACAAACGGCTGCTTGGGCAGAAATACTTCCGCCTGGCTCAAAACGCCTGGGCCACGGGCGACTCCGACCGCGCCCTTCGGTTCGCCGAGCTGGCTGCCCACATCGACCCGCTGAACCGCGAGGCGCTCGAACTGCGAAGCCAAATCTGGATGGGACGCCGTACGTCCGCGGACGAAACACTCGGCCCCGCGTTGCTTTCCCCGCAGCATGCCCTCGATGATCCGAACACGGTCAACATGCTTCTCGACGAGGTGGACCACGGGGCGGCCTCGGCTGCCGCGCCGTTGCATCCGCTCGAACCGGGACGGCCCGGCCGAAAACAAGACATTGCGCGGCCCTTGAAACTTCAGCCGTAGCAGGAATCGCTCGCAAGCAACCGCGGTGGAGTGGGAAATCGACGATGCGAACACCTGATGTCGGAAGATCGCGTTTATCGGGCCGCGGCACTGCACTGCCGTACCGCGGCAGCCGCTTGCTCAGCCGGCGTTGGTTCGGCGGAGCGGTGGCGGCCTGTTTGGTGTTTCTGACTGCCGGCTGCGCGACCTTCGAAAAGCCGGCCGGCTTCTTTGACGGGGCGATGGCCCGCCGACGCGAAGAACGCAAGCAACGGGCGGCGGCCGAGTTCGAGGCGGCGCGCAACGAGGCCGAATACAAATCGGCATTGAACCTTTGGGATCGAAACAATCTGAAAGGGTGCGAACAAGGGCTGCGCAGCCTGATCGATCGAGTACCGTCCCACCGCGAGGCCCGTCTCCTGCTGGTGGACGTGTGTTTGGCTCAGAACAACGTTCAAGAGGCGGCCGAGCAGGCCGAACGATTGCTGGCCGACTTCCCGAACGACGCTCCTGTTCAATACAGCGCCGCGTTGGCGTTCGATTCGCTTGGGCGTTGCGACGAGGCGCTGATCCATTACCAGCGGGCCGTCTCACTGGCGCCGGACAACGAGGCGTATCGTGCGGGCTATCTTGCCGCGCGCGAGGCTGCCAGTCGGCGTCGGCCTAAGGCGCCGAATCTCCTGGCCGACTTGGCCGCCGGATTGCTGCCGGCGTCGATCGCCGAAGAAGCGGTCGTCCCGGGGACCGGACTCGCCGTGGCTGAGGCCCCGCCGGCCCCGGTCGGCGGCGGGGCAAACCGAAACACAGCGCCATCGGCGGCTGAATTGATGGGGCGCGCCAAAGCGTCGAGCACCGTCTTTGCCGATCCTATCAGTTACGACGATTGCAGCGGCGAGTCGGCTGAGGGACTGATCAGGCGAGGTCGCATTGCCCTGAGCGAGGGAGACCCGACCGCCGCCGCCGAATGGTTTCGGCAAGCGATCATACGATCGCCGAACGAACCGCGGGTCATTCTTTCGGCCGCAACGGCCGCTTTGCGCTACGAACAACCGGAATTGGCGGTGCAACTGCTCAAGGCCGCAGCGGCGCGCTTTTCGCAGCATGCCGCGATCTATCAAACACTGGGCCTGGCCTGCTATCGCATGGGCGATTATCCGGCCGCCCAAGATGCGTTGAACAAAGCACTTTCGTTGGACAAGTCGAACGCCCTATCCTATTTTTTGATGGGGTGTACGCTTGCCAAAACGGGTCAAGCCGACGCTGCCGAGCATTATCTGCGGCAGGCGGAGGCCATCGACCCGCGCTGGACCACCCGACGCTGAGGCATTCTCTCGCCGGACTTGCCGCGAGAACCTCGATCCGCTTCATTGGCGCACGAGGGCGCAGTGGCCTCTGTTGAGTCGCCGGTTGTTCGCGTCGCCCCTGAGCAAACGCAGAAATGCGAGGCATGAAGGGCGCGACGTTGTTTCACTGGCTTGCCGGATGCGGACTGATACTTTCCGGAGCACTCTGTGCTTCAGCGCTCGGTCCCTGGGCCGATGCGCGGCTCGGGCCGCTTTCCAGCGCCCTGGGCGGCGGCGCGCTGCTGGCCGCACTGTTCGCAATTGCCTTCTACCATTGCCGCTGGCTGAACCGCCGTTCGCGCGTCTTCTTCGAATCGCTTGCGCAGATGGATCCGATGCGGGCGGTCGATCCGGCAGATTTCCCTCGCTTGCCGGCGGGGCATCCGCTGGCCGACGCGGCACGGCAGTTGCAAAGCCTATTCGTCGCGGTCGGCGAGCGGCTGCGGCTGCTCGAACAGACCTCGGCCACATTCGAGGTTCGAGCGATTCGGGCCGCGCATGAGGCGGAACGCATTCGGCAGGTGTTCATGGGCTTGAGCGACCCGGTTCTCGCCGTCAATCAGTATGGCGAACTCGTGCTGATCAATCGGGCCGCCCGCGAACTCACCGGCTTGAGCGACGATGAACCGGCCGGCGGCCCCTTGACCGAAGCCATCGACGCGCCCAAGCTCGTCGATCTGATCACAACCACCTTGCGACGGCCCCCGGGCAGCACGCGCGGCGTGGAGCTAGAGTGGCATCTTCCCGGGCAACCGCAGCGATGGTATCGCGCGACGGCTTGCAAGACGGGCGACGACGGGCGCGACGCCGGCGTGGTGGCCGTGCTTCGCGACATCAGCGACCGCAAAGCCCTGCAAAGGCGGCACGCGGAATTTGTCTCGTCCGTCAGCCACGAAATGAAGACCCCCCTGGCCGGCATCAAGGCTTATGTGGAACTGCTTGCCGACGGCGATGCGGAAGACGAAGCGACGCGCGAGGAGTTCCTTCGCGTTATCAATAGCCAGACCGAGCGCCTGCAACGGCTCATCGACAACTTGTTGAACATCGCCCGTATCGAAGCCGGGGTGGTCGAGGTCCGCAAAGAACCGCGTTCGCTCAACGAAATCCTCGACGAAGCCTTGCGCGTCGTTCGGCCGGCGGCCGAGGCGAAGCAGATCGATTTGCAGGGCGATCTTAGTCCGCTTTACTTGGGCGTGGCGGCCGATCGCGACATGCTTCTCCAGGCGGCGATCAATCTCCTGTCCAATGCGGTGAAGTACACCCGGCCCGGCGGCCGAGTCGTGCTGCGCAGCCGGATGTCGGATGAAGAAGTCCGCTTCGAGGTGAGCGACACGGGAGTCGGGCTTACGGCCGATGATTGCGAAAAGGTGTTCGAGAAGTTCTATCGCGTCAAGAAAGACAAAGACATGGCCTCGGGCACCGGCCTCGGCTTGCCGCTGACGAAGCGGATTGTCGAGGACGTGCATGGCGGCCGCATCAGCGTGGAAAGCGTTGTGGGCGAAGGCAGCACGTTCATCGTAACCTTGCCGGCTGCCGGGCAACGCGTGGTTCAATCGCAGGGTGAGCGAACATGAGCAAGTCGATCCTGTTGTGCGACGACGAAGTCCACATCCTTCGCGCAGCCGAGTTCAAGTTCCAGCGAGCCGGGTTCGACGTGCGCACCGCCGCCGATGGCCTGGAGGGCTGGGAGCAAGTCATGGCCCGCCGTCCCGATCTGGTGATCACCGACTGGCAGATGCCGCGGCTCGACGGTTTCGGTCTGGTGCAGCGCATCAGGGCCGAGGAGAGCCTTTCCGATCTGCCGATCATGATGCTGACAGCGAAGGGGTTCGAGGTCAGCCATGAAGAGCTGCGCGCGCGATGGGGCGTCTACGCGGTTGTGGCCAAGCCGTTCAGTCCGCGCGAGTTGTTGATTCGCGCCAGCGAACTGCTTGAAACGGAGCCGGCCGCGGCGGGCGCCGTCAGTGCGAGTTAGTCGGCGGCCGCGCCGCAGCGGCGATCGTTCGTGGCGCAGAGGCGAACGATCGTTGCCCCTGAAGAGAACTCCGAGGGACCGAGCAGCGGGCGCGGCGATGGGCCGTTTCGGTGTGTGAAGGAAGCGGGCCCCGGCGGGGCGCGGCGGATGCGGGTTGGTTGGCGAAAGCAAAAGGCGCATCAACGTGAACCTGACGTGCGAAGTGTTCGAAGACGTGATCGTCGTCCACGCGCCGGAGGAAGTCGCCGGCGACCAGGCCGACATTCTCGGAGGTTACGTGACGGGACTGGAACAGCGCAAGGTAGTTCTCGACCTCGATGGCACGGAACTGCTCGACAGTCGCGGTTTGTCGGTTCTGCTTGATCTGCACGACCAGCTTCGCCAACAAGACGGCGAAATCAAGATCGCCGTCACCAATGGAACCAATCGCAAGATATTGGAAATCACT
>JARKPK010000141.1 GCA_029975295.1 Thermoguttaceae bacterium | reverse complement strand
TGCGCAACGAAACCACGATGCCCGTAGTGGTCGGCCCGAAAGCGAGCGATGCGCAAATCGCCAGCATCGGACCGATCGCCGAGAACAAGGGACGCGGCATCGCCGTCACCCGGCTCGACCCGCCGGCGGACGATCGGTAGGCGCCGGGCCGCGCAGTTGCACAAGAAAACGCCGGCGGCCTTTCTCGGGGTTCCGAAAGACGATGCAGCGAGGCCAACCGACAGGCGGCCCGGTTCTGCCCAACGAACGCCGCCCCGCTTCAACCGCACCTGCCCGCGAATCCCTGGGCGGGCAAAGCAATCAATCGCGGCGAGAGCCTTCGGCAAGGGCGGCGACGATCGACTTCGTGGCGGCCTCGGCCAGCAGTTGGTAAGCCTCGGTACGCCAGTGGAACTGATCGCCGCGGGCCAGTTCGAGCTTGGGAACAAGCAGCCCATAAAAATCGTTTACCGGCACGCCCAGTTCTTTCATCACTTCGGCGGCCATGCGGTTGTGCTCGACGATAATCGGGTTGATCTCCGGGTCGAGTTGGGTGGGCGTTCCTTTGACCGTGACCGGCGTGCTGGAAGCCCAAATGATTCTTGCGCGGGGAAGCTTGGCGCGAATGACCTCCACGTACGCCTTCGTCAACGGCTGGAACTGGCCCTCTTTGATCCGCCCCTGCTGCCAGCCGTGCAATCCCATGTTGAAATGCACCACGTTGTACGGTCCATTGTCGAGCACCTCGGCCAGCAGCCGGTTGAGATGCTCCGACTGGTGGTAGGGATTGACCCAAAGATCGACGTGGGCCTTGCCTTCCAGCGAGGCGACAACCTGCCGCCCATAACCGTTGAGAATCGAATCGCCGATCAAGAGGACGCGGGGGCGGTTGGGATCGGTGATCTTCGCCCGATCGAGCCGCCATCCTCGGCCGTCGGCATGGAGCCGGGCGTCCGGCTCGGTCGGCGGCGCCGCCTCGGCGGCGGCGGTCGCGGCCCCGACGGGCATCGAACGATGCCAGGAAAGCAGTTGGCCAACCAACTTGTCGGCCACCTCCGGGTGCGCATCGGCGCAGTTGTGCTGCTCGCTCGGGTCGCTCGACAGGTCGTACAGTTCACGCCTGCCGCCCTCGTAGTCGCACAACAGCTTCCATTGGGCGTACCGCACCGCCAAATCGGGCATCGTCGCTCCGTCCACCTGTTTTCGATCGGGCGGCCGGCTAAAGAAGATCGGTTTGGTTCGCGACTGGCGCGATTTGCCCAACAGAGTATCGAGCATCTGTTCGCCGTCGCATTCAGTCGCTTCGGGCCGGCCCGCGCCGGCCAGGCGGATCAACGACGGCGCCAGGTCGATGGCGGCCAGCACCGATTGACCGTTGCGCGCGCCGGCAGCGGCCGCAGGCAGCACGCCCGGCCCCCAAACGATCAGCGGCGATCGGATGCCGCCCTCGTAAAGCTGACCTTTGCCTCCGCGCAACGGCGCGGCCCGCCCGGCGCCGCTCTCGGGGCCATTGTCGGAACAGAGGAGGATGAGGGTGTTTTCGCGGAGCTGCCGATCGCTGCCGATGTAATCGAACAGCTTTCCGAGCTGGGCGTCCATGTTCTCCAGCACGCTCAGGTAGAGCCGACGCTTGCTGCCGTCGCCCCAACGATCGACCGGCGGCCAGAAAGGCGAATGCACGTCGTCGGGCCAAAGGTTGACGTAGAAGGGCGTGCCGCGTTTTCGGGCCTGAGCAATGAACTCGATGGCCGCATCGACAAAGCCCGTGGTGATTTCCGAGCGTTGCATCCAAGTGACCGGCCCGCCCAGTCGTTCGGCATCGGCCCAAATCCGCCCTACTCCGCCGCTCGGATCCTTGGTCAGGGGCAGCAGCTTCGGGCCCAGCCCCTCGAAATTGGTCAGCGACCGATCGAAGCCGTACTCGGCGATGGCCGGCGCGTCGGCCACGTCGCGCTGACCGCCCATGTGCCATTTGCCGAAATGCCCGGTGGCGTAGCCGGCCTCGCGCAGCGCGCGGGCCAGCGTGGGCGCCTTCGGGTCGAGCCATTGCGCCATGCCGCGCGACTGGTTGAGTTGCCGGTGCGCGAGATACGAGGTGATGCGCCACCGCTGAGGATAAACGCCCGTCGATATCGCCACTCGCGACGGCGAGCAGATCGGAGCATTGACGTAGAACTGCTCGAAGGCGATTCCTTCGGCGGCCAGCGCGTCGATTCGCGGAGTGCGGGCGTCGCGGTTGCCGAAGCATGAGAGGTCCGCCCATCCCATGTCGTCGATCAACACGAGGATCACGTTCGGCTTTGCCGCAGGTTCGCCCGCGCGCCCGCCGCGGGGGAACGCAGCGGCCGCCGCTGCAACCAGGAAAGCGAAGAGCAAGCCGCGCCGCGCAATTACGCCCATCGTCGCGCCCTCTGCTAAAACGGAACTCATGCCGCCGGCTGGCGCCAGCCCGAACTCAGTAAAGAACGCGCCGCTCGTACTCCGGCCGATGGCGGAGCAAATACGGCACGTAAACATCGCAGCGTCATCCCAACTTCTTCGGCGGGGGGCCGGCCGTCTCTTCCATGCTGTCGATGTAGCGACGCAGGCGTTCCAACTCGTCGGTAACCCGGCGGAGCTTCAGCATGTTCTCCACGCGCTTGAGCAATTCGAGCTTGTTCACCGGCTTGCTCAGAAAGTCGTCGCAGCCGGCATTGACCGCCCGTTCGATGTCGCCCAATTCGCTCAGGGCCGTCACCATCAACACGATGATATGCCGAGTGTTCGGATCCGTCTTGATCTGCTTGCAGACTTCGAATCCGGATATTTTCGGCATCATGATATCGAGCAAGATCAGGTCCGGCTGAAAAGCAGCCACCTTCTCCAGCGTGTCGCGGCCGTCCACGGCCGTGGCGATCTCGCAATCAACTTCCGCCAGAAAGGCCTCTAACAATTCGACATTGGTCGGATTGTCGTCGGCGATGAGAATTCGGCTTTTCGGTTCGGTGTTCATCGCTATCTCTTTCCGTTGCGATTGCGCCCGCGCAGAAGAAATTGCGCAACATCAAAGCGGCCCACACGGTTGCATCACACCGATGACGCCGCATCGCTGCGACAATCGGCCGCTTCGGTTGTCGGGAGACTTATTTCCTATCCGCCCCGCAGCCGCGCTCTCTCCAGGTCGTTGGCGGCGCGGCCTTAAGTCGAGGGCAACCTCTCAAACAAACGCCGGCCATTCGATCGTCGATCAAGCCGACCCGGGCACGGGGAATTGCTCGCACAGCCGGCCGACCTCGGCCCGGATGCGGGCAGACAGCGCCTCGTCGTCGGGCGCGCGAAGCACTTCCAAAATCCAGCCGCCGATCAGTCGCATTTCGTCGGGTCCCATGCCGCGGGTGGTCAGCGCCGGCGTGCCGATGCGGATGCCGGACGGGTCCAACGGCTTCCGCGGATCGAAGGGGATCATGTTCTTATTGACCGTGATGCCGCAGCGGTCCAGCGCGGCCTCGGCGATCTTGCCGGTCGTGCCCAAGGTGGTTACATCAGCCAGCAGCAAGTGGTTGTCGGTGCCGCCGCTGACCAGTTTCAATCCACCGGAAAGGAGCACCTCGGCCAAGGTCTTGGCGTTTTCCACCACCCGCCGCATGTACAGCTTGAACGACGGTTGCAGCGCCTCGCCCAGGCAAACCGCCTTGCCGGCCACCACATGCATCAACGGCCCACCCTGCACGCCGGGAAACACCGCCCGATCAACCTGCGCGGCATATTCGCTGCGACACAAGATCAGCCCCCCGCGCGGACCGCGAAGCGTTTTGTGCGTCGTGGTCGATACGAAGTCGGCCACGCGCACCGGGTCGTCGTGCAGTCCGGCAGCCACCAGTCCGGCATAGTGGGCCATATCGACGAACAGTTTCGCGCCCACCTCGCGGGCGATCTCGGCAAACTTCGCGTGTGGAATTTCGCGTGGGTAAGCGCTGGCCCCGGCGACGATCAGCTTCGGCTTGTGCTCGCGGGCCAGGGCCGCCAGCGCGTCGAAGTCGATGCGGTGGTCGTCGGGCCGAACGCCGTAGCTTGCAAAGCGATAAAGCATTCCCGAGCTGTTGAGCTTCATCCCGTGCGTCAGATGGCCGCCGTGAGCCAAGTCGAGCCCCAACACCACGTCGCCGGGTTGAAGCACCGAAAGATAGACGGCCATGTTGGCCTGCGCCCCGCTGTGCGGCTGCACGTTGGCATGCTCAGCGCCGAAGAGCTTCTTGGCGCGCCCGCGCGCCAGTTCCTCCACCTGATCAACAAACTCGCAGCCGCCGTAATAGCGCCGGCCCGGGTATCCTTCCGCATACTTGTTCGTCAGCACGCTGCCGACGGCCTGCATCACGGCCGGGCTGGTGTAATTCTCGCTGGCGATCATTTCCAGCCCCTCGCGCTGGCGTCGCTGCTCGCCGGCAATAGCGTTCCAAAGGTCGGGGTCGTCGCGCTGAATCCAATTGATGGTCATGGGATGCTATGGGTCCAAGGGTCGCAAAACAAATCCCGGCAAATGCGATGAAAAACGCGTGCGCCAAGCCCGTCGGCCGGGCCGTGATTGATCGTCAGAGAAGCAATGCAACGTCGGGCTTTCGGGCTAAAGGGCCTACAAGCACGGAAGTGGCCCCCTTATGGGCGGCCTGCAAACGGCGATCGCCCGTTGGTCGCCCTAAGTGCATTGCCAGCCTGAACATCAATATAAGGATCCCGATAAGCCGTCGGGACCGGCCCGACACGTCAGCCGGGCCGTGAAGAACAGACATTGTGGCCCATAAGCAGCGCTACCGTCAACCCGATCGAACGAGATAGCCGGGCACGGCCAACCCGCCCGCTAGGTTCAAGACGGCAGACCACAGGCGACAAAAGCCAACGCTCTCGCCTGAACGCCGGCCGCGTATCAACCGATTTTTCAACACTCCGCGATCGGCAACAACAAGGCGACCAAGGGCCGACGGTAATCAGCAGCCAACGCCATGCGCAAGCAACCGCTACTGCACCGGTGGAGGCATTACCGGCAACGGCAAACCGGAGCCATCACCGGGCTCAACCGGCGGCTCGGCCGGCTCCGGTAGGGCCGGGGGAACAGGCACCGGTTCCGCTTCGGGCTGCGGCGGCACGGCCAAAGTGGGTTGCCCCGGCGAAGCATTGCCGGGATAGCCGTACACAGTCGGCCCCTGCGGCGGACCCCAGATGGCATTGGGGTAGTAGAGCGGTTCGCGATAGACTCGCACCGGCGGCACGGCATACCACGGCGACGGCACAACAACCACCGGGCGCGGCGCCACGCGATAAGGAGCGATATAGATCGCCGAAGGTGCCAAATAAAGGTGCGCGCCCGAATAAATCGGCCCCGCCGCCACCCGCGCCCGAGCTCGCGGCGCAGCCTCGGCCGAAACCGGGTTGATTAGGCCGATAACGCCCGCACAACCGACAACAATTGCCCAAATTCGCATGCGAGCGGTTCGCGCGGTAACCATGGCACCATTTCTCCCGGGGGTGAGCGTCGCAGTCGGGCCCCGTGCCCGCCCGTCAGGAAACGCTGACCGAGCCGGCGCCGCACCGGGCCGCCATCGACTGATACTCCATTGTAGTTTCGGCTTCCTGTTGGGAACAATACACCGCCGCACAAACCGGGGTTTCCCAAAGCCGGCACTCGACCACCGGAAAGCCGGCACTTCGGGCATATTCGAAAATCAACCGTGCAATGTTCTCTGCCGTGGGATTCGTACTCAACAGCATCAACGGCTCGCCCATCCGATGCAGTGTCGGCACGACGGGATCCTCCTGGTGGAGGATCATGCGGTGGTCGAGGTTTTCTTCGATCCAACGGCCGATCTCTTGCTTGATCCGGCCGAAGTCGAAAACCATGCCCAATTCATCCAACTCCGGCACCTCAAAGGTCAGTTGCACCCGCCCGTTGTGGCCGTGCAAATGCCGGCATTTGCCCTGATAGTTGAGCAACCGATGGCCGTAACAAAAATCCAACTCGCGCGAAATGCGATACATGGCGGGTCAGCTTTCCGACGCACTGAAAAAACGAGACCGAACACCAACGCGGGGCGGGGCCCGCCCGTCTCCATGAACTGCCTTATTATACGCTCAATCGGCCCTGAGGGATTCAGCACGGCCAGGCGTTCCCCCCTTCCGAAGCCTGAACGCCCGACAAGCGGCGGCCACCGACGGGCCGGCGATTCTCAGCAACCGCAGGCGTAGTCGGTGCGGTCGGCCACGCCGGCGCGAATCATTTCCGTAAAGTCCGATCGCAGAAAATCGACCATGGAGGAGGTTTCTCGCCTTTCGGTCGGCTCTGCCTCCATCGGGTGTAATCGACGACGGATTGATCCAAGAAGACCGAACCATCCCGTAGTTTGGTCGCGCCTTGCAGGTTGGTTGTATATGTTTCCGTGCGGCGGCTACCGGTTTCCGGGTTCACTGCGCTGCCGATATACTTCCAATCCGGAGATGCGTGTTGATGGCCGTTTAGAACCGCCAACATGATGTGGACGAACGCAATATCGCCCTCGTCGCTGATTCGATAGCAAGCCACCAGATGCCACCCGCCGTGCCCGTTATGGCTCTCGCCACCTTTGCCGATGTTGATGGTGGCTTTCACTTCCAGTCCGACATCCCGGCCGCCGGCGGCTGAGCGATAGACCAAGTCGGGGTAGCGCTGATTGCTTATGCGTTTGTAGGGCGAATTGTCGTTGATTGAATCCGTCAGTATATTTGAGACAAGTCCACTGAAGTTATTGCCCTGAACGAAGTCGACAAGCTGCTTGCCGGTTTCTCTTCGCAGTGATTCGTTGATCCGATGGATTATTGATTGAGTTCGGTTCATCGCCGCGGCAAGATGTTCGACCGTCAAGCCGGGCGGAAGCGGGACTTGTGGACGAAAGTATCGTCGATCGACCTCCCTTGCCAACGTCGGCGGCGCGGCTGATGCATAAGCGAGAACCACTAAGGCGTGCAAATCAATCCCGAGCGCACCGGCAATTTTTTCGAGCACAGAGATCGTAAAGTTCTTTTTTCCCGTCTCCACTCCCGACAGGTACTGATAGGCGATCCCGGCAATATGAGCCGCCTCTTCGAGGGTCATTCCTCGCTGTTCCCGAAGCGTGCGAATGCAGCGACCGATGATCCGTTGGGCTTGATGCGATGTTTTCATGGAGACCGAATATAGCCCGGCCTCTATTGACGATCATTCAACTATAGTTGAAACTCGTCGCATGCGGAACTATGAACTGATCTGCGCCGATTGCTTCGAATGGCTCGCCGACCGCGAACCGGAATCGATTCATGCCGTCTGCACGGATCCGCCCTATGGACTGGTCGAATTCTCGGAAAAGGAATTATCGAAACTTCGCGCCGGCCAAGGCGGCGTTTGGCGTTTGCCGCCCGCAATCGGCGGACACAAACGCGATCCATTGCCGCGTTTTACCGTGTTGAGTGAAACGCAAAAACAGGCGATTCAAGCCTTCATGCGCGACTTCGGGCTAGCAGTGCATCGGGTGTTGGTTCCCGGTGCGCATGTTTGCATCGCCGGACATCCGATGCTTCAATACCTGGTTCAAGCGGGCATGGCCGCCGCCGGATTCGAAGTCCGTCCGGCGCTGCTCCGTTTGTACATCAGTTTTCGCGGCGGCGACCGCCCCAAGGGCGCAGAACGCGAGTTTGCCGACGTGTGTGTTACTCCGCGGAGCGCCTACGAGCCCTGGATGCTGTTCCGCAAACCGATCTCGGAGAGGACGGTAGCGCAAAACCTGCGTAAATGGGGCGCCGGCGGCTTACGGCGACTGAGTTCCGGCAGCCCGATTCCCGAGGCGATTCCCAGCAGCCGAACGCCGACCATCGAAACCGCGATCTCGGAACACCCCTGCCTGAAACCTCAGAAATTCCTGCGCGTTTTGGTTCGTTCTTTGCTTCCCTTGGGGCAAGGTGTCGTACTCGACCCGTTTATGGGTTCCGGTTCGACGGTCGCTGCCGCTATCGCAGTCGGCTATCGCGCCATCGGCATCGAAATCGATCGCGAATACTTCGATGCCGCAAAGGTCGCCATTCCGCAACTCGCCAAACTGTATCCCGAGTTTCGCGGTGAATCTCTCGACGCCGCCCCGAAGCCGTCGGAGAACAGCCAAACAGACCATCAACTGACCTTTCATTTCAGCCCTGACGCGGAACGGCGATTACCGACTTCCTGAAGAAGTCGCTCCTTGTCGCTGCGAAACAGGTGAGCCCGCCGACGGGCCGGCGATTCTCAGCAACCGCAGGCGTAGTCAGTGCGGTCGGCCACGCCGGCAGCGGCGAAGGCGTGGCGGCGTTCAGCGCACTTGTTGCACCGCCCGCAATGTCGGCCGTCGATCGGGGCAATGCACGAGAAGCTCAACTCCAGCGGCAACGATCGGCCCAAGCGGATCAATGCCGCCTTCTCCAGGTGCGCGCACGGACGGAGGAACCGCAGCGGCGTGCCGCAGGCCAGCGCAAGGGCCCGGCCGAACACGCTGAAGAATTCATCGGTCGCGTCGGCGAACGGGTTGCCTTTGAGCACGGCCGAGGCGATTCGCGTAATGCCGCGCTGCGCGCACCACAGGGCCGGCTTGACCAACAGCAAAGCGTTGCGCCCGGGAAGGAACACGTCTTCGTCGGCACTGAGCGCGTCGGGCACGCCCACGCCCGTGCGGCTCCAATGCCCGCCGTAGAGGTCGGCCACCGGTTGGTCGAAAACCACCAACGGGCCGATCTCGGCCCGCGGCGCGGCCTCTACAAGGCACTTTTCGCCTTCGATCCTCGCAGCTTGGCCTTTTTCACCCCGGCACGGCAATGCCGCGGCTCCGTCCCGCACAGTGGCGACCATCGCCCGAAGAGCACCGAGGAATCGTTCGACGGCCGCCAGCTCCGCCGGCTCCCAAGTCAATCCGCAGCGCACGTAGAACGGTTGAACCGGGTAGCCCAGCACCGAAAGTCTTCCGACCAGCACGCAGCTATCCAGCCCGCCGCTGAGCAGCACGCCGATTGTCGGGAGCAGACGTTCACTGTCGGTTCCGCCGGTGGGCGTAGTTTGCGTTTGCGGCCCGTGCTCGACCACATCGACCGAATGATGACGCTGCGGCACTTCGCCCGGATCATCGCGCCGGTCGATGAACAGATCGTCTGCCGGAGGCTGCCCGTCATTCGCGGCAATCATAATTTCCTCGGCCGAAGTGCGGGACGACTCGGCGCGTGAATTGTCGGCCGGCCCTGCCGGCCGTGCGGTGGTTTGCCGCCCGTTGCCGATCGAACGGTTACCGCTCGATCACTCATACACCAACTGCACCGTGGCGCGGCAGGGCCGATCGACCACCGCGCGGAGCCAGTGCGCGCCGTAGCCCTCAGGAAACTCGTGCGCAACCGTTTCGCCCGGCGCAACAACAAACCGCTGATACAACCGCCACGAAGCGTGATCGAAGTTCACTTCGATCCGGAACGTTACCGGCTGGTCGGCATCGTGGTTCAGTGTCATTCGTTTGCGGTCGAAGTTGGTCATCAAGTACGGGTCGGAGGGGCGGTCGGCTTCGACCACCGTGCTGAGCCACGGTCCGCCGCGGCCCACCGGCTTGCCCAGCCGCCAAAGGTCGTCAACATTGCCGAACCACAGCCCCACGGTTCCGTCGGCGGCGGCGAAGAATTGCCCGTCGGGCTTCGCCCCCGGCCGAGTGCCCGACAGCACCAGCAACCCGCGCCACGAACAGAAGTCCATAATCTGCTTACGGTGCGAGGCCACCGGGCGAATCTGAGGCAGGCCGGCGTCGCGCGGCATCTCGTAGAACGTGCCGTGGATGTTCATCAAAAAGCGTTCCGACTGCACTTCGCGAATGCCCCGCGGGCAGCCCAACGGCAACGGGCGGTCGAAGCGCGGATCGCCCTTGGGCAAGCGGTAGCGTTTGTTGTTTTGCGTCATCACAACCGAAGCGTCGTCGGCGTCGAAGTCGAGCTTCACCGCGGCGATCTGCTTGACCGCTTCGGTTTGGTTCTTCGGCGGGGCGACGAAGCGAAGCCGTTCGTCGAGTTCGTAGTAGGCCTCGCGGCGGCTGCCGTTTTCGACCACTTGCGCCGCGTATTGCAGCGGGGGCGTCGGGCCGGGCCGAATCAGCCCGCCGCACACGTTCGGCTCATCGACATCGGCCAGGGCGGCGAACATCGTCGCGTCGGCCTCGGCCGTGGGCCGCGGCGACTGGCAGTGCAGGTAGGCGGTGGCCTGCGTGTCGCGATCGGTGCGAACGCGGAGCCAAACCGCCTGCAGATCCGGCGGCAGGATCACGAAGGCGTAGCCCTCGGCCGGAACTTCGACCGTGCGGTAGGCCTCGAACTTCTCGTCGCCGCGGGGATCGATTTCGATGGTGAATCGCACCGGCGCGTTCGACTGATGGGCCAAGTGCAGGCAGCGGTGCGTAAAACCGGCCGCCAGCAGCGGTTCGGAGGATTGATCGGCCCGCACGCGGTCGTTCAGCCACGGCCCGCCCCAACCGCTTCGCGGTCCCCAGTGGGCCAGTTCGTCGTACTTGCCGAACCAAAGATTCGATTGCGACAGCCCGGCCATCGGATTGCCCATGATCGATGTATCATCGGCGGCGATGATCGTTTCGCCGCGCCAGTGGCAGAAGTCGGGCACGTAGCGGAGGTGGCTGGCCAGCGCCCTGATGCCGGCAGTTTGCCCGCGGCGGAAGGTCGGCGGGAACTCGAAGAACATGCCGTGCATGTCCATCAGCCACTTGCCCGGGGCGGCCTCGCGGATTCGCGGCCATTCGGTGTACCAGCCGTGTTTCGGGTCGTAGGCGTGCGAGGCCTTCGGCAGCCGATAGGTGAACCATTTGCCGCCGTCGAGCAGGTAGAGCAGCACCGAGCGCTTGTCCCAGCCGATGGCCCACACCGGGTCGTCGTCGCGGGCATTGCCTTCGATTCCGCCCGGGCCGGTTACGTCGAGGAACTGCCGCCGCGCAACGATCCGCCACTGCGCGCCGTCCCACTCGGCCAGCACGCCGCAGTCTTCGTCCGATTCGGGCTTGCCGCCGACGAGCAGCTTGCTGTAGCCCACACTGCCGGCCGCGTGTTCGCCGTTGTTGGCCACGATGAAACGGCCTTGGCCCGTGTAGGCCCCCTTGCCGTGCCAGCCGGGCACGGGCTTTTCGAACAGCTTGCGAACCGCCAACGTGTGGACGTTGACCTCGTAGATCGCCCCTTCCATGTCGAAGAAATAAACCATGTTGGCCGGATCGGTCAGATGCCGGGCGGTGGCGGTCATCCGTCCGACCAGTTGGTTCTTCACATCCTGGGCGCGGACGTTGCCTTTTTCGTCGATCAGGTACGGCCCGATGATCAACTGCCGCGATTCGCGGTGGATCATCCGGTTGGCATGGGTTCCGCCGACGCTTTCGAGCCGGGCCGAGATCCGCAACTGCTCGTCGATCTCCCACAGTTTGTCGGAGCTGCCGCGAATCATGTGCGGCGGATAGGTGATCAGCCACAGCTTGCCCGCCCAGGGCACCACCGCGCCGATGCCGCACTCGCCGCCTCCGCCGGTATAGACGTTCTTGGTCGGGTCGGGCTGCCCGTTGTACACGGTCAGGTGCGGATAGATGCCGCTGATGCGAAGCGGGGCCTCGCCGGCCTTTGCGTAATGCGACCCAAGCGAACCGGCCGAACACAACAGCCCGGCAACTGCGGCAGATGCCAGAAGCGAACAAGGAAGGAAGGTTTTCATGGCGAGCCTCGTTTTCCCAAGATGTGAAACGACGAAGGTTCTTGGCCGCTTTCAGTAGATGGACGGTCAGACGGGCCCCAAGCGCCTGCCGATCGATCCCCTCGACCCCCGGGTCCGGGGTGATGTGGTTCGACGCGATCTTGCCGACTCACAGGCCGATTATAGACACACTCCACCGGCCGACGAAAGACTCCGCAAGAATCTCGCCAGCTTTAGAGCAACTGCTTCGCTGGAGCAACTGCTCAGCGGTCCATTGGAACAACCGGTCCACAGCCCCATGGAAGCAACTAATCGGTGGTTCGCAGGGGCAACCGATGCGCCGTCAGCCACCGGGCCAACGGTGGTCGGATTTGGGGGCAAGAACTATCCTCCGGCGGCCTCGTTGACAAAGCAGCTCCGTTTGAAATAGTGACGGACACGGACACGACTCCGCCGCTACGACCGGCGCAGTACGCTTTCCTTTCAGCGCAGTCCGGAGTAGAATCTGCGGCGTTTGATCGGCTTCGGTCGCTGTCGGCGTCGCGCGATTCGCGCACGAGCGGGCGGCGTGTGATCACCTTGGCGGGGCAAAATGGCGGGACCCGGCGCGATGGGGTGCAATGTGGCTATGCGCTTCCAAGGGCGTCGAGAGTCGCTGTCGGCGGCGATGAATTGGGCGTCGCGCGTCACCTCGATTGCCATGGAAATGGCGCTGCCCCCGCTGCTCGGCTCGTGGCTCGACCGCCGCTGGGGCACCGGTTACGCCCTAGTGATCGTCGGTGCCGTGTTCGGCTTCGCATTGGGCATGATGCACCTTGTGCGTCTGGCGGCCGACGCATCGCCAAAGAGGCGCCCACCACAGAGAAAAACATCCACGCAGGGCGATCCGAGGGAAGCCGATCGGCCCGACGACCAATCGCCGTCGGGCAAATGACGCGATCCTTGGCGTGATGACGTTCAGCCGGGGTTTGGGGCTTTCCAACGCAACTGGGACGCAATGATGAAGGCAACTTTGGTCTTCGTGCGGCGCATGCCCGGCTGGGCTCAGGCGCTGGCGTTGGCAATCGTAGCGGGCGTTTTCGTAGCGGCGCTTTGTCCGGTCGGCTGGCGGATCGCCGGTCCCTGCGGCTGCCAAGCGGCGGCAATCGCAGGCGGTTTATGCTATTTCGGTGCGGTGATGGCGCTGTTGGTCACCAAAATCTTCGCGCGAACACCTGGGCCGCAGGCATTTTTGACAGGGTTCGGGCTTTCGATGGCGTTGCGCCTGGGCATTCCCCTTGGAATCGGTATTCCGCTCCACCTCTCAGGTGGATCACTAGCCGAGGGCGGTATTCTGTACTATCTTTTGGTGTTCTACCCGATCACTTTGGCGGGCGAAACGGTGCTTTCGCTACCGAGCTTGCCGGAAGAAGCGAACAAGCGGGATCAGGCAGAGGGCTCATAAGGCCATGGCGGCAAGCGGCGATCCAGTGCAATCGGCGGCGCATCACGTCGAAGACGCGGCGCTGTTCGACTTCCCCTTCGGCTACCATTGGACATTGCCGAAGATCGGCGATTTCCAGATCACCAAGTACATGGTGTTGGAGGTCGTGGCGGCCGTTTTGCTGCTGGCGATCTTCATTCCCATTGCCCGGCGCGTTCTCCGCGGCGGTCCGCCCAAGGGCCGGCTGTGGAACATGTTCGAGGCGATGGTGCTGTTCATCCGCAACGAAGTAGTGCGGCCCGCCATCGGGCCCGATCATCCGCACGGCGAACACCACGAAGACGATCACCAGCCCGGCGAAAGCCACGGCGATGAACACGCCGACCACTCATCGGAACATCACGGGCACGGGCCGACGACCTATCGCGAGGCCGACCGGTTCCTGCCCTACATCCTCACGGTGTTCTTCTTCATCCTCTTTTGCAATCTATTGGGGATGATCCCCTGGATGGGTTCGCCGACCGGTTCGATCAATGTCACGGCCGTGCTGGCGGTGATGTCGCTTTGCGTTTCGCTGGGGGCGGGGATGAGCAAGTTCGGGCCGGTCCGCTTCTGGCTGGGGCTGGCCCCGCGGATGGATTTGCCCAAGCCGATGGCCGTTCTGTTGGTGCCGATGATCCTGATCATCGAGATCTTCGGTCTGTTCATCAAGCACACGATCTTGGCCGTGCGTTTGCTGGCCAATATGTTTGCCGGGCACTTGGTGCTGGGGGTGATCGTCGGTTTCATCCCGCTGTTCGCTGGCTCGGCGTTGTGGTGGGGCGTGATGCCGGCGGCCATCTTCGGGGCGACGGCGTTGAGCATGTTGGAACTGTTTGTCGCGTTTTTGCAGGCTTACGTGTTTGCGTTTCTCAGTGCGTTGTTTATCGGCATGTGCGTGCATCAACACTAGTTGGTTGGGGCGTCGCGGCCGAAAGGGTTCTTCCTCGATTAAGGAGAAAGGTTCCGTGAACAGGTTGTCGAAGATTGCGGCTTTGACGATGTTGATCCTCTTTGCCGTGGCCAGCCCGGTCTGGGCCGCCGAGGCGGGCGCAGCCGCAGGCACATCGTGGCAGATTCTCTCGGGCGCGGCGATCGGCGCCGGCTTGGTGATCATCGGCGCCGGCTACGGCATCGGCAAGATCGGCTCGTGCGCGGTCGAAAGCATGGCCCGTCAGCCCGAGGTCGCCGGCAACATCCAAACCGCCATGATCATCGCGGCGGCTTTGATCGAAGGTGCTACGTTCTTCGGTTTGATCGTCTGCATCGCCAAGTAATAGCGAAGGATCGACGGCGCCGGCCGGCGCTCAAGGTTCAAGCAAACGCGGCCTGGCGGGATCCGCCCGGGCAAGGCCGCCCATGGGCTTCGGTTCAGCATTCCCCTTTCGAGGTGTGCGGCGATGAATGTGCTCAAGCCGTTCGGATTGAATTGGCGCGTTGCGGCGGCGGCGGTCGCGTTGGCGATTTGGGCTTGGGGCGGCAGCACGGCCTGGGCCGCCAAGCCCTCAGCCGCCCCCCCCGCCGAAGCGTTGGGCGAGCAGGCCGCGGGGGCCAAAGCCGAGACCGAAAGCCACGGCGGCGCCGACGCCGGGCATTCCGCCGACCTGAACCCGCTGACCCTGGACAAGTTGCAGAAAGACCTAGCCCTTTGGACGGCCGTGGTCTTCGTCGTTCTGTTCCTGCTGCTGTGGAAGTTCGCCTGGGGGCCGCTTAGCGCCGGGTTGGACAAACGCGAACGGGGCATTGCCGACCAGATTGCCCAGGCCGAGGCGGCCAATCGTCAGGCGCGGGAGAACTTGGCCGAGTACGAGCGGAAGCTGGCCGAGGCAAAGCAAGAAGTGCGCGGCATTCTCGACGCCGCCCGATTGCAGGCCGAGCAGATGGGCCAAGAGATCGTTGCGCAGGCCAAGGCGGACGCGGCGGCCGAACAGCAGCGGATGCTGCGACAGATCGACGCGGCGACGGCGTCGGCCCTGAAGGAAATTGCCGACCAGGCGGCGGGTTTGGCCGTCGAGTTGGCCGGCAAGATCGTCGGCGCGAAGCTCGACGCCCGCGCCCACGCCAAACTGATCGAAACGGCCGTGGCCGAGTTCACGCAGAGCCGCAATTAGCGCACAAGCCCCCGGACGGTCGGCGGCCCGGCCGCGTTAGGCGAGAGGAACCATGGCGGAATCATCGGACATTACGGCACGCGACGCCCGAACCGCAGCCGAGTTTTCGGCCGACGTGATGGTCGAGCAGATCGCGCGCGTGTACGCCCAGGCTGCGCTTGACGCGGCCGACAAGCAGGCCCAGGCCGCCCCGCTGGTGGCCGAACTGGAGTCGCTGGCGTCCGACGTGTTCGACCGGCTCCCGCAATTCGAGGCGGTGCTGGCTTCCGCCCGAATCGGGTACGAAGAAAAGGCGGCCCTGATCGACAAGGCCTTCCAGCGGCAGGGTTCGCCGCTGTTGAAGAACTTATTGAAGGTGTTGGCCCGCCACGGGCGGTTGGATTGCCTGCGGGCGATCATCCGCCAGGCGCGGCGGTTGCTCGACCAGCGGACCGGTGTAGTGGACGTGCGGCTGACAACCGCCGCGGGGATCGACCCGGCGGTAGAAACGGCCGTGGCTGCCGCGTTGCAGCAAAGCCTCGGCGGCCGGCCGCGGCTGGTTCATTCGGTCGATCCCGGGTTGATCGGCGGCGCGGTGCTGCGGATCGGCGATACGGTGTACGACGCCTCCGTGGCCGCCCAACTAAAACAGCTACGTCAGCAGATGATCGATAGGAGTGCCCATGAAATTCAAAGCCGACGAGATCGCTTCCGTCATCCAGCAGGAAATTGAGCGATTCGAATCGCGCATCGATGTCCGCGAGGTCGGGCAGGTGATCGAGGTGGGCGACGGCATTGCGCGCGTGTACGGGCTCTCGGGCGTGATGGCCGGCGAGATGGTCGAGTTTGAAAACGGCGCCTCGGGCCTGGCCTTCAACTTGGAAGAGAACTCGGTGGGCGTGATCATCCTCGGCGACTACCTGGGCATCGAGGAAGGCGACGAGGTCCGCAGCACCGGCCGCTTGCTCTCCGTTCCGGTGGGCGAGGCCGTCTTGGGCCGAGTCATCGACCCGCTGGGCAATCCGCTCGACGGCGGCGGACCGATCGTCAGCAATCAGTTCCGCCCTGTGGAAACGATCGCCACCGGCGTGGCCGAGCGCCAACCGGTGAAGGAACCGCTGCAAACCGGCATCAAGGCCGTCGACGCGATGACGCCCATCGGCCGCGGGCAACGCGAGTTGATCATCGGCGACCGCAAAACCGGCAAAACCGCCATCTGCATCGACACGATCATCAACCAGAAGGGCACGGGCGTTAAGTGCTTCTATGTGGCCGTCGGCCAAAAGGAGTCGAACGTCGCTAATATCGTGGAAACGCTCCGGCAGTTCGGCGCGATGGACTACACCACGGTCATCGTCGCCGGCGCCAGCGATCCAGCCCCGCTGCAATACATCGCCCCTTACGCCGGCTGCGCCATGGCCGAGCATTTCACGTTCAACGGCGGGCACGCTCTGATCGTTTACGACGATCTCTCGAAACAGGCCACCGCCTACCGGCAGCTTTCGCTGCTGATGCGCCGCCCCCCGGGCCGCGAAGCCTATCCCGGCGACATCTTCTACTGCCATAGCCGCCTGCTGGAACGGGCCGCCAAACTGAGCGACGAATTGGGCGGCGGTTCGCTGACGGCGCTTCCCATCGTGGAAACGCTCGAAGGGGAAGTGTCGGCCTACATTCCCACGAACGTGATCTCGATCACCGACGGCCAGATCTACCTTCAGCCCGATCTGTTCTTCGCCGGCCAGCGCCCGGCGATCAACGTGGGCATCTCCGTCAGCCGCGTCGGCGGAAACGCCCAGGTGCCGGCGATGGAGAAGGTGGCCGGCGGCTTGCGGCTCGACCTTTCCGCCTTCCGCGAACTGGAAGCCTTCGCCCAGTTGGGCACCGAACTCGACGCCGCCACGCAGTCGCGGCTCGACCGCGGCTATCGGATGATCGAACTGCTCAAGCAGGGTTTGCACCAAACGATGACCGTGACCGATCAGGTGCTGAGCATTTACGCCGGCACCCGCGGCCACCTCGACAAAGTCCCCATCAACGAAGTTCACGCCTGGGAGACCGGGTTTCTCAAATACGTCCGCAACCAGCGGTCGGCCCTGTGGCGGCGGATCGAGGAAACCAAAGACCTGACCAACGAAAGCATGGCCGAGTTGGAAGCCGCGATCGCCGAGTTCCAGCAGGTTTACGCGCAAGAGAAAGCGGCCCGAGCCTAGCCCCGCGCCGCCGATGGATTTTCGGAAAAGAGTTTCGATAGCAGGTTCATAAATCTCGGGAAAGGCCGGCGAGCAACGCGACGGCCGCCCGGCGGCGCCGGCCAACCGGTGGCGACGATCGAAGGGACGACGGCAGCGGCGCCCCAACGGCCGATGGCGCGGCGCGATCCGCCGCCCCGGCCGACTCAAGGAGAGAAGCGAGCAACAGCGATGGCCAAAGCGCGAGCCCTCGACAAACGCCGACGATCCGTGAAAAGCATCCGCAAAATCACGCGGACGATGGAGCTGATCTCGCGCGCGCAGTTCAAGCGGGCGATGGACCGCGCCTCGGCGGCCACGGCCTACACCCGCCGCATCACCGACTTGGTGGCCCACTTGGCCGCCGCGGGAATGCAAGTGAAACACCCCTTGCTGACGCCGCACGCGGAAAACAAATCGATGGTGTTGCTGGTGTTGACGGCCAACCGCGGATTGTGCGGCGGCTACAACTCGGGCGTGTTGCGGGCAAGCCAAGCGGCCATGACCGAACGGGCCGAACAATGGGGCGAAGTGCGGTTGGAGGTCTCGGGCAAGCGGGGAGCGGCAAACTTCAAGTTCCGCAAGATTCCCACAGCGGAAACCTACACCCACTTCAACGAGAAAGTCCGCTTCGACCAGGTGAATCTGCTCGCCACGCGCTACCTCGACGAGTATGCGGCCGGCTCGCTCGACCGGCTCGATGTGGCCTACATGAAGTTTGAAAGCCTCAGCCGGCAGTATCCGGTAGTAGAAACCCTGCTGCCGATGGGCCGGTTGGGCGATCATTCGGCCGCGGGCTTGGGCGGGCCGCAATACGACTTCCTCCCCTCGGCCGAGAGCATCCTCGACGAGGTGGTGCCCGCCGCCTTCAAGGCCCAGTTGTTCAAGTGCTTTCTCGATGCGGCCGTCAGCGAGCAAATCGCCCGCATGGTGGCCATGAAGGCCGCCACGGAAAACGCCGACGCGATGATCTCGCTGCTGTCGATGTCGTACAATCGGGCCCGGCAGGGCCAGATCACCGGCGAATTGCTGGAGATCATCGGCGGGGCGGAAGCCGTGCAATGATGGAAGCCGTGTCATAGCGGCGGGCCCGGGCGCAACACTCGAATATCTCGGAACCAGATCTCAAATCGGCCTCGAACCGAAGCAAAGCCATGAGCACGATTGAAAAGACCAAATCGTCGCCCGCGAAAAACAAAGGGCGAATCACCCAGGTGATCGGATCGACCTTCGACGCCGAGTTCCCCGAAGACTGCCTGCCGCGGATCTACAATGCGGTCAAGGTGTCGGCGGAGTACAAGAACGTGAAGATCGAGCTGACCGGCGAAGTGCAGCAGCACCTCGGCGGCGGGCGGGTCCGCTGCGTGGCGCTGGGCAGCACCGATGGGCTGGTCCGCGGCGTCGAGTGCATCGACACCGGCAAACCGGTGGTGGTGCCCGTGGGCAAATGCACGCTGGGCCGTGTGTTCAACCTGTTGGGCGAGCCGATCGACCGCCGCGGCCCGGTCGAGGCCGAGGAGTACTGGCCCATCCACCGCGAGGCGCCGGCGGTGACCGACTTGTCCACGAAAACCGAGGTGTTCGAGACCGGCATCAAAGTCATCGACCTGCTCACCCCCTTCGTCCGCGGCGGCAAGGCCGGATTGTTCGGCGGCGCCGGCCTGGGCAAAACGGTGATCCTTACCGAATTGATCGCGCGGATCGCCTCGGCCCACGGCGGATATTCCGTGTTCGCCGGTGTGGGCGAGCGGACCCGCGAGGGCAACGACCTTTGGTTGGAAATGCAGCACACCAAGATCGGCAGCACCGACCGGCGGGTGATCGACCAAACGTGCATGGTCTTCGGCCAGATGAACGAACCGCCGGGCTCGCGTTTGCGGGTGGCGCTTTCGGCCCTGACCATGGCCGAATACTTCCGTGACACCACCGGGGCCGACGTGCTTTTGTTCATCGACAACATCTTCCGCTTCTCGCAGGCAGGCAGCGAAGTGTCGGCCCTGTTGGGCCGCATGCCCTCGGCCGTGGGTTACCAACCTACGCTGGCCACCGAGATGGGCCAACTGCAAGAGCGAATCACCTCGACCAATCGCGGGGCCATCACCTCGGTGCAGGCCGTCTATGTGCCGGCCGACGACCCGACCGATCCCGCCCCGGCCGCGGCGTTCGGTCAGCTCGACGCCTTCATCTACTTGGAGCGTGCGATCTCGGCCAAGGGCATCTATCCGGCCGTCGATCCGCTGGCTTCGTCGAGCCGGGTGCTCGATCCGCAATTCGTCGGCGAGCGGCACTACGCCTGCGCCCGCCGCGTGCAGATGACCTTGCAACGTTATCGCGAACTGCAAGACATCATCGCCATCTTGGGCGTCGATGAACTGAGCGAGGCCGACAAGCTGGTGGTCCATCGGGCGCGGCGGATGGAGCGATTCCTTTCGCAGCCGTTCTTGGTGGCCGAGGCCTTTACCGGCAAGCCGGGCGAAATCACCCCGCTGGCCGACACGATCCGCAGCTTCGAAGAAATTGCCGACGGCAAGTGGGACCACCTGCCCGAACAAGCCTTCATGTACGTCGGAGCGGTGGAACAAGCGGCCGAGCAGGCCGAACGCATGGCCAAGGGCAAGTAGCGTCGCCGTGAGCGGCAGTTCGGTGCAGGGTAGTTTTCCTGAGTGATCCGCAGCAAGGTGCATTCGCAATGCAATGCGTTTTGGTTACGCCTGAGGCTACACTGCTCGACTCGCAGGCCGAGTTCGTCGCCCTGACGCTGTTCGACGGTGAAATCGGCATCGGCCCGGGCCATGCCCCGCTGATCGGCCGGCTCGGTTGCGGCGAAATGCGCATTCGGCAAGCCGACAAACAGCGGCGATTCTACATTGAAGGCGGGTTCGTCGAAGTTTGCAACGACGTGGTGTCGGTGCTCACCGGTCGGGCGGTCGAGGCGGAAAAGATCGACTCGGCCGAGGCCGAGCGACTGCTCGCCGAGGCTCTACACCTGTCGCCCCGCACGCCCGAGCAGTTCGCCCAACGCGATCGCACCGCTGCGCAGGCTCGGGCGATGTTGCGCGTCGCCCGAGCCTGATCGGCACAAGCCATCGTGCAAAACCCCGCGGCTGCCCGGCGATTTGCCCGGAACGTCGCAGCAAGCAACGCCGGCGATCCTTCGGAAGCCGGCGCTGCGGGCAAACGGGCAAACCGTCGGGCTAACTCCGGCCGGGTTCAACGGCCTGCCCCTGGAATCGAGGTGAACCATGCCCCCGCTCGATGCCGGCGGCGAACGGCGCTGTTCTGACGCCGATGGCGCCAAGCAAACTCGCTTGGCCGCAACGGCGGTTGCGATCCTCATTCTCGCCCTCGGCGCAGTTCTCTTCGCACCGGTGCTCAGCGCCGAGCGAACGTTCGGCTTTCGCGACGCGGCGCACTACTACTATCCGCTGTTGAAACATTGCGGCCGGATGTGGGCATCGCTTCAGCCGCCGCTGTGGAACCCGTTTGCCGACCTGGGTCGCCCGCTGGCGGCCGATCCCACGGCAAGCGTGTTGTACCCGCTCAAGCTGCTCTTTGCCGCGCCGTTGCCTTATCCGCTGCTGTACAACATCTACATCATCGCCCATTGGGGGCTTGCGCTTTGGGGCATGTACGCCCTGGCCCGCTGCTGCGGTGCAAGCCGTATGGCGGCCACCGCGGCCGCTTTGGGCTACGCCTGCTCGGGCAGCGTTCTGTTCAATGTTTACAACCTGATCTATCTGGTCGGCGCGGCCTGGCTGCCGTTGGTTCTCGCCGCGGCCGAGCGATTGGTTCGCACTCGTACGCTCGCCTCGGCCCTGATGCTCGGCGCCGCGTGGGCGATGATCGTGCTCGGCGGCGACATGCAGGCGGCCTACCACGGCCTGCTGTTGGCGGCCGCGTGGATCGGCCTGCGACTGCTGCTCCGCCGCCGCGATGCTCAGGAGGAACCGCCCGAGGGCGCCCAGCCGGCCGACCGAAAAACCGACGAACCTGCGTCGGCCGATGCGAGTCGCCCGCGGTCGGCCGTCGCGCTGGTCGCGCTGTTGACGCTGGCGGCAGCGATCGGCGCGGGCCTTTCGGCCGTGCAATGGCTGCCTTCGCTCGAGGCGGCCGCGCATTCCACCCGCGCCCGATGGACCTATGCCGAGCGGCTAACGGGGCGCACCTCGCTCGAGTCGCACAGCGACGATGTGTATCAGTTCAGCGTCGGGCCGTGGCGCTGGGCCGAGTTCCTGCTGCCGAACGTCTATGGCCGGCAGTTTCCCGTTCACCATCGCTGGATCGACGCCTTGCCGGCCGAGGGCCGCGTATGGACGCCTTCGCTCTACTTCGGGCTGCCCGGGTTGCTGGCGGCGGCCGCGGCGCTGGGCGCGCGTCGCCGCGGGCGGCGTTGGGGGGCGGCGGAATGGTTCGGCGTGTCGGCGGCCGCGGTCGGCCTGCTCGGCGCGTGCGGATGGTTCGGGCCGGTGTGGTTCGCACAGCAGTGCGGACTGGGCAACGAGCTATCGCCGCCGCTGGGCGGGGTCTATTGGTTGCTCTCGCTGCTGCCCGGCTACGGCTGTTTCCGCTATCCCGCCAAGCTGCTCACCGTGGCCGCGCTGGGCCTGTCGCTGCTTTCGGCCCGAGGGTTCGACGATTGGCTCTCCGGCCGCCGCATCGTCGGTCGATGGCCCCTGGCGCTGTTAGCCGGCATCGCCGCCGCCGGGGCGCTGGCTTGGTGGATCGCTCACGAATGGTTCGTTTCGGCCGCTGCGGCCGTGCCCGCCGATCCGGTGTTCGGCCCCTTCGATGCGGCCGGGGCCTGGCGCGATACACTCGCGGCCTTCGTTCACCTCGCGCTGGCGGCCATCGCTTTGCTGCTGATCCTTCCCCGACAAACAGCGCCCGCGGCCGAGGGCGAAGCCGCTCCGCCCCAAGCGAGCAACAACTCGGCCTGTTGCGCCGTCGCCTGGCGCGCCTGCCTGCTGGTGGCGTTGACGGCCGTGGATCTGGCCGTCGCGCAGCGGTGGATGATCGCCTCTGTGCCCGTCGAACTGATCGAGCCGGTTCCCAAGCGGGAAGATTCGGGCGTGCCGCCGCGGGTGGCCGCCCCCGATTCGTACCTCGATCCCCGCTGGCGCGAGCAAAGCAGCGCCGACCGCCTGACCGAGGTCGCCCGTCGCGACGGCGAGCTGCTGCGGCCCAATCTGAATCTGACCGCGCGGGTGGCCGTCATCAGCGGCCAAGGCGCGCTGGTGTGCGCCGATTTCGCCGACGAGCTGCGGCGGCTGGGCCCGGGCGCATTTGCCGCCGAGGGCTGGACCGCCGCCACCCGCGCATGGCTGGTCGAACGGCCCGAGCAAGTCGATGCCACGCGGCCCTCGGGCGTCGAATCGCTGGGCCGCGCGCACGTTTGGCAATATGGCCCGCACCAGGTGGTTGTCGCTGTCGAATCGCAGGCGCCGGCCTGGCTTGTCGTGGCCGAGCAGTATTACCCCGGCTGGCGGGCCTATCGGCAATCGGTCGATAAAACGCAGCTCCACCCGCTGCCGGTCGAACGCGTCGGCGCGATCTTTCGCGGGGTTCATCTGCCCTCGGCCGGCAAGCAAACCATCGTCTTCCGCTATCAGCCGCCGCTTTGGCCGATCGCCGCGGGCGTCAGCATCGTCACGGCGTTGCTGCTGCTGGCGGCCTCGGCCGTCATCTACCGCCGCTCGCGCGGCAAGCGTTGAAGCGGCAATCGCCGTCGCCGGGCGAACACGGTAGAATAACAGCGCACACAACGCGAGATCGCGGGCCGCTCGCCTAACGCGCCCGCCGTGCAACGCGGCAAACCGCCGGCGTTGTCGCAACAGGAGAATCGGGCGATGCCGAACTGCTACCGAGGGCACGGGCTGTCATTCCAGTATCCCGAAACATGGCGGCTCGACGACGGGGCCGACGACCCGCGCGACGATTCGGTCACCGTCTATGCGCCGGGCGGTTCGTTCTGGTCGGTCAGCCTGCATCCGGCCGAGGCCGACCCGATGGAACTGGCCCAAGGCGTCGTCCAATTGATGCAGCAAGAGTACGAAACGCTCGAGGTGGAGGAAGTCCGCGAGAATCTCTTGGGCATCGAGATCGTCGGGTTCGATATGAACTTCTACTTCCTCGATTTCACCAACTCGGCGCAAATTCGCGTGTTGCGCGTCCGCGACCACACCTACGCCGTCTTCTGCCAAGGCGAAGACCACGAGTTCGATCGGCTGGGCAACGTGTTTCGTGCAATGACGGCCAGCCTGTTCACCGGCGCGGACGACGACGACGATGAAACCGATCCTTTCGCCCAGTCCTGATCGGCACGCCGAAATTGGTCAGCCAACACAGCGCCGGTTGCAGTCCAACGAACGAACAGGTCGATCGGGGCGGTCCGAAGGCAAGTCGGAACATTTCGCGTATTCCTCCCATCTTTCCGCCTCTAGATGGCGATTGTTGCAAAGGCGATTGTAAGAGTTACACGCCCGAGCCCGCCGGTGGACGCCATTCCCAAACATGCTCCCTTGGGCGGCCGAGGCCGCGCGGGGGGCTTTGCCGCGGCGGTGGTTCCCGAACCGATTGCCGGCAAACGTGTTGCGAAACCCGGCCGAGCAGTGCGCCGGGTGGCTCGATGGATGGTTCTCAGGCAAAACGGACCGCTGCAACAACGATTGGCACGCGCGTTGCAAAGAGTTATTGGCAAGAGTGAATGATCCCAGTGATCAAGGCCATGACCGAAGCGAGGAATCGTCGCAGCCGATTGCTTCGCCCGGTGCATGGACGAAAGAACCGTGAATCTTAGGCACTGCCGCCACCGACGCGGCCCCAACGACTTACCGGGAGAAATATTCGATTCAGTCGCGGAGCGATTCACCGAAGCGAGCAGCGTTTTCGTCGCGTCGTCGTTCGGTTGATCCCCCGCCTATTCGTGCCCTCGCAGCAAGGCGTCACCCTGGCAGGGGAGGACGAGCCGAAAGAAACGCACGAATCGCTGATCGACACCCCCCCGACCACCAAGTCAAGCCGTCTTTTCACGGTCTCCAGGCCCGGCGGGTTGCCCGCAAACCCACCGAGCCTTTTTTCTTTTCTTGCCGCAGCAGCAGCGCCGCTGTTGCGGTCATCCGAGCTGCGCGTCCACATGGCCAAGGGGGATGATGGCAACCGGGTCCGGCAGCAGCGGCACCGTTGCGGTCATCCGAGCTGCGCGGGCCGCCCCTGCCGTTATCTGCGCCGCCTTTCGCCCGAGCCGTTGGCCGAGCCACGGGGCTTTTCTTCGCACGCGTCCCCGGGGAGGCGAAGTCCTTCGTCACCGCACGCTGGGCATGACGCAGACCGCCTCGGCGCCGGCGCGATGCGACCATCCGTCGGCCGGAGGCAGCAGCACCACGGCCCGTCGCGCCGCCCGCGCCTCGCAGAACGCCTTCCGCCGAGTCTTGCGTTCCTCGGCGGAAAGTTGAATACTACCGTCCATGGCTCGGCCTCCGGGGTTGGTTGTTGCATGACGATCACACCAACAACTACCTTAGAGCCAAGCCTGTTCTCATTTCCAGAGGGATTTTGCGGCACACTTTCCGGTCGACAAACCTCCCCGCCCAGCGCTACGCTCGCAGCGTGGAGATCATTTGAACTGGTCATTAGGCGACCGAGGCGCAACGCAGGAGAGTTAAAGCAATGTCGTCCGTAGTCTTCTGTCCACATTGCCAAGGACAAGTTGCTAATGATCCACGTATGGCAGGTCAATTGGTTTCGTGCCCATATTGCCAAGGCCAGTTTACAATGCCTGCAATGATGGCGGGTCCGGCGGTTGCTCCACCACCTCCACCAGTATCCACATTTTCTATCGTCGATTCGTCACCAATCGTTAATGTGGGTAAGAGTCGATACGAATATCATAAGAGAAGTCGATCGCAGACAGAGACTACGAAGTTGTGGCTTGGAATTGTTGGTTCAATCGTGTTATTTGTCGGGGTGTTCGCGCCCATTATAAGCGCTCCGTTTGTCGGCAATGTGAATTACTTTCAAAATGGCAAAGGCGATGGAACAATAGTGCTTATTCTCGCCGTCCTGTCATTTGTTTTGGTGCTTACCAAGTTTTCTGTAGGTCTGTGGCTTACTGGTTTGGGTAGTCTGTCGGTTCTAGTTTTCACGTTCGTGAATTTTCAAACGAAGATGGCAGAGGCGAAGGCAAAAATGGATAAAGATCTTGCAGGGAACCCATTTCGTGGTTTCGCAGATGTCGCCATTCAATCTGCTCAGCTGGAATGGGGATGGGCGTTATTGGTGGTCGGGGCAATGTTGGTAATTGCCAGCGCCGCGATACCGACTAAATAGCTCCAACACGTCAGCGTAGCGCTAGCTGGCGAGTTTGTACATGGTACGAAAGCTGTGAGTTTGCTCGTAGAACGTGTGTTGGGCGGCGGCCCACTGGTAGATTTCCCTCAGCAGTTCATCGAGCGTGCGG
>JARKPK010000131.1 GCA_029975295.1 Thermoguttaceae bacterium | reverse complement strand
GGCGATGCCCAGCGCCGAGCCGGAGCGCGGCAAGGCGAAGCGGGCCAAGGCCGAAGCCAAGCCGAAGAAGATGAGCGGCCTGGACGCCGCGGCCAAGGTGCTCGAAGAGAGCGGCCAGCCGATGAACGCCAAGGAGATGATCGACGCGGTGGAGGCCAAGGGTTACTGGAAGTCGCCGGGCGGCAAGACGCCGCACGCCACGCTCTACAGCGCGATCATCCGCGAGATCAAGGCCAAGGGCTCGGAGGCCCGGTTCCGCAAGGCCGACCGCGGCAAGTTCGCCCACGCCTAGCCCAGCGCCGCGGCACTCTTCCCTTCCCCCAAATGCCCCGGGTTCCCCCCCGGGGTTTCTTACGGCCGCCTCTGGCCCCCGGGCTTTTTCGGGCGATTCGGCCACCCAATAAAAGCCGCCCCTTCTGACACAAAGGACGAGCCCGAAGCTGCGACCCTGTTTGGACTTATGGCTTCTGGAATTAGCTGGACAAAACGTCGCGGATGAGCGACTGTTACCACTGGTGCGAGGGGTATGCAAACCACCCACACAAGGAACCGAACGATGAACGCCAACGACCTCAGCTTCGGAATCGAGATCGAGACGATTGCTCCCGACAGCGCCGTGCAAAACGACGGCCTGCGGATTGGCCCGTACAAGCGCGGAATCCAGGTGCCGTACCTGCCGGCGGGATGGAAGGCCGAGGCCGACGGCTCCATCGACAACGGCAACGGGGGCCACAAGTGCGAGATCGTCAGCCCGGTCCTGCGCGGGGCCGAGGGGCTGGCCCAGGTCGCCGACGTCCTCCGGACGCTCGAAGCCAAAGGCCACCGGGTCAACGCGAGCTGCGGGGTCCACGTTCACGTCGGGTGGAAGCGCCAGTGGCCCAGCATCGCGCTGGCCCGCCTGGTCACGATTGTGGCCTACGTCGAGAAAGGCCTCTACGCGATCACCGGCACGAAGAACCGCGAGCGAGGTCGGTATTGCGGCGGGGTGCGGAAGTACGGGAACGAGAAGGACGCC
>JARKPK010000091.1 GCA_029975295.1 Thermoguttaceae bacterium | reverse complement strand
GAGGACCGCCGCTAAGCGACATGCCCGAACCGCAGGCCGCCAGCGGCGGGTTGAGCATTTTGGCCAAGCCCCCGTATCTTTGGGTGTTTCTGAGCGGATTGATGCTGGCAGCCCTGTTGTGCATGCACTACGCCATGCCGTTCGGCCCGCGAAAAACGCTTGAGGAAGCGCCGACCACCGACTTCGGGCGTCATCTGGCGGCCGTCGCCGCTTTGCTGAAAAAAACCGGCGACCAAAGCTACGCCATGCGGCAATTGTTGCTCTATCGTCAGCTCACCGGCGAATCGAAACGCGGGCACGCCCCGCACGCAGGCCCGTTGCCGACCGGTGCGCCGCCGACTCTCAGCAAGGCCGCTGCCTCGCTTCGGCCGAGCGACCAATCGGACACGGAGAAATGACAACCGGCGGGCAACAACCCGCCGCGTGGCGAACCGAACGACGGCCCGTGCCGATCGTCGCGCCTTTAGTTGTTCCGCCCCGGCGCCGCGCCGGGTTGTCAACCAACGCAAGGAATCCGCTTCCATGGAAAACCCGCAACCGAATCAACCCCGGCCGGTTGGTCCACAACCGCCTGCCGCTGCTCGTCCGGCTGCGCCGCCCAGCGCCTTGCCGGCATCGCCCGCCTCCCCAGCGCCGCCGGGGCCGTTGCCCCCTGCTGCGCAACCGCCCGCTTCGCCGCCGGCGGCAACCGTGCCCGGCGCGGTGGTGCGAGCTGCGGCCGCCGAGGGCCCCGCGTCGCGACCCGCCGCACCGGCCGCGCCTGCGCCCACTCCGCCGTCGCCTCGGCCTGCACCGGGCGGAATGCCCCCGGGCGGGCCCGCAGCTGCCGCCCGACGGCTTTTTGAACGCATTCAAACCGAATTGCGCAAGGTGTTCGTCGGTCAAGACGAACTGGTGCTCGGTGTGCTTGTGGCGCTGTTTTCGCAGGGGCATGTTCTCATCGAAAGTGTGCCCGGGCTCGGAAAGACCCTGTTCGTGCGCGCGCTGGGCCGCACCCTGGGATGCCGCTTCGGTCGCATCCAGTTCACGGCCGACCTGATGCCTTCCGACATCACCGGGGCCCCGGTTTTCGACGCCAAAACGCAGGAGTTCCGCTTCCGTCCCGGTCCCGTCTTCACCCAACTGCTGCTGGCCGACGAGATCAACCGATCGCCCGCCAAAACCCACGCCGCTTTGCTCGAAATCATGCAAGAGTATCGGGTGACCGTCGACGGCGTCAGCCACAAGCTCGAGCGGCCTTTCTTGGTGCTCGCCACGCAGAACCCGATTGAATCGGAGGGCACCTACAACCTCCCCGAGGCGCAACTCGACCGCTTCATGTTCAAGCTGCTGATCGATTACCCCTCGGCCGACGAAGAAGCCGGCATTCTCATGATGCACGGCCGTCAGGGCGAACTCGACGATCGCCTCGCCACGATCGAACAAGTGACCGTGCCCGCCGAAATCCTGGCCACCGCCCAGGGCGCCAACTCGGTGCGCGTCGATCCCAAGCTGGTCCACTATATCAACAGCTTGGTGCGGCTGACGCGCCAATGGCCGCAGTTTCACGCGGGCGCCTCGCCCCGCGCCGGACTGGCCCTGATGCAAGGTGTCCGCACGCTCGCCCTGTTTCTCGGGCGTGATTACGCCGTGCCCGACGACGTGGTCCTGCTGGCCCGACCGGCCCTGCGCCACCGGGTCATCCTTTCCGCCGAAGCCGAGGTCGAAGGCCACACGGCTGACGAATTGCTCGACGAAATGATCCGCACGGTCGAGGTGCCTCGCCTATGACCGCCTTGGCGATCATTCTGCTGGCCGTTGCGGGCGTTCTTGCGCCTCTGCTGGCGCTGGCCTGGGCGGCCGGCGTCTATCCGACTCAGCGCCTCGGGCTGCTGGCGGCCGCGCCGTGCGCGCTGTCGCTGGCCGCTCTGTTGGGCGACCTGGGCGCCGCCCTGGCGCTGGCCGCTTGGGTTGGCTGGGCAATGGCCGCCGCTTTCGATTTGCGCAGCCTGCCCCGCGCCGGCGATCTGGCCGTCGAGCGGCAGTGCGGCCGCGTGGCGTCGCTGCGAAAACCGCACCGCGTGTTGCTCACCCTGGCCAACCTCGGCCGCCGCACGCTCACCCTGGCCGTCCGCGACGGGGCCGGGCCCGAACTTGATCCCCAGCCCGCCCAGTTCGATCTCTCCATCGCACCGCGCGGTCGCGTGTCGGCCGGCTACCAACTGCGGGCGGCCCGCCGCGGCGCCTTTCGGCTCGACGGCTGCCATGTTCGATTCGAAAGCGACTGGGGGCTGTGGCGAAGACGGATCGTCTATCCGCTCGCTTCTCCGCTGAACGTCTATCCCGATATGCAGCAGTTGCGGCAATTCTCGCTGCTGGCCCGCACCGATCGGCTGAGCCTGCTGGGGGTGCGCCGTGCCCGCCGAGTCGGCCAAGACCACGAATTCGAACGGCTCCGCGACTACACGACCGACGACAACCACAAACATATCGACTGGCGCGCCACCGCCCGACGCCGCAAACTGATCGTCCGCGACTACCAAAGCAGCCAAAGCCAGCGCGTCGTCTTCCTGCTCGATTGCGGCCGAATGATGGCCAATCATTCGCGCGGGCTGACCCTCCTCGACCACGCCCTCAACGCCGCGCTGATGCTCGCCTACGTGGCCCTGCGGCAGGGCGACGCCGTCGGTCTGATCGCCTTCTCCGACGAAGTCACTCGCTTCGTGCCGCCGCGGTCGGGCGGAAAACAGATGAATCGCCTGCTGCACGCCGTGTTCGACCGATTCCCGCGCATGGTCGAGTCCCGCTACGACGTCGCCTTCCGGTATTTGGCGGCCCACTGCCGCCGCCGGGCGCTGGTCGTGCTGCTTACCAATCTGATCGACGACGTGAACGCCAAGGCCGTCGAAGGCTACCTGACGAATCTCGTCGGGCGCCACCTGCCGCTGGCCGTCTTGCCGCGCGACGAAACTCTGTTCGACGCCGTGGCCGACGAACACCCCGGCCCCGAAGGAATCTGGGCCGCTGCCGCCGCGGCCGAAATCCTTTCGTGGCGGCACCGGCTCATCGCCGACCTGCGCCGCCGGTCGGCGTTGGTGGTCGACGCGCTGCCTCACGAAATGACCGCCCCGCTGGTCAACCGCTATCTCGAAATCAAAGCCCGACACCTGCTCTGATGTGACATCGTTATCGTGTCGAAACAGGCATCCTTCGCTTCTGCCGGGCATTCTCTCTGTTCTTGAGTGCCACTGCCGGCAGGGCAGCATCGGCCGTTTGTGTGCCAATACAAGTAGAGTAGCATCGGCCGATTTCCCGCACTGCCGGGCAAGCCGGCAGTGGCACCCAATCGGCAGTGGCACCTAATCGACCAATTCCACGCCGCCGTCATTTCAACCGCCGTCAACACATTTCATCTGGCGATGATTTGGCGGCGGGAGATTGTCCGTCGCGATTTGGCCGCCGCGTCAGGCAAACGATCATCGCGTTGCCCAGGTCTGGGTGCAGACGGTGCAGACGGCCCAATGCGCCGATTGCGGCCGCGAGCATCATGATCGCCTGGGCCGCCCGTCGCAGCGGTCGCCAGCGCAGCCGAAACGCGCGATTGGCCCAGCTTCCCGGCGTTTGCGCGCGTTGCAGCAGGCGGTAGCCGACGAATTGTTTGGCCATGGCGGTCCACCGGCCCGGCTCGACCGCGCTGTGGTCAAGCTGAAACCCAAAGCGCCGCCCGATCTGCTCGAAGCAATCGGCGTTCCATCGGCCGACATGGCACGGGGGCATGTCGCGCAGCGCCCCGTTGAGTTCGTTGAACTCGATCATGGCCGGATTCGGCACGGCCGCAATCAGCCGTCCGCCCGGACGAATCAGCGCGGCCAATCGTGCGAAGAGTTCGTCGAGACGATCCATGTGTTCGAGCACCTGAAACATGCAGACCAGATCGAAGCGGGCGAACCAGTCGGGACCGCTCAGGTCGCGCACATCGTCGGACAAACAACGGATGCCCATGACGCCGATGGCCGCCCGTCCGCCGGCGGAGAATTCGGTGCAAACGATGCGATCCTTTGCGATTCCGCGCTCCACCAAGGCGGCCGCAAAGGCCCCGTTGCCGGCGCCGATTTCCAGAAGGTCGAGGTTGGACGCTTGCCCGGCCGCGATCCAATCGAGGGCGGCGTCGTACTCCCATTTCCACTTGGGGTAGCCATGGTTGGGATAGGCCAAGGCGTAGAATCGGGCGTCGCCGGCGACAAACGGCCAACTGAAGCAGAACCGGCACCGCGAACAGCGCACCACGCGGCAGCGATCGGCTTGCCACAACAAAGCGATGTGCGAGGCCAGCTCGGCGTGTCGCTGCGGGTCGGCCTCGGGCAAGACGAAATGCCGGGCCGATTCGGCGCAATCGACGGTCCAAAGCTGCCGGCCCTCCGAACAACCGCAAACCGGGCATGCCGCTTCGATCGGCTCCTCGTCGTAGGCGTTCATCACTTCTCCTATCAAAGCGGGTGTTCGCCGCAGTCGCCCGAGCAGACGCCGGCGGGCGTTCGGCTTACTCAACATGCCCGACCTGGGGTGCGCGCACTCGATGGCGACAGGGGCCATCGTATTGATCGGCTCGGTGGCCGTGGCGCCTGGCGTTTGTCGTGCCCAGGCAGCCGGCAGCCCATCGCTCCGCAAAGCTCATATTATGCAGTATACAGTGCGTGAATTGTGGTTTTTTTGGGTCGCAACTCATTCGTAAATAAGCGTTTGCGTCATTATCGCCACCATCGAGTTGTTTAAGTAGAGGGTCGTGTGTGTTTGCGTCGCTCTGCCCCGCCCGCGACGCAAGCGTTTGTTTTGGGTTTGGGCCAGTGTTCGGAGGATTGGTTCATGACGTACTTGACCCCTCGTGATCGTGACACCTTGCGAGTGTTCCGCGATTTGGTCGCGGCCACGGTCTTTCCAGCGACGGTCGCAGAGGACTTTCGTTCGCTGGGGCTTGTTTGGCAATCGTCGGGGTTGGCCATCCCGGTGGCCGACGGTTTGGCCAAGGTTTGCCTCTGCCGCGTGATGGAACCGGAAGGCAACGAATGGGGGCCGCCCGATGATTTTTGGCTGGCTGCTGTGGTTGCCCAAGCGCCGACACCGGCCCCAGCCTTCGCGGAGGATGTGCCGACCATTTTCGAGCTGACCTGTCCGGAGTACTTTGATTGTCGCCTCTGGATCACTTACTTCAAACCCTTGCCCGCCCACCAGCAGGCATGGCTGTTTTGCGCGGGCGGCCCGCAAATCGGCGATCTGGTCGACCGTTCGGAGGAAAAGGAGATCGGGTTCGGCTCGGTGGTTGCGTATATCGACCGCATCCACCCGCCACTTGTGCGATCGGAGTTGTTGGAGTGCAAGCTGGGGCCTGCTGCCGTAACGCCCGAATGCGATGAGTATGTTTTCGTCAACGAGCGATACGGACCGTGTTCGCCGCAGATGTACTACGAAATGCTCGAAGATGCCGGCGCCGCCTCGGGCGACGAAACCGGCCCGGCCGCGCCCTGGGCGGGGGCGGGCACGCCGCCATCGCTGTTGCCCGCCCCACCGAAAGACGTTCCGAAACAGCCCGTGTTTCGCTGGTTCGACCTTTGGCGGCGACGGAGTTCGTTGAACTAGGGAGGATTGCACCCTTGAGAGATCGGCTGTGAGCGGAGAAGATCGGCCAAAGGGGGGGCGGAAAGGTCTGAGGTGTAGCGTTGCTTGTCGTTTCATTCGTCCGATTTGAGGGGTGCGTTTTTTCCGCAGCCTATGGTTTCGTCCAAGGGCAGGGGTATAGAATACCCCAAGGTCGCGCCGGGCCGAGCAAACGCCCCGATACGTGAAGCGACCAGGACAATCCTCACGGTGGGGAGTTGTTGGCTTTGGGGAAGAAAGGTGACTTATGAGGCGTGCGTTGGCGTGGTTCGGCACGGCGTTGTTCTGTTGCAGCTTGGTTCCGTGGTTGGTTGCCGGCGAGGCGAAACCGCCGGTGATCTTGCAGTTGAACCCCGGCGGTCAGCCGGCCGCGCCGCCGGCGGAAGAGGCGAAACCGAAAAAAGACCCATTCGAAGTGCCCGACGGATCGGCCACGGAGTTGCTCGAGTACATCGAGGGCCTGAAGAAGGAACGTCCCGAGGAGCCCACCCGGGAAGCGATCATCGCGTTCCTCAAGAAGTTGCACCCGGCCGTGTTTCAAGCAGCAGTGAAAGTGCTGGAAACCGAGGCGACGGCCGAGCAGCAAGAGCAGGCGATGGGCTACGTAAAGATGTCGGCCACAATGATGTCGCGGATGGGCATTCCGGAAGTGAACAAGAAGCTCCAGGATCTCGAAGCGAGCCTGACCAAGGCCGGCAAAGAGAAGTTGGCGGGGCAACTGAAGGGACTGCTGCTTTCGTCGCGGTTGGAAGAGGCGGCCGATCAAGGGCCGGAAAAGCTTCGGGCCGTCATCAGCGAGGTTCGAGAGTATCTTTCCAAGGGAGTGACGCTCGACAACGCCGAGTTGGCCATCGAGGCCGGACAGGCGGCCGAGGGTTCCGACGACCCCGCCCTGGCCCGCGAAACCTACACCGAGATGGGCAAGCTGCTGATCAAGGCCGAAGACGAACGAATCCAGCGTCTGGGCCGATTGATGGAAGGGGTGGTTCGTCGTCTGGAGTTGGTCGGCAACGAGATCAAGATCGAGGGATTGCTTCTCTCGGGCGAGCCGTTCGATTGGGAGAAGTACAAGGGCAAGGTCGTGCTGGTTGATTTCTGGGCCACTTGGTGCGGTCCGTGCCGGGCGGAAATGCCTCACTTGAAGAAGGTTTACGAGCAGTACCGCGACAAAGGGTTCGAAATTGTCGGCATCAGCCTCGATCGCAGCCGAGAGCCGCTGGAAAAATACGTGGCCGACGAAAAGATCGCCTGGGCGACGGTGTTCAACAACGACAAGCCGAGCCCCACAGTCGAGTATTACGGCATCTTCGCCATTCCAACCACGGTGCTGGTGGGAAAAGACGGCAAGGTGATTTCGTTGGAAGCGCGGGGCCGAAAGCTCAACGAGCACTTGGAAAAGCTCCTCGGTCCGGTTGAGGAAAAAACGCCGGCCGAACCGAAGCCGGAATAAGCGCGCCTCGGTTGCCGGGAATCGGCGCCGGCCCGCACGATCGTTGCAGTTTCGGCCGTTGGCGGCAACAAATGAGTTGCCATGCTGCTTCGGTCGTGCGGGCGATTGCGTCCGAGCGATGTTGTTGATTGTGCCGCTGGGAGAATGCGACGATGGGCGTCGTCCGCTTTTCGGTGTCGCTCGAGGGCGAACTGCTCGAACAGTTCAATCGCTATTGCAGCGAACAGCAGTTCGCGACCCGCAGCGAGGCAGTGCGGCAGTTGCTCCGCGAGCGGTTGACCACCCACGCGTGGCAAAACGACTGCCGCGATGCCGCCGGCACGCTCACCCTGGTGTACGACCACCATCGGCCGATGCTGCGCGACCAACTGATGGACCTTCAGCATCAGCACAACGATTTGGTCGTTTCCACCCTTCATGCCCATCTGACGCACGACGTTTGCTTGGAGGTGATCTTGCTTCGCGGGCCGGCGGGACGACTGGAGCAGCTCGCCGCGCAACTGCGCGGGCTGAAGGGCATTTTTAAAGGCGAATTGGTCATGGCGGCGGCCGACGAGTCGACTTCGGCCCAGGGCCATGCGCATCCGCACCCGGCGGAGAAGCCGCCGGCATCGCCGAAGCCGCAGCAACAGAAGCACTCCCACGGTCATGCTCACGCGCACGGTGAAGAACACGCGCATCGGCACGAATGACCGTCGCCCATGGACGTTCCGAGCGGCATCGCAACGAGGCCGACATGCAAGGCCCCCTTCTGTGCCGGCGAAGGACGGTTTGTCGGTTGCCTTGTTTGCTCCGAACCGGCGTTCTTGCGATTCATTGTTCCATTGCTAATTAGAGATTGATCGCGCTGGTGGGGCGATGCAGCGATGACCGAGAGAACGAGCGGTTTCGATCGATGGGCGGCGGCCTACGAAGCGATGATCGATTGGCCCAAGCGCTTGGCCTACGAAGCGCCCTTTCTTCGTCGGCAGTTCGAGGCGGTGGGGGCCGGTCGGGTGCTCGACGCGGCATGCGGTTCGGGGCGTCATGCCGAGATGTTCTTTCAGTGGGGGATGGAGGTCGAGGGGGCCGATCTCTCCCCGGCCATGATCGCCGAGGCGGAGCGGCGTTGTCCGCCGTCGGCCCGTCTGCGCTGGCGGGTGCGCGATCTGCGACAACCGGCGGAAACGCCGGGCGGGTTCGACGCCGCGGTTTGCCTGGGCAACTCTTTGGCGTTGCTGCCCGACGAGCGGGCGGTGGTGGACGCCGCGCAGTCGCTTTGGGCCGCCATTCGCCCAGGCGGCCGCATGATTGCGCAGGTGATCAACTTCGAACGCTTGCCCGACGGTCCGCCCCAATGGCAAAAATGCCTTCAGGCCGCGCTGCCGCAAGGCGAACGGTTGCTCGTCAAAGGCGTGCAGCGTTGCGGCGGGCGCGCGTTCGTGCATCTGATAGCCGCTTCGCTCGATCGGCGGCCCCAGTGGGAATCAACGTGCAGCGAACTGCTGGCTCTAAAGGCCGAGCGATGGCGACAGTTGCTTCATCGCGCCGGGATGACCGATTGCCGGCTGTTCGGCGACTACGAGGGCAATCCGTTCGAACCCGAAACGAGTCCCGACGTCATCTTGGTCGCCGACAAGGGATATTGATCGGCGCGAAAGAACGATAGAATTGCTTTCTTCGTTCTTCCGAGAGGAACGGCTTCCGATTGGTCGGCCGTGTCGCATCGCATGTTCCAAAGGTCAGAGAACGCCTATGCCTTCCCATCTTGTGCGGGTTGCTTCGATCGAGCCTAGGTTGATTTGCTCTTGTCGTCGGCATGAACAGGGTTCGCGACTGTCGGCCTTCCAGCCGTCGCCAACTTGCGGTGAAAGGGGCTCTGTGCCATCGAAACTTTTCGTGATACGGCGTTGGGTATGCGCTTTTGGGCCCCGCTTCGCTGGGCGGACGTTTGCTAAGAGGCCGAGTGTCGGGCGGCCGCGCGCTGGGCTGTTGTCTGCCGTCGCTTCGCCCGTTGCCGCCTTCGTTGCTCTATTGGCGGCGGCATTGTTGTTCGCGCTGTTCGCACCGGCGGCGATGGCCGCCGATCCGCCCTCGGGCAAAGGCACGGCATGGACATTGCCCGGCATCGTGGCCGCGTTCGCCGATCGGCAAGAGGGGTTGTGGCGGCAGATTGCCCAGGGCGAGCCTCCGCCGGCTACGGCCAGCCGAGTGCTGTTCGCCTATGCCTTGGCGCTGTGCGAGTCGGGCAAGCGCCCGGAACGCTTGGCCCGCCTGTTCGACCTGCTGGAACAAATGCAAGAGCGCGACCCGGCCTCCGACGCGTACGGCAACCTTTGGTGGACGTGGCGGCATGGCCAAGTGACAGATCGAAACGCTGTCGAGTTCTGCGCCCAAGACGCCTTGGCCATTCGGCTGCGGCACGCGGCCTTTGTGCCGGCCGACGCTTTGGGCAAGCTCGACACCCTGCTGAAACGGATGGCCGAGGGCTGCCGTCGTCACCGCGTGCCCGTAAACTACACCAACATCGCCATTCTCAATGCGTCCAATTTGATCGTGTTGGGCGAACTGCTCGAAGATCGCTCGCTGCGGGACGAAGGGCTGCTGCGGTTGAACGGAATCTGCCTTTGGACCTGGCAATTCGGCACGGCCGAGTATGTCAGTCCGACTTACTATGCGCCCGATTTGAACGGCCTGATGGCGATCCGCCAGTTCGCCCGATCGGAGCAGGCGCAGGCCCAGGCCGCCGCGCTGTTCGAACTGTTGTGGACCGACATTGCCTTGAATTGGTTTGCCCCGGGCGAACGGCTGGCCGGCGCCCACAGCCGAAGCTACGACTACGTCCGCGGGCAGGGGGCCGTCGATGGGCACGCCGTCTTGCAAGGTTGGCTTGCACCGGGCGATACGGACGAGTTCGAGCTGTTGCACTCGGCGATGTACGATTTCCGCCCGCCCGAACGGCTTCGTCAGTGGAATCAGCGCATGCCGCGGCTGGTGCGGCAGCGATGGGGAATCAACTACGCCGAGAGCCGCACCCACGCGGTTTATCCCGACATCACCCTAAGCGTTGCCGGGGCGGGCTATCCGGCAGCGCGGCAAGACATGCCGCTGACAGTCGATCTGCCCGGCAGTCGGCGGCTGCCGCGATGCTATTTCATTGCCGACGGGCGGCAGGACCCGTACGGCACTTGGCGCTATCCGACCGGAGGAGCCGCCGGGCACATGAAAGCGTTGCATCTGACTCCGTTTTGGGCTGCCGCGCAGGCCGACCGCGATGCGTTGGCGGTGGCCGTTTATCGCCCGGCCGACTTGAGCGACGAGCAGACGTTCAACGTGCAGAGCCACTTCGTGTTCCGCGCGCCGACCGACGGGTTGTGGATCGGTCGCCGGCGAATCGACCTGCCGCCCGGCGTGCCCGACCAGCCATCGACCGCGCCGGTGGAAGCGGGGCAGGCGGTGTTTGCACGATGGGGTTCGGCGGCGGCGGCCCTGCGCGTTGTTTCAGCCTCGCGGCAAGACGGCGCGCCGGCGACGATTCGCGTGATGGACGACGGCAATCGATTCGGCGCGCTGCGGCTGACGGTCAATCATCGTGCCGCGGATAAACGCGTCGACCCGCACATTGTTCTATGGGTGCGGATCGGCACGGGCTTGGCCGATGATGCCGCGTTCGCCGCATGGCAATCGGGGTTCGAGAACGCCCACGCGGAGATCGCGGCCGACGAATCGCGCATCGTTTGCCGTGCCGCCGGAGAAACGTCGGTGGTGGCCCTCAGCGTCGAGAAGCCTTTCGGCGTCGGCGGGCGGATCGAGCTGACTCCCGCGCCGTATGACGGGGTTCTGGGACTGGACGGCCGCGAAGTCGGCCGGCCCGTGCTGGCTTCGCTCGAACCGATGCGCAGCTTCAAGGGCCCCACCCTCGACGCCCCGGCCGTGCTCGACGAACGCGAGTTGACCCTGCCCGCTGCCGATTGCCTGGTGCTGCCGGGGATGACGATTGTGGAAACCGCTGAGGATGGGGCCTACGTTGTTCAGCCGGACGATCCGCCGCGCGGTCGCGGGATGATCGTTGTGCCGTTGCGGGTGACGCGTGCGGGCCGCTACCTGCTTTCGGCCACAGTCAAAGCGCCCAACCCTCAATCCGACTCGCTCTTCGTAAACGTCTCGGGCCGTGGTTTCCAGTTGCCTCAGGCCCAATGGCTCCTTCGAGTAAGCCCCTCGTGGCAGCGGCAGACTGCGGGCTTCGAACGGGCGAATGAGCCCTCGCCGATCGACTTGCCCGCCGGCGAGTGCCTGTTGATCGTTCAGACGCGCGAAACCAACGTTTCCATCCGAACGCTCTACCTGTCACCCGTCCAGTAGGGCATTCAGCCGGGCCGAGAGACGAACGGCCGCTTGCTCCTGTTGCGGGCCGGCAGATTGGGTTATATTGACACTGTTCGCCCTGACTATTTTGCCTCACACAAGCGGTGTTCAGAGGCCGGCTAACGGAAGGCCGATTTTCATTGGAAAAGCGTGAGCCGGACTCGGCATTGCCGATGGGAAGATCACGAAGCGATGTGCGCGGCCGTTCGGTTCGCGTGGATCGAAACCATTGTCGATAAGTATTCTGCGGCGCGTTGCCATCGGAAGGTCCTTGGGCCGACCGTTCCGGCGGACGCGCCTTAGAGTTGACCATGCCTGAATACGTTGTGCGCTACGGCGCCATGCGATTTCTTGGGGTGTTTCGCGTGCCAGAGGGCCAATCGCTCGGCCGAGGCGCGGCGGTGATTGTGCGGACCGACCGCGGGTTGGAAACCGGCCTGACCCTTTGCGAGGCGTCGCCCGAGGTTCGCGCGAACCTGAAGAACCCGGTCGAAGGGCCGGTGCTTCGCCCTATGTCGGCCGAGGATCATCTCGAAGAACGCCGACTGCGCGAACAGGCCGACCGCGAGCTCGATCTCTGCGCCCAGCACGTCGCCCGTCTTGGACTCGACATGAAGCTGGTGATGGTCGAACATATCTTCGGCGGCGAACGAATCGTTGTTTATTACCTGGCCGAGAACCGCGTCGATTTCCGCGAGCTTGTCCGCGCACTGGCCTCCGAGTTCCAAACGCGGATCGAAATGCGGCAAATCGGCGTTCGCGACGAGGCGAAATTGCTGGGCATCTACTCCGATTGCGGGCTGCCGCTTTGCTGCAACACCCATCTGGTACAAATGCCGCCGGTTTCGATGAAGATGGCCAAACTCCAGAAGGCGACGCTCGATCCGACGAAGATTTCGGGCCGGTGCGGGCGACTGAAGTGCTGCCTTCGCTACGAATACGAGGTTTACGAAGAACTGCACAAAGAAGCCGCCCGGCAGGCCCGCGAAGCGGCCAAGGCGGCTGCCGAGAGAGAGTCGGCGGAGCAGTTGGCGCCGCGTGATGCCGCGACGGCGGGAACCGATCGGCCGCCGCAGGGCAGGCCGGGGCCGCGCAACGGCGAGCCGCGCGAGCCTGCTCGGCCGGAACGTAGGGGCAAGCCCAATCGCCGTCCCCCGCAACCACCCGCCGCCCGCCGCCCGTCGCCCGACCCAAACGCCCAAAGCGCTGACGGCAGCAGTCCGTCCGACGAGATGCCGGCCGACCGGACCCGTGAAGACGAAAGCCCATGAACCAACCCGGCTCGTTCGGAGCGGCCGACTCCGATGGCCCCTGACGGCAGCTCTGGCCGAACGATGGCACGGGCCAAAAAGAGAGTGTGTCGATAGGCCGATCGACGGGCCGCCGGATGGTTCGGGCGGAACGTCGGCCGTGCCCGATCGTGTCGATCCAAAGATCAAGAATCGTGTTTTGTTCTGGTCAGGACAACAGCCATGCCGCATCGTGACATGCTCAACCCTTTGGAAGCGTTGGCGCAACTGCTTCGAGAAGATCGACGATACCGGCGCGAGGCCTATGCCTTCGTTTTCGAATCGCTCAGCTACGCCCAAGAGGTGCTCGGCTACGGACGCGAAACGGCATGCGAGCCCAGTGCGACGGAAGAAACCGCCCAAGTCGAACGTCATATCTCGGGCCAGGAACTGTGCGAGGCGGTTCGCCAGCTTGCCATGGATCAGTTCGGGCTGATGGCAAAGACCGTGCTCAACTCGTGGGGCATTCGCAGCACCAGCGACATCGGCGAGATCGTCTTCAATTTGCTGCGGATTGGGCAGATGCGAAAAACGGCTGAAGATCGGCGCGAAGATTTCGACAACGTGTTCGACTTTGACGAGGCCTTTCGCCAGCCCTTTGCGGTGGAATCATGACCGACGCTTTGCCGAACAACTCGGTTGCATTCGCTGCCGGCCCGGTTGGGAACATCGGGCGCAAGCGGCCGCTGCTGCTGGCGGTGGCTCTGGTTGCCGAAACGCTTTGGCTGGCCGCTTTGGCGGCCCTGGCCTGGCAAAGCGTGGCCTTCTAGTGGCAGTTCATCGGATTCGACAACTCGACCCAGATGCACGAGCGAGCTTGGCCGGACAATGCGACGCCTTCTGGTGGGCCAGCGTTTCAAAGCCCAACGCCGGTTCTTCACACGGCCTGATTCTTCATCGGCTTGCGGCTGCGTTCGATTGCCGGGCTTGGGCCCTTCGGTGTTCCGGGGGTCATCAGTCGTTGGGCCGTTTCCTTCGGTGCGCGCAGCCGTCGCCATCGCCGCTGGTTAGGGAAGCCGCTTGTCGGGTGCGAGGCGGGCAGACTGCGCGTAGCGAACCACTACTGGCCCGATAATTTTCGCGCCAGGGCAACAGCCGCGCTGGCGTTGTCGGAATAGCCGTCGGCGCCGATTTCGTCGGCGAACTGCTGCGTGACCGGCGCGCCGCCGATCATGACTTTGGTTGACGATCGCAAACCGGCCGCATCGAGCGCCTCGATCACGCGCTTCATCATATTCATGGTGGTTGTCAGCAGGGCCGAAAGCGCGACGATGGTCCCTTCCTTCTCGCGGGCGGCCTCGACGAACTTTTCGGCCGGAACGTCAACGCCGAGATCGATCACCTCGAATCCCCCGCCTTCAAGCATCGAGGCGACAAGATTCTTGCCGATATCGTGCAGATCGCCTTGCACGGTGCCGATCACTACGCGCCCGGCGCGTTGGGCTGCGGTCCCGGCCAAATGCGGGGTAATCAGTTCCAGCGCGGTCTTCATGGCCCGGGCGGCGATGAGCAATTCGGGCACGAAGTAGTCGTTGCATTCGAAACGCCGGCCCACCTCGTCCATTGCCGGAACCATGTACTGGCGGATCAGCTCGTTCGGATCGACCTTGGCTTCCAGTGCCGCCCGAGTGACTGATTCGGCACGTTTGGCATCGCCGGTGAGAATGGCATCGTAAAGTTGCGCCGGGTCGGACATCTCTGGCTCTCCGAATCTGTTTGCCGCGCGAACAACGGCGTGGTTGCCCGCGGCGTCAGGCTTTTACACCCCAAAAAACTCCAACTATCATAAAACGCCCTCGGCCACTGCACCAGTCGGGGGACGAAAAGTGATCGACCCCGGAGCAGCGGCGGCCGGAACCGAAGCAGGCCGCCACAAGCCCCTGTGCTGCCGGCCGCTCTTGCAACCCGGCGCGGTGGTTTTCTCTTGCCTTGCCACTTTGTCGTCGCGGCTTGCTACAGGCGCGGCAAGGGATTGCTGGCGAATCACGAGATTGTCGCCGCGGCGTCGGCTTCGCTTGTCGCCCGCGGTTTTGCAGCCCATAATGGCCGAGCCGTTGACGTTTTGGGTACGGAGCGGATTCCATGCAATCCCGACTTTGCCGGAGCAAGGACATGATGGCTGCCGTCTATTGCGTTTTGATGAGCGTGGCCGCCTTGGCGATATCGCCGGAGACGGCCGTTGCGAGCACGGCCGAGGCCCCTTGCGGCCGCTGCGGCCTTGCGGCCCCGGCAGATCGCGGCGCCGCTGCGCCGGCAACTGCGCCCCCACGCGCCGCAACCATCGTGCTGGTGGCCGCGGAGGCGACAAAGCAATCGGACGAAGACGCCGAAGGAGCTTCGCTGCTTACCGCTTGGGATTCGGCGGCCGGCGCGCCCAGCGGTTGGCGGGTCTTTAGCGAAAAGCCCGATGCCGAGGGCAGCCCGTGGCGGCTCGACGCCGACGGAGTTCTCTCCTGCCGCGGAACGCCGTTGGGCTACTTGGCCACGAAGGAGTCGTTTGGCGACTTCGTCCTGCGGCTTCAATGGCGCTGGCCGCAGGGCAAGGAGGGCAAAGGAGGGGTGCTTATCAACTTCAGCGGCGAAGATCGGATTTGGCCCAAGAGCCTCGAAGCGCAGATCAATGCCGGCCAAGCGGGCGACTTCTGGGGGCTGGCCGGGTTCGAGTTCACCGGCCCGACCGAGCGGCTGAAGACGATCGAACATGCCCAGTTCGGCCGGCTGACCCACCTTCCGCGAACAACCGACGCCGAGCGATCCGCCGGGCAATGGAACGATTACGAGATCCGCGCTGAGAAAGAATGGGTCGTTCTGCGAATCAACGGCCGCGAGGTCAATCGGGCCAATCGCGGCGCGGCGGCCGCCGGACCCATCGTGCTTACGGCCGAAGGCAGCCCGATCGAGTTTCGCAATATCCGCCTGAAGGCGCTGAACGGTTCGGGCCAGCCGCGCAGGCCTGCCGAATGAAGCGATTGCAGCTTCGTTGGGCAGCCGTCGATCGCGTCGGAGCCCGGATGAACAGAACATCACATCGAACGAGGAACGCCGTCATGCTGGCGCACATGGTTTTCTTTACGTTGAAGGACGATTCGCCGGCGGCCGTTGAACGCTTGGTCGCCGGTTGTCGGCACGAGTTGGCCGGCCACGAGGGCGAAGTGTTTTTCGCCGCAGGCAGTCGCGCCGTGGAGTTCGCCCGCGCGGTCAACGACGACCAGTTCCATGTGGCCCTTTGCGTGGTGTTCACCGACAAGGCTGCGCACGATGCTTACCAAGCTCATCCGCGCCACGCGCGGTTCATTGCCGAGCATTCGGGCAACTGGCGTCAAGTGCGAGTCTTCGACGCCTACGTTGGCGGCGCATGAGCAATCGCCGGAGCCGGCCGGACGGGGCGGGCGTTTGCCGCGAGCCTCGCTATTCGACCGTGACGCTCTTGGCCAGGTTGCGCGGCTTGTCGACATCGCACCCGCGGGCCACGGCGATATGATAGGCCAGTAGTTGCAGGGGAATCGCGGCGACGATCGGTTGCAGGAAGTCGCTGACCTCGGGCACCTCGATGACTTCGTCGGCCAGGCGGGCGACTTCTTCGTCGCCGCGGCACACGACGGCGATCACCGGTCCGCCACGGGCTTTGATCTCTTGCAGATTCGACAGCACTTTGTCGTAAACCGACCCGCGCGGCATCAGAAAGACGCTGGGCGTCCGCTCGTCCACCAAGGCGATTGGCCCGTGCTTCATCTCCGCGGCCGGGTAGCCCTCGGCATGGATGTAGCTGATTTCCTTGAGCTTCAGTGCGCCTTCCAACGCCGTTGGGAAGTTGAATTGCCGCCCCAGGTAGAGGAAGTTCTCGCAATCGGCGAAGCGGAGCGCGATCCGTTTCGCCTCGTCGTTGCATTGCAGAGCGTCGCGCACTTTGTCGGGCAGCATCTGCAACTCTTCGATGATCCGCAGCCCGGCGTCGAAGCTCAAATGGCGCAGCCGTCCGAAGTAGAGCGCGAGCATGGCCAGCACGGTGCATTGCGAGGTGAACGCCTTGGTCGAGGCCACGCCGATCTCCGGTCCGGCCCGCAGGTAGATGCCGCCGTCCGACTCTTGGGCGATCGTGCTTCCGACGACATTGCAGATGCCCAAAACCGGGAACCCCTTGCGTTGCAGTTCGCGCATGGCGGCCAAGGTGTCGAGCGTTTCGCCGCTTTGCGTGATGGCGAAGGCCAGCGTGTGGCTGTCGAGCGGTGGATTGCGATAGCGGAGTTCGCTGGCGTATTCCACCTCGACGGGCAGCCGGGCGAGGGCCTCGATTTGATATTCGCCCACCAAGGCGGCGTGCCAACTGGTGCCGCAGCCGGTCAGCAGAATACGGCCCGCCGAACGCAAATCTTTCGGACTGATGTTCAGCCCGCCGAACTTGGCCGTGGCCGCGTCGAAATCGAGCCGGCCGCGCATGGCGTTGCGGATCGACTCGGGCTGTTCGAATATCTCTTTGAGCATGTAGTGCTCGTATTGGCCCAGCTCGATGGCTCCGGCCTCGATATCGAGCGCCTGCACGCTATGCGACACATGCCCGCGGTCGCGGTGAATCACGCGCAACTCGTCCGGCTGGACAATGGCGAGTTCGTGATCGGCCAAATAGACGATCTTGTCGGTGAAGCCCGCCAGCGGCGATCCGTCGCTGGCGATGAAATGCTCGCCGTCGCCCACGCCCAAGATCAGCGGGCTGCCCTGCCGGGCGGCAACGAGCAGATCGGGCCGGTCGCGGAACAGCACCACCAGGCCGTAGGTGCCCTGAAGCTGGGCCAAGGCTGCCTGCACGGCGCCGACCAGCGTGCCGGTGTCGCGGGCGTCGCCCTCGGCGCCGCAAACAGCGCGGCGCAGGCAGTGGTCGATCAGGTGTGCGATCACTTCCGTGTCGGTTGCCGAGCGGAACTGATAACCCTCGCCTTCCAACCGCTGCTTGAGCACGCGGAAGTTTTCGATCACGCCGTTGTGCACCAGCGCCAGCGAACCGTCGCCGCCCAAATGCGGATGGGCATTGGCGTCGGTGGCGGGGCCGTGCGTGGCCCAACGGGTGTGCCCGATGCCGATTCGCCCCTTCAGCGGATGTTGCGACAACCGGTCTTCCAGCCGATCAATCCGGCCGGCCGACTTGCACACGCCGAGCCGCCCGGCCGAATCGATCACCGCGACGCCGGCGCTGTCGTACCCGCGATATTCCAATCGGCGAAGGCCCGAGATAATGAACTCGACCGATTCGCGCGAACCGATATATCCGATGATTCCGCACATACGCCAAAGTATAGCACATCCGATTACCGCGGCAGAATATCAATCCGCTCAACCGCGCCCGTCGCTACAATCGGCGCGTTCGGCCGTCTTGAGCGTGGGTTGGCGCCGCCCTCACGATCGTTCCGCTCAGCGGCAAAGTTGGTTCGCTGCTGCGACAAACCGGCAACGGGCATAGCGGTCCGAAGCGGCCGACCGCTACAATGATGAGGACAATAAATTGTCCGAAACAGATTGGCGATTCGCCCTATGCCCATCCTCGACGAACAGCCGCAACGGTTTCCGGAACGATTGCTCGACGAATTGGCCGCTGCGCCGGGAGATCGAAGCTGGTGGGTTCTCTACACCAAGGCGCGGCAAGAGAAGTCGCTTGCGCGCGAGTTGTGGCAATGGCAGGTGCCCTTCTATCTGCCGCAGATTAAGAAGGCGCGGCGCGTTCGCGGGCGTCGCATCGAGTCGTTCCTGCCGCTCTTTTCCGGTTATCTCTTCCTGCTGGGCGACGAAGGCGAGCGACTGCAATCGCTGAAGACCAACCGGGTGTCGCGGGTGCTGCCCGTCCACGATGCCGATCGGCTGGTGTTCGATCTGAAGCAGTTGTCGCAATTGATTGCCAGCAACGCCCCACTTACGGTCGAAAGCCGGCTGCAACCGGGCGATCGGGTGCGTGTTCGATCGGGGCTGCTGGCCGGACTCGAAGGCGTTGTTCTGCACCGCCGCGGCGGAACGCGGCTGTTGATCGTCGTCGATTTCCTACAGCAAGGAGCCTCGGTCGAGATCGACGACGACTTGCTCGAACCGATCGGCTGAACGTGCGATGAAGCCGCAGGGGCATGGCCGCGATTGGTGTTGTGCACGCTGAGTCATCGATCGGCTAGACTGTCGAGCCATGCCTCGATCAACGTCGTTTGGTTCGCATTCCGATCGAGAGCCTCGCGTGCGGTCAGGCAAAGATCGAGCCGTTCCGCGGCCGAATCGACCCATGCTTCGCCGTAAAGCGCTCGGGCCTCGGCAACGCCCTTCGCCACGGCTGCTTGCCAGTGCCGATCGGCATCGCCTGCCGCCGACGACGGCGCCGTTGCATAGGCCGCCCGCAGCAGATCGCGGTAGTAGTCGGCGGCAAAGCCGATCACTTGACGCAGGCAGGCGCGCCGGGCGGACGCTTCTTTGCCGGCCGCCTCGACAAACTGCCCAATCCGCGCCGCCCATTCCACGCTGTCGATGCGGGCCTCGGACAGCCCTGCCGCCCACGAACGACGGAACTCCCAAATCCTCGGGTCGCTCAACTCCAACGCGCGCTCGACGCTGCCGCCGCAGAAGAACGCGATGCGCTGCGCCATGGGCAAATCGTCGATCAGTTTGCGATCAAGCAAGATCGACTGGACTTCTTCGGGCGAAAGCGGAAAAAACGGCACGATCTGACACCGCGAGCGGATCGTCGGCAACTGTCTGGCCGGGCTGACGCTAATCAGAATGAGAACGGCTCCCGGCGGCGGCTCTTCCAGGGTTTTTAACAGGCTATTCGCGCCCTCGGCGTTGAGGGCGTCAGCGTCGTCAATCAAAGCGACTTTGCGCCGCCCAAAAAACGGACGCAACGACAGCTCGTAGCAAAGTCCCTGCCGGCCCCGGTGTTCCTTGTCGCCGATAAGCAACTCCAGCGGAATGAATGATCGATCTGCCGGCTTGGCCACCTCGATGATGTCGGGATGACTGCCGGCGGCGGCCTGAACGCAGCTTTCGCAGATGCCGCACGGCGAAAGCGCCGATTCGCCCGACCGCCCGCACAGCAACGCCTGCGCCAGCCGCCGCGCAAACAGCCGTTTGCCGATGCCCGACGGCCCGACGAAGAGAAAGCCCGCCGCCAATCGCCCGCGCGTCAGCGCCCGGCGAAATTGCTCGACAACTCGGTCGTGTCCGAAAACCCCTTGCCACATCGATCGTCAGCGTCGTCTTGTCGGATAAATCGGTTGCTCCATTCAGACGAAAGAGCTTCTTCTGTCGTACGATGGTCGGCGGCTGTCGGCAACGGCCATTTTCGAGCAATCGATCAGCCGGGGGCTTGCTGGCGGGCTTGGCCGCAAAGGGTCAGCATGATCCGTCGCCGTCCCGACCGCCGGCGATGCTCGCACAGGCAGATTCCCTGCCAAGTGCCCAAATGCAATCGGCCCTGAAAAATCGGCACGGTCAGCGAACAGCCCAGCAGCGAGCTCTTGATGTGCCCGGGCATGTCGTCGGGGCCCTCGTCGTCGTGGCGGTATCGGGCCGACTCGGGCGCCAGCGCATCAAGCGATTGATCCAGATCGCGCAACACATCCGGATCGGCGTTTTCGTTAATCGTCAACGATGCCGAGGTGTGCAATAAGAAGATGTGCAGCAACCCGCTGGCGATGCCCGACAACTCCGGCAATGCGGCGACGATCTCATTGGTGATTGAATGAATGCCCCGCGGCAGCGCCGGCAATTGAACTTCGCGACTGAACCACATATGCGGTCACCGTGGCAACCGGGGTAATTTTTCACGAAAGGGGCGAACATCGCTCGGTGTTGCCCCGTATCCAAACAAGAGCGGTGACGCCGCTTCGACTTCTTTGGGGGCGATGGCCCCAATGTACCCCAGCGACGGGCGATCGAAAAGAAGCGTGGCCGCCCCGATCGTCGCCGTGGAGCATCAGAAGAGCGCACCTGCATGAAGGCCGCGACGCGAAATCTGTTGGCGCATCTGCTTCACAGAAAACATTTTGCGTCAATCAGTGCATGGGTAGTCGGGAATCGGCGACGTGGCAAACGCCGTATTGGACCGAACCGGGCCGGTGGGGATTTGTGTGCGGCTTTCGCTTGCGCAAAGCGAGCTGGTGATTATGGAACTGTAAGGATTCGACGCATTAGGTGTTGACAGAATCGCAGTTTTTGCCAAAATAAAGGGCTTTGACTGCTCTGCGGCGATTTTTCGTCGGCGTTTGCGCCGATGATGACCCTTGATATTTGTCACAGCCGCACCGTGATTGGGCTGCCGCGCGTCTGGCGTGGCGAAGGTGTCCTTCTGGCCCAACGCCCTGCGACTTATTTTATCAGCGAGGAGTGTGTTGTCATGCGTAACGTGTTTGATGCGATTCAAGAATGCGGGCACGACGAAGAGTTCGTGCCTGCCGAGGGTGAGGACTTCATCCCAACCGATGCGCCGGCTGGCTCGCGCGAAAAAATCGACGTGCTGGCTGAGCGCATCCTGCGCGGTCTGCCGCTTTGGCATCCGATGGACCGCAACGATTATAGCGGTCTGACCGGCGCGGTCCGCCCGCGAACGTAACAACACTGATTCGCGTCGCGCGGCGGCGAGGGCCTGTTGGCCCCGGTCGCGCAACCGAAGCCATAGAACGACGACAAACCGCATGGGGCGGCCGCTCGCGACGGGCAGCCGCCCCTTGGGCTTTCTTGCGGACGGATCGCAAAAAACCGCATCGGCCGCAACCGAGCGGACTAGGCGGCCGGGCGATCGGCCGACTGCCGCTCGGTCTGCTTCGGGGTCAACTCGTCTCGGACCACGGCGACGTTTTCGGGCGCCTCGATCCCCAACCGCACCCGATCGCCGGAGATCCGAACGACCGTAACCACGATCCCATCTCCCAGTCGAATCCGTTCGCTTTCGCGCCGTGAAAGCACCAGCATACGAACAACCTCCCTGTCTGTTACGTGCGATACGCCCTGCCGACAATCCCATTGGCGGGCGATTGTTCCTCTGACCGACGGCCCTATGGTCCGACTGCTCATCTGCCCTCGCCAAGGCGACGAAGAGGGGTGCTGCCGGTCGCCCATTGCCTACACCGTTATGCGGCGGCTAGCTCGCGCCGCAGGGCAGTTTGCAATACGGTCTGTCCGAATCGCATCCCGTCCGAATCGTAGAAAAACACCCGATTCTGCTCCGTTTCCCAAATCGCCGTGAATCGTGTGGCGCGGGGCCCGTGGATACAGAAGTACACGGCACACGGCCGACCGCCGCGACGCAGCACGCGGCGGGTCATTGGAAACGCCCCCTCTTGCAACTGGCAGTGATCGCACAACCTCTTGTAAATGTAATCCTGAACCTGGGTTTCATCCTCGAATTGTTGATGCTCGGTCAACATCCGCCTTCCTGCTCCTGAACCAATGACACAGCATGCGTAGAATGGATGCTGTGCGCGGGTGAGATAACATGGGGTGAGTGCCGACAGACTATGCTATCGGCAAAATAGCGAAGCGGCAGTAATTGGATAAAAATCTAATCTTCCGGACTGCCGACCAATCCGTTCTCGGCCTGCCGCGAATGAGCGTCGACCGACCTCCGCCCAAATGGCCCGCAAGATTCGCAAAGAAATCGCGGCTGATTCCCGGCTTGTTCCGCTAGGCAGCAGCGGCGGTCTCCGGACTGAAACCTTGTGTGCTCGGCGTTCTGCCGCAATGGGTGCGGTAGAAGCAACAGCCGCGAAGAAGCGATCGGCCGGTTGATCCCAACAACCGACCGCTACGAGAGTTCAGCCGAGCGAGAACAGGCACGAATACGTTGCTCGGCCGCGCCGTCGCCCGTGGATGATCGGCCTCGAATGTGGTCTATTGGCCGGCCCCGGGGCGGCGCGCTGCCGTGGCACTTCAGTCTATTGGACCGTGGAACAGTAGGTCTTGAACGCCTCGGCCACCTTGCCTTCGCGCTCGTCTCCCTGGTGCAGATAGACTCGATAGCGGAGCGTGATCGATTGGCCCTGAGGGATCGTGTGCGAACCGTCAGCCTGCTTATTGCCGGTAAAATCGCGCACACCGAAAGGATTGGCGGCAAACAATCCATACGTCCGGACGTGCCAATAAGTCGGGTAGCGGAAACTTGAGGGGTGATTGAATATGGCGACCCCAATCGTTTGGCCGTCGGCGGGGCCATGATAATCGACCCACGAGGCCTGTTTGCCCCAAGCATCGCCGTCGGTTCTTCCTTCGCTGTTGATGATCCGACCGCCTTGTTTGGCATCGACCTTCATCGACTCGGCTACGCGGACGCCGAACGTTCCCTCCTTCGTGTCGCCGAAGGTGACCGGGCCGTAGTTCGCCGTGATCGTTATGTCGAAATCGATCCAGCGCGACACCTTGTCGCCGCCGAAACGCAGCGAGCGGCGATCGTCGCAGACTTTCGTGCCGTCGGGCCCCTGCCACAGGTTCTCGCTGACGATTTCGTTGGGACCAGCCTCGATAAACCGCTGATGAACCGTTTTGCCGCAGGCGGCTTTTCCTTCGGCCCAAAAGTCGATTCCGTTGACGGCGCCATGCGTAAACCAAAGCGAGCGATGATGGATGTGGTCTTGCTTCTCGTTCGGCTTTTGACCCATCGGGTAGCTGCGCGTTGCATGCACTCCGCCGGGGGCGATAATCGGCCAACAGATCGGTTTGCTGCCCGACGAGGTGAGATATTCGGTGAATACCTCGCCGCCCAAACGCACCGTGGCCTTTTCGTTGGATCGCTCAATGACCACCTCAGCCGCGGCAGCCAACAGAGGCGCTTGGCAGATCAACGCGACGACAAGAAGCTTCAATCGGCAGGACATGGGCCAGCGACTCCTCGGTAGCTTGAAAACTTCAGGTTTTTTCTTCCGATTCGAACGAGGCACAACGCAGGGCCGAGGATCGCCTGCCCAGCGGCTCGACGATCTTCGGGCTGTTGGTTTCGGCGGTTGGTTGGTCTGTCAACAGCGGGCAGGATGGAGGGCGCCCCTGACGGCTCGTCCGGCATCCGCCGTTTCGCAGCGCCCGATGGCGACAGCTTTTGGGGAGGGCCCGGGCTCGAACGCCGGCGTCTATGCCGCCATAATAGTCTCAGGCCGATGGGGCGGCAAGCAGCCACAAGAGGGATCGGCAAAATGGCAGCAGCGGTTGTTCTGGTTGGGCGATGGAGCGAAGTTGAATGCGCAGCGGGCCGCTTTGAGTTCGGCGCTTTGCGGGGCCAATCCAACAACAGACGATGAAGACACTCGTTCTAGGCTTGGGAAACCCGATTGTGCGCGACGACAGCATCGGGCTGCGCGTTGCCGAACAGTTGCGGAGCAGGCTTGCCGATCGCGCCGGCGTCGAGGTGGACGAAGACTACTGGGGGGGGCTGCGTTTGATGGAGCGACTGGTGGGTTTCGACCGGGCGGTGGTGATCGACGCCATTCAAACCGGCGCCGAGCCGGGCACGATCCATGTGCTGACGCCCGCGGCCATTCCCACGCAGCGAAGCGCCTCGGCCCACGACGTCAATTTGCCCACGGCGTTGGCGTTCGGACGGCAAGCCGGCCTCAAACTGCCCGACGACGAACGGATTCGGCTTGTCGGGATCGAGGTGGTCGATATACTCACGTTCGGCGACGATTGCACGCCTGCCGTGGCTGCCGCCTTGCCGCGGGCCGTGGAGACCGTGATTGATTTGCTCGACGGGTTTGACGTTTGACGCCGATCGGCGTGCCGACGGTCGTTTCCGGAGAAGCGGTCGGCGAGAACAACATTTTTTTGGGGAGTTCCAACATGATTTCGCCCGAGGTCTTGCGACGGTATCCCTACTTTGCCCAGATCAGCGACGAAAGCGTCAAACAGCTCGCCATGTTGGCCGAGGAGAAACGCGTGCCGGCCGGAACGATCATGTTCCGTGGCGGCGACCCTGCCGCGCATCTGTCGGTGATTCTCAAGGGCGAAGTGAGCATTCAGTACGAACTGGGCAACGGCGAACTTCGCACGGTCGATAATCTGGTGGCCGGCGACTTGCTGGGCTGGTCGGCCCTTGTCGAACCGTATCGCTATACGGCCATCGCCACAGCCGTCCAAGGGCTTGAACTGGCCGCGATCGATGCTGCGAAGCTTCGAGACCTGTGCGAGCGCGATCCGTTGCTGGGCTATCGACTGCTTACGCAGGTGGCCAAATTGCTGGCCCATCGGCTCGAAGGCGCCCGGGTTCAACTGGCCGCCATTGATTGATCGGCCCGGTGCGCCGCGCAACCGATCGCCCGAGCTGCGGGACGTTGCCCACCAGCGGGTCGATCATCGTTGAGTTGTTTCGCGGTCGGTTCCCCCCGGGGCCGAACTGATCGAGGCCATGGGGGATGCGGCCGATCGCGCACCGGGGGCGCCCATCGCGGCCCGACACCGAGGAAACGCGGCATCAGCTTTTGGGCGACGGCAGATTCCCGCCATCGTGCGGCTGGGGCGGCATCGGGTTTCGTTCGAAATGATTTCCCCGGTGGATCGGGTTCTCTGTTCGATCTCCGGCTTCGCCCACGACAGGCAGTTCGCCGATGCATGAGCTTTCGATTGCCGAAGCCCTGATCGAACAAGTCGAGCGCGAGGTCCATCGCGCCGGGCGAAAGGGCCGCGTATTGAAAGTCGAACTGAGCATCGGGCGGCTCAGCGGTGTGCATCACGAATCGCTGAAGTTCGCCCTCGATCTGTTGGCTCCGGGCACGCTGGTGGAAAAGGCCCTGGTCGAAATCCGTCGCCCCAAGGCCGTGTGCGTGTGCGGGCAATGTGGAGGGCGCAGCGAGATCGACCAGTGGCCGCCCGGATGCCCGCTTTGCGGCTCCGATCAGATCATGATCGAAGGCGGGCGCGAACTGCTGCTGGAGAGCATCGAGTTGGAAGACGATTGACTTGAGGGCTCGCCGGCGGGCGGCTTCACCGCCCCGGTTGCGCCGTGATCGCGCCTTCCCAAGGGCTGCTGGCTGTGGCGTAGAGCTTCTTCGGTATGCGACCGGCCAGGAAGGCTTGGCGGCCCGCCTCGGCCCCCAACCGCATGGCGCGGGCCATGCGCAACGGATCTTGGGCATGAGCGATGCCCGTGTTCAGAAGAATGCCGTCGACGCCCAGTTCCATCGCGGCGGTCACATCGCTGGCCGTTCCCACTCCGGCATCGACGATCACGGGATAATCGGGATCGCCGTCTTTGAGATACTCCAGACAGATGCGAATGCTGTTGGGGTTCAGCACTCCTTGGCCCGAGCCGATCGGGCTGCCGGCAGGCATGACGCTGGCGGCGCCGGCCTGTTTGAGTTTCAGGGCCACGATCGGATCGTCGCTGGTGTAGACCAGCACCTCGAAGCCGTCGGCCACCAGTTCTTCCGTTGCGCGGAGCGTGTCGATCGGATTGGGCAACAACGTCTTCGCATCGCCCAAGCATTCCAGCTTGACCCAGTTGGCCCCGGGATTGCCCATCTGCGAGAGCAGTTCGCGTCCCAATCGCGCCACGCGAACAGCGTCGGCGGCCGAAAAGCAACCAGCCGTATTCGGCAAGATGGTGTATCGCTTGGTGTCGATATAGTCGAGCAGGCTCCGTCCCTGCGTGTCGTATAGCCGCTCGCGGCGCACGGCCACGGTGATGCACTCGGCGCCGGCCTCGGCCAAACAATCGCGCATCAGGTCGTAATTAGCGTATTTCCCCGTTCCGACAATCAAACGGCTGTGAAACTGATGGCTGCCGATTCGAAGCGGTTTGTCGTTCATCAGTGGTCGTCTTTGTCCGAGAAGGGCGGGTTGATCCGGCGTTTGCCGCGGGGCCGAGCGATGCGGCCGCCCGTCACCCGCCGCCCACAAAGGTGACAATCTCCACGCGATCGCCCGGCCCGAGCCGCCGCCGATCGTGCTCGGCCTTGGGCACAACTTCCCCGTTGAGCTCGACGGCCACGGGACGATCGGCGATGCCGACCTCAGCCAGCAACTCGGCCACAGTGATCGGCCGGGGCAGCGGATGCGGCCGACCGTTCAATTCGATCGAATGCGCGTCGTCTGCCACGGCCATCACCCGCTTGGCGGCGCCACAATGGCGCGGAACCGCACCATGTCCAACGGCACCAGGGTGTTTTTCACCGGGGCGCCGGTGGCCCTGACGCCGGGAATCCATGGCAGGCCGTAGGCGGCGCACTGCCCGGTGGTAATCTCGGCCACGTAGAGAATCGAACTGCTGATCTGCGCCGCACCCGCCCCGCGACGAGTTTGATTGATTCCGGTGACCATCATGAACTTGGGATTTTTCGCCGGGTCGATTTTGAAGTCGGGCAGCACGTTGTACTGGAAGGCCCCTTGAAACTTGTTGTTCCGCCCCATCACCACCGCGCGAAGATCGCCGGTTAGAAAATCGAGGAAGTACACCGCCTCGACCTCTTCGTCCACGTGCCCGGTGGCGATAGCGAACGTGTCGCTCCGATCGGTTGCCACGGCATGCAAGGCGCTGTGCGGCCAGAACCCGCCGACCAGCGCGCCGACGGCCAAGCCTCCCAACAGCCACCACCATCGATTGCGCAACACTGTCTGATGCATCGTGCTTTCTCCTGCGATCGCCTTCAGCGCACCGGCGTCGCCCGGAACTCGGCAACGCCGCTTGCCGACGCCTTGCGTCCGATTCGAACCGCTCGCCTAATGGCCTCGAAAACGAGCCGCCGCCCTCGGGGCGAAGCCCGCAACCGCCCACACTGGATCATACCGCTTTTACCCTTGCGACGGAAGCCCGCGTTTCGAATCTGCGCCCATCGGCCTGTCTCCGCACCTCCGGGCCGCAGCCGTTCCGCAACGCTTTCGATTGGTTGCGGTTTGAACTAAAATCATCTTGCTCGGGCATCGGATGGTCGGGCGGCCGATCTTCGTGCCGTGACGAGCAGGTTGGGGCGTCGGTTCCTGTCAGAAACGCAGGGCGATTGCGGGGCAGTTGTCCCGTCCGTTGAAAAAGGGGCGTTTCGTTGAACTCGGTCGTTCTGCGCCGCGACTGAGGGACAAGAGCCGCTTACAGCAGGGAGCAGCATCGATGTTTACGATTGTTTGTCGCCGGCTCGGCCGGTTGTCGCGTTGCGGTTTGAGTTGGCTCATTGGGGCGGCCCTGGTTTCCATTGGGCTGCAACAGGCGGTTTCGGCCGCCGAGTCGCAGCCCGCGGTTGCCACCCCGCGCACTCCGCCGGCGGCTGTGCCGAAGCTCGGCATGAATCTCAACGGACCGGCCGACTGGAATACCGAGATTCCTTTCGTCGATGCCTTTCGCCTTTCGCGTCCTTGGATTTCGCAGCGCCGCGGCGAAGGCTGGGGCAAAGGCCCCGAACTCGATCTGGATGAACACGGCTGGGTCAAGCGGCTCGAAGAAGGCTGCTTCGCCGAAACGTTGATGATGACCATCGACGGCGGGCACTACCCCTCGGGCCGATACACCGTGCTATACGACGGCCGCGGCGAAATCACTGTCTCCAATGCCGCGAAAACCGTGGAAAGCACGCCGGGCCGAATGCTCATCGACGTCGATTCGAGCAAGGGCGCCATCTTCCTTCAAATCCGCGATACCAATCCGAACGACTACATCCGCAACATCCGCGTAATCTTGCCCGGCTTCGAGAACACCTATCGCGATCAACCGTTCCATCCGGCGTTTCTCAACCGCTGGAAGGGCGTCGCCTGCTTCCGTTTCATGGACTGGATGGAAACCAACGGTTCGAAGATCGAGCGCTGGTCCGATCGCCCCACCCCGCAAAGCGCCACGTTCAGCAAAAGCGGCGTGGCATTGGAATGGATGATCGACCTGTGCAACCGCCAACAGGCCGACGCCTGGTTCTGCATGCCCCATTTGGCCGACGACGACTACGTGCGCCGCTTCGCCCAGTTGGTCAAAGAGCGGCTCGACCCGAAACTCCGCGTCTATATCGAATACTCGAACGAGGTTTGGAACAGCCAATTCGCACAAACCCGTTACAGTTGGGAGAAGGCCAAACAGTTGCAGCTCGGACCGGCAGAGCGCCCCTGGGAAGGCGGGGCGATGTTCTACGCGCGGCGAAGCGTGCAGATTTTCAATATCTGGGAAGAGGTGTTCGGCTCGACGGATCGGCTGGTCCGCGTGCTGGCGTGGCAGTCGGGCAACACGCACTGGATGGACAAGATTCTGCTGCCGTTCGAAGACGCCCATCGTTCGACCGATGCGCTGGCCATCGCCCCGTATCTTTCGATGAATGTGCCGGCCGAGGGCAAAGAGCTTCGGGCCGAGGAAGTGGCCGGCTGGTCGCTCGATCAAGTGTTCGACTACATGCGGAACCAGTCGTTGCCCAAGTCGATCCGCGCGATCGAGGCCACCAAGGGCATCGCCGACAAGTACGGCCTGAAGATGATCGCCTACGAGGGCGGGCAGCACATGGTGGGCATCGGCGCGGCCGTCAACAACGACCGGCTCACCGAACTGCTCCACCGAGCCAACGCCGACCCGCGAATGGCCGACCTGTACGACAAATACTACGATGCCTGGACCCGCGGCGGCGACCTGTTTTGCTACTTCGCCTCGGTGGGCCGATGGAGCAAATGGGGCAGTTGGGGCATCATGCAACACTACGACGACGACCCGCGGCAATCGCCCAAGTTCCTCAGCACCATCCGCTGGGCGAAGAAATGGGGCCAACCGTTCGCCCTGCCGGAGTGATATCACTTTTCGAGGGCTACAAGGTTGCCCTTGGACGAATGGTTGCCTTGATCGAGTCCGAAAAAAAGCGGCAGAGGGATCGGTGCGGCCCGAGACCGTGCGATGATTTCCGTTCACCGAAGCCCAAATCGATTGCCGGCCATCGCCGACGCCAATTACGCTACTTGGTCGCCTGATCCGCCCACTGAACATCGACTTCCCATCCGTTCAGCCGATACATGCTTTTGAGAACCAATGCGGCCGTTTTTCGGGCGTAGTCCATGTTTTGATCTTCTCGGGCAGCTTCCTCGACGAGCTTCTGAGCATGCTGCATGGCGGCGTCTCGCAGCCGGTCGGGATTGCCCACAAAGGGAACCCAAGTGTTCTTGCGCACATCCCAAGTTTTGGTTCGTTCGTGGTCCACACGGGCCTGAAGCACTCGCGGCGGAGGAAGCGAGATGCACGCCGTCTGTTTTTCATCGTTGCGTTCCACGATACGAGCGCCTTTGAGACTCACGCTGATGATGGCGTCGCCCTTGACGAGCCAACTGCCGCGATACGACTCGCCCTCTGCTTCTAAGACGTCGGCCACATAAACGCGAAGAGGAACCAATTCCGCCAGGCTTTCGAGTTGGGTGACCGTCGGCCCCGTGCTGCGAAAGTCGAACTGCGAGTTTCGGAACACACCGGCTCCCCGAAGCAGCATCAAGGCACAGACCAATCCAAGGATCGCAATCGCCAGAATCAAGATCACCTCAAGCACGGTCGCGCCCGATGCCGTCCGGCAAACACTTTGAACAGCGATGTGTTTGGGAGAGTTCATCGTCCGTCCCTTCGGCTTTTGTTCTCAACGAAGCCATCTCCATGAATGATCGTTTCCCCGCGATATTCGCTGTCCCAGCCGCGCCATTGGATTGTTTCGTCGGGGGGCCTCGGGGGACGTGCTTCTCCCTCGCCGCAGCCCAAGATCGCCAGCGCCAAAAATGCCGATGCCAAAACGCATGCAGGGGCGACAAACGGTTCCGTCGCGCGATCGACGCAACAGAACCGCTTGGCCTGTCTATGTTCGTGCGGGGATGTCGCTGCTTCAGCGATACGTGATCGGGACATTGGCTTGCTCTCGGTCCACAAGGTGCGCATTTTGAATCGGAATCCGAGCGTCGCCGGCCTACGGGACATCGTCGCCGAAAACATAGTGTTTTCGCACGGCCCGCCGGATTTTCCAGGTGCAATCCAGCCCTTGGGGGAAAACTACCAGATCGCCCGGGCCGAAGCGCACCGTTTGCCCGCCGCCCTCGACCGTGACCTCGCCTTCGAGAATCAGGCATGTTTCCCGTTCATCGTAATGCCACGGGAACTCCGAAGGCTCTTTCTCCCAGATCGGTTCCTGCTTCATTCGGGCTTCTTCTTCGGGGGAGGGCTTGCGGACTTCGATCGGCATGGCGGGCGATCCTTCCAATGCTGTGCGCAAAGCAATTCTTCAAGGAATCGCCTTGCGAGAAAACGCCGGCTTCGGCATAAGAACGCGGGTTTGCGAGCGACCAACGGCGCCGCACGTTCTATCGTCGCCGATCGGCTACTTGACCACCATACCGGCGGCGATGGCCGATTTCAACCGCCGGGCGGTTCGCCCGCCCCGAAAGAAATGCCGCAGCGCGCTCGCGGCGCCTGTGTCGCAGACGCGGAAGTCTCGGCCTGCGCCGGGCAGGGGGATGCTACGCCGGCAGTGGTCGCGCCGGCTGCGCACGCAGCCGGCTATTCGCCGGGCCCGGGAGTTCCCCGGGGGGAACGGATCTTCGAGCGTTGCGTCGGTGGCACGCGCGGCCCGCTGATGGCGGCGAAGAGCGTCGCTGCGCTGAGGCGTCATTCGACCGATTTGCTTGCGCCGCAATGTACGCAGTTAGGCATCATCGAGTGCCGCACCTTCCCGCAGGCCGAACACGGTTCGAACACCTGCGTACCACAGGCGGGACAGGTGTAGCATTCCTCGGGCTCAGATGCCCCGCCGGGCGTGACGACCTTGTTGACCGTATGGCGCGTCCAGAAGAGATGCCGCCGCGGGCCGGTGCGAATGGGGTACTCGCAGACCGGGCATAAGAATCGCTCGTAGGCCTCTCGGTATTGCCGCAGCAGCCAGCTTGCTTTGGGATGGGCGATGACGCGGATCAGATAGATCAGCAGCCGCCCGACGACCAGCAGCAGCCCGACGATGAGAATGTATTTGAAGTACCGCGACGGGAAGTACTCGTGGACCACCAAGCCCACCTTGACCAAGGCAGCGGCCCCGATCGCCAGAAAGACGGGAAAGTAGATGCTGCCCCGCTGCCGCAACAGCAAGACGCCGGCGGCGATCATCAGCGGCGCAAGCACGCTAAGCTGGTAGGCCGCTAAACGCAGCCGGTGCGATTCCCACTCGCGTTCGAATTGGGCGCGGGCGGGCATTCGTTGTCGGGCCAGTTCGTCATCGGTCTGTTTGCGCTCGTTTTCCAGCGATTGCTTGCGATCGAGCAGTTCGGCCGAGCTTTGGCTCAGCTCTTGATACTTCTGCTGGTTGTCTTGAAACAACTGGAGGCACTTGCTCAAGTTGGCTTGGTCGGCCTCGCTGAAGGCCGCGCCTTTTTGCACGCTCAGACGCTGCAAATCGAGCAACTGGTTGATTGTCTGTTGCAAGTTGCGGGTGCTGTCGCTGAGCAACTGCTGCCGTTCGCGCGACTGATTCAGTTGCCGATCGAGCTGGGCGACTTGGCGTTCGAGCTGTTCGCGCCGTTCGACGAGTTTCGGATCGACCAGCTCTCGCTCGATGGCGGCGTAGTCGGGGCCGGGCAACGATTCGATGTCTTCAACCAA
>JARKPK010000074.1 GCA_029975295.1 Thermoguttaceae bacterium | reverse complement strand
AAGCCGGGCTGGCGGAAATGCGCAAACGGATGCCGTTTGCCAACCTCGACGAGTTCGCCAAGAATCCGGCCGTGCAAGAGTTCGGCAGCCTTTTGACCGTGGCCGACATGTGCCGGTTCATCGAGGGCAAGTTGGCCTCGGATGGCTCGCCGAGCTGAACCCGCCGCAACGCCACCGGAAGTCGCCCATGCGCTGGTATTGGATCGATCAGTTCATCGAGTTCGAAAGCGGTCGGCGGGCCAAGGCCGTCAAGAATATCTCGTTGGCCGAGGACCACATCCACGATCATTTCTCGTTGCACCCGATGATCCCCCATTCGTTGGTGATCGAAGGGATGGCGCAAACCGGCGGACTGCTGGTTTGCGAGCACAGCGGGTTCACCAAGAAAGTCGTGCTGGCCAAGGTGCCCCGCGCGGTGTTCCATTGCGAGGCCGTGCCCGGCGACACGCTGGTTTATACGACGGTGATCGAGTCGTTGGGCGAAGAGGGGGCGAAGATTTCGGCCACAAGCCATTTGGGGGAAACCCTTCAGGCCGAGGCGGAGATCGTGTTCGCCTATTTGAATCATCCCGAGCTGGGCGCCTTGTTTTCGCCGGAAACGTTTCTGCATATGATGCGTTTGATGGGGGCGTTCCGCGTCGGCCGCGCCGCCGATGGCGGACCGCTGCGCCCGCCGGCGGAGTTGCTTGCCGCCGAGCGGCAATACGCTCTGCGAAAATGGGAAGAAGCGAAAAAGTCGTAGGCGGCGCCGCGCCCCAGCGGCCGTCGATGCTTGCAAGACGCGAAAGAAGGTGAAGGTCGATGACGCGACGCGTGGTGGTGACCGGCATGGGGATGGTCGTGCCGTTGGGCAGCGACGTGTCCGTCGTTTGGCGGCGCATTCTCAACGGGGAGTCGGGCGTAGGCTACACAACCCTGTTCGACGGGAGCCGCTTCCCCACGAAGATCGCCGCTGAGGTCCGCCATTGGGATCTGTCCGACGTAGGCGAGAATCCGGACGACTGGCGGCTGCAAGGGCGGCATACGCACTTCGCCGTCGGCGCCGGCAAGAAGGCGGTGGCCGACGCCGGATTGGAACCGGGCCGGCTCGATCCGTCGCGTTTCGGCGTGTACACCGGCAGCGGTGAAGGGCAGCAAGATTTCGCTCGATTCACCGAAATGATGACGGCGGCGATGGTCGATGGCAAGCGCCTCGACGTGGCCCGCTTCATGCAAACCGGCTTCGACGTGCTCAATCCCCTGGCGGAATTAGAGCAAGAGCCGAACATGCCGGCCGCTCATTTGGCCTCGATGTTCGGCGCCGAGGGCCCGAACTTCAACTGCCTGACCGCCTGCGCGGCCAGCAGTCAGGCGATCGGCGAGGCGATGGAGATTATTCGCCGCGGCGAGGCCGACGTGATGCTGGCCGGCGGCTCGCATTCGATGATCCATCCGTTCGGGGTGACCGGCTTCAATTTGCTGACGGCGCTGAGCACCCGCAACGACGAGCCGACGAAGGCCTCGCGGCCCTTCGACTTGCAGCGCGACGGGTTCGTGCTGGGCGAGGGCGGCGCGATGCTCGTGCTCGAATCGCTGGAGCATGCCCGCGCCCGCGGCGCGCGAATCCATGCCGAGCTGATCGGATACGGCTCGACGGCCGACGCCTTCCGCATTACCGACACTCACCCGGAAGGCCGCGGCGCGATCAGTTGCCTGCAAATGGCCTTGGCCGACGCCCGAATCAACGGCGACGAAGTGGACTACATCAACGCGCACGGCACCAGCACCGAAGTGAACGACAAGGTGGAAACGCTGGCGGTGAAGAAGGTGTTCGGCCAACGGGCTTATCAGATTCCGATGTCGAGCACCAAGAGCATGACGGGGCACCTGATTGCCGCCGCCGGGGCCACAGAGCTGATCTTCTGCATTCTGGCCATCCGCGACAACGTGTTGCCGCCGACGATCAACTACGAATTTCCCGATCCGACGTGCGACCTGGACTACGTCCCCAATCAGGCTCGCCCGCAAAAATGCGACGTCGCCATCAGCAACAGCTTCGGCTTCGGGGGCCAGAATATCGCCCTAATCGTGCGGCGATTCACCGGATGACCATGTTCGCGCCGCCTGCTGCCGCGGCGCAGACAATGAATCACCTGCGTCCGGCGGTCTGCGACAACCGGCCGTGCGCGGCAACCGGGCAAACCGGCCGAACCGGGCAAACCGATCCGTCCGGGTGAATCGTCCGGAGCGGCCGAATCGGTGTTTCCGGCGATGGATTGTCTTCGGCGTTTCCGGCGATCGAGAGCCGATTGCGTGATTCGGAAGCCGAGGAGATCGAAGGGCGCCGGCCGAGTTGCCGCAGCAAGGCGTTCTTGTGTTGGAACGGATGGTTCACCCTTTCTCCGCGCTGTCGCGGCATAGAACCTTAATCGCAATCATTGGGACTGAGTGCCTCATGGATGTTCGCCGCGAACAAGGTTCACCGACGACGGTTTCGCCCGCCCTGCCGCCGCAAAGGGTCGGGGCCGCCGCGAAGCTGGGACTCGCGCTCTGCGGTCTCTCGGCCATGTTCTACTCGGTTTCGAGCATTCTGATGCGACACGCGGCGGGGCTCCAGATCGAGCCTTCCATTGCAGTGTGCATTCGTGAGGCCGTAACGGTCGCGCTGGTTGCGCCATGGCTGCTCTTTCGGCTGTGGCGCGGGAGATCGGTGGGCTTGCCTGCTCGGGCTCTGGCGATTCTGATCGCGATCAGTGCGGCCGCTCAAATCGTGGGAAATCAATTGCACCAATGGGCGCTAGGGGTGGTCGGGCTGTCGATTGTCGTGCCGGTCAGCTTCGCCGCCGTGCTGATCACCGGCCCGCTGCTGGGACGCTTCTTCTTGCGCGAACCGGTGGCGGCCCGAAGTTGGGTGGCCGTAGCGACGGTCATCTCGGCCATCGTGGTGCTGTCGTCGGGCGCGCGGTCGGCCGAGCCGTCGGCCATCGTCGTTTCAGGCGGGCTGAGCGGCATCGTCATCGCGGCCGTTTTGGGCAGCGCCCTGGCAGGCATGACCTACGCCACGCTGACGGTGGCCATTCGCAGAAACGTGACCCACGATGCGCCGATAGCGACCGTCCTGTTGCTGGTTACAGGCATGGGGGTGATTACCGTCGGCCCAATCAGTTGGGCGAACGTAGGTTGGGAGGGCTGGCGGGCGCTGCCGGCCGAGGCCTGGGCGTGGCTGCTCACGGCGGGCCTGGTGAACTTCGCCGGTTTTATTTCGCTGACGGTCGGGTTGCGGATGACTCCGGTGGTCCACGCCAACGTGCTCGGCGCCGCGCAGGTGGCCATCGCCGCCTTGGCCGGGTTGTTGATCTTCCGCGAACCATTGACAATAACGCTTATTGCGGGGGTAACGCTGACGATTTGCGGCATCCTATTGGTCGGCGGCAATCGCAATACCCCGCCCGAGGCCGCCTGATCGCCGCGTCGCCGGCCCGCTGGTTTTCCAAAAACGAAGTCGAATGCGACGACGGGATGACGAGGATTGTGCCGTGCAGAACGAAGTGATTTGGGCTCCTTGGCGATTGGCGTATATTACGTCGGCCTCCGAAACCGACCGGCCCGAGGCCGCCGATCTCCTCGACGGCGGCGATCCGGCCTGTTTTCTCTGCCGCTGCGCAGCTCCCGGAGACGAAAAACGGAAATGGGTCATCGCCCGCGGCCGCGCCACGGTAACCGTGATGAACTGCTACCCCTACAACAACGGCCATCTGTTGGTGGCCCCGTTGCGTCACGTCGCCGACATCGCGCAGCTTTCCGCCGAGGAAGACGCCGAGATCGCCGCCGAGATCAAGCGGATGGTCGCCACGCTTTCCCGCATCCTCAATCCCGAGGGATTCAACATCGGCGTGAACCTGGGCCGAGTCGCCGGGGCGGGCGTCCCCGGGCATTTGCACTGGCATATTGTGCCGCGCTGGGGCGGCGACACGAACTTCATGGCGACCGTGGCCGGCACGCGCGTCATTCCGCAATCGCTCGAAGCGCTGTGGAACGCCCTAACCGCTGAAACCGCAACGGGCGGACATTAGCATCGGGCGGCTAGCGACCGCTGCATCGGGCGGCTAACGGCCACCGCCGATAAACGGGTCGTCGATCAGCAGCGGATCGTTCGGGTTGGGCACGGTGAAGTACACGGCCTGCACGTCGGGATCGGCGAACTCGGTGAGCACCAACGTCAGGTCCGCTTTCGCATACGGATACCAAGCGCGGGGCCGCCAGGCCTCCACGCGGCAGGCGGGCAGCCCGGCCGGGCCGGCGACATCGGCCGGACCGTCGGCAAGCGTTTCGGGCTTGACGACGATCAATCGCAGCTCCGCCGGATTCACGGCCGGAAGCCGATCGGGACTCAGCCCATAAACCACCGGCCCGCGCATCACCGCCGCTTTGCCCGCCTGAGCCACGCGGCCTTTGACCCAGCGCCAGGTCATCGGCAAATCGAGCTCGATCACGTCGCCGGGCTGCCAGGTGCGTTCGATCCGGTGCATCGTTCCCGGCACGGGCCGCTTCGCGGTTTCCTCTGCACCGGGCTTATCGGCAGCAACGCCGCGGCCCGACTGCGCAACCACGCTCAACGTCGGTTTCGCGCACCACGAAGGGATGCGCAGATGGACGGCGAACCCGCGGGCTTCGGCGGGCCGAAGCTCGATGCGCACTTTTCCGCTCCGCGGATAGTCGGTGGTTTGGATCAACGTCAACGGCGTGCCGTCGGGCAGGGACAGCCGATACGTTCCGGCGGCGTAGAGATTCACAGCCGCTCCGTCGTCGGCCCGATAGCAGCACATCAACGGCAGCTCGGCCGCAATGCGGCGGTAGTTGGTCGGACAGCAGTAGGTTTCTCCCTTGTGGTACGTCCGCGGGCCGTCGAACGGCGTGTAGTAGCGAATCTTTCGGCCGTCGGGCGATTGCGCGGCGAACAGTGCGTTGAACATCGCGCGCTCGATCAGATCGCCGTACAGCGGCTTGCCTTCCATGCGAAACTTTTCGTCGAGCCAGCGGATCAGGTAGGCCGTGGCGCACGTTTCGCCGAGGTTGGCCGTGCCCTGCTGCGTGTTGTGCCAGCATTCGTGATCGCCGCAAGCGCCTGTAATGGTCAATCCCTCGCCGCGAAGGAGGAAGTCGAGCACGGCCTGCGAACGATCGAGCAAGCGCGGATCGGGCTCGATGCGGTACAACCGCAACTGGGCCGTGCAGCGGCAAAGATAGGCGTAGGCGTGGCCCTCGATGGAACCGAAACGGCCCAGCACGATCGGGCAATCCCACTGGGGCAATTTGCGAAACCCGGCCACGAAGTCGAAGTAGCGGCGGTTGCCGGTGGCCTCGTGCAAGGCGAGCATGGCCGACTCGACGCCGGTAACGGCCACATGCTCGGCCACCGGGCCCTCGGGCTTTCGCTGCGGATCGGCCGTCCAGGCGGCGATCAGGTAGTCGGCCAATCGCTCGGCCGCCGCCAGGGCCTTCGGGTTCTTGAAGAACTTGTGCTCCGCGGTCAGCCCGAGGATCAAGTAGCTCATCTCATGGATGTCCCACAGCGCCCAGATGCGGTTCTCGGGACGGATGATGCCCAAGTAGCCGTCTGGGGCTTGGGCGGCCAGTGCGGCGGCCACCAAATGGTCCTTCTTCTGTTTCAATCGTTCGTCGCCAAGCAGTGCGGCGAAGCGGACAAAGGCGTCGATCGTCTTGCCCAGCCCGATGTAGCCCTCGGCCTGATTCTTCTCTTGAAACGGCCGAAGGAATTGGTTGTCCAACTCCATATCGAGCAGATGACCGACGGAAAGCGAAACGCGACGGCCGATCTCGCCGCCCACCTCGACCTGCCCCGGTTCGAGGCGAACGAAGCGATCTTTCTTCAAAGGCTCGGCCGCCTTCACAAGCTCGGCTGCGGGCGACTGGGTTGCAACGGCAAATGCCGCGATCAAGGCCGGCACAAACTGCGCCGCAGCAAGGCATCGCAGGGCGCAAAAGCGGCTTCGGGCCGGCCGGCGGCGCACGTCGGCATGATTCATGGCTTCGCACCTCCCGATTCCAAAATAAATCTCTCGCAATAAAGAAACGGGCGAATCCCCGCGGGGAAAGTGTGAACAACCGCACGGACGCCAAGCGAACCGCCCTCGACAGCGGACGCCGCCATCATACCCTCGCGCCCCAACTGCGGCGATAGCCGGCCGAACTGCCGCCGGGGATACTGCAAGAAGATCGAACGGGGCGGCAGTGGAATCCATGGTCAGGCCAGGTGGCGGCGCCGGCGGCGGCGGATCCGCTTGGCCGACTTGCCAAGACCGTGGCCGCCTGTGTACCCTCGACGTTGACGGTCGACACAGTTCGCTCGTCCAACCCTCGCGGTATTGCCGGACGATCCGGCTTCGGGGAACAACCGGCCGTTGTCCCGTCCGTAAATCTCTTGACGTTCAGAATAACCGAACAATGAGGCCGACCAATGAAAAGCCGGAATCGATCGGCACTTTGGAAGCCTGAGGTTTCTGCGTTTTTCTGAAGATCAAAGCATTCGATCCGGTTGTCGAGAAGTCATAGCAAATCTTCCGTCAGACGGTTTCAAAGGGCGGCCGCGGCGGGATGACCCGACCGATCTGCGTGACGCCTTCCACGATCTTTCGGAACACTCTCTTGCTAGCGAAAGCGGCGCAATGATGAAGACGATTCTTCTCGGGCCAAGTCTGCGGTTGCCTTCGGCGATGGTGGCAGCCGCGTGCCTTTGGTTCGGGGGAACGGCCCAGAGCGACGATCCGCCCGAAGCCCGGCCCGAACCGGCGAAGCCCGGCGTTCTTTTGCTGCACGAAGCCGCGCCGCCAATCGTTCACGGCGCAGAGCGGCTGCGGCGCGATTTGGAACGGGCGGGCTACGTCGTCGTGCAAGCGGCGATCGACAACGGCCGGACCGAAGCCGGCTCGCGCGCGCCGGCAGCGCCGGCCCAGGCCCCGGCGGCGCGGGTGATCGTCCGTGTTCAGCGGCCCGGCGAATCGCAATTGCCGGCCGAGGGATTTGCCGTTGCGCGCAGCGTCTCGGAGGGCGCGACTCTGTTGGAGATTGTCGGCGGCGACGCTGCCGGGGCGATGTACGGCGCAATGGATACGGCCGAGCGGCTTCGGCACGGCACGGCCCTCGATCGCATGGAAGCCAAGACGGCCGCCCCGCGATTTCCCTTCCGCGCGGTGAAGTTCAATTTGCCCTGGATGTCGTACCGCCGGCACGAGTCGCTCCAGCTTCACGACGAGACCTGCCGCGACCTCGACTTCTGGCGCGCATTTCTCGACATGATGGCCGAGAATCGCTTCAACACGCTGACGCTGTGGAGCCTGCACCCGTTCACCCGGATGATCCGCCCGAAGGATTTCCCCGAGGCGTGCGGGATGTCTGATGCGGAACTCGCCCAGTGGCGGCACTTCTGGCAAAGCTTGTTCCGCATGGCCCGCGACCGCGGCATCAACACCTACATCGTCAACTGGAACATCTTCGTGTCGCCCGAGTTCTCGCGAGCCCACGGCGTATCGCCGCACAGCGCCCGCGAGCACTTCTGGGGCGATGGCGATCAATCGGAGCTGGTGGCGCGCTACACCCGCCAGTGCGTTGCGCAGGTGATCGACGAATATCCGGACCTGACCGGGCTGGGAGTCACGCTCGGCGAAGGCATGGGCGGCATGACGCCCGAGCAACGCCGCGATTGGATCGATCGGGCATTCATCGCGGGCATGAAAGAAGCCCGTCGGCCGGCGCGGTTGATCTACCGCGCTCCGCTCTCGGCCGACACCGGCTCGGGCGGTTCGACCAGCAAGGCCACCGAATCGCTGACGCGCGAGGCGATCGAACGGCTCGATCTGCCCGGGCCGATCTGGGTCGAGTTCAAATTCAATTGGTCGCACGCCCATTCGTCGCCGCGGCTGTCGATCGTTCACGGCGGAACGCTCAGCGACGCCTATTGGAATCCGCCGCCGAAGAACTACCGCATCACCTGGATGATGCGCAACGAAGACTTCTTCCTGCTGCGATGGGGCGAGCCGGAGTTCATCCGCCGGCATATCGAGCGGAACGGCCGGGAGCACGTGGGCGGTTATTTCGTCGGCTCGGAGTGCTACATCCCGGCCAAAGACTATCTGCAACGGCCCGACCCGCGGATCAACTGGCGTTATGCGTTCCAGCGCCAATGGTTGTTTTACATGATCTGGGGACGGCTGCTCTATGACCCGACAACGCCCGATGCGGTGTTCGCCCGCGCCTTCGACGAGCGTTACGGCCCGGGCGCCGGCGAGGCGCTGCTGCCGGCCTTCGCCGCCGTCAGCCGGATGCCGCTCCGGCTGGCCTCGCTGCACAAGGCGACGTGGGACTTCACCCTCTACAGCGAGGGCTTCCTTGCGCCGAAAAGCGCCGCCGGCAACAAGCCCTGGGTCGATGATTCGCCGTTCATCTCGATCGACGAGCTGATCCATCACGAACCGCTCGATCCGGCCTACCTGTCGATCGCCGAGTTGGTTCGCATGAAGGACCGCGGCGAAGAGATTCCGGCCGAGCGGATTGCCCCGCCCCAACTGGCCGACGATCTGACGCGCGACGCCGAAGACGCGCTGCGGCGGATCGACGGGCTGCGGCGTCCGCCGGGGCCAATCGATTTCGAGCTGGCCGACGTTCGGGCCTGGGCCTATCTGAGTTTGTACTTCGCCGAGAAGATTCGCGGCGGAACCGCCTTGCAGACGTTTCGCCTGAACAAGCAAGCCGCCCAACGCGATCGAGCGGTCGCGCATCTGCGCCGCGCGGCCGAGCATTGGGATTCGCTTGTCGAGGCGACGCGCCCCTTCTACGCGCCCGTCCCGCTGATCCACACCGACAAAACGCCCTTTTCGTGGGAAGTCTACACCGATCGCGTCCGACGCGATGTTGCCATCGCCGAGACAGCCGAGCCGTAATGGGGTTCCCGCGGCATGGGGCGCGTGCGGCAGCGCAAAGCTTCGCCGCGATGGGAACCAGATCGAGCGCTTATGCCGCTGGAAGAAGCGAGGCGCCCTCGGGATTCGGGGC
>JARKPK010000058.1 GCA_029975295.1 Thermoguttaceae bacterium | reverse complement strand
GGCCCCGCCGGCCGTGCCCTTAAGCGTATGCGCCAGCCGGGCGGCGTCTTCAAAGCGGCCGTGCTCCAGCGCAGCGAAGATTTCGCCCAAGGTTTCGGGCAGCCAGAGGATGAATTCCTGTACGATCTCGCGGAAGTCCGGGTCGTCGGTGGCCAACGTGCTGACGATCGGACCGCGATCGCCGCCGGCCTCGCTCCCGCCGGCGGGCTCGCTTGATTCGCCGGCTGCCGCTCCCGAGGCCCGATCGCTTGCGGCAACCACCGGAGGCGCGGCGCTGGCCACCACCGAGGCGATCGTTCCCAAGAGAACTTGCGACCGCACCGGCTTGGTCAGGTACGACGTGCAGCCGGCGTCGCGGCACTTCTGTTCGTCGCCGCTCATGGCATGGGCGGTCAGGGCGATGATCGGCGTGGTGAGTCCCTCGTCGCGGAGTTTGCGCGTGGCGGTGTAGCCGTCCATGATGGGCATTTGCATATCCATCAGGATCGCGTCGAACCCGCCGCGACGGCCGACTTCGTAACCGTCGCGTCCGTTTTCGGCGGTCACCACTTCCACGCCCGCCTTCTGAAGGATCAAGGTGATCAGCTTCCGGTTCATCACGCCGTCTTCCACCAGCAACACCCTAGCGTTGCGCAACGGCCGCGCCATGACCGGAGCGAGTTTCTTCGGCGATTCGTACGTCAAGGCTTCGCTGCTGGGCGGTTCGATCAGCGCGGCCTGATCGAGCGGACCGACGTCGACCACGGCCGTAAACGTGCTGCCCTTGCCGAACTCGCTGCGGACGGTGATTTCGCCGCCCAGGGCCCGGGCGATTCGCCGGCTGATGGCCAATCCCAAGCCCGTGCCGCCGAATTGCCGAGTGACTGAGGAATCGGCCTGCGAAAAGGCGTCGAAGATGTCTTCCAACTTGTGGGCTGGTATGCCCACGCCGGTGTCGATCACGTCGAAGGCGATTCGGCCGCGTCCGCCCTCTTCGAGCAGGCGGCACACCAGGCGGACTTCGCCCTGGTTGGTGAATTTCACCGCGTTGCCCACCAGATTGATCAACAGTTGCTTCAG
>JARKPK010000038.1 GCA_029975295.1 Thermoguttaceae bacterium | reverse complement strand
CGATCCGGAATGGCCACCTTGCCGATGTCGTGCAGCGTGGCGGCGTCGCGGATCAACGCGCAGAAATCGACGCCCATGCCCAAATGCCGGGCGACAATCTCGGCGTAGCAACCGACGCGGAAGGTGTGATAGCCCGTCTCGTTGTCGCGGTATTCACCCACAGTGGCCAGGCACTGCACCACTTCGCGGTGGGCCTGCACCAGCTCGGCCGTGCGCCGCGACACCTCCTGTTCGAGCCGGCCGGCGTAATTGCGCAGATTGTCATGATAGGCCTTGATCAACAGCGCATTGCGGACGCGGACCTGGAGCTCTGCGGAGTGGACCGGCTTTTGCAGGAACTCGGTCGCCCCGCGGCGGAGGGCCTCGATTTTCGTGTCCTGCTCGCCCACGGCCGTGACGATGATGATCGGCAGATCGGCCAGCTCCTCATGGCGGCGCAAGCGGTCGAGCACCTCCAGGCCGTCGACGTGCGGCATGATTAGGTCGAGCAGCACCACGTCGGGCCGCTGGTCGATGACCGTTTCCTCCGCCCGGCGCGAATCGGTGATTCCGATAAACCGTTCGTAGCCCACCATCCGCAGGTACTTTTGAATGATCTTGATGTTGATCGGCTGGTCGTCGACGACGGCGATCAACGCGGCGCGCCGGCCGGCGCTTTCGTTGCGCGCATCGTCCGAGAAAAGCGTCGGGCCGACCGTCGGCGCCGTGCCGCTTTCGGGCAAACCGCCCGAGGCGCATTGGGTGTTCGCATGCAGTTCAGACATCTCGATTACCCCGAGAACTTTGATCGGACGCGGACACGTCAGACGCCGCGTCCAGAGTAATACGCTCGGCTAATTGGCGCAGACGGCTCAACGCCTGGGCCGTCGCTTCGCCGTCGCCGCTGCGGGCGGCCAGTTCGAGCTGCTTCGACGGCGCGGTCAACACATCGAATCCGGCCCCGCCGGCCGTGCCCTTGAGCGTGTGCGCCAGCCGGGCGGCGTCTTCAAAGCGGCCGTGCTCCAGCGCAACGACGATTTCGCCCAAGGTTTCGGGCAGCCAGAGGATGAATTCCTCTACGATTTCGCGGAAGTCCGGGTCGTCGGTGGCCAACGCGCTGACGATCGGACCGCGATCGCCGCCGGCCTCGCTCCCGCCGGTGGGCTCGCGTGATTCGGCGGCTGCCGCCCCCGCGGCCCGATCGCTTGCGGCAACCACCGGAGGCGCGGCGCTGGCCACGACCGAGGCGATCGTTCCTAAGAGAACTTGCGACCGCACCGGCTTGGTCAGGTACGCCGTGCAGCCGGCGTCGCGGCATTTCTGTTCGTCGCCGCTCATGGCATGGGCGGTCAGGGCGATGATCGGCGTGGCGATCCCCTCGTCGCGGAGTTTGCGCGTGGCGGTGTAGCCGTCCATGATGGGCATTTGCATATCCATCAGGATCGCGTCGAACCCGCCGCGACGGCCGACTTCGTAACCGTCGCGTCCGTTCTCGGCGGTCACCACTTCCACCCCCGCCTTCTGAAGGATCAAGGTGATCAGCTTCCGGTTCATCACGCCGTCTTCCACCAGCAACACTCGGGCGTTGCGCAACGGCCGCGCCATGACCGGTGCAGACTTTTTCGGCGATTCGTGCACCAGGGCGTCGCTGCTGGGCGGTTCCATCAGCGTGGCCTGATCGAGCGGACCAACGTCGACCACGGCCGTAAACGTGCTGCCCTTGCCCAACTCGCTGCGGACGGTGATTTCGCCGCCCAGGGCCCGGGCGATTCGCCGGCTGATGGCCAGCCCCAAGCCCGTGCCGCCGAATTGCCGGGTGACTGTGGAATCGGCCTGCGCGAAGGCGTCGAAGATGTCTTCCAGCTTGTGCGCTGGGATGCCCACGCCGGTGTCGATCACGTCGAAGGCGATTCGGCCGCGCCCGCCTTCTTCGAGCAGGCGGCACACCAGGCGGACTTCGCCCTGATTGGTGAATTTCACCGCGTTGCCCACCAGATTGATCAACAGTTGCTTCAGACGGAGCGGGTCGGTTTCGATCTGCGAGGGAATGCCTTGGGGCCAGACGACTGAGAGCTTCAGCCCCTTTTCCTTCGCACGGACGCGCATCGGCGAGATCACCCCGGCGATGATTTCGTGCGGCGAGCATGCGATCCGCTCGATCTGCATCCGTCCGGCTTCGATTTTCGACAGATCGAGCACGTCGTTGATCAGTTCCAGCAGATGATTGGCGCTGCGGTAGATGTTTTCGAGGTACTCGTGGCGGGCGGCCTCATCGCCGTCGTCCGCACCGTTGCGCAGCAATTCGGTGAAGCCCAGAATCGCCGTCAGCGGCGTGCGAATTTCGTGGCTCATATTGGCCAGGAACTGGGTCTTCGCCTCGCTGGCGGCTTTGGTGGCGGCGCACTGCTGTTCGGCCGCCAACCGATCGCGTTCTTCTTCCAGGCGGCGCGCCTGCTCGCTCATGGCAGCGCTGATCGACTCGGTATGGGCCGCTCTGAGCGTGTCGTGCTCGGCCTCAAGCTGCCGCAGCCGGGCGGAAAGCCGATCGACCTGCGCGCGGCCCGCGTTGGCTTCGCGGATCAGTCGGGCGCAGGCCGTCCACAACGGCCTGCTGCGTTCCAATTCGGCGTCGCTCGGGGGCGGCGCATCGAACACGCCCGCCCAATAGCTGCCCGCCGGGTCGCCCTCCACGCCGGCGGTCACCACCGTCAGCTCGCGCCCGCTCCAAACGTGGCGGGCGATGCGGAACGGCTGCTTTTCAGCGGCGTTGCACGCGGCGGCAAGTTCGCGGGCCAGCGACAGCGGCGCTTCGTCTTTCAAGGCGGCCGCGCAGCGCACGCCGGCGCGATCGCCGAAGAACGACAGCAGCCATGCCGGGTGCGGGGCGGCCGAAGCCGCGGCGGCCAGCACCCCGTCTTCGTCGGCGACGACCTCGTCGCTGGCGAAAAGCTGTTCCAGTTTGCTCAGTAATGCGTCCATGAAACGGCAGTCCGGCGCGCTCGTTCGGCCCCAACGCTTTCCGCGCGGCGTTCGCTTCGCCGACAGGGACGAAGCCGCCGCCAATTTCCTTCTTCCGCGAGGGCCGCGGCGATCATCCCTTTTACATCTCGAACATCGTGGCGTTGCCCGCCATTTCGCGATCCAAATCGGCCGCCAACACCAGCACGTCGTCTTTCGTCAAGCCGACCTCGACGAACGCTTCTTTCGGAAAACGAACCCGCTGAAGACCGATCGAAGTGAGCCCCTTCAACGAAACGATGCAATTGGCCAGCTCGACGAAACACACCACGGGCCGCTGCGCCTCGGGCGCTTTCGACGAATCGTGATGATGGGCGAT
>JARKPK010000034.1 GCA_029975295.1 Thermoguttaceae bacterium | reverse complement strand
CAACCGCCTATCGGCGTGTTTGTGGGGGCCGAGTCGCTGGCTCGAATGGTGACGCCGATGTGTCGAAATCGAGGGTGGCGCGTGCCCGAAGATGTGGCGATCATCGCAGGCTGTAATGAAGTCACGTTCTGCGAACACTTGCGGCCGACGCTGACCAGCGTTGAGGTGGGCTTCGAACGGGTCGGCTACGAAGCGGCGCGCTTGTTGCATGGCCTGATGGACGGCAGAGAAATGGGCGAGAAGAAACACATCTTGCTGCCGCCGCAGGGCCTCATTGTCCGCGAGTCGACCGATTTCTTCGCCGTTGACCATCCGATCGTTCGCGCTGCTTTGGAATTCATTGCGGCGAACAGTCATCGCGCCATCGCCACGGCCGACGTGGCGCACGCCGTGGCGGTCGGCGAGCGGACGCTGGAGCGGTGCTTCCAAAAGTATCTCAGCCGGCCAATCGCGGCCGAAATCCGCCGCGTGCGGATCGAACGGGCGAAACGCGAGCTTACCCAGAGCGATCGACGGTTGGCCGACATCGCTCGCGATGTCGGGTTCGGCGTCGAGCAGAGGATGTACCAGGTGTTCCGACGCGAGCTGGGGATAACCCCGAAGCAATACCGCGGCGACCGTAAACACACGGGCGGCGTGTGAGGTATGTCCCGAGGCTCGGCGGCAAGTGCCGCGAACTCCTTCTGATTGGGTCGCTTGCCTGTCGGCCATCTTTATTTCTCAGCGAGGCCGATTCTTGGCCCAAGCGAGCCTTCCGGCAACGGCCCATGCCGCCCGAGATCGTATATCGGGCGGAACACCTCCGTCGCAACTTTGGGCCGAGCCTGCGATTTGCCTGTCGCAAATACAATGTTTTTTGTCGCGGAAACGGTATCGACTTACGGTTTTTCGCATACACACTGAAAGATAGCCCTAAGTGCGCATCGCCCACCTTTTTCGGGAGAGCCGTTATGCACCGCTTCGCACTTCTCTGGATCGCCGGGATTTCGTTCGCCGCGATGCTCGCGTTCGGCGCCGGTTCGGCCGCGCGGGCCGCATTGGTCACCTGGGATGCCAACGGCGCCAGCGCCAACCAAACGGACGGCGCCAGCGCCAACCAAACGGACGGCGCCGGCGCCTGGTTGGACGCCAACAAGTGGTGGGACGGCTTGGCCAATACGAGCTGGACTTCTGGCGACGATGCGAGATTCGGCAATGGCGGCGCGGGCGGCGCGGTAACGCTGGCCAGCCCGACCACAGTCAACTCGATTGCATTCGACACCTTCACCGGCACCTACACTCTGGGGGCGGCCGGGCAGACGATCACGCTGAATAACGGCATTATAAAGAATGCCGGGTCGGGCGCTGTAACGTTTGTCAGTCCGATCGTCCTCGGCGCCGATCAGACGTGGACGAACAACTCAGTTAGCGCGCTAAACGCCGCGGGCGTTGATCTTCAAGGTTACAACCTGACGGTCAATGGCTCAGGCTCGACTGTGTTGAGCACCAATGCTGTTGTCGGCAGCGGAGGAATTGTGAAAGAAGGCACGGGCCGGCTTGCCTTGGGAGCAGGCGGAACACCGCCGGTCCACACGTACTCGGGCGACACGGTGGTCAAAGGCGGGGTGCTGATGGTCACCAACAATTTGTCGGCGAATTCCAATTTGATCCTCGATGGCGGCGTGCTGGAATACTACTGGTCGGGGACGTTTTCCCGTTCTTTGGGCACGGGGCCTGGCCAAGTGCAAATCCTTGGCGGTGCAAGTGGTTTCGGTGAGAACGGCGCCACCGGGATGACGGTGGACATCGGTGGAACCACTGAATTGGTTTGGGACAGCGCCTATTTCAAGCCCGATGTCTTCATCTTGCAGGCCGATTCGGCACAGGCCGGATCGACGTTGACGCTTGCCGACGGTCTCAACCTCAACGGCGGCGCGCGAACGATTGCGGTGAATGCGACGACCCAAGGCACTTGGGCGACGATTACCGGTGTGATCCGCAACACGAGTGCTACGGCAGCCAGCTTGACCAAGACGGGGCCGGGGATTCTGATCGTCAATGCGGCCAACACGTATGACGGTGGGACGACGATCAGCGCCGGCACGCTCCGTTTCCTCAAAAAGAACTCCATGCCGGCGGCCGGCGCAGTTGCCGTGCAAGACGGCGCCACCTTGAGCGCGGCCGTCGGCGGAACCGGGGAATGGACGACCGGCCTGAGCGGCGAAGGCACCATTGGCGGATTACTCGCCGGACTAGGCGGGCAAGTCGGCAGCACGGTAACCTACTCGGGAAATGTTAACCTCGGATTCCATGTGTCGGGAACTCAAACCTACGCCGGCGAAATCGCCGATGTCGGGACGAGCCTGGGCATTGTAATCTCGAACACCGGCACGATGGCCCTGACGGGCAACAATTCCTTTACTGGGCAAATCGTCGTCCTCGGCGGCACGCTGGAATTCAATTCGATTGCCAATGTGGGCGGAGGGAACAGCGCCCTCGGCGCCCCGACGACCGTGGCCAACGGGACGATCTCGATCGGTGATCGAAATACCGCCGGAACGCTCCGTTACGTCGGTTCGGGACACACTAGCAACCGAGTGATCGATATGCGCGGCAGTGCGGCGGGCGTTACGATCGAGGCCTCCGGCTCGGGCGCTTTGGTGTTGACCGGGAATGTGATCGGCTCTTTCCCCACAACAGGCAACGGCCAAGCGAACAAAACGCTGACCCTCTCCGGGACAAGCGTTGCCGCAAACACCCTGTCTGGAGTAATCAACAACAATAACAACGGCACGGGCACGCAAAGCACCTCGCTTGTCAAAGCCGGTGCAGGTACGTGGGTGCTTTCGGGCGAGAACACCTATTCGGGCACGACAACCATCCAGGTTGGAACGTTGATCGTTGGGACCAACGCACCTTCGAATGCTAACGGCGCTTTCGGTCGGGCCACAAGCGATGTAACTCTCGGTGTGGCGGGCGGCAATTCCGACGCAGCCATCCTCACCGGCGGACCATTCACTGTCGCCCGGATCATTCGCCTTGCCACCAATAACGCGACAGACACAGGCACGCGTGTTCTGACCCTCGGCGGCAACACGCCGGATCAATCCACATTTTCCGGCGCAATCCATCTCGGCACGGCCAGCCAAACGAGTCGCGGCATCGTCCTGACTGCCGCCGCTGGCGGCCAGGTGACCTTCTCCGGCGCCATTCAGAATCCAACCGGCCAAGACGCCAGCGAGGCGGCTGCGGCCGCCGCGATTACCGCGGTTACGAAGACCGGCGAGGGCATTGTGGTTCTGTCCGGCAACAGCACCTACACGGGTTGGACGGCGGTCAATGCCGGCGCCCTGCTGGTCAACGGATCGCTGGCCAACACGGCCGGCGTCATCGTGAACAGCACGGGTGCGTTGGGTGGAATCGGTACGATCAATGGTCCGGTGACCGTCAACGACGGCGGCACGCTTGCCCCCGGCGCCTCGGCCGGACAGATCACGCTGGCCAACGGGCTCGATATGTCGGCCGCCGGAGCCGGCGCCAACCTGATTTGGGAATTGGCCGCACTCTCGACGAACAACCCGGGCGTTGACTTCGACTTTGTCAGTCTTACGGGCGGAAATCTGACGCTTGGCGGGCAGTCGAAGCTGACCTTGGACTTCAACCTGCTGGCCGCGAATCTGCGGCCCGATCACGCCACGCCCGATCCCTTCTGGAGCAGCAATCACAGTTGGAAGATCATTGACGCGACAAGCAATCCGGGCGCCACGAATTTCGTCCATCTCGTCAACGCCAGTTTCGCGGCCGGAACCTTCACAACCGTGGTCGGCGCCGATGCCGATCTGGGCGATATCTTCCTGCAATACACGGCCGGTTCGATTGGCCCGACTACGTGGACCTGGACCGGACTGGCCGGCGATGGGTTGTGGGCCAGAGCGGGCAACTGGTCGGACAATGCCGCTCCCATCGTCGGGCAAACCGCCATTTTCGATGGAGCCGCGACGGGCGACGTTTCGATCGAGGCCGGCAAGACCGTCGGCGGGGTGGTGTTCGACAGCGCTGTTCCCTATTCAATCGTCGGTGACAACGGCGCCGTCTTGACGATGGACAACACGGGCGGAACGGGCAATGCGTCCATCTCCTCCGCAGCCGGCAGTCACACCATTACTACTCAGGTTGCGACGACGACAGGAAACGCGCTCGATATAAGCGTTGCCGCCGGTGCAGGTTTGAATCTTTCCGGCGGGATACTTAACAGCGCGGGCCTGGTGAACATTTTGGAGGGAACGGTTGATGTAGCCGCAATCGACGGGGCCGGCGACACGGCGGTTGGAACCGTCTCGGCCGCAACGCTCGTCACCGAACACGTTCGGCAAGACAGCCTGACGATCGACGCCGACAGTGTGGTGATGATCAGCACGACAGGCGGCGAGTCGAGCACAAGCGTCGTCAATATGTTGCAGATTTTCGATGGCACAGATTTCACTTGGAGCGCCGCCGGCAGTCCCGCACTGGCCCACGCGAGTGACGCCGGCGGCGCCATTCAATCTGTGCCCGAACCAAGCGTATGGGCGCTAACCGCGATCGCTTTGCTCAGCCTGCTGGCTTTGTGGCGGCGACGATAGCCACTGACCGAACTGCTGCGTTCTGGACCGTTTTGGGTGATAGGCCAGGGCAGCGCTGAGCGGCGGCTTGTTGCAATAGAAGCCGACAGAAGGGCGGCATGCCGCCTTGCCTCATGAGTCTGACGACACCGAAATGGTTGTCGGCCTGCCTTGTGGCGATCAGAATACGAACTTAACAAGTCCACGCAGTTCGAGGCCTGCCTCTGCCGATCGAAGGCTTGATCGCGTAATTGCATCGTGTTTCGGACCGTCGGCGAACGCATCGAGGCGTGCCGACTGCTCTTTCGGCAGCGGCCCGAAACGATAGCCGGGGACTTGTAATCAAGCGAGCGGTGTCGGGAAAGCTCGCGTTGGAATGTTTTCGACAATGGGTTTGTTCGAATGGGGTAATGGAAGGGACTAGATTGTGAATGCGAAGAGATTGATCGGGGGTATTTTCGCCCTTCTCCTTCTGGGTGCTGCTCAGGTTCTGGCGGCTGCGCCGAAAGCGGCTTCGTCAGTGCCCCTCACGCCGAACGGTGAGCGGCTGCTTGCCCGATACTCGGCCATGCTTGAAGAACTGCGGACAGAGATTGCCAAAGCGGTTCCCCAGCTCGATGCCAGCAAGAAAGACGCCTTCGTCGCGGCCTATCGGGCCGAAGCTCTCGCCACTGCCGCTGAGTTGAACGCGTTACGGGCAACAGGATTCGAAAAAGACAAGCAGGCGGCTGCTAAAGCGCACGACGCCGCCAAGGCTGCGCTTGCCCGGGCCTCGGCCGACGCCGGAAAAGTTGTCGATCCCGTCATGAAGGCCGTCGGAGTCTTCCTGGCGAACGATTCGCTCGACGCGAAGCTCGTCAAAGCGGCTGTGTTGGCGCAAGCCACACCACGCGGTTTGGCTGAATATGCGCAACAGGGCCCGCAGCAGGAGGCTTCGGTTGACGCGCTGCTCGGCGACCCGCAACTAATGCGCGAAATGCTTGCGGCCGATGGAGCCAAAGACGGCAAGTACGGCCGAGCGATGGAGATTTTCGCTGCCATTCAGAAGGCTAGCCCGAAGGCCGGCACAGGGCTGTTTCGTCGTCTCGCCCTCGGCGTCAGCCTCGAGCATGCCGTGCCGATTGCGCAGAGCAATCCCGTCGATCAGGCCGATGCGCCGGCGGTCGTTGATCCGGTGCGGCGGTACCTGCACTACGAGAAGGCGTATCTCGACGGTGAACTCGACGCGGCCTTTGCGAAGTTGTCTCCGTGGGAGTATCGCATGGTCGTCAACAGCGACGCGCCGGACGAGATTCTCGCCTGGGGGCGCGAAATGTTGCGCAACTACCGGCCCGATCATATCCGCACCGAAAACCAGGGTTGGCGCTATTCAATCGCCGTCAAGACCGATGTCAAGTACGGTTCGCAAGATGTCAAGAACGACCTGCCCTCCCTGCAACAGTATCAGAACATCATCAAGAACGGCGGTGTATGCGGTCGGCGGGCGTTCTTCGGTCGATTCATCTTGCGCAGCTTCGGTATTCCCACGGTCGCCCGGCCGCAACGCGGCCATGCCGCACTGGCCCGTTGGACGCCCCAGGGCTGGGTAGTCAACTTGGGCGCCGGTTGGGAATGGGGCTGGACCGACTTCGGACAGGGGCCCGACTTCTTGGTGATGACCCAAGCAAGAAAGAACGCAAAAGCCTTCGCCGAGGTTCAACGAGCGCAATGGATCGGCGACGTTTTCGGCGAACAGAGAGCCTTTGGGTTCAACTCTCCGCCGTCGGGCTTCTGGAATGGTGTGTCGCTTTACCGTCAGCGGGCGATTGCCGCCGAGTCGAAGGCGGTCGCCCTTGGTCCTTTGGGCGAAGACATTGCCGAGTCGAACGAATCGAAAGAGGCCGTCGCGGCGGAAAACACGCCGATTAGTCAGGCGGACCGAAAGGTCACGGTCGATCGCCGCGGAGTAATAACCCTTCCGGCGATTGCGCTGAGCAAGCCGGCTGGGAACCATCCGCAGTTTCTGGCCATGAAAAGCTTTTCGGGCGGAGTGCAATTGCATTGTGTCCGCGACCTGAAGAACGCGCAAGAGTTCGAATACGCCTTCGATGCCCCGCAGGCGGGCAAGTACTCGTTGGTGGCGCAGGTGGTCACGGTGCAGTCCGATCAGAAGCTGTTGCTCAGAGCCAACGGCGCCCAACAGGCCGTCGAGATCGCCGTGCCGTACACTGTTGGCCGTTGGGAGCAGACCCCGCCGGTCGAAGTTGCGCTGGTCAAGGGCGTAAACGTCCTTCGGTTCACACGCCCCGCCCCCAGCGGCGGGCTGACGATTAAGAACTTCGTGCTTGCGCCGATGAAGTAATGCGTCAATAGGATTCGTGCCGCGCAGAACCCGATACTGGTTGAAGAATCGCCACTTTTTCGAAAACGAGAACCGAATATCCCGAAAGAAAACCATCATGTCGAGAAGAATGCATTGCGGACTTGCGTGGCTTGTGGCGGCGCTTGCGATGGGCGTGTCGCACGCGCGGGCAATCGAACCGAGCGAAGCTAAGCAGGGACAGTTCGTTTCGTGGGCTGCACCCGGGGCCGCGGAAGCGACCAAGCCGGTTCAAGTGTTCATCCTGATGGGCCAATCGAACATGGTCGGCGCGGGCAAGATTGCCGGCGACAAGGAAGGCACACTGGAATACGTCGTCAAGACCAAAAAGAAGTATCCTTATCTTATCGATGAGGCGGGCAATTGGCTCGAACGGTCCGATGTTCGCTATGTCCGCGTCATGCAGGGCCGCGGCGGCGGGATGCAGCAGTTCAACAACGAGTGGATGACCGTCAAGACCTGCAAGACGATTGGCCCGGAATTCGGCATCGCTCATCATGTCGGAAACGCCATCGACGCGCCGGTGATGATCCTCAAAAGCTGCATCGGCAACCGCAGCCTTGGCTGGGACCTGTTGCCGCCGGGCAGCGAGCGATTCTTGGCTGAGGTAACCGAGAGGGACGGCCGGAAGGTGTTGAAGGTGTTCGCGGGCTACAAAGATCGGCCGGATCAATGGGAGGCCGACCCGACCAAGGGCGTCGCCACGGAGCCGCCGCCGTGGCTCGATAAAAACGGCAAGCCGATCGAGTGGTACGCCGGTAAACAATACGACGACGACGTCTCCTACGCGAAGAAGGTGCTTTCCGAACTAGACAAGTACTACCCCGGAGCGACCAGCTACGAGGTTGCCGGCTTCTTCTTCTGGCAGGGCGAGAAAGACTGCGGCAATCCTGTCCACTCCGCCCATTACGAACAGAATCTGGTCCGATTCATCAAGCAATTGCGAAAAGACTTCAACGCCCCAAACGCCAAGTTCGTCCTCGCCACCTTGGGCGAGGCCGTCAAAGGCAGCGGAGGCAACGGGGGACTAGTGCTTGAGGCGCAGTTGGCCGTCGATGGCGCAAGCGGCAAGTATCCCGAGTTCAAAGGCAACGTGGCTACGATCTACACCAACCCGATGGCCCAAGGCGGCAGCGGAAACGCGCACTACGGCGGCAAGGCCGAGGTGTACATGGATGTTGGTGAGGCGATGGGCAAGGCCATGGTCGAACTGCTTGGCGCGGGCAAGTAAGAAGCCGTTGGGAGGACCGCCTTCGCACTCTATGACGCCGAACAGCCCGTTGAAAAACAAAATGCTTGCACAAGCCCGTGTGGGCAACATAGATTGCAACCGCTACCAAGCTTGCTTGCAAGCACTATTTCAACGGGCTGCTAACCCTCCGCAGCGATTCGGTCGTGTTCGCTTTCTTCCAAAGCAGATCGATGCAGTAGCCAGTCCGGCAGTTGCGTAGAGAGATCGAAAGGCATGAACAGGCGTCAATTCCTTTGGGGCGTCGGCAGCACGGCCTTGGGCGGCGCGGCGCTATCGGAGTTCGGGCCGAGCCTTGTTCACGCTGCGATGCCCAGTCGTCCGGACGTTCGAGAGTTTTTCGAGTCGGACGATCCTGAAATCATCGCCCTGACGCAGCGGGTGTTCGACAAGTGCATCCTTGAAAAACTCCAGCTGCCCACTCCGCCGTTGGAGCGAACCTGGGTTCGCCCCGGCGGGCCATACTATTTGGGCCAATGGATCTGGGACACGATGTTCGTAATCGACTTGCTGAGCATCTTGCCCGATGCCCGGCAGGTGATCCGCGACATCATGCAGAACTACTGGGATTTCCAGGACCGTTGGAACAAAGACGCCCCGGAGTACGCCCGGGACATGATCACCGTGGCCATCAAGACGGCCCCGCAAGAGGTGCGCCAGTTCTCGCAGATTCCCTTGCTGGCTTGGGGCGTCGAACGCGTTTTTCTGCGGAACGGCGACCGGGAGCTGCTTTCCCAATGCTTGGGCCGGCTCGAACGCTTTCACGACTGGTTCTGGCGAGAACGTGATTTGCTCGACAACGGGTTGATTACCGTCGGGGCCTATTCGGGCAAACTTCAGCATGCCAAATGGGAGACGTTCGACTACGAATGCAACATGGACGACATGCAGTTGACCGTCCATCCCAAGCGAAAGGGACCGAACGAAGGTTCCTGGTATGCCGACATCTGCGTGCCGGGCAACACGGCCTATCTGATCCTGGCTGAGCGATGTCTTGCTCGACTGGCGCTAGCCGTCGGCGATCGGCCGATGGCGGCGCGAAGGACGACGCGGGCCGATAAGGGCGTCGAAGGCATGCGCAGGCACATGTGGGACGAACAGGCCGGCACGTTCCTTTCCGTGCGCCGCGACACGCTCGAAAAGATTCCGGTTGCCACCATCGGCAGTTGGATTCCGCTGGCGGCGGGCGTTCCTACCGAAGCGATGGCCCGACGCATGGCCGAAGTGTTGGCCTCGCCCGCGTGGATGACGCCGCTGCCGGTGCCCACCGTCGATCGCAACGACCGGCGATGGAAGTCGAACGCCTTTTGGCGCGGCGACGTCTGGCCGCCCACCAACTATCAGATCGCCGGCGGTTTGGCCGCTTACGGGCATGCCGATTTGGCCGCCGACATCGCCGACAAGACCATCGCCAACGCGCTCCGCCATGGGATTAGCGAACACTATGATTCGCTGACTGGGCAGCCTTTGGGCGTGCGCGATTACTGCATGAGCTGCACCTTGGTCACCATGATGCTCGACGGCTTAACGAAGCGATTCAAGCTCAATCTGCGCGACAAAGGCCTTTCGGACGACAACATCCGACGGAACTGATTGGCTAATCTATTGACGGGGAAGAACGCTATGGGCGTCAATTGGTTTTCGATGGCGGCTGTTCTGACTATGGCAGCGGCGGGCATCGTTCGAGCGGCCGAAACGCCGGCAGTGGCCACCGACCGGCGGTCGGATGAAGGCTCGAATTCGGTCGAGGCGATGAAGGATGAATTCCTGCGATTGAAATTCGGGATGTTCATCCACTTCAACATGGAAACCTATAAAGGCGCCCAATGGGTCGTCGGCTACGCCGATCCGGCCGAGTTCAACCCGGGCGGCGCAGTCGATACCGACGCCTGGGCCGAGGCGGCCAAATCGGCCGGCATGACGTACGCCGTGCTGACGGCGAAGCATGTCTCGGGCTTCTGCCTCTGGGACAGCAAATACACGACCTTCGACGTTTTCCACCCGGATTGCCCTTACAAACAGGACCTCGTAGCGCAGTTCATCAAGTCGTTCACAAGCCGGGGAATGAAAGTCGGGCTCTACTACGCATGGCGGCATCCGGGATTCGGTGATCCCGGCAAGTACAAGGTGCTTCCGCCCGAATGTGATCCGGCGACCCACAGCCCGGAAGAACAGAAGAAGTTCCAGCTAGCGCAGATCGCCGAGTTGGTCGAAAAGTATCCCGAAGTGTTCTACATTTGGAACGATGGACTCGACCCGCAAATCATGCCCGAGGACGAGGCGCGAGCATTCTTCCGCAGCCTGCCGCGCAAAGTGCTCTACAGCTCCAATTGGTGGAACTGGGGCAAGAAGGGCTTGCCGTACGCGGATATCGCCGTCAAAGAGCTCCGGCACTTCCCCGAGGGAAACACTGCCGTCGGTGAAACATGCTGGTATTTGGAGCAAAAGTGGTTTTGGAGCGATGGGAGCCGACCGAAAACCGCCAAACAGGTCGTGGATTTGCTGACGGTCGTCAATGGCCGTCGCTCGAATTTGCTGCTTAACGTCGGCCCGAACAAGCGGGGTAGGTTCGAAGACGCCAGCGTTCAGGTTTTGGCCGAAGTCGGACGACTCTTGACGCCACAAGCCAACGCTGAGAAGTAATTCAGGGTGTCCGAAAATCGAACTGCCGTAACCCTAATGCCCTAGGGGGCTTCCGACGACCGGCCACGCGGTCGCGCACAGCGGCCCCTTGGACGATTTGGGTGGTCTGGAGGGTTTTGTTGCGGGGCACCCTCGCGCAATTCAATCTGTCCTACGATTGAATCGTGTCTGTTTTTCATCTTGCCGGATGAAAGTGCTCACAACGGGCTACATCAGCCCCTCAGGCCCCCGATTGAAGCCGCCAATCTTCCTATCTTTCCGGACACCAACGCGCGAACGATGGCAGCGGACCCCATCCCTCGGACAGGACAACGGGGTGAATTGGGGGTGTTGCGACTGAGCGGACGACGCGCTGCTTTTCGTCGCTTTCAAGGCAGCCCCAAAGCAACGTCAGCCGGCGATTCCGTTTCTCGCAGCACGAGTGCTGGCGCGGTAGCTGGCGTTGCGCCGACCTCACCCGCCCGTGGCCAACTCCGGCCGACATATCGAGATCGGCAATTCATCAAGCTGAAGCGAAGCACGCCCGGAGGGATTCGAACCCCCAACCCTCGGTTCCGAAGACTGTAGCCCAGATGCCGTAAAGTCTATCTCGGGCAACCACTTGCGGCAACCGCCCGAGGGTGAGGTGCCCACAGTGGTGCCGTCCTCGTCGCACGCCGATTTTGGCCCCTCTTCGCCACCTCTTGGCGACCCCGAATTGGCCGGCGTTGCCGCCGCTTGGAACGACCTTCCCGACGCGATCAAGGCCGGCGTCCTGGCGCTGGTGAAAGCCGCGGGAGGTGAGCGCCGTGCCTAGCCCCATCGTAACCCTGACGCGCCACGTTGGCGCACGTCGCGTCCGTTGTCGCCCCCGCGACCAACGTCCCCACCCCGCCGAGGCCGCCACGCGGCCGCTCTGTGGCGACGACGGGCGGTCCATAGGTACTTCCCGGCCAACGCCGCAGGCGACTCCCGCGGGAACGGGCGCGCGTCGGGACAGAGTTTGTTTTGCTTGTCCGGTCTCCTGAAAGGAACAGAGAACCATGAAGATCGAGAAACGGAAGCTGTCTACCATCAAGCCGTACCCCGGCAACCCGCGGCAGAACGATGCCGCTGTGGACGCTGTGGCCGAATCCATCCGCCAGTTTGGGTTCCGCCAACCTATCGTCGTTGACACCGAGGGCGTCATTGTCTGCGGCCACACGCGGTACAAGGCGGCGCTGAAGCTCGGGTTGGAGGAGGTGCCGGTCCACGTGGCCAAAGACCTCACGCCCGAGCAGATCAAGGCGTACCGCATCGCCGACAACAAGACGGCCGACCTGGCGCTGTGGGACTACGACCTGCTGCCAATTGAGTTGGCGGAACTCAAAGGCATGGATATCGACCTGCAGTTGCTCGGGTTCTCAGCCGACGAGTTGGCCAAGCTGCTCGACCCCGGTGTGAAGGAAGGGTTGACTGACCCCGACGAGGTTCCCGAGCCGCCGGACGAGGCCACAACGCGTCCGGGCGATCTATGGATTCTCGGGGACCACCGACTGCTCTGCGGCGACAGCAGCAAGCCTGCGGACGTCGACCGATTGTTGGCCGGGGC
>JARKPK010000030.1 GCA_029975295.1 Thermoguttaceae bacterium | reverse complement strand
CCGCCAACGCCTCGTCTGGTTTTTCTGCCTCCGTAGAGAGCACACCTTTGTGATAGAGGGCCTGGGGCACGTGCCGGCTGTTCGGATAGCGAGCCGGCAAGTCGATCCAGTAAGGAAGCGCCGGGGCGCGGGCGGCCACCATCGCCTTCTTCTGCTGCTGCCGGGCAGCGTCGGTCATCGGCGCAGCCGGCTTCTCGGCACCTGCCTTGTCGGCGGTCTTTTCGGCAGGTGGCGGGGCAGACTGCTCGGCGGCGGCCCGCTCGATCAGCAGCGCCAATTCGCGCAGCGTCTCGTCGTGCCACGAACCCTTCGGGTATTCCTTGAGGCTGGCCTCATAGGCGGTTGCGGCCTGAGCAAGAGGCGATGCTTTCGGCGACTTCGATTTGGCCTCTTTCCCCGCTGTCGCTACCAGGATTCGCGCCAGCCCCAACCCGGCGAAGGAACGGTGCCCGGCCGAGTGGCTCCGCATCGGGCCGGTCAGCGGCAAGGTAAAGAAGACTTTGGCGTCGTCATACCGGCGCAGGACGTTGTAGATATTGCCCAGAGCGAGGGCGGTCGCGGCCCGGTCGTCGCCAACGGCCAGTTCGTCGGGAACCAGCTTGGCGCGATTCCGCGCTGCCTCGATGAGCCGATCCAATCCCGTTTGGACTTCCTTCGGCGTTTCCTTGGGGGCCGACTGCTTCGCCTGCTCGAATCCTTGCACGGCGGCGGCGAACCGGCCGTCAACCAGCGAGACGATGCCCTGCCGAAGATAGATGTCGTAGGTGGCCTCTTTCCACGACGGCTCGGCCTCCTTGTCCAGTCCCTTGGCCAACAGGTTGCCGGCCGCCATCGCGTGCTCTGTGGCCCTCGTGAGGTCGAGTTGCATTTCCAGCGCAAGATCGACCATCGCCACGTGCGCCTGCCCGCGCCACGGGCCGGCGGGTAGTTCCTCGATGAACTTCTGCCACCAGTCGATGGCCTGGGCCGGGCGGTTGAGGCCCGCGTAGCACTGCCCGATGCGGAAGCCCGAGGCGTGGCCCCACTGGTTCTGCGGGTACGCCGCGCGGACCTGGGCGAAGAGTTGGCCCGCCTCGACGAACTTCTTCTCCGCGCGGAGTTTCTCGGCCTGGTTGTAGAGCCGCTTCGCCTCGCCGGCGGCGATGTCGCTCGTGAGCCGCCCGCGCAGAAGCGCCAAGATGTACCCGCTCTTCACTCCTCGGTATTCGAGGGCTTTCAGGCCGAAGTCCACGGCCTTCTTC
>JARKPK010000028.1 GCA_029975295.1 Thermoguttaceae bacterium | reverse complement strand
AGAGGGGGTGATTGCGGGCTTGAAGAGAGGGGAGCGGCCTGACATGGTGACGACCATGGCGTCCGGGCCGTTGGACGATCTGGTGGGCCTGCATCACGAACTGGGGATCTTCGCCGCCTTGGACGGGCTGCCGACGCGGCGGCAACGGAACGGCATTGAGGACCGGTTGTTGCTGCGGACCGCCTCGGTGCTGCCGTTCTTGGACGTGCATTCCTTCAGCGGCGCGGCGTCGCAGCTCTTTGGCGACCCGGCGGTGCTGTTGCACTTGGGGTGGTCGCCCCTGCAACTCCAGATCGGCGACAACGAGCGTCACCGGCACCTTGCCCACCGGAAGTCCGAATCGCTTCCTTGCCATCCGGACACGCTCCGCGACGCGTTGCGGCGTGTCGCGCAGGAGGCATGGCAGGAGGTCCAGGAGTCGGGGGTGCGTGCCTTGTTCGAGCGCGGATTGGTGCGTGGCCGGGTGTACGCGATCGACGGCACGGGTCTGGGCGACGGGCGCCGCCTGGTCTGCCTGGTCTGCGTGTCGGGCGGGCGTCCCCTGATCGTCGCCTGGCGTCTGCTGGAGGGCTCCGCGTCCGAAAAAGGAAAGGAGGCGGCGGTGACGCGAAGCCTGATCGAGCAGGCGCTCCGATTGGGCGGCGCGGGATGCATCGAGTTGCTGCTCCTCGACGCGTTGTATGCCGACGGTCCCCTGCTGGCGTGGCTGAAATTCGCCAAGAACCTCGACGTTTTGGTGCCTTTGCCCAGCGATCGGGAGATTCATCGCGACCTGGAGGGCCTGGAGCGCGAGGGGATGCTGAAGTCCCGTCGGCACAGCTATGTCCGCGTGATTCAGGGGCACAAACAACGGCGGATGCTGGAGATTTCGGCCATGCAGGAAACGACCAGTTGGGACAGTTTCCTGCAAGCGGCGCAAGCCTACGGGGCCGAGTCGCCGCGTCTGTGGGCCTGCCGCATCTGCCCGGTGAATCCGTCGAGCCCGGACGACAAACCGTGGACCCTCGTGAGCACGCGCGCGTGGTCCAACGGGGTCGCCGCGTTTCAGGGATTTCGTCCTCGTTGGCACATCGAAAACGACGCCTACCGGGAACTCAAAGAGGGCTGGGGCCTGGAGGCCCAACGCTGGGGCCGCGACTTCGCCATCCACCTTGCCCGCGTGACGCTGACCTGCCTGGCGTTCAACACGGTGCAAGTCTATCTCAGCCGCCGGGGAGCGGGCTTTGCCGCCCAAGGCATTCGTCGTCTCCGGCGGCACTACGAACCGCATCTGGGACGCGCCCCGGTCGTCATCTACCTGGGTGACGCCTATGCGGTGCTGCCGGTCGAGGAATTGCTGCGGATCCTCGGCCTTCCCGCTCGCGTCAGCCTCCTGCCGCCCCGTCCGCCCCCCGCGCGGGCCATCTGCTAGCTGCGCTGTATCTCCAAACGTCTGGTCGGTTGACCCGTTAATTGACACTGGCTCGGTCGAGGCTTACACTACGGGGCTTGATTGCCAATTCGGGCGGAGGTTGACGCAGCGACGCTCAAATTCGGACAGGTTTGCGACGTGGATTACCCGAAAAACACCGTGCAACTGAGCGTGGAATTGGGAAGGCTTCGGTTGCCGAATCCCATCATGGTGGCATCGGGCACGTTCGGCTATGCCCGCGAGATGGCCGGCTTTGTGGATTTGAAGCGGCTCGGCGCCATTCTTCCGAAGACAATTACGGTGCAGGCGCGGGCGGGCAATCCGCCGCCGCGCACGTGCGAAACCGCCGCCGGCATGCTCAATTCCATCGGGCTCGACAACGACGGCATCGAACAGTTCATCGAACGGCACATGCCCTTTTTGGCGAGCTTGGGGCCGCCGATTATTGTCAGCATTGCGGGAAAGAGCCGCGAAGAATTCGTGGCGATGGCCGCCAGGCTCGACGGGCTTTCCGGCGTGGCCGCTCTGGAATTGAATGTATCGTGCCCGAACGTCAGTGGAGGGGTCGATTTCGGCACTGCGCCCGAGATGTGCCGCCAAGTGGTCGAGGGATGCCGCCGCGCGTGCGGTTATCCGATCATTGCGAAGCTGACTCCCAACGTTACGGACATTACGACGGTGGCCAAGGCCGCCGAAGACGGCGGCGCCGACGCCATCTCGTTGATCAACACCGTTTTGGGAATGGCCATCGACTGGCGCAAACGCCGTCCGGTGTTGGGCAATGTGCTTGGCGGATTGAGCGGGCCGGCCATCAAGCCGATTGCGTTGCGGGCCGTTTATCAAGTTCGCCGTGCGGTGACTGTTCCGTTGGTGGGCATCGGCGGGATCGCGACGATCGACGATGTGATGGAGTTCCTCGTCGCCGGCGCGACGGCCGTACAGGTGGGCACCGCCAGTTTCTATCACCCGCGCGCCGCCATCGAACTGCTCGATGCGCTGCCCGGCGCGCTGCAATCGCTGTCGGCCGGGGCCGTGGCCGATGTCGTCGGCAGTTTGCGAATCCCACAGGCGCACCAGCCGACCGCGTGCGGTCAGGCCGGCAGGGCCTTGGGCGATGGTTCGCCGGCGGGCCGGCTTGGCGACAAGACCACCCCGAACGAAACGACCAATTCCTCGCGATTCTGACCTCTTCTCGCAGGCCGCAAGGCGACAACAATGACTATGCGTGTTCTTTCCGGCATACAACCGACTGGGCGGTTTCATTGGGGCAACTATTTTGGGGCCATCCGCCAGTACATTGAATTGCAGCACCAAACGCCCAACGCCTTCTACTTCATCGCGAACTTGCACGCATTGACCACGGTGCGCGATCGGGAAGAGCTGGCTCAGAATACGCTTGACGCCGCGATCGACCTGCTGGCGCTGGGGCTCGATCCGCAACGAGCCACGCTGTTCGTGCAAAGCGATGTGCCCGAGGTGAGCGAATTGTGCTGGCTGCTGCTTACCGGAACCCCGATGGGTTTGCTGGAGCGATGCCACGCTTACAAGGACAAGAAGGAGCGCGGGCTTCCGGCCGACGCCGGGCTGTTCACCTATCCGGTTTTGATGGCTGCCGACATTTTGGCCTACGATTCCGAGGTTGTGCCGGTGGGCGACGATCAAGTCCAGCATTTGGAAGTGACTCGCGACTTAGCCGCCAGTTTCAATCATCATTTCGGGCAGACATTCGTGCTGCCCAAGGCGAAGGTTATGCCCGCCGCTGCGCGGGTGCCGGGCACCGACGGGGCGAAAATGTCGAAGAGCTACGGCAACACGCTTGAGGTGTTCGAAGACCCCAAGTCGCTGCGAAAGAAGATCATGCGGATCGTGACCGATTCGCGACCGATGGAAGAACCCAAAGATCCTGACTCCGATCACCTGTTCCAGCTTTATTCGCTTTTTGCTTCAGATGGGGATCGTGAGTCGATGGCCGCCCTCTATCGCCGCGGCGGATTCGGCTATGGCGAAATCAAGAAGGCGTTGGCCGATGTCGCGGTCGATTATTTCGCCGCCGCCCGCACGCGGCGCGAAGAACTGGCCGGGCAGCCCGAGCGGGTGCGGCAGATTCTGGCCGACGGCGCAGCGCGGGCCCGAGCCAAGGCGGCCGAGGTGTTGGATCGCGCCCGGCGCGCCTGCGGCTTGGTGTATTGAACGGCCGACGATAGCGAGGGCCTTGTTCGCGGGCGGTTGCTCATGGCGCCGTTTTGCGCCCGGCGCCGGCGCGTGTCGGCGGCAGCGCCATGGGCGGCCGCAGAAAAGAAGAACGCCCGCGCCGCGGAACGAGCCGCTGCGGCGCGGGCGATCGGGTGCCGACGGGCCGTTGCATGGACAACGGCGTTGGGGTCAGTCGTTCACATAGGTTTCGAGGAATCGGGCCAGCCGGTGGAAATCGCTGCCCGGCTCGATGTAGCGGACCACGGTGACCAACGTGGCCGGATCGACCAATTGGCTGAAGGGCACGTAGTTCAGCTCGATCTGCCCCGAGACGGAGACCATGACGCCGTCGAGCCGCTTTTCGACCAAGGCCCGATACGACCCGACGCCCAACTGGCTTCCCAGCATGACATCGAAGGCGGTTGGACGGGCACAGCGGCTTTCGTAGCCTAATTGCAGGCCGGTGATTTTCCGCTTTCTTCCGGTTTGGCGGTGATACTCTTTGGCCACCAACTCGGAGAACAGGCGGCTGAGGTTCAGCCTGGAAATGGCGATATGGCCATGCTCGTCGCGGGGAACGCCTTCAATGTGGCTGAAGGGCAGCAGTTCGGCCAAGCCCTCGGCCATCACAATCACGCCATAGGGTTTGTTTTCGGCCTCTTCGCGGACACGCATCGTGGCGACGATGCGATTGACGACCTCCGGCATGTTCATTACCCGGCGGAGCTCCTTCTTGCCGGACGAAGGGTTGACCACTTCTTCGCTGGTTTCGTACTTGCCCACGATGTCTTCCACGCTGATCACCAGGCTCGCTTCGCCGGCGATCGCCGCGCCGTAGGCCAACCAGCCCGCGCTGCGGCCCATCGCTTCGGTGAGGAAGTAGGCGCGATTCGCCTCGGCGTCGGCCAGGAGGTTGCGAATTTCTTCCGCGAGAAATTCGACGGCGGTGAAGTAGCCGAAGGTGAAATCGATGCCCATGTAGTCGTTGTCGATCGTCTTAGGCAGGTGGACGACGGGAATTCTCGGGCTGCCCGGCGGCAGCGTTTCCTGAAACATCTTGAACTTGTTGGCCGTCTTCAACGTGTCGTCGCCGCCGATCGAAATCAGGGCATCGACCCCGATCGACCGCAGGGCTTCGTACACGGTGCGCAGCGGTTTGTTCCGCTCCGGGTCTTGAAGATGCGAGGGATGCGAGACGTTCTTGCCCGGATTGGTGCGGGCGGTGCCGATGATGATTCCGCGGGAGTTGCGGGTCCGCTTCAAAACCCCGTGCGTCAGCCGGATATAGTCGCGGCCCTCTTGCAGCGGATGATCCGGGCCGAACTCAATCAGATTGGAATAGCCGTTCAGCACGCCCACCACATCGATATTGTTTCGAATGAAGGAGACGGCCGCGGTGGAAATCACCGCATTGGCCGCCGGCGCCGGACCGCCGGCAAAAAGGATCGCCACGCGGCGAATATGCGAGTCCATCACGGGCGGACGCGACAGGGGATTGGTCGGATTAGCCATGGTTCTCTCTAATCAAAAAAACGACGGAACAGTTGAACCGAATGATTCTCGGATGCGCTACGCCGTCGAGCCAGCGGTTCTCACGGATGGCGCGCTGCTTACGCCGACGGCCGCACTCTGATTCTGGTTCGGCCTTTCGGACGCGAGAAGCAAAGCGGCTGACTCACAGCAGGCTGTTTTTCGGGCAAATCGTGAATGCAACGCTGCATTCTTTTCCTGGAGTTCAATAGGCGAAAACAAACGACGGAACACGAGCGGCGTTGCCGCGGGTCGCTCACGAAACCCACGTGCGCTCGATAAACGTAGTGTCGGTGCGCGACGTGCGAAACGCTTCGTGTGCGAGTATTTTCTGGTGGATCGGCACAGTGGACTTCACTCCTTCGATCCGCAGTTCGCTCAGCGCCCGCAACATGCAGGCGATGGCTTCTTCCCGGGTCGGCTGGTGGACCAGCAGCTTGCCGATCATCGAGTCGTAATGCGGCGACACCGTGTACCCGGCGTACACGTGCGAATCCCAGCGAACACCGAAACCGCCCGGGGCATAGAACCCGGTGATCGGGCCCGGCGTGGGGCGGAAGTTCTTGTCGGGATCCTCCGCGTTGATGCGGCATTCCATGGCAACACCGCGATGTTTGATGTCTTCCTGCTTCCAAGGCAGCGGTTCGCCGGCGGCCACGCGGATTTGGGCCTTGATCAAGTCGATGCCCGTAACCAATTCAGTGACGGGATGCTCCACTTGAATGCGTGCATTCACCTCGATGAAGTAGAAATTGCCTTTTTGATCGACAATGAACTCCACTGTTCCCGCGTTCGAGTAGTTCGCCGCTTTGACCAGGCGCACGGCGGCCTCGCAAACGGCCGCGCGTTTTTCGGGCGTGAGGGTAGGCGCGGGGCTTTCTTCGATCAGCTTCTGATGCCGTCGCTGCATGGTGCAGTCGCGTTCCCACAAATGCACCACATTGCCGTGCTGATCGCCGATGACTTGCACCTCGACGTGGCGCGGATGCTCGACGTACTTCTCCAAATAGATGTCGGCGCATCCGAAGGCGGCCTCGGCTTCGGCCTGGGCCTGCTGCAAACCGTTCTTCAACGCCAGCTCGTTTACGGCAACGCGCATCCCGCGTCCGCCCCCGCCCGCCGACGCCTTAATGAGCACCGGAAAACCGATTTCACGGGCCAGTTGCAGGGCGTGCGCCTCGCTTTCGATCAAACCTTCGCTGCCCGGCACCGTGGGCACGCCGGCCTGCTTGGCAATGCGGCGGGCCGAGTTCTTGTCGCCGACTAAGGCCATCGCTTCGTGCGACGGGCCGATGAATTCAATGTTGCAGCTCCGGCAGACGTCGGCGAAATCGGCATTTTCGGAAAGAAATCCATACCCGGGATGAATCGCCTGAACGTTGCCCACTTCGGCGGCGCTGATCACCCGATCGATGCGCAGATAGCTTTCGCTGGCGCGTGGCGGACCAATGCAAATCACCTGATCGGCGAGCTGCAAGTAGGCGGCGCCGCGGTCGGCCTCGCTGCACACGGCCACGGTCTCAATGCCCAATTCGCGGCAGGCACGGATCACCCGCAAGGCGATTTCGCCGCGATTGGCGACCAGAATCCTTTGAAACATGCGTTGCTACTCTCCCACCGCCACTTTGAACAGCGGCTGCCCGAACTCGACGGTCTGCCCGTTCTCGGCCAAAATCGCGGTGATCTTGCCCGAAACCTCCGCTGGAATCTGATTGAAAACCTTCATCGCTTCTACGATGCACACGGTGGTGTCGGGGCCGACGTGATCGCCCACCTTGACGAACGGCGGCGATTGCGGATCGGCTGCCGAGTAGAACGTTCCCACCATCGGGCTGGTGATCAATTTGACGTTCGACGGTTCCGCCGGTGCGGCTGCGGCGGCCGGCGCCTTTTCGGTCGCCGCCGGCGACGGGGCGGGCGCCTGAGCCAGAAGCGGCATGGCGGCGGCAACCGGGACCGCCCCGCCACGACGCAACTGAATGCGAGTTTCGCCTTGCTTCAGGTCCATTTCCGCCAAGTCGTATTCCTTCATCAACTCGACAAGGCGACGGACCTTGCGCACATCGAAAACGTCCTGCACGGACGAGGGCTCGGGCATGGCGGAACTCCGATCTTCTGCTGCCATTATTCTTCACTCTTTGTCTGACGCGTCGTTGGCGGGGCGGCCAACGCGCAGGGTCGCCGCTCGCACGGTCTTCGCGACGAAGCCAACATCCCCGCGGACGTTGGCCGGGCGGCCTAGCCGGCCATGTGTATATCTTCCCACTGTTTCGGGACGCTGGTAAGCACCTCGCTCCCCGAGCGAGTGACGAGCACGTCATCTTCGATGCGGACGCCGCCGACTCCGGGCAGATAGATGCCCGGCTCGACCGTTACGACCATGCCGGCCCGCAAAACGGCTTCACTGCCAGCAGCCAGTCGGGGGGATTCATGCACTTGCAGGCCGATGCCGTGGCCTAGTCCGTGGCCGAAGCGGCTGCCGAAGCCGGCCCGCTCGATGATGGCTCGGGCCACGGCGTCCACGTCGCAGCAGCTCACCCCCGGCCGAATCGCCGCGATGGCGCGCAATTGCGCGTCGAGCACAACGCGATAAACATGCTCCAATTTCGCGGCGATTTTACCCGTCGCCACCACGCGGGTCAAGTCGCTGTGGTAGCAGCCGACGCACGCCCCCCAATCGATGAGGACCAGCCCCGAAGCGCTCAGCGGTTGCACGCCAGGACGGCAATGCGGCAACGCCGAGCGAGGGCCCACGCCGACAATCGTGTCGAAGGCCGACTGCCGCGCGCCGAACAACCGCATTTGATAATCCAATTCGTCGGCCACGCGCTTTTCCGACTTGTCCGGTTGCATCGCGGCCCGAACCACTCCGAACGCCCGCTGCGCGCAATCGACCGCCGTGCGGATGGCGGCTACTTCGTCGGCATCTTTGATGGCGCGCAGTCGCTCGACGATTCCCGAAATGGCCCGAAACGTTGTTCGTTCTGCCGCCGACTTCAACCGTTCCAGTCCGCCGACGGTCATCGCGTCCGATTCGAATCCCACATTGCCGGCTTTGGCCCACCGCAGCACGCGAGCCAGGGCACTGGTCAGCGGGACGCCCGGCTTGCGAATGTGCAGATCGATCTCGGGACACTCCTCGCCCAATTGCACGGTGAATCGCGGGTCGCTGACAACAACCTCGCCGCCGCGATGGAAAAGCAAGTAGCTGTCGTCGCCGGTGAATCCCGTTAGATAGGTCACGTTGAGTGGCGAGGAAACCAGCAGGGCGTCGAGCCCCGCCCGCTGAAGAGCCCGGCGCACCCGTTCGCGTCGTTTTGCGAAGTCCATCAACGCACATCCCTTGTTTGCTGCAAATCTTGTAATGACAATTCCACGTCGAGATGGCGTTGCACTGCGTTTTCGCCCCTGCCGGGAGAACACGCCGATTTCCGCACGAGGCTGGGCGGCTCCGGCGCCGCAAGATCATCAGTCGGTACACACGCATCGTCTGTGGGCGGCGTGTCGAAACAAGCCGAAAACCGACGGGTGCGGCCGAACGCCGAGCAGCGGTCGCACTCGCGCCCCAAACGGTTTTCTTTCGAAGAAGCGAACCGCGGCGGCCCGGCTGGCGGCCATCTTCAGGAAAAGAACGTCCGTCCGCCGTCGCATACTTTGCAGACTTCAACACGCCGGTCGCACCAACGGCGCCTACGCATTGACGGCGGGGGGCTAGTGCGAACGACCGCCCCCATGAAGCGCGGTCAACGCACCGCCCTTTCCGAGGTTGCCGGAGAATCGCTTCGGCAACGAGCAGAAGCTTTTCGGTGAGTCCGACGCGCGGCAGCCATGCTCTACACAAGCGGCTAACACGGGGCGCAGCCGACGCGTCTTCCGCAGACCTCTTAGTGACGCTTCTTCTGATTCTTCTTCTTGGCCGCCTGCGCTTTCTGTTGCTGTTTCTTCGCTTGCTCTCTCGCCCGTTGCTGCGCCTCTTGCATCCGTTTGATTTGCTCGGGGTCGGGCGCGGCGAGGATTCGCTCCATCTCGTTTTTCACCTCTGCCTTGAGCTTGGTGATTTCGCGGGCCAGCGGAATCCTCTCTCGTTCCTCCGTGGCGCTTTCGTACTTGCGAATGGCCGAACGCAGAGGGGGCTCGTATCGCTGTTTCAGTTTACGCAACTGTTCCTGTTGATCCGAACGCAACCGGACGCCGGCGGGCGGATCGAACACACCGGCCATCAGGTCGGCCTTGTCGGCCGCCTGCGCGACAGCGCAGAACCAAACCAGAAGCCCCAACCCCGCGCCCACACACAATGTGCGAACCATGGCCAATGCTCCCCGAAGAACGCGATGCACGGCCCGGCGACCATCGCCGGATCGTCAAACGCCAGTATAACGCGCTTCGGCCGAGCGCAGCATGCCACCGTCGTAAAACTGCACCCGAGGGTCGAGCCGGCAACCGGGGATGCACCCGAGCGCGAGAAGCCGTCGCCCAATTAATCGATTGGAGCCAACGGGCCAATCGCGCCCGGCAGCGGGCAACATCAGGCTCAACGGGGGGCGACCTGAATTGGGCAGTACCGCCCGGCAGCGCTCCGCCCGCTTGCAACCACCGTGCAATCAATGCTTCATTTGCCCGGAATGGCCTGAGCATTGGAGCAACGCTTGCAACGGATACGCTGCGAGTTCAGCTTGCCGCCGCACTTGTTGCACCGACGATCTTTGCGGGCCTTGACGACTTTCGTTCGAGGACGAGTACGCATGAAAATCTGCCTTTTCTTCTTCAGATGTTCGGCTCTTGCGGAAACTACGGATTTGCGACTCCGCGCCAGCGGCTCGCAGCCTATTCGAGCGCGCCTGAATGCGCTTTATCGCCCATTTTCATCGCTTTATTCCACTGGTATCGGTTTACCACATCGAATCAGGGCAGTTGATCGGTCCATGCCGGCTTTGTTCAACCGAGTTCCAATCACTCTCGACCGCGGCTCGGACGCGATCGCCATCTTCTGGAGAAAAGGGTTGCCCCAATCCCACGGGCTCAGCGAAACATCATCCAGATGTTCAATCGCAATGGCCGGCAACACATCGCCTGAATACAGCTCTAGTTGAGCCATAAACGGCTTGCGAACAACGCAGTCCTTCTAACGGACCCTGGGTCGCTGACGGACCGCGCGAATTATTTTGCACATCTCTTCTGGCGAAAATCGGGGCGGGGAGATTTGAACTCCCGACTTCCTGCTCCCAAAGCAGGCGCGCTAGCCAGACTGCGCCACGCCCCGTGGCAACGGATCGTTCGCGTGCCAGCGCGTGCGGGGGCCCACGGCGCCGACCACTGCCGGCCCTTCCGGCCGAACGTGCTTGCCGCCCTTGCGCTACGCATCTACCGGCAGACAATCCGCATTTGTTTATGAACAAATAGTTTAGCGTTGTCCGGTTTTTGTTGCAACCGCCGGGCTTGCGGCTCGGCGTGGCTTTCCGTAGATCATTGTGTTGTGCAAGGTCGATTGATTGCCGGTACGAAGGTGTTGCTGCGCCGCGATTGTCGAATACATTTTCGATTTGCACCTTTCGGAAAGTGGGCGCCGGCGCGGCGAAGCAATCGGTTGCGCGTTTGGCGCGCTGAGCGTTCTTGCCGGCAGGGGACGTTCTCTGTCTTCCGCGGTTTCGGTTGGTTGTTGAGGCCGGCGGCGCAACGCCGTTGTTCCGAGGGCATGTGAAGCAGAACAACCGAACAAGGCGGGCAGGGCCGATCGTCGCTTCGGCTGAGGGCGTTTCCGACGGTTCACGTCCTTCAGCCGGTCAGCCACAAGGCGGCCAGTCCGAAGTAGATCGTCAGCGTGGCCAAGTCGGTCAGCGCCAGCGCGATTGGGCCCGAGGCGACTCGCGGGTCGCGTTGCATGGTCCAAAGCAGAGCGGGCACGGCGATGCCGAGCATGGCCGCCACCCCGACGGCCGCCGTGATGCTCGCGGCCACCGTGACGCCTACGGCGGGCGCGCCGAGCCAAAGCCAAGCGGCTCCGCCGACAATGGTCCCGGCGCCCAGCCCAAGCAGCAGCCCCACCGGCGCCTCGGCGGCCAGTTCGCCGAACCAGCGTCGCCAGTTGGCCCGCGTGCCGTGATGCGATTGAAGTGTCAGCGTCAGTGTTTGAATGCTCACGCTTTCGGCCAAGGCCAGCACGACGGGAATGAACAGGGCAAGGGCAATCACTTCGGCGAGCACCCATTCAAACCGTTGGGAAAGCACCGCGCACAACAGTCCGCCGCCGATGTTGCACAGCAGCCACGGGAACCGAAACCGAACGATTTGGGGAACCGAGGCCTTGCGAACTTTGGCCAACCGCACGCCGATCAATTGGAAGATGTCGTCGTTGAGCTCTCGATCGCCCAATTGAAGCAATTCGTCGGTGTAGTGCTCGACATCGATGACGCCGATCATCCGGCCCTGCTGGTCGAGCACCGGAAACGCCAGCAGGCGATGCAGCAAGAACAGATCGCACACGTCCAAGAGCGTGGCGTCGGGCGGAACGGAGATCACCCGTTTGACCATCAGCTCGCTCAAACGGCTTTCCGGGGGGCTGAGCAACAATGCTCGCGTGGGAATCACGCCATGCAGCCGATCGTCGGAATCGAGCACGTAGAAATAGACGATTCGACCGCCCACGGCGCTTCGCCGAATGGCTTCGAGCGCCTCGGCCACGGTCTGATCGACGCGCAGCCGGGCGAAATCGGTTCGCATGTGTGCGGTTACCGCATCTTGGAGGTGGTCCATTCCCTTCACCCCGTCTCATCCGAACCGTGCCGAAGACCGCAGGGAACCGCCGTCCTGCCCATTGCCTCTCGATCGCAGTCCCACGCGGCGACGCGAACCGGCCCTGCCGTCGAAAGTCGCCGGCTTTTCGGCGGCAGCGGCCATCGGTTGCGGCCGCACGAACTCACGGCACGGCCGGAAAAATGAGAATCCGTCCTCAAGAAAACAATGCGCCGGCGGGCCAACGCGTTTGAAGCTCCGCCGGCGCGTGTGTCAAGCCGCGTTCCGACCGCGGGCGGAGGTTGACCAACTTCCTTTCCCGCCGATCGCGCGACGCGCCTATTTCTTGCCGGCGAACAGCCGGCCGCCATACACGGCCGCTTCGCCCAGAATCTCTTCGATGCGGATCAACTGATTATACTTGGCCATCCGATCCGTGCGCGAGGCCGATCCGGTTTTGATCTGTCCGGTGTTCAGGGCCACGGCCAAATCGGCAATGGTCGAATCTTCCGTTTCGCCGCTGCGGTGGCTGGTGACCGACGTATAGCCGTTGCGACGGGCGAGTTCGATCGCCTCGATCGTCTCGGTGATCGTGCCGATCTGGTTGACCTTGATCAGAATGCTGTTGGCGATTCCTTGATCGATGCCCTGTTGGAGCCTGGTCGTATTGGTCACGAACAAGTCGTCGCCCACCAGCTGCATTTTGCCGCCCAAACGCTGCGAGATCAGCTTCCAGCCGTCCCAGTCGTCTTCAGACAACCCGTCTTCGAGCGAGAAAATCGGATACTTCGCCCGCCACTGCTCGTAGATGTCGATCAGTGCGGCGGCGCTCAGCTTTTGGCCGTCGAAAGAGTAGGTGTTCGAGTCCTTGTCGTAGAATTCGCTGGCCGCCGCGTCGATGGCGATCGCAACTTGCGCGCCGAGTGAGTAGCCCGCCTTCTCGACCGCCTCGACAATCAGATCGAGCGCCTCTTGGTTCTTCTTCAAGTCGGGTGCGAATCCGCCCTCGTCGCCGACGTTGGTCGAAAGCTTCTTCGACTTGAGCACCTTTTTCAGGCTGTGGAACACTTCGCAGCCGGCGCGAATCGCGTCGGTGAAGCTGTCGAACCCCAGCGGCATGATCATGAACTCTTGAACGTCCACGGCGTTGTCCGCGTGCTTGCCGCCGTTGAGGATGTTCATCATCGGCGCCGGCAAGGTGCGGGCGGCCACGCCGCCGAGGTAACGGAACAGGGGCAATCCGCAATAGTCGGCTGCGGCGCGGGCGGCGGCCATTGAAACGCCCAGAATCGCGTTGGCCCCCAGGTTCTTCTTGTTGGGCGAGCCGTCAAGCTCGATCATGCGTTTGTCTAAAGCGACTTGATCGAGCGAGTCCATCCCGCAAAGCTCGTCGGCGAGCTTGGAATTGACGTTTTCTACCGCTTTGAGGACGCTTTGGCCGTTGAACTTCTTCGGATCGCCGTCGCGGAGTTCCACCGCCTCGTGCACGCCCGTGCTTGCGCCGCTGGGCACCGCGGCCCGCCCGAAGGAACCGTCGGCCAACTCGACGTCGACTTCCACGGTCGGATTGCCGCGGCTGTCGAGGATTTGCCTGGCCCGAATGTCAACAATGGTAGAGCTCATGGTACGGTCTTCCTTATCGAAGATATCGAAGAAAATAGTGCAAGATGCTCCGAGCCGGGCTTGTCCGGCAGTCGGTAAGACGCGTCGGATGGCGCGGCCTCGGCGGCCGAGCCCATAGGATGCTCCGCTATTCTGTACGATCGCCGGCCGCTTGACCAGCGGGGGGACGACGCGGGACCGGCGACGACTTCCCAAAGCTGCGGCAGGGGGCTAGCATAATGGTTTCTCCTCTGCCGGTTCCTGCGAATGAGAATGAGGTGTCGGTAAGTCGTGTTGTCGAGTTGGGGATGTTTCTTTCTTCGGGACGACACCGTTTGCGAGCGATCTGTGCCATGAGTTCTACCGCCGAGTCGAGCCGTGCGCCTGTGCAGCCGTTGCCGCCGAATTTCGCCGGCGTTCAACCGGGCGGGGGGGCATGCTATCGCATCGAATTGTTGTGGGGCCGCTGGCGGCGTTGGTGGCTGAAACGGTTTCGGGCGGTTTACGTGGCTCGCATGGCGGGCAAGCGGATCGGCTCCGCCGAGGGGGCGCCGCACGAAGTGCTGGATCCTCGCGATTTGAAATACTGCCGCAATCTGTGCTCCTGCGATTGGCCGCCCGAGGACGACCCCTTCGCATGGCGCGGGCGGCTGCCCATTGCCCGCTGGGGATGGGCCGAATTGCAAATCTTCGGTTGGCCGCTGGCGTTGGCCACAGGGCTGCTGGCCTGGTGGTTCTGGCCCTTGGCGTTCGTGCCGGCCGTGCTGCTGGGTTTGGTGGTGTTTTTCTTCCGCGATCCTCCGCGACGTACGCCCGACGGGCCGGGGTTGATCGTGTCGCCGGCCGACGGCCGCGTGGTCGAAATCACGCGATTGTCGCACGACCCGTTTATCGACGGGCCGGCGGTGAAGATCGGCATCTTCCTTTCGATTTTCAACGTGCACATCAATCGTTCGCCGGCGCGAGCAAAGGTGATCGAGCTGCGGTATCATCCGGGGGAGTTCCGCAACGCGCTTCGCGCCGATAGTGCGCAGGTGAACGAGAACACGTGGATCGGCTTGGAGGAGGACGACCCGCCGCACCGGCGGATGGTGGTTCGGCAGATTTCCGGGGCGATCGCGCGGCGGATCGTTTGCGCGCTTAGGCCGGGCGAAGTGATTGAACGCGGGCTGAAGTTCGGGATGATCAAGTTGGGGTCGCGAACGGAGTTGATATTGGCCGACCGCGACGACTTGCAGATTGAAATTCAACTGGGTCAGCGCGTTCTGGCCGGCGCGACAGTGATGGCCCGTTATCCGGCGTCGCACGGCTGAGCGGGTTGCGATTCGCCGTGGCGGCGAACGGTCGATCCGGGGCGGCCATCGATGCGACCGTTTCGGCAAGCAGGGCGTTGGGCTGAGTAATCAAGCAGATGAAGCCGCTTCGAACCATCGCCGTTTTTCCCACCTTGTTGACGCTGGGCAACTTGGTGTGCGGGTTCTTCGCGATTGTCGTGGCGGCGCGCATCGGCAAGCCCGAAACCGGCACGGTGCCGCAGATCAACGCGGCCGACTTGTACAACGCGGCGTTGAGCGGGTGGCTGATCTTCCTCGCCATGGTGTTCGACGGTTTGGACGGCTATGTCGCCCGCCTGTCGCGCACCAGCAGCGACTTCGGCGCGCAATTGGACAGCCTGTGCGATTGCGTAACCTTTGGCGTGGCGCCGGCCTTCTTGCTGGTGAAGATGTGCCCGCGTTTCACCGCCTTTCATAGTCCGGCCGTGTGGATCATCGCCGCCTCGTATGCGGCGTGCGCGGCCTTGCGTTTGGCGCGTTTCAACGTGGAAACAAGCGACGAAGATGAGCACCTGCGTTTCAATGGGCTGCCCAGCCCGGCCGGCGCCGCGGCGCTGGCCAGTTTTGCGATCATGCAGCACGCCATGTACGAGGGGCGTCGCCCGTTGGCCTGTGCTGAGACGGTGGACATGGTATTGCAGAACGCGTTGCCGTTTTTTGCGATTGTTGTCGGGCTGCTCATGGTGTCGCGGATACCGTATCCGCACGTGGTCAATCAGGTTTTCCGCGGGCAGCGCAGTTTCGCTCATGTCGTTGCCGTGCTGTTTGCGCTGGTGGCCGCCATGGTGATGCGCGGCTACGCGTTGCCGATCGTAACCACGGCGTTCGTCTTGTACGGTCCGGCGCATTGGGCGTATTTGCATTTGATTCGCCGAAAGAAGATGGAGGAGTCGATCTTCTGAACGGCTTAGCCCGGTTGTCGAGCATCGGAAGAGCGGCGGCCGATCGTCGCTGTGGCGTTGGCGCGGCGCGCTGTTCAGCGGAGAGCGTGAGTCGAGAAGTTGGCTGGGGCATGGGAGAGATTCAATCGATGTTTTCCGGCATTGTCGAAGCGTTGGGAACGGTGGCCGAAATCAAGCAGGAACCGCCCGGATGTCGCCTGATCGTCCGCGAAGCGAAGATTGCGGCTGAAACGGCCGTCGCCGACAGCATATCGGTGAATGGTTGCTGTTTGACCGTGGTCGATGTCGTCGGCGACACGTTCGCCTTCCAGGCGGGGCCGGAAACGCTGGCCCGCACCAACTTGGGCAAGCTTGCGGCCGGCAGCCCGGTGAACTTGGAACGGGCCCTGGCGGTGGGCGGGCGGCTCGGCGGGCATTTCGTCAGCGGGCACATCGACGGTGTGGGCGAGGTGTTGCGGCGCGACGATCACGGCGATTGGTCGTTCTTTTGGTTCTCGGTGCCGCCGGCGCTGGTTCGACAAATGGCCCCGAAGGGTTCGATCGCCGTTGACGGCGTAAGCCTGACGATCGTCGATAGCCAGGCAGATCGGTTCAGCGTGGCGCTGATCCCGTACACTTTGGCCGTCACCACGTTGGGAAGTCGGCAGGCCGGCGACCAAGTGAATCTGGAAACGGATATTCTGGCCAAGTACGTGCAGCGATTGCTCGAATCGCAACACTGGAAGTAAGGGACGCGTTCTTGCTTTTTTGAGAAGGAAGATCGTTCAAAGAAGGGTATTTGGCGTTTCGGAGAATGACGGCCGAAGAGAACGGACGCTGCGGCGGTTTGACGCTTTGCCGAGCAGCGCGTTTCCAGTCAGCTCGGCGTGCCGTCCGTTCCGCTTCGCAGAATGCGCGGGCAACTGATCAGTTAGGCGTGGTCCTGCCTCGGCGGAGCGGTGCCGATCACTTTGGGCGGCGATGCGGCCGCAGATAACGGGGAAAGCAACGATGTCCGACTTGATGCAGCGATGCGGCGTTTGCCGCAGTTTGCTCGACGAAGAGGACTTGTTCTGCCCGAACTGCGGCACCGAAGCGCCGCCGCACGACGAGGCGCCCGTGGCAACGGCGCGCACGGCGACGTACAACTTCCAATGCGTCGGGTGCGGCGCCTCGATGAGCTACGACGCCCAGGCCCAGGCGCTGCGCTGCCCGTTTTGCGGCTCGGTCGAATTGGAATCACGGCCCGACGCGAAGATCTTGGCCCCGCATCGCGTGGTGCCGTTTCGGGTGGAGCAGGCGGCCGCGATCACGGCCATGCACGCCTTCTTGCAGCGAGGGTTCTTTCGTCCGGGGGATTTGTCGCAACGGGCGGCGGTGGTGAATATGCGGCCCGTGTATGTGCCCTACTGGGTGTTCACCGCCAAAACGCACACGCATTGGACGGCCGATACGAACCAGACGCCCCCCGGCGCCCGCGGCGACTGGTATCCGCTGGCGGGCGAGCATCGCGGAATGCATCAGGGAGTGTTGATCGGGGCCAGCGGGGCGCTGACGCCTGCGGAAACGGCCGGCTTGTGCCCATTCGATTTGGGGCAGGGGCTGCCGCCGGAACAAGTCGACTTGGAGAACATCACCGTCGAACAGTTCTCTGTTCCGCGGAAGTATGCGCGGCCGCTCGCGGTCGGGGCGATAGAAGCGGCTGAGGCCGATCACTGCCGGCAACGCTATGTGCCCGGATCGTGCCGCAACTTGCATGTCAACGTGTTGATCGAAGGGATGGCCAGCGAGCCGGTGCTGTTGCCCGTTTGGATTATGGCCTACCGCTACCGAGATCGGGTGTTTCGTTTCTTGGTCAATGGGCAGTCGGGCCGCGCCACGGGGCAAAAGCCGATTTCGTGGTGGCGGATCGCGTTGGCCGTTGGGATCGGTTTGGCGGTGGTTGCGGCAGCCGCAGCCATTGCCGCGTTGGCGGCATCTTGAGCGAAAGACGAGCGAACGTCGAGCTGAAACAGGGTTCACTCACTGGAAAATATTGCCTGGCCGCCGCCGTTGTGAGGCGGTTGAAGGCGGTTTTGCGCCGGAGCGGCCTAGTTTGCATGCTCCGCGGTTTGAGGCAGTGAAGGCGCCGGGCGCGGATTGGTCGGACGACGCCGGCAGGGAAAGGACGACGATGGCACGCGAAGCCGTCATCAAGACGTGGTCGCAGGGCAACGAAGATGATCGTGATCTGCGCCCGCAAAGCATGCGCGAAATGGTCGGGCAGCGCGAGGTGTACGAGCGTTTGCAAATCGCCGTCGATGCGGCGGCCAAGCGCGGGGAGCCGCTCGGCCATATTTTGCTCGATGGCCCGCCCGGGCTGGGCAAAACCACCTTTGCCACCTGTATTCCGCGCGACTTGGGGGTGGGCTGCCAAATCGCCAGCGGGGCCGCCTTGGCTGCGCCGAAGGACGTCATTCCCTATCTGACTAATGCCGAAGAACGTTCGGTTCTGTTCATTGACGAGATTCATCGGCTGCCCAAGGCGGTCGAGGAATTCTTGTATCCGGCTATGGAAGACTTCCGCATCGACTTGACCTTGGGCGAGGGGGTCAATGCGCGAACCATCAACATGCCGCTTCGCCCGTTCACGTTGATCGGGGCCACCACACGAACGGGCCTCCTTTCGGCCCCCTTGCGCGATCGCTTTCAGATGCGCGAGCACTTAGACTTCTACTCCGTAGCCGAACTGGCTGAAATCGTCGGCCGCAACGCGGGCAAACTGCGCGTGGAAATCGAAACCCGCGCTGCCGAAGAAATTGCCGCGCGCAGCCGCGGCACTCCGCGGTTGGCCAACAACCGATTGCGTTGGGTGCGCGACTATGCGCTGAGCCGCGCCGACGGCCGCATCACCTACACCGTGGCGTGCGACGCCTTGGCCATGCAGGGAATCGATCGGTTGGGGCTTGATCCGCAAGATCGAAAGTACCTGGATACGATCGCGCGGGTGTTCGGCGGCGGGCCGGTGGGCGTCGAGGCGGTCGCCCACACGCTGAATATCGCGCCCGACACGCTCATCGACGAGGTCGAGCCTTTTCTGCTGCGCAGCGAACTGCTGATTCGCACTCCGCGAGGCCGCCGGCTGACAGCGTCGGGCTTTGGGCATTTGGGCCTGGCGCAGCCGAACGATCCCGGCGAGGACCGAGCCGGGCAGGGCACGCTTTTTTCCTAAAGCTCCTCGGCCCGCGGAACAGTTCCGCGAAACAGCAATGCGGGGACGGGGCGTCGGTTGCAAGCACCGCTGCGGACCGCGCGTGGCCAACGACCGATCAGCGCGGGGCCGCAGGGTTGCGCTGGGCTGCACGGTGGCTGGGCGAACGCTCACATGCTTTTGATGTCGGCGTGATACGCCTGGAGGCTTTTCACCTGGCCTCCGCCTTGGCGAAACGCAGCGATGCCTTTGGCGGCCGCCAGCGCCGCGGCCAGGGTGGTGACGTAGGGGATCTTTCGCTTGATGGCCGTGGTGCGGATATAAGCGTCATCGGCTTTGCCGCGCTTGCCGCGGGGAGTGTTGATCACCAAATCCACTTGGCCGTCCATCATCGCATCTACGAGATTGGGCCTGCCCTCGTGCATCTTCAGCACCGGCTCGCTGGCAATGCCGGCAGACGCGAGAAATTCGTGCGTCCCGCGGGTGGCCTTGATGCGGAAGCCCAGCTCGGCGAAGCGGCGGGCAACCTCGACGGCCGCCGGCTTATCGCGGTCGGCCACGGTGATCAGCACAGCGCCCTCCGAGGGCAATCGTGATTGGGCCGCTTCTTGCGACTTGTAGTAGGCGAGCCCGAACGAATTGGCCAGCCCCAGCACCTCGCCGGTAGAACGCATTTCCGGACCCAACACCGGATCGACCTCGTGGTACATGTTGAAGGGGAAGACGGCCTCTTTCACCCCGAAATGCGGAAACGACTTGCGGCGCAGGTCCAAGTCTTTCAGTTTCGCCCCCATCATGATCTTGGTGGCCAGCTTGGCCATGGGGATGTCGCACACCTTGGAGACCAGCGGCACAGTGCGGCTGGCCCGGGGGTTCGCCTCGAGGATGAACACGGTGTCTTGGTAGATGGCGTACTGGATGTTCATCAGCCCCACCACGCGCAGCTCGGTGGCGATCTTGCGGTTGTACTGGTAAATCGTGTCGATATGTTTGGGCGGAATGCTGATCGGCGGGATCACGCAGGCCGAGTCGCCCGAGTGGATGCCGGCCAGTTCGATGTGCTCCATCACGGCGGGCACGAAGGCGTCGTCGCCGTCGGCAATTGCGTCGGCCTCGCATTCAATCGCGTTTTCGAGGAACTTGTCGATCAGGATCGGACGCTCGGGCGAAACGTCCACCGCCGCGGCGACATAGTGCCGCAGCATCTCCTCGTCGTGGACGCACTCCATGGCTCGGCCTCCGAGCACGAACGAGGGGCGAACCATCAACGGGTAGCCGATTCGGGCGGCGATCTCCAAAGCCTCGTCGAGCGTCGAGGCCATGCCGCTTTCCGGCTGCGGAATGCCCAGCCGGCGCATGGCCAGCCGAAAGCGGTCGCGGTCTTCGGCCAGATCGATCATATCCGGAGACGTGCCGAGGATCTTCACCCCGGCCGCCGCCAGTTCCGTGGCGATATTCAGCGGCGTTTGCCCCCCGAATTGGACGATTACGCCTTCGGGTTTCTCCTTTTCGTAAATGGCCAGCACGTCTTCAACCGTGAGCGGCTCGAAGTAGAGCTTGTTCGCCGTGTCATAATCGGTCGAGACGGTTTCGGGGTTGCAGTTGACCATGATCGACTCGTAGCCCATCTCGCGCAGCGCGAACGCCGCATGCACGCAGCAGTAGTCGAACTCGATCCCTTGCCCGATGCGGTTCGGCCCGCCGCCAAGCACCATGACCTTGCGCCCTTGGGTCGTCGGGCTGGAGTCGGGGGCGTTGTAGCTCGAATAGTAATAGGCGGCGTTCTCCACGCCGCTGACAGGCACGGCATGCCAGCCGGCCGCGCAGCCGGCGGCTTTCCGCTTGGCTCGCACTTCGTCTTCTCGAAGGCCGAGGAGCTTGGCCAAGTATTTGTCGGCAAATCCGTCCTTCTTTGCCCGCACGAGCAACTCGGCGGGCAAATCGCCGCCGCGGTGTTTGAGAATCTCCTCTTCGAGCTCGACCAGCTCTTTCATCTGCCGGATGAACCAAGGCTTGATGTAGGTTCGTTCTGCAATCGCTTGCACATCTGCGCCCTTGCGCAACGCCTCGTACATGATGAATTGCCGCTCGCTCGTCGGATATGCGAGCATGGCCATCAGTTCGTCCAGCGACCGTCTATTGAAGTCGCGGGCGAACCCCAGGCCATACCGTCCGGTTTCCAGCGAACGGATGGCCTTCTGAAGGGCCTCTTTGTAGGTCTTGCCGATGCTCATCACCTCGCCAACGGCCTTCATCTGGGTGCCCAGCTTGTCCTCTAAGCCGGCGAACTTTTCGAAGGCCCACCGCGCGAACTTGACCACCACGTAATCGCCGGAGGGCGAGTATTTTTCGAGCGTGCCGTCGCGCCAGTAGGGGATTTCGTCGAGGGTGAGCCCGCCCGCCAGCAGCGAAGACACGTAGGCGATCGGGAATCCGGTGGCCTTGGAGGCCAGAGCCGAAGAACGCGAGGTGCGGGGATTGATTTCGATGACGACGACTCGGCCGGTGCTCGGTTGGTGCGCGAACTGAATGTTCGTGCCGCCGATCACGCCGATCGCCTCGACGATGTCGTACGAGTGCTTTTGCAGCCGCTCTTGCAGCTTCGGGTCGATAGTGAGCATCGGGGCCGTGCAGAAAGAGTCGCCCGTATGGACACCCAAGGCATCGACGTTTTCGATGAAGCAGACGGTAATCATCTGGTTCTTCGCGTCACGAACGACCTCCAGTTCGAGTTCCTCCCAGCCCTCGACCGATTCCTCGACAAGCACCTGCCCGACAAGGCTCGCCGCCAGCCCGCGGATGACGACGGTGCGGAACTCGTCCATGTTGTAAACCAGTCCTCCGCCCGTGCCGCCCATGGTATAGGCGGGCCGGATGACGCAGGGCAGCCCGATGCGTTCGAGAACCTTCTCGGCTTCTTCCAGACTGTGGGCAATGTCGCTGCGGGGCATTTCAATGCCCAACCGGTTCATCGTGTCTTTGAACGCCTGACGGTCTTCTCCCCGTTCAATCGCGTCGATCTGAACGCCGATGACGCGCACGCCGTGCTCCGCGAGCACGCCGGAGCGATAGAGTTCCGAGGAAAGATTCAGGCCCGATTGGCCCCCGAGGTTCGGCAGCAAAGCGTCGGGCTTCTCCACGGCGATGATCTCGGCCAGCCGCTTTGCATTGAGCGGCTCGACGTACGTGGCGTCGGCCGTGCCGGGGTCGGTCATGATGGTGGCCGGATTGGAATTCACCAGCACGATTTGATAGCCCAGCCTCCTAAGCGCTTTGCACGCCTGAGTGCCGGAATAGTCGAACTCGCAGGCCTGTCCGATCACAATCGGACCGGAACCGATAATCATGACTTTGTGGATGTCTTCGCGTCGGGGCACGGCAGTCGTCTCGCGAATAGTGGGTTGGGGGACGGGTGATCGGCACGGTGCGGGGTCGAGGTCGCGCTGGGCAAGGTTCGGCATCCGAGCCGAGCCCTCGCCTCATCGCTGAGACAAAGACCCGGGAATGTCAAATGTATTCGATCGTCGCGGGCGGCTTGGGGGTCAGGTCGTAGAGACAGCGGTTGACGCCCGGCAGATCGGTGATTCGCCGGCAGATGCGATGCAACGTCGGCCAGGGAACCTCGGTGGGCGCGGCCGAGCGGGCATCGACGCTTTCGACGGAGCGAACAACGATGATCTGGCCGAACTCGCGGCGCCCGTCGCGGATGCCTGTTGCCCGGTCGGCCAGCAGCACGGCCATGTATTGAAACGCTCCGCTGGCGGCCAACTCTTCTTCGACAATCCGCGTGGCCGCACGCACAGTGGCCAACCGTTCCTCCGTCACTTCGCCGACGATTCGCGTGGCCAAAGCCGGCCCCGGGAACGGCATCCGCTGCGAAAGTTCCGGCGGCATGCCCAGCGCGCGGGCGACCTCGCGGACGCCGTCTTTGCGAAGCGAGGCAAGCGGCTCGATCACCTGGTAACCGTAGTGCTGCTGCGGATCGATGCCCAGTTGCGAAAGGATGTTGTGCTGACGCTTCACGCCGGCGACGGTCTCCTCGATATCGGTCAGGATCGTGCCGTGCATGAGAAACTTGGCGCCGCTGGCGCGGACCAAGTCGCCGAACACCTTCTGGTAGAATGTCGAAGTGATGGCGTTGCGCTTCTCCTCGGGGTCGGTTAGCCCGGCCAAGGCGTCGAGGAAATCACGGCGCGCATCGACCAGTTCGACCGGGATGCCCATCCGCCGAAAACTCGCCACGACTTGGTCGGGTTCTCCCTCGCGCATCAGGGCGTTGTCGATAAACACGGTGCGGAGCCGTTCGCCCAGGGCTCGATGCCCCAGAACGGTCACCACCGAGCTGTCGACGCCGCCGCTTAGGGCATTGATGGCCGTGCCGCTTCCCACGGTTCGGCGGATCGACTCGATCTGCTGTTCGATAAAGGCTTGATAATCCATGCGGGATCTCCGTGGTCGCGCAGCGACGAAGAGAGGAACACGATTGGCCGATACGAGGCACTGGCGAGCAGGGCCGTGGTTGGTTTTCTGAGAGTAGCAGAGCACGGCAGCGATGAAAAGGGGCGCAGCCGGCAAGGCGACTGCTTGGGTGCGGGGCGTCTGCGCCGGCGTCTTTGGACGATCGAGGCGACCATCGGCCCGGCCGAACCGTACTGTTTCACCGCGGTGCAGTTGGCTCGGTTGCGGCCCGCGCAGGCGATCTTCCCGAAACCGCAGATGCGGCCGTTGCTCGGCGACGCTCTGGGCGGCATCCGAAGTTCGGGCCCGCCGAGGCACAATCACTACCGCTCGTCCATGGCCGCGGGAACCTCTCCGAGTTGGTCGGGTTCGCTGTGCAAACGGCGCGCCTTTGGAGAGCGATTGTCGAGATGTCGTCGCCGGCTGCTGGAAAGTCGGGAAAACTTTCTTGCACCCCGAACCGTTACCGCTATACTGGAGTCTGCGGCATTCCGCGCAGGAAGAGATCGGCAGGCCGTGGGGAGCGAAGGAGATTTGCCATGTTGACCATCGCGCCGGGGGTGGAACTTGACGTGCAGCGTGGGCCGAACTGGTTGCTCGTTCGGATCGACAATCTCGACGCCGTGCGTTGCGAGTCGATCCCGTTGGCCGACGAGATCTGGGAGTTGCTCCAGCGGCATTTCATTTGGCGGCTGGTGCTCGACATGGGCCGATCGCCCGCGTTGAATCGTCATTTGATCAACGAGTTGCTCGATCTTCACCGGCGGATCACGGCCAAGGGCGGCGTGATGCGGATTTGCCATGTGTCGCCGCGCGACGCCCGCGTGCTGACCTCGCTCCGGCTCGACGACCGGCTGACGCCGTACTCGAGTTGGGAAGAAGCGGTGCGCGGCAGCGGCAATGTGCGCAAGCCGCGTTGACGCACGTTGAGAAGCGGTGCGACGTTTAATCCCAGCAGACTTCCAGTTCGTTTTCGATCTCGGCCACGCCGTCGATCGATCGCAGCGCCTCTTGCGCCATCTGTTTCTGGAAGAAGCTGCCGACTCTTCCCCGCAGCACCACTCGTCCCTGATGGGTTTCGAAGCGGAGATTGCGCCGAGCCAGATAAGGGTTGCCTTCGAGGGCCCGACTGACGCGGTCGCTCAAAGGGCACGATAGCGATAGGCAGAACGATGTTTCCGACGAACACGACGGCGGCGGGGCGGCGAGTTCCAGTAGTTCGGCCATGGCTTTAACCGAAAAGTGAGCAGTCAACGAATAAATGGGCCGCCACGGCGCGGCGACCGACATGCGGGTTTGCTGATTCCATCGGTCGATCGCCGCAAGAAACAGGACTCTTTCTTTTGGGTAGTGTGCGAAAATCTTATCGCTCGCATGCGACCGCGCGCGTTGTGCCGGTTGTAATGGCGCGATCTCGAATCGGGGCGGAAAACGTCAAGAAAAGGCGTCGATTTTTCCGCAAGCCCGACGGACGCGCCGCGAAGAATCACGCGGCGCGGCGGCGGTTGCTTTTACGCCGACCAATCACTGAGATTCGGCCATCGAAAGCGTTGCTATTGGAACCGGCGGCGTTTGGCAGGCCGACGGGCGTCGGCTCGGCGACAAACAGCCCAGCAATCGGCAGGTCATCAATCGGCAGATCTGCGGCCGACCTTCCTGCGGCCGACTACTGTGCGACCAAAGACCTGCCAAGGCGGCCGCGGAAGTGCGGGGCAACTTCGCTGGGGCTGTGGATTTGCCCCGTCATCGCCGTTTGACAGGCGGAACGTGCAGCGGATTTACCGGAGCCGGACGAACCGCCTCTGAAGGTTCTCGCGATCGACAGAACAACCGCGACCGAAAGAAACCGGCCGCGGGTGCGCGCGCGATGGCATGGAGCGGCCCTCCAAGAGCCGCGGCTTCCTACAACTGCTCATCAGCATGGGCTTCGATGTCAGCCGCCCAGCCAGGCGGGCAACTCGCCGGCTTTGGGGAGTTTGACGACGCTTGCCCGTGCGATGTCGGGGATCGAGAGAACCTCGGCCAACGCCTCTGCCGGCGGTTGCGAATCGAGCGCGAGCACACCGACGGCTTCGCCGCCGGGCTGATTCGATGCACGGCCCACGGCCATCTGCGCGATGTTCACGCGATACTTGCCGAAGATGCTGCCGACCTTGCCGATAACGCCCGGGGCGTCGCGGTGATAGAAGATCATCAACACCCCATCAAGATAGCTTTCCAGGCGGCAATTTCCCTTCTGCACCAGACGCGGCATGTGATTACCGAAGAGGGTTCCGGCGGCGATCGAGGTCCGCTTTTCGCTGATCACCTCAGCGGTCACCAACGAAGTGAAATCGCCGATGTCCGTGTTGCGTTGCTCGACCAATTCGATGCCCCGCTCGCGCAGCAGCACTTCGGCATTGACGATGTTCACGCCGCCTTCCAGTGCGTGTTCGAGCAATCCGGCCGCGAACGCCGCCGAGAGAAGCCGGGTGTCTTTCTTGGCGACCTCCCCTTTGTAGTTCAGCCGGCAGGTGTGCGGCGGGGCGTGATCGACTTGCGCCAGCAGCAGCCCGAGACGATAGGCCACATTCAAATAGCCGCGCAATTCGGCCAGAGTTTTCGGGTCCAACGGCGACATGTTCACCGATTGCTTGATCGCGCCGGTGGTGAAAAAGTCGATCAGCAGTTCCGCGGCTTCGAGCGCCACGTTGGACTGAGCCTCTTCCGTGCTGGCGCCCAAGTGCGGCGTGCAAAGCACGTTGGGCATGCCGAACAACGGATTCGACGTGCATGGTTCTTCCGGATAAACGTCTAAAGCAACACCGCCGATCTGGCCGCTTTTCAACCCTTCGACCAGTGCCGCTTCGTCGTAGATTCCGCCGCGGGCGCAGTTGATCAGCCGCGCGCCTTTCTTCAGCCGAGCAATGCGATCGCTCCCGATCAGGTTCTTTGTTTGGTCCGTCAGCGGCGTATGCACCGTGAGATAATCGACAACGGGAAGCATGTCGTCGATCGAATCGACCAACTCGACCCCCAATTCTTTGGCGCGCGGCGCGGTGACGAATGGGTCGTAGCCGACGATTCTCATTTCCAAACCCCGGGCGCGCGAGGCCACCGCTTGTCCGATTCGACCCAGCCCGATGATGCCGAGTGTTTTGCCGGCCAATTGTGTGCCGGTGAATTTCTTACGGTCCCAGCGGCCTTCGATCAGGCTTTGGTAGGCCGGATGCACGTTGCGCGACAAGGCGAGCATCAGGCAAATCGTTTGTTCCGCTGTCGACACGGTGTTGCCGCCCGGGGTGTTCATCACCACGATGCCTTGCCGGGTTGCGGCTTCGACGTCGATATTGTCGACCCCCACGCCCGCACGCGCGATCGCCCGCAAGCGATGATTTCCTTCCAGGGCTGCCGCGGTGATCTGCACGCCGCTGCGGCAAATGGCGCCGTCGAAATCGTTGAGCGCCTTACGGAGTTCTTCGCCCTTCAGGCCGGTGCGCACCTCGACTTCGAGATTCCCGGCCGACTGCAACAGGTTCAATCCGTCTTGCGAAAGTGGATCGAGTACGATGATTTTCGGCATGTGGCACCATCCGTTCCCTGCGTGTTTCCGATGAGCGAGATCGCGAGCAATAGTTGAAGGGCAAACCCGTTGTCGGCGGACTGCCGCTGTTGATGCGGCCTTCGCCGCAGTTGGTCGGTCTATTGATCGTACAAAAAACGATGCAACCTCGGTATTTCCGCCTGCAAGCAGCGGCCGTCCGTTGATCGGCCTTCGTGCGTTGTTGTTCTGCGCGTCGATGGCCGTGCTGTCGGGGCGGCCGGACAGACCGGCCGATCGTTTGTTTCCGACTCGGCCGCCCGCCGGTTGCGGGCGTGATCCGCCTATCCGTCGCCGCGCGCCGCAGACGCGGAAAGCACTCGTTGCGCCTCGGCAACTGCCGAACCTAGCTTAACCTTTTGCCCGAGTTCCACAAGTACCAGTTCCATCGCGGCGAGCAGGCCGAGGATGTCGAACTCGTCGATCTGCCCGAAGTGAGCGATTCGCACAATCCGGTCTTTCAGCGGACCTTGGCCCCCGGCCAACTTGACTCCGAATCGCGCTTCGAGCCTGCGAAGGAAGAGCTTGGCGTCGACTCCTGCCGGCGGGTGAGCCGCTGTCATCCCCTCGGCGGGCCGTTCCGCCACCAACCGGAAACCAAGGGCCGCCACGCCCGAGCGAACGGCTTCGGCCAACAGCCGGCCCCGCGCCCAAATGTTCTCGATTCCCGCTTGCCGAATCAGCCGAAGGCTTTCGACCAGGGCCAGCACCAAGGGAATCGCCGGGGTGTACGGCGTATCGCCCAGGGCGGCCGCTTTGCGGTAGGCCGACAAGTCGAAGTAGAACGCCGGAGGCCGGAACGATTCGATTTGCCGCCACGCCTTGGCGCTGATCGCCGCAAACGCCAAGCCGGGAGGGGTCATCAGCGCCTTCTGCGCTCCGACCACCAGGATATCGATTCCCCATTCGTCGGTTCGGCATTCCATCACGCCGACGCCGCTGATGCCATCGACGACGAAGAGGGCCGGGGTTTGCCCGACCACGCGTCCGATGCCCGCGATGTCGTGCCCAACGCCGGTGCTTGTCTCCATCAACGTGGCGAACACCGCGGCGGCGTCGGGGTGGCGCTTCAGCAGCTCGGCCACTTGCTCGGGCGCGAACGCTTGACCCCAGGGCAATTCGCAGCGAACGACTTCGATGCCGAATGCTTCGGCAATGCGTCGCCAACGTTCGGCGAACTTGCCCGACTCGAGCACCACCACCTTGCCCCCGCGCGGGGCGGCGTTCACCACGGCCGCTTCCATGGCGCCGCTGCCCGAACTGCTGAGGATCATCACGTCGTTGGCGGTGCGGAAGACGTACTTCAGGCCTTCAATCGCTTCGGCAATCAAGGCGCGGAACTCATCGGTGCGATGGTTGATCAGCTCGCGAGCCATGGCCAACCGCGCCGATTGTGGCGTTTGCGTTGGGCCGGGCGTCATCAGGCGGCGTTTTGGAAAAGGCATTTCAACACACACTCCCGGGAAAGATCAGAAAGAAAGAAGATCGGCCGGCGCGTTGGCGACGGGCTTGCCTGCGGTTCCGGAATTTTCGATTCTCCGTCGGGCCGGCTGCGACGAAACGGCGTTTCGCGCAGGCGGACAAAGGGGCTTTTCGGGCGATGGCCTCGCTTCGTCGCCGACAGGCGCCGCACAACGCAGCTTCGTTGCGGCAAACCGAACGGACTAGCTTGGTCCGCGATTGTCGAGCAAGTCGCCCAGTTCCGTGCGAATTCGGCTTTCGATCATTCCTTTGAACATCGCGGCCGTCCACGGAAGCTCGCAGTTCATGCGGACAGCCGTATCGGCCACTTCGACTTCCCCGTTGATTTGCATTCCCATCGTCCGAAAACCGAACTGAAATCGGCCATCTTGCCACGATTCGGTCAACTCGCCCACTGAGTCGCCGTATTGTCGGCGCACCTGATCGAACTTGCTTTGAAGACGGCGCAATGCTTCGTCTCGGCCGAGCGAGTGCGCGACTTCCATGGACAATTGCGGCATAACTTCCTCCGATCTCGGCGGCGTTTCCCGTGCCGCCGCCTTCTTGCGTCAGCTTCAGTGCGAAAAACGTGATCGCGCGTGTTCTTGCCGAGCGAGAAAGGGAGCGGGCTCTCGCGTTCGAACGCCTCGTTCAACGATGCGAATCGCAGCAGGCGCTCAGGTCGGCTTCGATAGTTTGGCTTTGATTTCGTTGAGCACGCGAATGCCGCGGCCGACTTCGGCTTTCTGCCGGTCGGGCTCTTGCGGGATTTCTCGCTCGATGGTCAACGGGCCGTCGTAGTCGATCTCGGCCAGGGTTTGCAGGAACCGCTCCATGCCCACGTCGCCCTCGCCCAAGGGCACTTCGGCGCCCCATTCTTCGCCGGGGCGAGCGGCCCATTTCGCGTCTTTGCAGTGGACGCTTCGCACGAAACGTCCCACCTTGCGCAGGGCTTCGATCGGGTCGCCCGAGCCGTAGAGAATCATGTTGGCCGGGTCGAAATTGATGAAGAGGTTGTCGCGGCCTACCGCGGCCAGAAAGGCCAACAGCGTGTCGGCCGTCTCTTGACCGGTTTCCAGATGCAGTCGTTGGCCTTGGGCGGCCAGATAATCGCACACTTCCTGCGCGGCGGCCACGGCGGCCCGGTGCTGCGGGTCGGCCGGATCGTGCGGCACGAAGCCGATGTGCAGCCCGACGGCGTCAACTCCCAAGAGCTTGGCGAAATCGGCAATGGCCTTCAATTCGGCGATGCGCTGGTGGCGCTGCTCGGGCGGCACCAGTCCGACGGTTCGACGGCAGGTGGGAATGTCGGCGTAGCTTTCCCCCTCGAACCCCGCGAAAACGACGGTGAGCCGAATGCCCAATTGGTTCAGCCGCTCGGTGAACTGCCTTGCCTTCTCGGGCGTTCGCGACGACGGTTGCGGGGCGTGGAGTTGAATCGTCGGAACCTGCAATTCGCGGGCAATCTCGAGCCGCACGCCCAAGCCCGCGTCGATGCTTGCGAACACACCCAGGGGCCATCGTTCCATAGAGCGTTTCCTCCTCGCTTGATTCGATGGGGGAGATACCTCAACGCCGACCAATGCCGACCGGCGGCGCGCCGGGCTGCGAGCAGAAGCCAGGCCCGGCCAAACATCGGAAACAGTATAGTGGGCCGCAACGGCATGCCATAGCGGCGCGGCGAGAAAACCACCCGACGCACCGAGCGGGGCTCGACCGTTTCCGATGGAACGTCGGGCATGGTCGGCTGAGCGGCGTGCCAGCCGCCCTGGCAGTCGGCGAGGATGCCGCGGTCGTAGGATTAGCGGCGGGCAGCGACATCGGCGGCGACACCAATTGCAGCAAAAGGCGCAACGGACTGCCGCCGCAGGCCCAAATCTCATCCGAGAAACAGACCGGCCGCTTGCCTGCGGCCGGGAAAACCGGGCACGCCATGCCGCAGCGATTCGCCCCGGCACATGCGCGACTGAGTCTGCCACCGCGGCGAAACGAGGCGCCAAACGGCCGTTGCTAATCGGTGTACCGTGAAAGGTCGGGCTTCTCGCCTTCGGGCGTTTCGTCCCGCGCCGGATCGAACCAATGCTCGTCGAAGTCGATGCGCTGCCCCTTGCGCGCGGCCACATTGGTGACCAGCGCGATGATCGCGTCGCCCATTGCCTTGACACCGTCGCAGCGGGGCTGATTCTCGGGATCTGGATTGCGAACACACCAAGCGAAATGCTCGAGCTGCTCCGCGTAGCCTCGCTCGGCCGGCAAGGTGGCCAGAATGCCCACGGCCATCGCCTCGGTCCGGTCGCGTTCGGCCTTGGCCTGAACGTCGGCCGGAGTAATGTCGGCCAGATTGGCCAGCACGGCGCGGTCGCCGCGGGGCCGGGCTTGCGCCTTCGCGGCCGTATCCGAGCCCTTGAACAGCATCGCATCTTTCTCGGTTTCGAGCACCAGCGTGCCTTCCGTGCCGAAGACCGTTTCGCCGTAGCCGCCGAACCCGTTGCCGTTGATCGAAGCGTATTGCACGCCGATCTTCTTCTTAGCCTTGTTCATCGTGTCTTTCGGGTCGTAGTCTTTCGCGGGGAACTCGAAGACGCAAAAGACATGGTCTTCGCAATCACGATCGGGCGGGAAGATCGGACGATTGCCGGCCGCGCCGACGTTGAGCGGGTGGACCGGCTTCAGTCCGTTCTTGCCCGATGCGCCGTGCGAGGCGGCGATGAAGATGCCCGAGGCGTCGAGTTGATGGCTTCCCAACTCGGCCATCAAGCCGCCGCCGGTCCGGTTCCAGAGCCGCCAGCGGATCAGTTCCTCGGCCGGCGGACGGTGATATTCTTTTTGCGAGCCGTCGGCGTCGCGGTAGGTGATCTTCAAATCGGTATAGCCGTGCTTTTCGGCTTCCACCGTCTTGTCGCTGATCTGCGCGGCGATTTGAGCCAGCTTTTTGTCCCAGTTGCTCAGCTCATCGCCGATTTGCTTGATCAGACGCGACCGCTTCGCTTCGTCCTTCTCCTTCTCCGCCTTCTCGAATTCCTTCTGCAATTGGGCGCGGGTTTCGGACCATTTCGCCTGATCGCTCTCGAGCTTCTTGGCCAGTGAATCGGTGGGCTTCAGCTCTTTCGGCATCGGCATTTTCCAACTGTCGCTGTCGGGCAGGTTGCCGCGATGCCACTGCGCGCGAATGTAATGCAAGTCGCCCAGCACGCCTTTTTGGATCAATTGAACGGCGTTGTCGTAGAGAATGTTGTAATGGCGTTGATGACCGACGGCCAAATAGAGCTTTTGCTGCTGGGCCAATCGCACCATCTCTTTGCACTCACGAACGCTGTGCGCCATGAGCTTTTCGGTGAGAACGTGCAAGCCGGCCTTCATCGCCATCACAGCGCAGGGCGCGTGCAGGTGCAGCGGCAGGGCGATGATGATCGCCTCGACCCCGTCTTCCTTGGCGTTGCGGATCAGGTCTTGATAGGGGCCGTACACCTTGACGCGATTGCGCGCTTCGTCTTCCGTCTTCCAGCCGTAAATGCGCATCAACCCGGGCCGGGCCGCCTGGGCCGCCGGGCTGTACCAATCGCCGTTGAACGCCCGCCACACGTTGTACGGGCGGATGTCGGAAATCGCCACGACTTCCATGAAGTTCGGGTTCAGCGCGCCGATCAGCACGTTCCCCTCGTCGCCGGTGCCGATCACACCGACGCGGAGCGGCTTATCGACTCCGCCGTAGCCGTAATAGTAGCCGCCCAGGCCCTTCTTGGACGCGAGCGATTGATCAACCTGCTTCTTGAGGAAGTCGTAGCGAACCGCCTTGCTGCCGATCGCGGCGCAGAAATTGGCCTTGCCGACTTCTTTTTCCTCGGAACCTAGATACATCGGGTCGCTCTCCTCGAAATCAGGCGTTGTATCGCTTCACATCCGGCTTGACGCCCTCAGGCGTCTCGTCGCTGTGGATGTCGAACCATTCCTTCTTGAACTCGATGCGCTTGCCTTCCCGCGCGGCCGTGTTGGTCACCAATGCGATGATCGCATCGCCCATGGCCACCTCGGGGTAGCAACGCGGCTTGTTCTCGGGCGCGGGATTGCGGATGCACCAGGCCCAGTGCTCGATTTCCTCTTGGTAGCCGCGGCTCACCTTTTCCGCCGCGCCGCGGGCCGCCGGCCCGGCTGCCCCGCTGGCTTGGGTGTCCATGGTCGGCCCGCCGCCGCCCCCGCCCATCCGCATCGACGCGGCCGCGCCTGCTCGCCCCAGATCGTAGGTGGCCACCTGTTCGCGCTCGAGGATCAGCGTTCCTTTCGTGCCGAACACCAACTCGCCGTAGCCGCCGAACCCATTGCCGTTGATCGAGGCGTATTGCACGCCGATCCGTTTGAGCGACGCTTGCGGGTCCTTTTCGTCATAACCGGGGGCGGGAAACTCGATGATGCAATAGACGTGGTCTTCGACGTCGCGGTCGGGCGGGAAGAGCGGGCGGTTGCCGACGGCGACCACGTTGAGCGGCTTCTGCTTCTTTCCGCCATGCGCGGCCGCGATGAAGATGCTCGCCGCGTCGAGTTGATGGCTGCCCAACTCGGCCATCAAACCGGCGCTGGTGCGATCCCAAAGACGCCAGCGAATCAATTCTTCGATCGCGGGCCGATCGTAAACGATCGTCTTGCCGTCTTGAGTGTACGAGTATTGCTTCGCTTCGTAGCCGTACTTTTCGGCCAGAGTCTTGCCGTCTTTGTCTTTCTCGTGCAGGATCTTGTCTTCCACCTGCATCTTCAACTGCTGGTGCCGCAGCATCGCCGATTCGAGGGCTGCGCCGCCGTAGCGGGCCAGCTCTTTCTCCGAATCGTCCAGTTTCTTCAGCAGATCGCGCGTTTGGGGCTCGATCTCCGATCCGTCGTCACCGACCTTCACTTTCGGCGGCAGCGGCATTTTCCAACTGTCGCGGTCGGGCAAATTGCCCCGATGCCACTGGGCGCGAATGTAGTGCAAATCGCCCAGCTTGCCGCGGCGGATCTGATCGACTGCTTGAGCGTAGAGCACGTTGTAGTGCCGCTGATGGCCGGTGGCCAAGAGCTTGCCCGTGTCTTCGCTAACGCGGCCCATCTCCTTGCATTCGTACACGCTGTGGGCCATGAGCTTCTCGGTCAGCACATGCAGGCCCTTGCGCATGGCCATCACGGCGCAGGGGGCGTGCAAGTGGAGCGGCAAGGCGATGATCACGCCTTCCAGGCCGTCTTGTTTGGCGTTTTCGAGCAGCTCCTGGTATTGGCCGTACACTTTGACGTGCCGGCGGGCCTCTTCCTCGGTCTTCCAGCCGTAGGTGGTCATCAGGCCGGGCCGGGCTTCCAAGGCGGCCTCGCTGGAATGGTCGCCGTGGAACGCCCGCCAAATGTTGTAGGGGCGGATGTCGGCAATCGAGACGACCTGCACGAAATTGGGGTTGACCGCGCCCAAGAGAACACAGCCTTCGTCGCCCGTGCCGATCACCCCCACACGCACCGGCGAGCCCAGGGCCGCGGAGTAGCCGAAATAGAACGCTCCCACGCCGCCGCCGGCCACCACGCCGGCCGTGATTCCGCCCTTGATAAAGTCTCGGCGCGTCACGTCGCCGGCCGAAGCGTGTTCATCGGGACGGTAAGTCATGTCCACGTTTCCTTCACAAGAGATGAAATCCAAGGGAAATTCCGCACTCGTGCCCCCGCCAGCCCGCGCGACGGGCGCGCCATGGCGCGCGACCACCGCCAAGCCCGCAGCCGCGGGCCTACGCTTTGGCCGTCTTCTCGGCCGCGGCGTTTCCGCCCAACCGCTTCGAAAGGTACGGCTGAAGCACCAAGTGGTTGAGGAAGTAGTCTAATCCGCCCCAGCGCCCCGCTGCCGTAAACGCGACAACCAAGAGCGAAAGCATTTCGATGAAATCTTTGTTCACCAGCAAGGCGTGACCAACCACGGGCGGATCGGGCGGATAAATGCCCGGCCAGGCCGGTTGGGTCATCACCACGAAGCACATGAACCCCGCTCCGCCCAGGGCCGCCAGGGGCGTGCAAAAGCCCAGCAACAGGCAAACGCCGATGAGCGTGAGGCTCCAAGTGACGGCAAAGTTGATCTGTTCCAGCCGGCTCCATTCGAACGGATTCCACGACGACGGCACCGGCCATCGCTTCCGTTGGTTCTCGTCCAACAGTTGGTACAACGACTTTACGTAAGCCGCTTCGCGCTGCTCAAGGTCTTTAATCCAACCTTGGGCCTCTTGCCGCAGCTTCATCATGTCGTCCCAGTGCCGTTTCTTCTGAAAGGGCGCTGATTGCCGGGCTTCCGGGTGCTGCTCGAACCGGTCGAGCGATTGATAGAATGCGTTGATGTCGGCAATGACGGAGGGCAGGTACGACTGCTCCACTTCGTCTTTCAGCCGGCCGAAAACGGCTTCGGCCTGCTTGGTCAACTCCTCGAAATTCTTCTGCGCGGCCTCGTCTTTGGCCGCGGGCCGATAGTAGTTCAAGAAGCCGGCGCGAATGTCTTCCCAACGCTCGATCAGCCACGGGCAGCGCACCGCGTCGACCTTGCGGGACTTGTTCGTCTTCGGATCGACAACGTCGATCTTCTCCAATTGAAGCGGTTGCAACCGCGCGCGGCCGTTGATGTCGGGCAGCATCGCATAGAACAGGGGCGCAATCGGGCCCTTGGCCTGCGAAAGGAAGGGTTCGGCCGAAAACTCATCGTGATGTTTGATCTTCCACACGCCCTCGTACAGGAAATGGAAGCCCAAACCGAGCCGCAAGGCCACCAATGCAACAACGGCGGCCAATCCGATGGAAAACTTGTGGTTGTTCAGGGCACACCTCCTTCACCCGGCAATGGTCCGCGGGTGGTGATCCAATCAGGTTCACGATGCAGAGCCGCGTTGCCGCTGGAGGCCGTGGGCTTCGATCTCGCCCAAACGTCTCTCGGCAACGGCCTGGCGCGGCTAGCGCATCGCAGTCGCTTCTGAATTCTACGCGGTTCGGCCTTTCAAGCGAGTTGAATGGCGATGGAATCGAAAGCCAATCGGCGACATCTCTGCCGATTCGGCTTGGAGCACAACTGGGGCCCACGGGCGTCGGCTCGGGGCGAGAGGGAACAACGGTGCATGTCGGCGCGGACCATCGTCTGAGCTGCGGGACACGTCAGCCGGCAGCGAAATAGGGCGCCGACCTCGCGGTCGATGGCCGGATCGCTTCGGGCCGTCAGAGCATCCGACCGCCAACGGAAGGAAACTGCCTTGATGCTCTCTACGACAAAATACCCGCTTTCTCCAAAAACCGCCAGAGGGAGCGATGAAATTGCCCGGAAAAAAACCTCCAACTAGCCCGGCGGATCGGGCCTTGGATCACTTGGGCCTGAGCCGTGCCGGGCCCTTTGCGGCGACCATCGCCTGCCCACCGAAGCAACGGGATTGGACGGCGGGAACTGCAGCAGGACATTGCGCAAAGCGACTCTTTCCTTTTCTTCGCACGCGATTTAGCATGGAGTCATGATTGAACAGAAGATCGCACTGATTGGGGCCGGTCAGATGGCTGCCGCACTGGCCGGCGGGTGGATTCGCTCGAAAACGGCTGCGCCCGATCGGATTTTGGCGGCCGATCCATCGCCAGCCGCGCGCGAGGCATTCGAAAAATCGACCGGCTGCCGCGCGGCGGCCGACAATGCCGAGGCCGTCGCCGCGGCGGAAACGATTGTGCTGGCGATGAAGCCTCAGCAATTTGCGTCGGCTGCGGCGACGCTCCAGATTGGACCGGAAAAACTGGTTGTCTCGATCCTTGCGGGCGTCCGTCTGCAACGGTTGGCCGAGGCGTTTCCGCAAGCCCGGCTCATTCGGGTAATGCCCAACACGCCGGCCTTGGTGGGGCAAGCGGCCAGCGCCTACGCGATGGGCCCGCGCGCCGGCCTCGCCGACGCGGAATTGGTTGAACGGCTGTTTGCCGCTGTGGGGCGGATTACGGCCGTGGACGAACGGCTGCTCGACGCGGTGACGGGCCTTTCCGGCTCGGGCCCCGCCTATGTTTATGTGTTGATCGAGGCGCTCAGCGACGGCGGGGTTCGCATGGGGTTGCCGCGCTCGACCGCGTTGGCCCTGGCCGCCCAAACGGTTCTCGGCGCCGCCGAAATGGTGTTGCGGACCAATGAACATCCGGCCGTGCTGAAAGACCGTGTCGCCAGTCCGGGCGGCACGACCATCGCCGGGCTGGCGGCGTTGGAGGAAGCAGGGTTCCGTTCGGCGTTGATTGCCGCGGTCGAGGCCGCCACACGCCGCAGCGAGGAATTGGGATGATTGCGATTGTCCACGCGTCTATTGCCAGTCGGGGCATTGGGCCATGAATGGTTTCTGCACGATTGACGACAAATTCGTTCCGCTCCACCGAATTCTCTGGGTGTCGGTGTTGCCGCATTTCTGTGGGTCGGAGGAGTGCTCGCGCGAAGGGCAGTACGAGGTCCGGCTTCAGGGCGGCGAGACCGTGTGGGCGGTTTCGTTGGCGCAACGGGATACGGTGCTGACCGCGTTGGACGACTGGCAGTCGCGTCAGATGCGGCCGGGCGGGGGATGACCGCCGGCACAGCCGAAAAGCGGCCCTCGCTGCGGAAGAACGGCCGTCGCAACGGATCAAGGCCGCTGCGTCGCCGAGTAGTGTGCGGGGTGCGTTGAACCGAGGGAGCGCCGGGCGCGGGCGGCGCGCAAGCCGAAATCGTCAAAAGAGGGCGACGCTCATGTCGATGTTTGAGAACCCCGGTTATCGCTGGCGCGAGACCTACTTGGTGATGTTCCATTCGCAGCATCGGCCGAAGGCGAAGAAGGTGGAACAAGTCCTTCGCCGTCTCGACTCGCGGTATCAATTGAGCAATGTGCGATCCACTGAGGACGGCGATTTCGAATCGTTGACCCTGATTTCTCCCGACGATTACGCGGCACTCGACGTTTGTTTTGTCGAAGGGGAAGATGTTGCCGAGCAGGCGTTGGAACTTCAGAAAGAGATCAAGCCCGACGATTTGCCGCGTTCCGCCCGCGACAAGCTTAAGCAGTTGCCGCAGTTCGACGCGCGATTCGACGTGCTGCATTTCGAGCAGATTGCCTTTGAAGACGACGAAGAGGACGAAATGCTCGATCCCGGTTCGCTTTTGCTCGTTCTTTCGGCGCTGGCCAAGCTCACCAAGGGGGTGGCTCTTGATCCGCAGTCGGGCGCTGTCTTGGAGGATTGAGGCCGGCGGAGCAGACCGATTGTCGCGGTTTGGGGCGGCTTGCGGCCCGACGGCTGCGGCAGGTACAACGTAATTAACGGTGATGGGCGTACGCGCCGGCGACAAGTGTTCGTCGCTGGGCCGGCCGGGCGGACCGAGTCGGTCCTCGAATCTCGCCGCTTCGGCAGCGCGCGGGGCCGTTGCCGAGCCTCGCTGCCAACAATCGCGTTTGTTCAGACGAAGTCAACCAGCTTTCCCCGAAACATGCTTGCCAAAGAAATCAAGACCGGCTTTATTGTCAACTACAACGGGTCGCCCTGTTTGATCGAGACGATCAGCGTGCAGAGTCCGTCGGCCCGCGGCGCGGCGACTTTCTATAAATACCGCGCGCGAAACTTGATCACCAAGCAAAAGGTCGACATCACGCTTCGCGGGGGCGAATCGCTGGAACCGGCCGACTTCCAGCGACGGCCGGTGAAGTTCATGTATTCCGACCCGACGCACTACCATTTCCTCGATCAGGAGGATTACAACCAGTACTCGCTGACGCACGAGGAGGTCGAGCAGGAGCGGCTCTACCTGACCGAGGATCTCGAAGGCGTGCAAGCGCTGATTTACAACGACCAGTGTGTGGGCATTCAGTTGCCCGTGGCTGTGGCGTTGAAAATTGTCCGTTGCGATCCGGCGATCAAGGGGGCTTCGGCTACGTCGCGGACCAAGCCGGCCGAACTCGAGACCGGCTTGGTCGTCCAAGTGCCCGAATACCTGCCCGAAGGCGAGGTCATCAAAGTCGATACGCGCACCGGCGAGTATCTCTCTCGGGCCTGACCGCACTTGCCGTCGCGGGCAAACGGCCGCCTTCGACGTTTCGCGCTTCACGCATTGGCAATTTCTTCGACGATCAGATCGGCCAAACCTTCGATCGTTGCCAGCGGCAGGCCTTCGAGCCGTGGGCCTTGCGCCTCGGGCTGAATGTGCCAAACTGTAATGTTCGAGCCGCGGCCCTCCGTCCATCCGGCATGGTTCTCCTGCTCGCGGACGAGCGTGCCGGGGATGCGGCCCATGTCTTTCACCATCAGAGCGAACAGGTGATCGACCGTCTTGGCCGTTTTCAGCGTTTCGGCCGGATCGAACGGCTTGTCGCCCAGATAGGTTTCGATGGGCAGCAAGCGGTCGAGCAGCCGTTTGCGGATGGCGCAGCCCAGGCCGCGATGGGCGCGGAGCGCGCCGTCGAAGGCTGCCAAATAGATCTTGCGGCCCTGATGGTTGCGGACGAGGATGCCCCGCATCGGCTCCGAGGGCGAGCGTGCCGCCTCGGGAGCGGCCGATCGCGCGCCCGGGCAAAACATGGCGTCGAGCACTTCGGTGATCTCGTAATCTTCGAAGGGCCGAATGGCGTAGAAGAATATCTTCTGCTGCCGATAGGCCGTTTCCCACGGGCTGTTGTCGGCGCCGAGCACGAGCGTCTTCGCGGCCGGCACGGTCATTTTCACCCGTTCGGCCCAGGCCGGGCCATAGGCGCCCAGCGAGGCCTCGTCGAAAATCAGCACGGGCTGTTCGTCGTTCAGCGCGGCGGCAACCATCGCGGCGGCATCGGCTTCGATGCGCACGCGGCAGCCCAACTCGGCCAACTGCCGAGCCTGGACGCCGGCAGCGGTCGAATCGCGGCTGACGAGAATGACGTTGCGCGGGCGGCAGAGGTTCCAATGCTCTTCGGGCCGAGTCGGCGCGATGGCGGCCACCCAGCCGTCGCTGCACGGGCGCGACCAGAGCAGTTCCGGATGATCGGCCACGGCCGGATTGACGGCCACCACGACGCCCGAAAGCGGCGAGACGGCCACGCGGCACGGATCGCCGGCAATGTTCAGATCCATGAGCGGCAGGCCGCGATACACCACTTCGCCGATGCGCGGCAGCGTGGCGGCCATGCTGTTGCCCACCCGGCTGCGCGGCAATACGGCGCCGACACGGAAGGTGGTGTCCACACCGGGCTGCGCCCAGCTTCGGCCCAGGAAACGCACTTCCGACGAGGCGGGCGTCCAGGGATCGGCGGCGCCGGCGGCCACCGGCGCCGGTTTGCCGCGATTGAGCAGGTTCCGCACCGCCTGGGTGATCTCTTCGGGAGTAAACGGCTTGGTGACGTAGTCCGACGCCTTCAGCCGCACGGCGCTGGCTGCGCCGGGAATCGTCGGAAAGCCCGTCATCAAGATGACCGGAACGTCGGGCTTGGTCGATCGCAAATTGCGAAGGAACTCGAGCCCATCCATCTCGGGCATTCGCACGTCGAGCAAGATCGCCGAGTAGTCGTTCGACTCGGCCAGCTCCAATCCGCGGCGCGCGTCCTGACTCTTCTCGACGACGAATCCTTGCCGCGAGAAGATGCGTCGGCAAGCCTCGCAGTACAGTTCCTCGTCGTCAACAACCAGCAAGCGGGGTTCTGCCAACATGACGTAGCTCCTCGGGATTAGAATTGGTCCTTCGTGGAATGTCGGTTCGGGGACTCTTGGGATGGATAGGCGGTGGACTTCTCTCGACCGTCGATTGGATTTGCGAGCCGACGAAAGCGCTGCGGTCGGCCGCGGCGCAGTAGTTTCTCGAAACGCTCGCGCCGCCGCCTCCGCGCTTCGGCGATGCGGTGAATCGATTCTGCAAAGCTCGTGCCATATCGCACGCTGTCGGGAATTCGCTGCGATTTTTTGGGCCGATTGTTTTCGGGCGAGCGACTTTTCGCTGCGGCCGACAGCCAAACATGGCACGGCAGAAGGGAAACGCGATTTCGCGAGTGCAGCTTCGCTTGACCAACAGCAGGCCTAACGACATTAGAGGATGGTGGGCTGCCCTCACTGAGGTTGCCCCTGAAGTCGAACGGACGGCGGGCGCCGCCGATCAGTCGGAATGGGGCCCAGGCCGCACTTTGGCTAGTCGAAGCCTCGTCAGGTCTAGCGGCAACCCGTCAGCTCCAACATCTTTGGGGTTGTTGCGAGGCGATTCGGACGCCGCCGAAGGGCCGATGTTCTGGCGTACGGTCGGGCAAAACATGTCTAGCGGCAGAAGACAGTGAATGATTGGACGGCAAGCCGCTGTCGGCGCGGTTGAGAAGCGGTTGCGAGGCGGTTGCGAGGCGGTTGAAGAGTGGTTGAAGAGTGGTTGAGAAGCAGAAGCGAACGGCGAAGCATTCGAGAAGCGGCTAAGAAAACGATCAGCGGCTTCAATGTGCGAAAACGGCCCGCCGTCGCCAATCAGCGCAGGCCGTGCTTCTTGAGCAATGCATGCAGATTGGGGCGGCGCATGCCGATCAGTTGCGCGGCCTTGCTCACGTTGTTTTCGCAACGCGCCAGTATTTCGGTCAGGTATTGGCGTTCAAGATCGGCGGCCGCCTGTTGGGCCGCATTGTTCTTGATTTGGCGGAATTCGTCCCAACTTTCCGGAAAGCGGCTGACGGCCGAGCCGGGCGGCGATTCGCGGATTTCGCGCGGCAAGTGGCGAATTTCGACTCGGGGGCTGTCGCAAAGAATCGCGATGCGCTCGATCATGTTCCGCAGTTCGCGGACGTTGCCGGGCCAGTGGTAGCTTTCCAGGTGGGCCATAGCCTCGGGCGTGAACCCGCGGACATCGAGGTTCATCTTCTCAGTCAATCGCGTCAGAAAGGAGTTGGCCAGCAACGGGATATCGCCGCGGCGTTCGCGGAGTGGGGGAAGCTCGATCGGCACAACGTTCAATCGGTAGTAGAGATCCTCGCGGAACGTGTTTTCGGCCACCATCTCGGCCAACGAGCGGTTGGTGGCCGCCACGAGCCGGATTTCAACCTCGTGCTCGGCCGTATCGCCGACCTTGCGAACGCGTTTCGTCTCGAGCACCCGGAGAAGCTTGCCCTGCGTTTCCCAACTGAGGTTGGCCACTTCGTCGAGAAAGAGCGTGCCGCGATGGGCCGCCTCGAACAACCCCTGTTTCGAAGCAATCGCCCCGGAAAACGCGCCCTTCACATGGCCGAAAAGTTCGCTTTCCAGCAGTGTCGAGGCCAGCGCGCTGCAATCACACGCCAGCAACGGCCTGTTCTTTCGGGGGCTTAGGCGATGAAGCGCCTGAACGATCATCTCCTTGCCCGTCCCGCTTTCGCCGGTGATCAACACCGTGCCGTCGGTTGGGGCCACTCGTTTGACCAGCGAAAAGACGCGTTCCATGGCCCGGCTGCGGCCGATCATCCCCTCGAAGCCTTGGGCGACCTCCAACTCGCGTCGCAGCGCCTGGTTTTCACGAATGAGTGCCGAACGTTGGGCCACCTTGTCGATTGTCATCCGCAACTCGGCCGGTGTGAACGGCTTGCCGAGATAGTCGGCCGCCCCCAAACGCATGGCTTCCACCGCCGTTTCCAGCGTGGAGAAGGCGGTGATAATCACCACTTCCGAAGCCACCCCGGCCGCCTTGAGCCGACGGAGCAATTCGAGCCCGTCGAGCTTGGGCATCATCAAGTCGAGCAGCACGATGTCGAACTCGCCGGAGATGGCCGTCTGCAATCCGGCCTCCGAATCGCTTTCGACAACCACGTCGTAGCCCTCCGAGGAGAGTGCGCGGCGACAGCTCAACCCAAGCGGCAATTCGTCGTCGATGACCAGAACTCGGCCGGTGGTCGGCGTGATGGGGGGCAGCTCGTCGCGGTTGTCTTCGCCGTTCATGCGTCCTCCGCGGGTGTCGCCCGAGGTGTCCCCGACAGGGTGTTTTTCAAAGGGATGCCGACCAATCAGGCGGCCGTTCGCGGCATATCGAGGCGGCACGGCTGACTGTATGAAGCCATCATACATCAAAGACGGTTGCGGTCCAATCGGGTGGTCAATGCAGTGTTTCCGGGCAGCGGGCGGACGAACCGGCGCGCAGCCCAAGGTTGGCCAGCCGTTGGGTGAAAAGGCTCTTGGCCGCAGGCCGTGCGGTTTCGGGTGAATTCGGGGAACAAACGGCCCGGGCGGCAGGAATTCTGGCGGAACGTCCGGCCAAAGGCGTCGGCCGTGCGACGGAAACGGTTCCTTAGCAAAGAGTTGAGACCTCGTACGAAGCGGTGACGGCTGCAGATTCATCCCTTCTGCTGGAAGGTTCGCGGCCGATGACTCGCGATTCGCCGGTGAATTGGTACGCGGCGTGCATCACCCAGCATTGAGCCACCGCGTAGAGCCGCAGAATACGGCGAGCGTTCCCCTTCGAGCGCCGTTGCATTGATCGGGCGTTGAATGTCCGTCGGTTTTTTCACCGCGGGCATTCCCAGCCGTTTCCCGGGGCCGAGCCGGCGTTGTGGCCCGGCGGTTTTCGGATGATTTTTGTGAGCAGCAACAAACAATCAACTTGCGATCGAGTCCGACTCGTCGGACACAGAGCCTTTCAGCAATATGGCAACGCGAACCATGACTCGGAACAAACCGAGAAGAAACCCGATGTTGACGCGGGAATCGAAGATACTCGCTCAATTTGGTGCCACCGACCGCGCCTTGTTGGTGCCGGCATTGCACGCGGTACAGGAATTGTACGGTTACCTTCCGCGAGGAGCGATTCGGCGGATCGCAGGGCACTTCGGTCTTCCGCCGGGCCAAGTGTACAATTTGGCAAGGTTGCATCGTCCGTTTCGTTTTCAGCCGGTGGGGCGGTTCCACGTGCAGGTTTGTCGGGGCACCGCCTGCCACTTGAAGGGATCGGGGGCGGTGCTTGCCGAGCTCCAACGCCACTTGGGCATACTGCCGGGTGAAACAACGGACGATGGGCTGTTCAGCCTCGAAGCGGTGGACTGTATTGGGGCGTGCAGCCTTTCGCCGGCGGTGTGCGTCAACGGCGCCTTTCATGCGCATGTTTCGCCCGAGGCGGTGGAGCAGATCGTCGCATGTTATCGGCGTCAGGCGGGGGCGGATTCGCCCGGCGAGCGCGAAGACGACGAAGATACCGACTGTTGAGCGGAAGAATCGACTTGGAGACGTGTTTTCACGCTCTTTCTGTCCGGTGTGCGGGCCGCGGCCGACAACCATCGGGAGTGACCGATGCCTGAAGGATTCATCTACACGATCGAAGAGCGTTGCCGCATGTGCTACACGTGCGTGCGGGAGTGTCCGGCCAAGGCGATCCAAATCGTTTCGGGCCAGGCGAAAGTGATTGCCCAGCGTTGCATCGCCTGCGGCAACTGCGTGCGGGTTTGCTCGCAGGGGGCCAAGGCTGTGCGCAGCTCGTTGCCCGAGGTCGAAACGCTTCTCGCCGGCCGCGACCCGGTGGCGGCTTGCGTGGCGCCGAGCTTTCCGGCCGAGTTCGTCGAATACGACCACCGCACGCTGGTCGGCATGCTGCGCGCGGCCGGATTCGCCGGGGTCCATGAGGTGGCCTTCGGCGCCGACTTGGTTGCCCGAGCCTACCAACAACTGCTCAACGGCGAGAGCGACGCCCGCCATATCGCGGCGAATTGTCCGGCGGTTGTGGCGTATGTGGAGCGCTATCATCCCGACATGGTTGGGGCCTTGGCCCCGGTGGTTTCGCCGATGGTGGCCGCGGCGCGAGTGTTGCGGAAGCGCCGCGGATCGCAGTGGAAGATGGTCTTCATCGGGCCGTGCATCGCTAAAAAAGCGGAGGCGGCCGACCCATTGCTGGCAGGCGAAGTGGATGCGGTGCTGACGTTCGTCGAGCTGCGAGAGTTGTTTGCGCGGCGGGGCGTTCAACCCAATGCGGTTGTTCCCGACGATTTCGATCCGCCGCATGCCGGGGCCGGCGCGTTGTTCCCCATCAGCGGCGGAATGTTGCAGGCGGGCGATATCCGCGAGGACCTGCTCACCGGCGAGGTGGTGGCCACGCAGGGGCGCGTTCGAGTGTTGGAGGCGATTCGAGAGTTTTCCTCGGGCGACCTGGGCGCGGCCCTGCTCGAGGCGCTTTGCTGCGAGGGCTGCATTATGGGAGCCGGCATCGAGAACCAGCTTCCGCTGTTCAATCGCCGGCGGCGCGTTCGGGAGTTTGTTCGTGCCCGCATGGCTTCGCTCGATGTGCATCGCTGGGCCGAAGAAATGCGGCGATTCGCCCAGCTGGATTTGACTCGGCGCTACCAGCCCGACGATCAACGAATCATCCCCCCGCCTGGCGACGAACTGGCGGCCGTTCTGGCCCGAATGGGCAAAACTCGGCCCGAAGACGAGTTGAATTGCGGCGCCTGCGGATACGACACCTGCCGCGAACATGCCGTGGCCGTGCTCAAAGGTTTGGCGGAAAGCGAGATGTGCCTTCCGCAGACGATCGACAATTTGCGCCGGGCCATCGGCGAGCTCGAAGATTCGCATGCGCAGCTTGCCAGCGCCCAAGAGGCGCTGGTGCAGTCGGAGAAATTGGCGAGCATGGGCCAGTTGGCCGCCGGCATCGCCCACGAAGTGAACAACCCGCTGGGTATTGTGCTGATGTACGCGCATCTGCTGGCCGATTCGTGCGACGATCCGCGGTTGCGCGACGACTTGCGGATGATTGCCGAGCAGGCTGACCGGTGCAAGCGCATCGTTTCCGGGTTGCTCCATTTTGCGCGGCAGAACAAAGTCGTTCGGGTTCCGGTGGACATGAGCGAGCTGCCGGAACGGGCGTTGCGCGGTCTGCCGATTCCGAACAATGTCCAAGTTGCCGTTTCGTGCGACTTGACCGATCCGACGGCCGAGATCGACCGCGACCAGATCGTTCAGGCATTGACGAACCTGATCACCAATGCCATCGCAGCCATGGAACCGCAAGGCGGTTTGCTGAGCATTCGCGTTCATGAAGATCGAAACCGGGTGGCCGTCAGCGTGGCCGACAGTGGTTGCGGCATTCCCGAAGAGAATCTCAAACGGGTATTCGACCCGTTCTTCACAACGAAACCGATGGGCAAGGGCACCGGTTTGGGCCTTGCGGTCACCTACGGCATCGTGAAAATGCACAGCGGCGAGATTCGTGTGGAATCCAACGCCGAAGCGTCGCGCGGCCCGACCGGTTCGACGTTCACCCTATTGCTGCCGCGCACTGTCTGAAGCGGTTGACATCCGTCTGGGGGCGAACGGGCAGGAGTCTCGTCCGCCGACGGACTTCCGCGCCGATCACCGCGTTTTGGTGAACGCTTTTGGCGAGCCGGAACGCAGGCGGCTTTCGCCTCGCCGGCGTTGCCCGGCCACCGGCGAAGCGCAGCGCCGAAATCAACAGTTGCTCCGACTCAACCGAGGGGATGATGGAAGAGATACGAGTTCTGGTAACCGACGACGAGATGGGCATGCGCTTGGGGATCGTGCGTGTCTTGAGCGACTATACAGTGTCTTCTCCGGAGATAGAGGGCGACATCCGATTTGTCCTTGAGCAGGCGGAAACAGGCGAGCAGGCCCTCGAACGGATTGCCGTGGGCGGCATCGACCTGCTGCTTCTTGATCATAAAATGCCTGGTATCAGTGGGTTAGACGTTCTCGATGAGTTGTCGAAACAGGGCCGAAGTCTGCTGACGGTCATGATTACCGCCTACGCTTCGATGGACTCGGCCGTTTCTGCGGCCAAGAGAGGGGCCTACGACTTCCTGGCCAAGCCGTTTACGCCGGTCGAACTGCGGAACACAGTGCGCAAGGCTGCTGTGCGTTTGGTGTTAGCGCGCCAGGTCCGACGCTTGGCCGCAGAGGGGCGAACGTCGCGATTGCTGCTGATTGAGGCGATGGCCGATGCGTGGCAACGGCATCGGGCATCCGGCGATCTGAATGGGATCGATTTGGGCGAGACCAGACCATCGGAGGGGGGTGAGGAAGAAAAATCCTCGGCACGCCAGTTGCATCAGGATACGTCGGCAGTGTTTGGTCGATGGATCGAGGATCTTCAGATGGTAGCCCAAATTGAGGCTGGCGCCCGAGTCCGACGGCAAGAGCCGATCGATCTGAACGCAGCGATGCGTTTTGCGTTCGACTTCGCCGCGGGCGAAGCGCGACAGCGCGGGCTGGGCCTGGAGCTCCCGCCAGCGATTGCGGAATGGGGTCTGGGAGAACTCGCCGAGTGGGAACTGGCCCTATCGGTGGCGTGTTCGAAGTTGGCCGCGTTGGGTCGTCGAGGCGGTTGCCTTCGGGCCCAAGTAGCGGCCGCAAAGACGCCGCCGATGGTCCAGATTGAATTGGCTGTCGAGAAAGCGGAAGGAGTCGTTGCGGTTGAGTCGGGCGACGATGCCGCTGCTTCGGCAGCACCGGCTTTGGCAATGGCTGCTTCGGCAGCAACGACGAGCGACTTGTTGGCGACCGGGTTGGGCTGGTCGCTGGTTCGTCGTTGGTCGGCTCGCTGCCAGGGGGCGATGGAGTCGCGGTGCGACGCTGATCGCGCCTATGTGTCGCTCGTGCTGCCGGCGGCGGGTGAACCTGCCGCCTCGCAGTCGGTGGACGGCTGAGGCGAAACCGGCTTGCCTGTTGTGTGATGGTGCTTTTGCCTTTCCCTGCCTGAACATCCCGCCAAAGAGAGGATCGCGCGATCGAGGAAGCGAACGAGGGCGCAAACCGAGACTGTTTGCACCCGTGCCCGATTGGCCCCGGCTTCCGACATTGCGATCTTTCCTTCCGACCTGCCGCCGTGAGCGAGGCGAATCGGCCGTTTGCCTGCCAGAGCCGATCGAGACACAGTCCGTTTTCCGCGGTCCTATTTAGAAAGCGAGCCGCATATGCATCGTCCATTGGGGGGCGTTTCCGTACTGTCCGACATTCTGGCGTCGAAGCTCCGAACGCGTCGCCCCGCGGCGGTTGCCTCGAAAACGATCACGATACGGCGCGGGTTAGACCTGCCCATCAGCGGCGAGCCCGAGCAGCGGATCGAAACGGCGGCGGCCGTGGATCGGGTGGCCTTGGTGGGGCCCGACTACGTGGGCATGCGGCCTTCGTTGGCGGTTCAAGTGGGCGATCAGGTGGCGTTGGGCCAGGTGCTTTGGACCGATAAACGAATGCCGGAAGTTCGGTTCACGTCGCCGGCGGCGGGCGTGGTCCGCCAGATCAATCGCGGCGAGAAACGGAGTTTTGTTTCGCTGGTCATCGAGATTTCCGGCGATCAGAGCGTTGGCTTTCCGGTTTACGACGACCGAGAAATCGATGAATTGTGTGAAGACGAGGTCCGTCGCATTCTATTGATGTCGGGGCTTTGGACCTCGCTGCGGACGCGGCCTTTCGGTCGGATCGCGTCGCCGCGGACCAGTCCCCACGCGTTGCTGGTTACGGCGATTGACACCCACCCGCTCGGCGCCCGGCCCGAGGTTGTTCTGGCGGAACGCGAAGCCGATTTCGCCAATGGCTTGCGCGTGCTGGCGCGCCTCGGCGCCGAGCGGAGGTTCCTGTGCGTGCGGCCCGGCGAGTCGATTCCCGGCATGGATACGGCCGGCTGGACCTCGGTGGCGTTTGCCGGCCCGCATCCGGCCGGTTTGCCGGGAACCCACATCCACTTTTTGGCGCCGGCCGGCCGGAATCGCATGGCGTGGCACATCGGCTATCAAGACGTGGCGGCCATCGGTCGGCTGTTCACCACGGGTCGGCTGGACGTCGAGCGGGTGGTCGCCCTGGGTGGCCCCAGCGTGCTTCGCCCCCGCCTGTTGTGGACACGTATTGGCGCCGAGCTGAATCAACTGCTCGACGGCGAACTGGCCGACGGCGAGCACCGCGTGGTTTCCGGTTCCGTGCTCGGCGGACGCGCGGCCCAAGGGCCCACGGCCTATTTGGGGCGCTACGATCTGCAAATCAGCGTGTTGCCCGCCGCCGGCCCGCGCGAGTTGTTCGGCTGGCTCAGACCCGGCGCCGACAAGCACTCGGTGCAAGGGGTCACTCTGGGCGCATGGGCCGCCCATCGCCGTTTTGCCATGACTCCGTCGTTGGGCGGCGGCCGTCGGGCGGTGTTTCCTGTGGGGAGCTACGAGAAGGTGATGCCGTTGGACGTGTTGCCCAACTTCTTGCTTCGTGCTTTGGAAAACGGCGATCTCGAACAAGCCGAGGCGCTAGGCGCTTTGGAACTGGTGGAAGAAGACCTCGCATTGTGCAGCTATGTTTGCCCGGGCAAGCAAGACTACGGCGCCATGCTTCGCCGCGTGCTGATGGCGATTGAGCGGGAGGAATAGAGGAATAGCAGACGGACGTCGCCAGGCAGGGAAGTTTCGGCGGCCCCCCAGATCGAAAGGACATCCCGATGCGACCCCTCCGCTTCATCCTCGATCGGATGGCTTCTTTGTTCGGCAAAGGCAAGCCGCTGGAGCGTTTGTATCCTGTTTACGAGGTTGTCGATACCTTCTTCTACACGCCGGGCGAAACCGCCGACGGTTCGTGCCACGTCCGCGACGGCATGGACTACAAGCGGATGATGAGCGTCGTGCTCGTGGCGCTTGTGCCTTGCGTGCTCATGGCCTGCTACAACACCGGGCTTCAGGCCCATCGCGTGCTTGCCGCGAGGAGCACATCTGCGGCCGAGTCGGACGACGCCGGCCAACGGCCGAACGCGGACGCGACCGCTGAGCGGGGCGCGGCGCAATCCGAGCAGACGTCTGCTCCGTTGGGCTGGCGCAGCGTTGTGCTGAAAGCCCTCGGCGCCCGGCACGATCCGCACAGTCTTTGGGCCAACTTTTTGCTCGGCGCGCTCTATTTCGCGCCGGTCTATTTGGTGACGATGGCCGTCGGCCTCGGTTGGGAAGTGCTCTTTGCCGTGCTGCGGCGGCATGAGGTGAACGAGGGGTTCTTCGTCACCGGACTGCTCTTTCCGCTGACGCTGCCGCCGGGCATTCCCTGGTGGCAGGTGGCCGTGGGCATTTCCTTCGGCGTGGTGTTCGCCAAAGAACTGTTCGGCGGAACGGGGCGGAACTTCCTGAACCCGGCGCTGGCTGCCCGCGCGTTCCTGTTCTTCGCCTATCCCGGGCAAATCTCGGGCAACGCCGTGTGGGTGGCGGCCGACGGTTTTAGCGGAGCCACGCCGCTTAGCGCCGGCGCAACCGGCGGCATGGCGGCGGTTACGGCCCAAACCGGCTGGCTCGACGCCTTCCTCGGAACCATTCCCGGCTCGATGGGAGAAACATCGACCCTGGCCTGTTTGCTCGGGGCGATCGTGCTGGTGGCCACGGGAATCGGCTCGTGGCGGATCATGACGGGCATGCTCATCGGCGCCATGGCCTTGGCTTCGCTGTTCTTCGCGCTGGGCAGCGAAACGAACGCCATGTTCTCCATGCCTCCGCACTGGCATTTGGTGACCGGCGGCTTGGCCTTTGGGCTGGTGTTCATGGCCACCGATCCGGTGACAGCGGCCATGACGCCGACCGGCCAATGGATTTACAGCCTGTTGATCGGCGCAATGGTTGTGCTGATTCGCGTGGTCAATCCGGCGTTTCCCGAAGGGACGATGCTGGCGATCCTATTCGGCAACGTAACGGCGCCGTTGATCGATCACTACGTGGTTCAGGCGCATCTTCGCCGGAGGGCCCTCCGCCATGCGTAGCGATTCCTTTCTCCGCACTTTGGCCACCGCGGCCATCGTCTGCTTGGTCTGCTCGATGCTGGTTTCGGCGGCAACGGTGGCCCTGCGGCCCCTGCAAGAGCGCAACCGGGCATGGGACCGCAAGCGGAACGTGTTGCTCGCCGCCGGGCTGATCGATGAGAACGCGCAGGCCGACATCGACGCGCTGTTCGGCCGCATTGAAACGCAGGTGATCGATCTCGACACGGGAATGGCGGTCGGCGGCATGGATCCGGAAACCTTCGATTCCGTCGCCTTCCAACGCGATTCGAAAACCAGCCGGGTGCTTTCGCCAACCGAAGACTTGGCCGGGTTGAAACGCCGCGGGCGATACGAGTTGGTTTACCTGCTGCGCCAAAACGGCCGGCTGGAACGAGTGATTCTTCCGGTGCGCGGCAAGGGGTTGTGGTCGACGATGTGGGGGCTGGCGGCGCTGGGGCCCGACCTGAACACCATCGAAAGCTTCGCGTTCTTCGCCCACGGCGAAACGCCCGGGCTGGGTGGCGAAGTGGATAATCCTCGCTGGAAGGCACTGTGGATCGGCAAGAAGGCGTTCGACGCCCAAGGACGCCCCCGCCTCGAAGTGGTCAAGGGCGCCGTTGATGCCGGTTCGCCCGACGCCGTCCATCAGGTCGATGGGCTGTCGGGGGCGACGCTTACCGGCAACGGAGTGACCAACCTGTTGCGATTCTGGCTGGGCGAGCAGGGCTTCGGCCCGCTGCTCGAACGGCTTCGGGCGGAGAACTCCGCACCCGCCGCACCCGCCGAACATGCCGAACATGGCTCGGCCCGGCCGGCTGGCTGATCCGCTCGCGTGATGCGACGGTTGAGGGCTCGACTCGCACCAAACGAACTCGAATCGTTGGAAAACGAACACCGATGAAATCGCAATTGAAACCGCTGATCGATCCCGTCTTTCGCAACAACCCGGTGGCGATGCAGGTGTTGGGCATCTGCTCGGCGCTGGCGGTGACTACCAAGCTCTCGACGGCATTGACGATGAGCCTGGCCGTGACGTTTGTCGTGGCGGTTTCCAACGTGGTCATTTCGCTTCTGCGCCGGCAGATACCGGGCAGCATCCGCATGATTGTGCAAATGACCGTGATCGCCTCGGCGGTGATCGTTGTCGATCAGTTCCTCAAAGCCTTCGCCTACGACATCAGCAAGCAGCTCTCGGTGTTTGTCGGCCTGATCATCACCAACTGCATTGTGATGGGGCGGGCCGAGGCGTTCGCCATGAAAAACGGGCCATGGGCGAGCCTGCTCGACGGCTTGGGCAACGGCCTGGGGTACAGCATCGTTCTTCTGGCGGTGGGCGCGACGCGCGAGTTGTTCGGCGCCGGCACACTGCTCGGGTTCACCGTGCTGCCCACCATTGCCGAGGGCGGCTGGTATATGCCCAACGGTCTGATGCTGCTTGCGCCCAGCGCGTTCTTCCTGATCGGCATGGCGATTTGGGCGCTGAATCGCTGGCAACGGGGATATGTGAAAGAACACTAACGTTTCGTACAGAGGCAACGCGATGGCGGGCGCCGGCCGAAGATCGAGCGAAGCGGGCCTTTCGGACGCTGCCGTGCTTGTTCGCTCGCCGGTCCGTCAAGCGATCGCTCGACGCGGCCGTTTGATCGACACCGCCGTAGAGGAGTATTGCGCATGTGGGAACATCACCTGAGCCTGCTGATTCGCTCGATGTTCGTCGAGAACTTGGCGCTGGCGTTCTTTCTCGGCATGTGCACCTATGTGGCTGTGTCGAAACGGGTCGGCACAGCCACCGGGCTGGGCATTGCCGTGCTGGTTGTGCAAGCCGTTACGGTGCCGATCAACAACCTTTTGCAACACTACTTGCTCCGCCCCGGCGCGCTGGAGCGATTTGGGCTGGGGGAGATCGACCTGTCGTTTCTTTCGTTGATCTGCTTCATCGGCGTGATTGCCGCGATGGTGCAGATTCTGGAAATGGTGCTCGATCGCTACTTCCCGTCGCTCTACAACGCCCTGGGCATCTTCCTGCCGCTGATCACGGTCAATTGCGCGATTCTCGGCGGGTCGTTGTTCATGGTGGAACGCGACTACACCTTCGCCGAAAGCGTAACTTACGGCATCGGTTCCGGAGCGGGCTGGGCCCTGGCGATCATGGTTCTGGCGGCCGTGCGCGAAAAGCTCAGCTACGCCCGAGTTCCCGGCGGGCTCGAAGGCCTGGGGATCACCTTTATCACCGTCGGGCTGATCGCTTTGGCGTTCATGTGCTTTTCGGGGATTCAACTGTAGGGCAGGCGCCCGGGCGGCCGACGGCCGGCCGCAACAGGGGCGAGTCGAGATTGTTGGCGTGCGCCGATTACCGAGTGCGAAAGGGACGAACATGCTGATCGAAATCGTTTCCGGCGTCGCGATGTTCACCTTGATCGTGCTGGTCTTGGTCGTGTTGATTCTCTCCGCGCGGCTTTTTCTGATGCCGCAAGGCGAAGTGCGCATCGAAATCAACGGCGATCCCGAGCGGACGTTGCTCGTTTCGCCCGGGGGCAAGCTGCTGCATACGTTGGCCGAGCGGCAAATCTTTGTGCCATCGGCATGCGGGGGCGGAGGCACCTGCGGGCAATGCAAAGTGAAAGTGGTTGCCGGCGGCGGCGACGTGCTGCCCACCGAGGCGGCCTTCATGTCGCGGAAGGAGATTCGCACCGGCGTTCGACTGGCCTGCCAGGTGGCGGTCAAGCAAGACATGAAGCTCGTGATCCCGCCGGAGATCCTCAGCGTGCGGCAATGGGTGTGCACGGTGCGCTCGAACCGCAATGTGGCGACGTTCATCAAAGAACTCGTGCTCGAACTGCCGCCCGAGGAAAATTTCGAGTTTCGAGCGGGCAGCTACATCCAGATTCAATGCCCGCCCTACGATCTGTCGTTCCGCGACTTCCAGGTCGATCCCCAGTTCCGCGACGAGTGGGACCGCTACAACCTTTGGCGCTATCGCATGGCCACGCGCGAACGGGCCATTCGCGCGTACTCGATGGCCAATTATCCCGACGAGCGCGGGGTGGTGATGCTCAACGTGCGGATCGCCTTGCCGCCGGCGCAGAAGGCGGACGCCCCGCCGGGCATCATGTCGAGCTATTTGTTCAGCCTTCAGCCCGGCGATCGAGTTTTGGTGTCGGGCCCCTACGGCGACTTCCACCCGCGCGAAACCGAGGCGGAAATGATCTACATCGGCGGCGGGGCGGGCATGGCGCCGCTCCGCTCGCATGTGTTCGATTTGCTGCGGCGGCGGGGATCGCGGCGGCGAATCTCGTTCTGGTACGGCGCACGGAGCCTCCGCGAAGCATTCTATGTTGACGACTTCAACGCCTTGGCCGAGCAATACCCGAACTTCCAATGGCACTTGGCCCTTTCCGAGCCCAAGCCGGAGGATCGTTGGACCGGGCCGACCGGCTTTATTCACCAGGTTCTCTACGAGAACTACCTGAAGAACCATCCTGCCCCGGAGGACTGCGAGTATTACCTGTGCGGTCCGCCGATGATGAACAAGGCCGTTTTGCAATTGCTCGACAACTTGGGAGTGGAACGCGAAAATATCTTGTTTGACGATTTCGGCGGTTGATCTGCCGCGGGCGGCACGCGCCTGCCGCGGCGCCCTGCCGAAGCGACCGAAAGGGCTTGAAATGTCGAACAGCGATCGCGTTGAATCCACTGGCGCGCATGACAGCGGCCGGCGCCGGTCGGGCGGGTCGTTGGCTCTGGTGGCCGTGCTTCTGCTCGCCGCGTCGGCGTGGTTGATCCGCTCGTCGTGGCGTTCGGCCGACCCCGTCGCCTTTCACGGAGAAACGATGGGCACAACCTATACGGTGAAGCTGACGCAGCTTCCCCCCGAGGTGTCGGCTGCCCAGTTGAAACGCTTGGTGGACGAAGCCCTGATGGAAGTCAATCGGCAAATGTCCACCTACGACCCGAACTCGGAACTCTCGCGATGGAATGCCGCCGGCGAGGATTGGTTTGGCGTGTCGGCCGACACCGCGCGGGTGGTGGCCGAGGCGCTGCGCATCAGTCGGCTCAGTGATGGAGCCCTTGACGTTACCGTTGGGCCGTTGGTCAAGCTGTGGAAGTTCGGCCCAGGCGCTGCGTCGGCCGAGGCGGCCTCTCCGTCGCCCGAGCGGTTGGCGGCGGCTCGGGCACTGGTGGATTACCAACGCGTGGACGTGGAAACAAATCCCCCGCGAGTGCGCCGGCGGATTGCCGGGGGCTCGGTTGATCTCTCGGCGATTGCGAAAGGCTTCGGCGTCGATCGTGCGGCCGAGGTGCTCGAAGCGGCCGGGGTGGAAAACTACATGGTCGAGATTGGCGGAGAGGTGCGAGCCCGGGGCAATAATGCCGCCGGCGTGCCGTGGACGATTGCCATCGAGACACCGCGTCCCGACGCGCGCACCGTCTTTCGCGCGGTCCGGCTTCGGCAAGCGTCGCTGGCCACTTCCGGCGACTATCGCAATTACCGTGAGATCGAGGGGCGTCGCTACTGCCACCTGATCGATCCCCGCACCGGTCGGCCGATCGATCATCAACTGGCTTCGGTCAGCGTGATTCATTCCTCGTGCATGACGGCTGACGCCTGGGCCACGGCGCTGAGCGTGCTCGGCCCCGAGCAGGCCATGCGCACGGCCGAGCAAAACGGGCTGGATGTCCTGTTGATCGTTCGCGTTGATGGCGGGTTCGAATGTCGAACCACGGCCGGTTTTGCTGCGTTGTTGGCCGAGGCGAATTGAACTTGTGTTTGCGAAGTGAACCGTGCGAAATAGGGCTCCGGAATGACCGAGATGGTCGCAGAAACGGTCGCTTGCCGGCGAGGGAGTTCAGTGCCTTTTTGCGTGTTGAGGCGGCAGGCCGTACACAATCGCGTTTTGATCTGTTGCTATCAACCGCCTTGGGCCGGGTGTTGTGGGCGATGGGCCGCGGAGTCGGACTGATGGGACTGCAACGACCGTTCGACGAAGGATGACCGCTCATGTTCACCATCTTGGCCGCCATGGTTGTGTTCTCGACGAGCGTCGCATTGCTCGGGTTCGCACTGACGCGTTCGTCGCGGACGGGCTGCTGCAATTGCCGCCGCGCGCAAGGGGTGATGGCCCGCTGCTCTGCTGCGGCCGGCCTGGGCGCGCGAGTGCAACGCTGCGATTCGCCGCCGCGGCTAACAACACTGGATGCCGAGGATTCGTCGGGCGTCTTCTCTCGTTCGATCGGGCCGGCTTCAGGCTGAATCTTCTTCGTCCGTCGCTGCATGCACGGGCGGCGCGCACTGCGCACGGTTTCATCGTTTGAAGGCCGCAACTTCTTCATGTTCTTCTTCTTATGCTGCTGCCATAGGCCGCTTCGGAGCCCTTGCGGGCCGATCGCTCGGACGCGATGAATTGTGCCCCTGGCGTGGGCGCGTGGTCGGCAATATGCCGGGGCAGCCAACTTGTCTGCCTTGCACCAGCGGCCATTGGACAGCGATGCTCGGGCCGCGCCGCAAGGGGCGTGCGATGGTGTAAACCTTAGCCGATCATCGCTTTGCGGCGACCTTGCGACCGTTCCGCCGGTGTTTCTTGGCTGAGAACCGAACTCTGACAACATGCTAGCGCGAGCCTAACGTGAGCGTGTTAGAAAAAGCTCGTTGCGGCGTTTTGATCGATGGGAACTCGGTCAAACGGTCGTTATGTCGAGCGATTGCCGTTGCGGAAGTGTGCCGGCGATTCCCGCGGCGAGAGCGTCTATGGTACGGAAGCTCCGGACCGCCGGCGGGAGGTCGATGGTGATTCAAACAACAGTGCCAGCGACGAAAGACGCGTTGCGATCGTCGGCGTACGCCCATGCCAGCAGCGAGCCGGCGCATCGGCCGGCCTACAGCGTGCCGCACGCGACCGTGACGGGGCCTTTGGGTTTACTGGGGGAAAACGATCCCATGATCAAGCCGTCGATTCTGGTGGTCGAGGACGAAGACGACATTCGGGAATTGGTCAGTTACAACCTTTTGAAAGAAGGTTATCAAGTGGCGGGCGTCGCTTCGGGTGAAGAGGCGCTTCAAGTAACCAGCAAGAAGCCCGTGGACCTGGTCGTGCTCGATTTGATGTTGCCGGGCATCGATGGTTTGGCCATTTGTCGGCGACTGAAGCAGGACCCGAAGACCGCTCATTTGCCGATCGTCATGCTAACGGCCAAGGGGGAAGAGGCGGACATCGTTGCCGGTTTGAACCT
>JARKPK010000024.1 GCA_029975295.1 Thermoguttaceae bacterium | reverse complement strand
CGCCGCCGGCGGGGCGCTGGTGGCCTGCGACCGCGCTTCGATGCCCGTGGGAATGATGCTTCCGCTCAACGGGCACCATGTGCAGGCCGCCCGCTTCGCCGCCCAAGCCCGCGCGCCTCTGCCGGTGCGCAAACGCCTTGGGAAACAGATCGTCCGCGCAAAGGTCCGCGCTCAAGGCGCCGTGCTCGCCGAGCTTGTCGGAACCGATCGCGGGCTGCCCGCGCTGGCCGCGCGCGTCGGCTCGGGCGATCCGGCCAACGTCGAGGCCCGAGCCGCCCGCCGCTATTGGGCCGCCCTTTTCGGCGACGGCTTCCGCCGCAAGCGGCAGTTCGCCGACGAAAACCTGCTGCTCAACTACGGCTACGCCGTGCTCCGCGCCGTCGTCGGCCGGGCGATTTGCGCCGCCGGCTTGCACCCGTCGCTCGGCGTGCATCATCACCATCGCGGCAACGCATTTTGCCTGGCCGACGATCTGATGGAACCGTTCCGCCCGATCGTCGATCGCGCCGTGGTTCGGTCGGTCCGCGACGGAACGATTCGGGCCGCCGGCGAGGAAGACGGTCGACCGCGGTATGAACTGAGCCCGAGCGTAAAAAGGGCGTTGATCGCGCCGCTGTTGGGTCGCGTTGTGCTCGACGGCCGGCAGAGCACGCTTTTCGCGGCCGCTTCAGCCGCCGCGGCGTCGTTGGCGGCCGTGTTCCTCGGTCAGGCCGATCGGCTGACGTTGCCCGACCCGGCCGAACCGCCGATCATCCCCAGTTTGGCGCCGGATGAGTAAGCCATGCCCCGCCGGGAACGAACCATTGCAGGATATCGCGGCATGTGGTTGGTCGTAATGTTCGATCTGCCGGTGAAAACGCCGAAAGACCGCAAGGCCTACGCGCAGTTCCGCAAGCAACTGCTCAATCGCGGATTCTCGATGTTGCAGTATTCGGTGTACGCCCACTACTGCGACAGCGAGGAGGCCTCGGCCGTGTTTCGCGCGCAGATTCGCGCCGTTCTTCCCGAAAAAGGCCATGTGCGGCTCTTGCTGATCACCGATCGGCAATTCGGAAAGATGGAGAGCTTTATCGGTCTAAAAAGTCGTGTTCCGGAAAAACCTCCTAAACAACTGTTGCTCTTTTAGCTGCGGCCGAAGGGATCGCAAAGCGTTTCACCGGAGCAATTTGCGCCTGATGCAAGTGTATCCGAGCGGCGATTCCCCACAAGCCACAGCGCGATTGCGCGACGTGGGCGAAGGCGCTCGAGTGTCTCCGAGCGGCGATTCCCCACAAGCCACAGCGCGATCTGGTCCGCTGTGAGTTCGTCCGCAGTGTATCCGAGCGGCGAGTCCCCACCAGCCACAGCAACATAACCGATCGGGTATAATGCAATCGTAGTGTATCCGAGCGGCGCTTCCCCACAAGCCACAGCATCGTCGGCGATAACGACGATCTTGGCGGCAGTGTATCCGAGCGGCGATTCCCCACAAGCCACAGCGGAGATGCAAGCCTGGCTCAACGGTCTTGCCAGTGTATCCGAGCGGCGATTCCCCACAAGCCACAGCGTAGTGTCGCGGCAATCGGATGCACGCGAAGTGTATCCGAGCGGCGATTCCCCACAAGCCACAGCGGCCGTAGGTTCTTCCCGACAAAATGGTGGAGTGTATCCGAGCGGCGATTCCCCACAAGCCACAGCCAAATAGCGGATCGGATGCGAAATCGCCTGAGTGTATCCGAGCGGCGATTCCCCACAAGCCACAGCCCAATCGATGATGTGCTTGCAGTTTGCCTTAGTGTATCCGAGCGGCGATTCCCCACAAGCCACAGCACAGCCGCAAGCCCATTC
>JARKPK010000156.1 GCA_029975295.1 Thermoguttaceae bacterium | reverse complement strand
TGATCTCGGAACGCGCAAGCCTCTTGCGTGCAATAGGGCGTGCCGTCGCGGGGGTAGAAGAACAGCACCACCACGCTGCCCCGACAATAGGAAAGGCGGAACACCGTTCCGTCGAGGGCAGGCAGCGTAAAATCCGGCGCGTCTTGGCCAACAACCGCAGGCATGGCGACAATCTCCCTTTCGGCCATCGGCAACCCGATGCGGCGCCCGGCTTACGTGCGGCCGCCGCTCGTCACGCAGCGATCGCCGACTAATGCAAATGACCTAGCGGCTCTCGCAGTCGCTGGGCTGGTCGGGCGGCTTTCGATAATCCTAAAGATCGACGCAGCGCGGCGATCGCGCTGCTGAGTGCAGGCGACGGCCTGCCGACCGACGGCCGGGCAGGGTTTCTGTCTTGAGTTTCAATATGCCTTCTTCAATTCCGCGAGCATCGCCAGAAGTTCGTTGGTGATCGCGACGGACGCGTCCTCTTGTACGCGGCAGGTGCCCAACCAAGTTTCGTATCCGCCAAGCCGATGCTGCTCGGGCGTGGGCAGGTAGCCTGTGCTGCCATTGGCGTGGCTGATAATCATCGTTCGGGGGAACGGGCTCCGTTTTTTCAGATCGAGGCCGATCTCACAGAACGTTTCGAAGGGGATTGCGCAAATCGCGAAGTCGCCAATGCGCACAGCCTGCAACACGACGTCGGCCGCTTCCTCTTTTCGCTCGGCAGCGGCCACCGTCCTTCGCGCGTAGTTCTCGGCCAATCGGGGCAGTTTTTCGAGTTCGGCCGGATCGGAAATGGCAAGCACCGCTTTGGCAGCCGCAACTTGTTCAGCAGTTGGGCGGCGGTATCGCAGCGATATTTCGCGCTGACTCATTCCCAGTCGCAGATCCGAACGGTGCGATTCGATCGATCGCCTGGCGTGCCAAGCGGCGTCGGCCGCCTTCTGCGCGACGATGCGAACTTGCTCGAAAGGCTCGCGCGGCGGCCGCGTCGTCAGAAAGGGGATATTGTTGATGTCGCCAGACGCCCCGTTGGTCATCATTGCAACGAAACCGTCGCTCTTGCTCACGCGTGAAGGCATCAGTCGGGCGAACTCCCCAAAGTAATCGGCCGACACCTTGCCTCGCGGCGTGCCGCCGACGTAGTGCAATGCGTAGTTCGCCAGCACGGCCAGCGGCTTCCGGCTTGTATCTTGCACCGAGAAAACCGTAATGTCGGGATCGGTCGGGCCGGCGGGACGGTCGAGCACGTCGGGGTTGTTCTCGGGGTTCATCTTCACCGTATCAAACTGCCCGAACGGGTTCGGCGGCATCTTGCCGGGCTTCAGATGCCAGCGGCGATTGAAAACCTCCTCCGGCAGAGGATGCACGCCGACTCCGACGGCCGCCGGGCGCAAGGCAGCGTGCGCTTGCGCTGCGGCTTCCACAATGCCGTCGAGCAAAACCTTGTGATAGGCGACGGCCTCGGCCGGCCCGCTCGTTGTGCCCGACGGCGGCGCGCTATGCGTGTGTGTTGCGCAAAGAAGGATTCGATTTGGGGCTAGTCCGCAACGGGCCTCGATGGCGGCCTTGGCCGAGTCGACCGTTTCGCGGGAAAGCCCGAGGGTGTCGACTACGACCAACGCCAACGTCTCATTGCCGTCACTGAGAACCAGGGCGCGGGCATGCAGGGGGTCATGTGCTCCGTCGGCCGGGTTCTCGTTGAATCCGCCGGGCATATTCACCGGGAATTGCCGGGGAGTGATATCGACGGCCGCGGCGCCTGCCCGCAGCGATGGCGATTCTGCGCCCCGGGCGGGCGATCCACTAGATTCCATTGACAGAGCAATCAAAACCAAGAGTGTCTCGATGGCCGGCAGAACGGGTCTCATTGCGCCGATTCCTTATTGGAGAAAACAACTTGAGTTCGGCGCTTAGCAAAGAGGGGTTCGCGCTCGTCTCATTGCGCCGATTCCTTATTGGAGAGAACAACGATGCTGATGAAACACCCAACGTAACCAACTGGCTGCGGCCCCGACGACCGGGAATCAGACTGCTTTTTTCCTTGCTTTTACTCTTCTTCTTCCGCGTTTTGCTGTTGGTGCTGGTGCTGTTGGTGCAACTGCACTTCGCTCGTTTGCCGCTGTTGCTGTCTTCGCGCGTTCCTCTACCGCGCACGCGGTGTCGTTTCGAAGCCGGGCGCATCTATTTATGGCCTTTGCGAATCGGCAATGCAACAAGGCCGCTGGGTCGCGACTCGAATCGCCGGTGGCAAGCCCGCTCGGCGTTGAAGGTCGCTTGCCCGGTTCAGAAGCTTTCTACTGTTGCTTTTTCGACGCCGTCGGACGAACGCTCTTGGGCAGCGCGAGCGATTCCGCGCAACATCCCCGCGAAAATCAGGCAATGAACTGGGTACAACAGATACCAGTAGGCCAGACCGGCCAGTCCGACAGGGTCGAAAACGGCGGTCTGGCGCAGGGTGGTCGTTTCTGGGCCCTGTTCGTCAGCCTCGAACTGAAGCCAAGCGCGACCGGGCAGCTTCATCTCGGCCCGCAGGCGAAGACGCTTCGCTGGCTCGAACTGTTCGACGCGCCAGCAATCGACGACATCGCCCACTCTCAGGTTTCGCGGATCGCGCCGACCGCGGCGCAAGCCCACTCCACCGCACAGCAGATCGATCCATCCGCGAATGCGCCACAACCAGTCGCCGAAATACCAACCGTTCGAGCCGCCGATGCGAGTCACCGGATCGAAGGCTGTCGGAGCCGGGACGGCAACGTCGATCGTTCGGGAATCGACAATCCGCGTGCCGAAGCGAACTCCGCCCCAGGTTGGCATCGGGCCGGCGGCGCTCAACGCGTCGGACCAGCGTGTTTCGGCGAATTGATGGTCTTCGTGGGCGATGGCGCGGCGAATCGCATCGCTCAAGTTGCGCGGTCGAACACAAAAAACCTGCATGGCGGACGAATCGTTGACTACGGTTGGGTTTCGCAGGCTTTCAACAAGGTGCCGCCCGATGCGGGCGTACACCGGCGTAACGAGCCCGAGCCAAAGGCTCGAAAGATAGGGCGTTAGCACTGGTAAAGAGATCATCCACCGACGCAGTCCGCGCTGTTGGGCGTATTCTCGCATGATGTCGCCGTAACAAACGCGCTGCGGCCCTCCGATTTCGAACACTCGGCTGGCATGCGGCGGAAGATCGAGGGCGGCCAGCAAGTAATCGAGCACGTCTTCGACCGCGATCGGTTGGGCCGGCGTGGCGACCCATTTTGGGCAGAGCATCACGGGCAAGCGTTCGACCAATGCGCGGATCAGCTCGAAGGAAAGACTGCCCGAGCCGATGATGATCGACGCCCGCAGTTCTATCACCTCGGCGCCCGATTGCAGCAGAATCTGCCCCACCTCGTGCCGGCTGCGGAGATGATCGGAAAGTCGGTCGGTCGGATCGCCCAATCCTCCGAGGTAGATGATGCGTCGCACGCCGGCCTGTCGTGAAGCCGCAGCGAAAGCGGTCGCCGCTTGGCGATCGACCTGTTCGAAACTCTGCGAAACGGCCATGGAATGAATCAAATAGTAAGCGGCATCGACGCCTTCCAGCGCTGGCGCCATACTTTCGGCGTCAAGGCAGTCGCCGGCGACGATTTCCACATGTGCCGAGCGATTGGCCGCTGCCTCCGGGGTTGAAGACAAGTTCGCGATGGCTGCCCGCAGGTGATCGGGCCGCCGGGCGAGGCATCGCACTTGGATACCGCTGCGAAGGGTCAACAGCGGAAGGAGGCGGCCGCCGATGTAGCCGGTGCCCCCAGTGAGAAGTACGATTCGGCGACCGTCTCGCAACATTTCGAACCACCAGCTACATGCCGTACGGAAACTCCTTCAGATCGACGACGCCGGAGGCCCGGACAGACGCCAACGACTTGGCGTATTCGATCAGGAGTTTCAGTGAGTAGTCGATCCTCGATCGCAGCGCAGCGTCGTGATCGTCCGCCGGAACGTCTCCCTTGAGCACGCGGCCGACGTTTCGCACGATGACATGCTCGGGAATGTAACAGAGCCGAGTGTTCTTGTAGCTGCTCATCCGAAGCTCGGCCACGGGATAGCTGCCGCCAAGCGCTGCCGAAACAGCAACGATGAGGCCGGGCTTGTGCGCCAACACGTCGTTGCCGCAGAGCAGAAAGAAGTTCTTCAGCCCAGCCGGCGCCATGCCCGACCACTCGGGCGAGACAACGACAACGGCATCCGATTCCGCCAACTGGCGGGCCACGGGATTCCACGCGGCTTGCCACTTGGGGTCGTCGCCCCAATCGCCTTCATCCCACAAAGGCAACGGATTGCCGGCCAGCGAAAAGAGAAACGTTTCGCCATCCGTCAGCGCTTTGATGCGCTGGTCAATGAAAGCCGCAACACGGCCCGACTCCGAATCGACGCGGTGACTGCCCACGATGATCGCAATTTTCATTGGAAGTCCCTTCGGTAATCAGTGCGGGATGAACAGGTTCTATAAAGTCGATTGTTGTTCATCGCAGCGCCGGAGACATTGTTCGGAAAGCTGATCCCATCAGATCGGACTTCGATCCGACGCTCGCTGGGCTGTCGAGGCTCAAGCGAAGCCCCAGGCCGCTGCCATTGAACAAGAGCAAGTCTATCGGCGAGCGCCTCCGAGAACCAGCGACATCACCTCGCTGCGACTGGCCGGATTCGTTCGAAACACGCCTCGCAACGCGCTTGTTACCGTCAGGCTGCCGGGCTTTCTCACCCCGCGGATCGACATGCACGAGTGTTCGGCCTGAATTACGACTGCCACGCCGGACGACCCAAGCTCCGATTCGATTGAGTCGGCAATCATTTGAGTCATCCGCTCCTGCACCTGCGGACGGCGGGCGATGTCGTCCACAAGCCGGGCCAACTTGCTCAAACCCGTAACATAGCCGTTGGGCAGATAGGCCACATGGGCGACACCGCCGAACGGCAGCAGATGGTGCTCGCACATGCTGGTAAAACTGATGTCGCGTACCAAGACCAGCTCGTCGTATTCCTCGGGGAAAACGACTTTCAGGTGGCGTGCCGGATCGGATTGAAGTCCCGAAAACATTTCTTGATACATCCGAGCCACGCGGCGAGGCGTTTCTTGCAATCCGGCCCGATCGGGGTCTTCGCCGACGGCGCGAAGAATGGTTCGAACGGCATCTTCGATCGCCGTTAGATCAACGCCCTTCGCTGTCGGCGAAATGGCCGGTCGTTGTCGGCGACCATTTCCATTGACGTTTTCAGTGAGTCGTGGCTGGAGACCGTGAATCATAGGGAATTCTTTCGGAGTTGGTGAGTGTTCCGTAGTCTCTGACCATTCAATGACTCGCATACCGGCTTTGGGAATTACGAGTCCAGCCGATCGAGCGTTGGTTCAAAGGGCTGCGCATGCTTTCTGCTTTCCCACGACGGCCAATGCAAATGTCGAAGCCCCCCAAAAAAACGCGTGCGAAATTGGAGGTAGGCCGAGGGTTGGGCGAAGTTGATCTGAATATCCGCAATCGAGGCTGGCAGCGATTGCGCCGTTGCAACAACGTTTTCGGCCGCGCAACTGACAAATCGTTCGTTCGGCGGGAAGATTCGGATTCAGGAGCAGATGATTCGAGCGAGGCTGTCTCGGACGTACAAGTGCCTGATGGCGCAATCTTTGCGGTAGAAATCGGCTTTCGGCAGGGCGATCCCAACGCGGAGTGACGATCATTGGGGCGATTGCTGGACAGTGCGGATCGCCAGAAGTAGGATGTAGGCCGACCTGTTGCAATACGTTGATGCCTGGCAGGCAGGCCGCACGACGACTGTCCCCGCCGTGTCGATCGCTTTCCGTCCTCCGCGATCGTTCGTTGTCGAAGCTATCGAGGAGTTTTCTCATGTCCTTTTTCGACATTCGAACAAAAAACCTGTCTTGGGGGAGTCTGCCTTCCACGCCGTTCGGTGTTCCACCTGCAAGGAAGCTCGATTGGGCGGGTAAAGGCTGGCTTGTTGTTGCCCTGGCCCTCGTCGTTGCCGGCGGTCCGCGAGTCGAGGGGCAGGCGGTTGCCGCCGATGCCCATCCGTCGGAATCGGGCGGCAGGCCCCGTTTGAATGTCGTTTTCATCCTTGCCGACGATCTCGGCTGGGCCGAGGTCGGCTGTTTTGGCCAGAAGAAGGTTCCGACGCCGAATATCGATCGCTTGGCGGCCAGAGGGATGCGCTTGAGTCAGCACTACTCGGGCGCGCCGGTTTGTGCGCCGTCGCGTTGCGTGTTGATGACCGGCAGGCACACCGGCCGCGCCGAGATTCGCGGCAATTTGGAAGTCAAACGGGCGTTGCCGCAATACTCCGAGGGGCAATACCCGCTTTCCGAAAAAGCGCGAACGATCGTTCAGGTCTTTCAAGCGGCAGGCTATCGCACCGGTGCCATGGGCAAATGGGGCCTTGGGCCGGTGGGAAGTTCGGGCGAGCCGAACCGCAAAGGCTTCGACCTGTTCTTCGGCTACAACTGCCAAGCGGTGGCCCACAGCTACTACCCACCGCACCTGTGGCGCAATGGCGAAAAGGTTCCTCTAAACGCGCAGCCGATTCCCGGGCACGCTCAACAACCAAGCGGGCTGGTGCGGATGGAGGACTGGATCGGCGATCACTATGCGCCGGCGATGATGATGGCCGAAGCCGAGAAGTTTATCGCGGAGGCGAAAGATCGGCCCTTTTTCCTCTATCTGCCGTTTATCAATATCCACATGGCGATCCATCCGCCCAAGGCGATTGTCGAGCGGTTTCCGACCGAATGGGACGACGAACCTTACCGCGGCGAGAACGGTTATCTGCCGCATCCGCGGCCGCGAGCAGGCTACGCGGCGATGATTGCTGAACTCGATGATTATGTCGGGCGAGTGATGCAGGCCCTGGAGAAGGCCGGTGTGGCTGATCGAACACTGGTCGTCTTCACCAGTGACAACGGTCCGGTTCCGCCGGGACGCCAGGGAAGTCGTTTCCACCTGGGCGGCGGCGATCCGACGTTTTTCGAAAGCACAGCCGACCTTCGCGGTTTTAAGGGAAGCGTGTACGAGGGCGGATTGCGCGTGCCAACCATCGTGCGATTGCCCGGCGCAGTTCCATCCGGGCGAACGTGCGATGTGCCCGGCTATTTCGCCGACTGGTTTCCGACGTTGTGCGACGCAGTCGGTTTGGCCGAGCCCGGTGGCGACATGGTTGACGGCGAGAACCTTTGGCCGCTGTTGACCGGGCGTTGCCAGTCGCTCGAGCGCCGCAAGCCGTTGATTTGGGTTTTTCCTGAGTCCGGAGGTCAGGTTGCGTTGCGGATGGGAGACATGAAGCTTGTCCGACGCAACTTGAAAACCAAGCAACCCGGGTCGTGGGAGGTTTACGATTTGTCGAAAGACCGCAGCGAAAAGAATGACCTGGCGGCCGAAAAGTCGCCGCTGATTGCCGAGGCCGAGCAGTGGTTGCGCCGCGAGGTGGTTGAGAACCCGTTGTTCCCCGTGCCGATCCCCGGGGTGAACACGCCCCCCGCGACGGCGAAGTGAGCTGGGCCGCAATGGGCCGGTCTTCGGCGCGTTTTCGGCCGGCCGATGGCCGTGCCCCACGAGCCGTGCCCCACGATTGGAGCCGGGCCGAGCGCCGACGCGTTGGCCGGGCCAACGCAACCTGGGTGAAGGAGAGACCGATGAAAGAGACCTTTCGCCTTGCGTTGGTGTGGGCGAGGGCGTTTGCGGCTCTTGCGCCAGTCGCCTTGGGCGGGCTGTCGGCCGAGACGGCGGAAACCCGGCGCCCCAACGTGGTGGTGTTCCTTGCGGACGATGCCGGATGGGGCGACTACAGCCACTCGGGCAACCGCATGGTGCGCACGCCGCGGATCGACTCTCTGGCCCAGCATGGGGTGTCGCTCGACCGCTTTTTCGTCTGCCCGCTGTGCGCTCCCACGCGGGCGGAGTTTCTTACCGGAAGGTATTATCCGCGCACTGGGGTTTACGGCGTTTCCGTCGGAGAGGAGCGGCTTAATGAAGACGAGCGGACGATTGCCGATGCGTTCAAAGCCGCCGGTTACGCCACGGGCTGCTTCGGCAAATGGCACAACGGCAGCCAATGGCCGTTTCATCCCGTGGCCCGCGGGTTCGACGAGTACTTCGGCCACACGGCCGGACATTGGGGCGAATACTTCGACGCGCCGTTGGAAGACAGCCGGGGCCGCTGGGTGCGGACCCGGGGTTACATCGTGGATGTTTGCACCGATCGCGCGATCGACTTCATCGAGAGGAATCGAAACCGCCCGTTCCTCTGCTACATTCCGTTCACCACGCCGCACTCGCCCTGGGCCGTGCCCGAGGAGTACTGGCGGCGGTTCCGCGACCGGCCGATCGACCAGCGCGCAACGCGGCCCGAAGAAGAGGATCAGGATCAAACCCGCTGCGCGCTGGCGATGATGGAGAACCAGGACGCCAACGTCGGCCGAGTGCTCGACCTGTTGAAACGGCTCGACCTGGAGCAATCGACTATCGTCGTCTATTTCTCCGATAATGGCCCGAACACTTGGCGGTTCAACGGCGGGATGAAAGGGAAAAAGGGCGGAGTCGACGAAGGCTCGGTGCGTTCGGTGTGCTTCTGGCGTTGGCCCGGCCGGCTGCCCGCCGGACGAACCGTGCCGGAGATTGCCGGCGCGATCGATCTGTTTCCCACGTTGGCGTCGTTGGCTGGTGTTTCTTTGCCGCAGGCGAAACCGCTCGACGGCCTCGATCTTTCGCCGTTGCTGTTCGGCCGCGAAGGGCGGTGGCCTGCGCGATTCATCTTCTCCACCTGGAATCAGAAGATCAGCGTGCGGTCGCAAACACATCGGCTCGATCCGGAGGGGCGATTGTTTGATTTGGCGGCCGATCCGGGACAGACACGCAGTATCAGTCCGCGGCAGCCCGAATTGGCCGCGGAATTGAAGCAGGCGGCCGAACAATGGCGGCAGGATGTGCTTGCGGCGCGGACGGCAACCACGGTTCCGCCGGTCAAGGGCGTCGAGCAACTGGTAGGCATCGATCCTCGCCCCATCGGAGTCGGCTACCGCGAGTTCCCGATTACGATTCTGCCGGCGCGCGACGGGCAACCCCTCGGCGGTGTGAAACGCAGTTCGAGCGCCCCGAACAGCTCCTACTTCGTTCAATGGACCGACACGGACGGGCGGATGGTTTGGCTGGTCGATGTTCGCACGCCCGGGCGTTATCGAGTGAGCATGGATTACACCTGTGCCCAGGCTGATGTTGGAGCGACAATCGAGCTATCCTTAGGCGATGCCCGAGTGCGTGCCCGAATCGCCGAGGCTTGGGATCCGCCGCTGTACGACAACCAAGACACGATTGCGCGCCCTGCGGCCGAAAGCCGGATGAAAGAGTTCCGCACCATGGAATTGGGGGAAGTGACGTTGTCGCCGGGGGCCGGCCTGCTGACCTTGCGTGCGATCGACGTACCCGGCAAGTCGGTTGCCGATGTCCGGCGATTGACGTTGACCCTTGCTTCCGAACAATAGGCGTTTGCAACCCGGGGGGGCGCCGATTGAATGGAGGCGTCGCCGCGGTTTGAGCGGTTGGGTGCACGTTGCAGGCCGATCGAGCGGGCGTGTCAGCAGCGGTTCGACGATAGATGGGGCTTGGCCGAGCGATGCGATGGACACTCGCGCCGAGAGCAGGGGCGACGGGGGACGCTTCGACTGGGCAGGAGCAAGAAGGTTTCGCAGGTTGTGATGCGAAGCCGCGAGCCTTGCGGGGGTGGCGCGGCGCTCGCATGGTCCTGGTTCTCCATCTCTTTGCGGCAGGGGAGCAGTGATGAAATCGTCGGCGTATTGTGCGGTGCTCGGCGGCATCGTTGCTTTGTTGGGCTTCGATTCGGCAACGACAATCGCAGCCGCCGAATCAATGGCGCCGCGCCGGCCGAGCATCTTGATGATCATGCCCGACCAGATGCGCGCCTCGGCGATGGGCTGCGACGGCAACGGCGACGTGCAAACGCCAAATATCGACCGGCTGGCAGCCGACGGGATTCGCTTCCGCAAGACCTATTCGAACACCCCGGTGTGCTGCCCCGCGCGGGCGGTGCTGCTCACCGGCGCCTACGCGCATCGCAACGGCATGGTGGCCAATGATCTTCGGCTTCGCGAAGACCAGGTGACGATCGCCGAGGTGTTGCGCGACGCGGGCTATCGGACCGGAATGGTCGGCAAGTGGCATCTCGACGGCGGCCCGCGTACGCCGGGCTTTGTTCCGCCCGGCCCGCGGCGGCAGGGCTTCGAGTTCTGGGCGGGCTACCAGTGCCATCACAATCATTTCCAGCCGTATTACTTTCGGGATACGGAAGAGCGGATTGTCCTCAGGAAGTTCGAGCCCGAGGCGTCGTGTGATTTCGCCGTCGAATTCCTGCGCAGTCAGCCCCGCCAGCAGCCGTTCTTCCTGGCCGTTTGGATGGGGCCGCCGCACGATCCCTACGGCGCGCCGTCGGAATACATGCGCCGTTACGATCCGCAGAAGCTGACGATGCCGCCGTCGTGGAAGCCGGGCAGCGAGGTCCGCCCCGCGCGCAACACGCCCGACGGCGAGTATGTGGCCACCGGCGGGCGAGAAGAACTGGCAGCCTACTACGCGGCCATCACGGCGATCGACGATCAGGTCGGCCGGCTGCTCGCCGTGCTGAAGGAAACGGGACGAGAGGAAGACACGATCGTGTTGTTCACCTCCGACCACGGGGATATGCTGGGTAATCACGGGCTGCGGCGCAAGCGAAAGCCCTACGACGAATCGGCCCGCGTGCCCGGAATCGTTCGCTGGCCGGCTGGCGGAGCTCGGGGCAGAACGGTAGACACCCTTTTCAGTTTCGTCGATATGGCGCCGACGCTCCTGGGGTTGGCCGGCGTGTCGGCGCCCAAGGAAATGCAGGGGACCAATCTTTCCGCGGTGGTGCGCGGGGAAACGACCAAGGGCCCCGACGCCGTCTTCTTGCAACTGTTCGTTCCGTTTCCGGGCGATCAGGTGCCGCAAGGCTGGCGGGGAGTTGTGACCGAGTCGCATACGTATGCCCGCTTCGAGGATGCGCCGTGGGTTCTGTTCGACGACCGAAACGATCCGCATCAATTGACCAATCTCGCCCATGATCCGGGCAGCGATTCGCTGCGCCAACGGCTCGATGCCCAATTGAACGAGATGATGAAACGCTACGGCGACTCGTGGCGATACAATTCGAACGCGCTGGCCGAAGGTTTGCTCTATCGGCATAAGGCGTTCTACACCCTGGATGAATTCAACGAGTGGTTGAAATCGGCCCCGCCGGAAGAGAAGGCCGGCAAATGACCGCCGGCTGAGCCGCGTGACGGCGAACTTTCGCCGTGGCGGCCGGCTGGACCGCCACCGAACGTTGTTGTTGCATCGTGCAGCTACGGGGCCATAGACTTCCTTTATCGCATCGGCGGCAGCACAATGCTCGCCGCTTCGCTTGGGAGTACGGAACGAAACCGCGGAACAGGGAAAGTGGCCCGCACGCCTGAGAGGGCGCATTGGGCCGAATTCCCAATTGCAGGGAGTTGTTGAGAAGCCATGACCAGAATCGCACTGTTGTGCTGGACGGCGGCAATCGCGACCGTCGCGGCTGCCGGAGCGGCTGAACGCTCGCAACCGAATATCCTGTTCATTTTCTCCGACGACCACACCACCCAGGCGGTGAGTTGCTACGGTGAGTCGCGGAAATTGATCCAAACGCCCAATATAGATCGTTTGGCGAACGAGGGAATGAAGTTCACCCGCTGCCTGGTGCCCAACTCGATTTGCGGTCCGAGCCGGGCGACGGTGCTGACGGGCAAGTACTCGCACCTGAACGGTTTCTACGGCAACGACCCGCGACGGCCGTTTGACGGATCGCAAACGACGTTTCCAAAACTGCTTCAGAAAGCCGGTTACCAAACAGCCATCGTCGGCAAATGGCACCTTGAGAGCGACCCGACCGGTTTCGACTACTGGCACATCTTGCCCGGTCAGGGAATCTACTACAACCCGCCGATGATTCGCGGGGGCGAGCGAGTCAAGCACGAGGGCTACGTTACCGACGTAATCACCGATTTGTCGATCGAATGGCTCAAGAACCGCGACCGTTCGAAGCCCTTCCTGCTGATGAGTCAGCACAAGGCGCCCCATCGTGAATGGGCGCCCGCGTTGCGGCACTTAGGTTGGGACAACGACCGCGTCTATCCGGAACCGGAAACGCTTTTCGACGATTACGGGAACGGCCGCGGGCTGGCCTGGCGCGATCAAGACATGACCTTGGCCAAGACGTTCACCGATCGCGACGCGAAACTCGTCGCTCCTCCAAGCCTGACGCCCGAGCAGCGCCGGGAATGGGACGCCTACTACGAACCGCGCAACGAGAAATTCCGGCAGGCCAACCTCAGCGGTCAAGACCTGGTGCGATGGCGTTACCAGCGTTACATGCACGATTACCTCGGCTGCATCAAGGCGGTTGACGAGAGCGTGGGGCGCCTGTTGAAGTATCTCGACGACGAGGGGCTGACCGAGAACACGGTGGTCGTCTATTCGAGCGATCAGGGCTTCTTCTTGGGCGAACACGGCTGGTTCGACAAACGGTGGATTCTGGAAGAATCGTTGACGACGCCGCTGCTCGTCCGTTGGCCGAAGGTAACTCGTCCGGGCGACGCCACGAGCAAGCTTGTTTCGGTGCTCGACTTTGCGCAGACGTTTCTCGATATGGCCGGGGTTCCGGCGCCCGACGACATGCAAGGCCGCAGCCTCGTGCCTCTTCTGAAAGGCCAAACGCCGGCGGACTGGCGCACCGGATTCTACTATCACTACTACGAATTTCCGCAGCCGCACCGCGTTCGGCCGCACTACGGGATAGTGACCGAGCGCTACAAGCTCGTGCATTACTACCGTCCCGACCTCGACGAATGGGAACTCTACGACCTGCATGTTGATCCGCGGGAAACCAAGAACTTCATCAATGATCCGGCGTACGCGGCGACGGTGAAGGAATTGCGATCGCAATTGGAAGAACTGCGTCGCCAGTGCAAGGCCCCGCCCCTCGACCAAGTGCCGCCCGAGGCCTACGGCGCCGCGCCGGCGCGGAACATCCGGCAGCCTGTTGGGCAACCGCGGGCGACCACGCGCAACTAGAGTGGACTTTGTCCATTCCGACTGGGAGCAGTTGCGATGAAATGGTTTCTAAAGCTTCTTGCGTCCGTTACGCTGTGCGTTTCGCTGTTGGAGGGGGCGGCCGACGCCGAGGCTGCGGAGCAACGTCCCCCGAATATCTTGCTGGCTATTGCCGACGATTGGAGCGTTCATGCCGGCGCGTACGGCACGAAGTGGATCAAAACGCCGGCCTTCGATCGTGTGGCCGAGCAGGGCCTGCTCTTCACGCGGGCATACACCCCAATGGCTAAGTGTGCGCCGTCGCGGGCGATTCTGCTCACCGGGCGGCAGCTTTGGCAATTGGAAGAAGCAGCCAATCATCAGCCGTACTTTCCCGCCAAGTTCAAGACATGGCCCGAGGTGTTGGCCGAGCGAGGATGGCATGTGGGCTGCACGGCAAAGGGATGGGCGCCGGGTATTGCCAACGACGCGGCCGGGCGGCCGCGCCGTCTGACGGGAACGCCCTACAATGCCCGCAAAGCGTCGCCCCCAACCCCCAAGATCAGCAACAACGACTACGCGGGCAACTTCGTCGATTTTCTTGATGCCGCTCCGAAGGACGCGCCGTGGTGCTTTTGGTATGGGGCGCTCGAGCCGCACCGCTCGTACGAGTATCGGTCGGGCGTCGAGCAGGGCGGCAAGAAATTGGCCGACGTCGATCGGGTGCCCGGCTACTGGCCCGACGACGAAACAGTGCGCCACGACATGCTCGACTACGCCTTCGAGGTCGAACACTTCGACCGTCACCTGGGTCGCATGATCGACGAACTCGAAAAGCGCGGGCTGCTCGATCAAACGTTGATCATCGTCACCAGCGATCACGGCATGCCCTTTCCCCGTGTGAAGGGCTACGCTTACCACGATTCGAACCATGTTCCGCTGGCAATTCGTTGGCCCGGCGGAATAGCGCGTTCGGGAAGGGTGATTGACGACTTCGTCGATTTCACCGACGTGGCGGCGACGGTGCTCGACTATGCGAGAATCGATGCTGCGGCCAGCGGGATGCAGCCGATGATCGGCAAGAGCTGGCGGCCGTTGCTGGAAAGTGACACGTCCGGTTCGATCGACCCGAATCGCGATCACGTGCTCATCGGCAAAGAGCGAACCGACGTTGGCCGTCCGCATGACTGGGGCTACCCGATCCGCGGCATCGTCACGCGCGATTATCTCTTCTTGCGGAATTATGAACCGACGCGTTGGCCGGCGGGCAATCCGGAAACCGGCTACCTCGACACCGACTCGAGCCCGACCAAGACGTTGATCTTGCGGCAAGGCCGAGCCGACCGCAGCAATCTCCACTGGCGGCTTTGCTTCGGCATGCGTCCGGCCGAAGAACTTTATGACCTGCGGCAGGATCCCGACTGCGTGAACAACCGGGCCGGTGACGAGGCGCTGGCCAAGGTCAAGGGAGAACTCTTGGAACGCATGACCGGCGAACTGAAGCGGCAAGACGACCCGCGAATGTTCGGCCGCGGCGACATGTTCGACAAGTATCCGTCGGCCTCGAAGCCCGGTTTCTACGACAGCTACTCGCGCGGCGAGAAGCCAAAGGCGGGCTGGGCCGATCCTGAAGACACCGAACCAAACCCCATCGAGCCGACGCCATGATGCGATTGTTCATTGCACTGAGCGCTGTTGTAAGCGGGCTGGCAAATTGGTCGGCCATTGGCGCCGAACAACCGCGACGGCCTAACGTGCTTTTCATCGCCATCGATGATCAGAACGACTGGATCGGCCATCTGGGCGGTCACCCGGTCGCGAAAACTCCGCACCTCGACCGCTTGGCTGCTCGCGGCACCACGTTTCTTAACGCGCATGTCAACTCACCGCTCTGCAATCCTTCGAGGACCAGTCTGATGCTTGGGCTCCGGCCCACGACGACTGGGGTTTATGGGCTGGCGCCATGGTTCCGGTCGGTGCCCGAGTTGCGCGACCGCGTTGCGTTGCCGCAGCACTTCAAAGCCCACGGTTACACAACATTGACTGCCGGCAAGATTTACCACGGCAGTCCCGGCGGGCCGGCGCTGCGGGCGGTCGAGTTCGACGTTTGGGGCCCGCCCACCGGGATCGGAGTCAAACCCGAGAAGAAACTCATTCCGCCGACGCCGATGGGCAACCATCCGCTGATGGATTGGGGCGTGTTCCCGCATCGCGACGAAGACAAGCAAGACTACAAACTCGCCGATTGGACGATCGAGCAACTCGATACGTTGCCTCGCGACAAACCGTTCTTTCTGGCCGTGGGCTTCTTTCTGCCTCATGTGCCCTGCTACGCCACGCAGAAGTGGTTTGATCTCTATCCCGACGACGACAGTCTGCTGCCGCCCGTTCGAGAAGACGACCGCAACGACACGCCGCGGTTCTCTTGGTATCTGCATTGGCGCTTGCCCGAGCCACGGCTGGCTTGGGTCCGCGAGAATAACCAATGGCGCAATCTGGTGCGGTCGTACTTGGCCTGCACGAGCTTCGTTGACGCTCAGATCGGACGGATTCTCGATGCGTTGGAGAAGTCGGACCGCGCGAAAGACACCGTGGTCGTCGTCTGGGGCGACAACGGGTTTCATTTGGGCGAAAAAGGGATCACCGGCAAGAATACGCTTTGGGAGCGATCGACCCGCGTGCCGCTGATCTTTGCCGGACCGGGTGTCGCCGCCGGCGGAAGATGCGCGCAACCGGCTGAGTTGCTCGATATCTATCCGACGCTCATCGAGCTGTGCGGTGTGAAGCCGCGAGACGACCTCGAAGGGATCACGCTCGGCCCGCAGTTGCGCGACGCTCAAGCGGTCCGCCAGCGCCCCGCCATTACCAGCCACAATCAGGGCAACCATGCGGTCCGCAGCTTTCGATGGCGATACATTCGCTATGCGGACGGGAGCGAAGAGCTCTACGACATGCAGGCCGATCCGCATGAGTGGACCAACTTGGCCGGGCGGCCCGAGTTCGCCAATGTCGTTGCCGAGCACAAGCGCTGGCTGCCGGCAATCGATCGTCCGCCGGCGCCGGGCAGCGCGCATCGGGTGCTGACGTACGACCGGGCGTCGGGCGAAGCCGTTTGGGAAGGCCAGCCGATCAAAAGCGACGATCCGATCCCGCAGTAGCTCCTCTTTCCCTTGTTGCAATGCGTCTGAAGTGCGGAGAGGTTCCATGAGAACGCTTTGGTTCCGACGTGCCGGATCGGCCGCGATGATCTCTTGGACGCTGGCCGTCGTTTGTTCGTTTGCCGCCGCTGCGGAAACACCGAGCGTCGATAAGCCGAATCTCGTCGTCATCTTCACCGACGATCTCGGCTACGGCGATTTGGGCTGTTACGGCTCGCCGACGATTCGCACGCCGAACCTCGATCGGATGGCGGCCGAGGGATTGCGGTTCACCGACTTCTATTCGGCCGCCGAGGTATGCACCCCCAGCCGGGCCGCGCTGCTTACCGGGCGCTACCCCATCCGCAGCGGAATGTGCGGAAATCGCAGGGTATTGTTTCCCAACTCGGAGGGCGGGCTGCCACCGTCGGAAATCACTATCGCCGAAGCCCTGAAACCGCTCGGCTACGCCTCGGCGCACATCGGCAAATGGCACCTGGGTATTCATCCCGGCGCACGGCCGCTCGATCAGGGGTTCGACCGCAGCTTCGGGCTTCCCTACTCGAACGACATGGACGGGCGCGCCGATCTGCCGCGCGGCGCGTCGGGTTCGGCCGATCCGCCGCGCGACGGCTGGAACGTGCCTTTGCTGCGGGATGGTGAAGTGGTGGAACGCCCGGCCGATCAAACCACGCTCACTCGGCGCTATACGGAGGAAGCGGTCGGGCTGATCCGCCAGTGGAAGGATCGTCCCTTCTTCCTCTACTTTGCGCACACCTTCCCGCATGTGCCCCTGTTCGCGTCGGCGGAGTTCAAGGGCAAGAGCCCCGCCGGAATCTATGGCGACACGGTGGAAGAGATCGACTGGAGCGTGGGGCAAGTGCTCGATGCGCTTCGGCGCGAAGGCATTGCCGAAAGAACGCTGGTTTTCTTCACCAGCGACAACGGGCCTTGGTTGGTGATGGGCGACCAGGGCGGCAGCGCCGGCCCGTTCCGCGAAGGGAAGGGCAGCACCTGGGAGGGCGGGATGCGCGTGCCGGGAATCGCTTGGATGCCCGGCCGAATTCGCCCCGGAGTCACATCGGAGCTGGCCAACGCGATGGATTTGTTCCCCACAGCGCTGCGGTTGGCCGGCGGGGCGTTGCCCGATTCGGTGGCCATCGACGGCGTCGATCTTTCACCGCTGTTGTTCGAAGGCAAGTCGCTGCCTCAGCGCCCCTTCTTCTATTATCGCGGCGACCAGCTCTTTGCCGCCCGATTGGGCCAATGGAAAGCTCATTTTCGCACTCAGCCCGGCTACGGCCCGCCGAAGGCCGAGGAACACGAACCGCCCATGTTGTTTCATCTGGGACGCGATCCTTCCGAAAAGCGAGATGTGGCCGCAGCCCATCCCGAGGTGATCGTGCAGATTCGTCAGGCCGTCGCCGAGCATCAATCCGGGGTGGTTCCGGGCAAGCCGCAATTGAAGTGAGGCGACCTACGGCCCGGCGGCATTATTCGCCTGTTCCCTCAGGAGCAATGACCGATGATCAAGCCAAGGCACTGTTTGTTGATCGCATCGATCGCTGCGTTGTTCGCCGGCTTCTTTGCCGGCAAAGGCGCCGCGGTCTGCACTGCGGCCGAGCGGCCGAATATCGTTTTCCTTTTTGCCGACGATTGGGGGCGCCACGCCGGGGCGTATGCCAAGCTCGATGGGCCGGGCGGCGTGAACGACGCGGCGAAGACGCCGAACTTCGATCGTTTGGCCGGAAAAGGAGTGCTCTTCCGCCACGCCCATGTCAACGCGCCGTCGTGCACTCCTTGCCGCAGCGCGATCCTTTCGGGGCAGTACTTCTGGCGCACCGGCCGCGGCGCGATTCTGCGCGGCGCGATCTGGGACGAGTCGATTCCTTCCTATCCATTGCTGTTGCGCGACGCGGGCTACCACATCGGCAAGACGTTCAAGGTTTGGAGTCCCGGCCAACCGGCCGACGCTCCTTATGGCGGGCAGAAGTTCGCTTACGAGAAGGCCGGCCGCCGTTTCAACCAGTTTTCGCAGAACGCGACGAAGATGGTGGAACAAGGCAAAACGCCCGATGAGGCGAAGAAGGCACTCTACGCCGAAGTGCGAGGGAACTTCCGCGATTTTCTGGCGGCGCGGCCGGCCGGGGCGCCGTTCTGTTACTGGTTTGGGCCGACGAACACCCACCGAGCATGGACCCGCGGCAGCGGCAAAGCGCTGTGGGGGATCGATCCCGACAGCCTTCAAGGCAAAATGCCCCCGTACTTGCCCGACGTGCCCGAAATTCGCGAAGACCTGGCCGACTACCTCGGCGAGGCCGCGGCCTTCGATGCGTCGATTGGCGTGATCGTTGAAGAACTGGAGCGGTTGGGCGAGCTGGATCGAACACTGATCGTCATCAGTGGCGACCACGGCGCCCCCGGCTTCTTACGCGGCAAGTGCAACCTGTACGACTTTGGCACGGGCGTAGCGCTGGCCATTGTCGGCCCGGGCGTTCGCGGTGGCCGCGTGGTTGACGACTTTGTGAACTTGGCCGATTTGGCGCCGACCTTCTTGGAAGCTGGCGGCGTTGCCGTGCCCGAGGTGATGACGGCCCGCAGCCTTTGGCCGGTTCTCCGTGCGGAAAAGACGGGGCTGGTCGATCCGACTCGCGATTTCGTGCTTACCGGCCGAGAGCGACATGTGGACATTGCTCGCGCCGATCGGAGCCCATACCCGCAGCGGGCGATTCGCACGGCTGACCATGTGTTGATCGTCAATTTCAAGCCCGATCGCTGGCCGTTGGGCGACCCGTATCGATTGGATGGCGATCAGCCTCCGACCCTTCAGGAACTCGTTTCCAATACCCGGGTGACCTTTCCCGACGAAGACGCAAGCCCCACGAAGGCGTGGATGGTGCTCCATCGCAACGACCCACAGTGGCGGGCTCATTTCGAATGGGTTTACGGCAAGCGGCCTCGGTACGAGCTGTATGATTTGAAACGCGATCCGCACGAAACGAAAAACGTGGCTGACGATCCCGCCTATTCGCAAGTGAAGAAGTCGTTGGAACACCGTCTGCTGGCCGAACTAGAACGGACACGCGATCCGCGTTTGATTGACGACGGAAAATACTTCGAAACGCCGCCCCTGGCCGGGCCCTTGCCCGATGAAGAGACGTTTTGGAATCCGAACAAGCCGAAACCATCGCAGCCGCCGGCGGCCAAACGCGAATAGCAGCATCGACTCGTTGGGGTGGGCCACCGTCTATGCCGAGCGAAAAAGCGACCGCCCTGGTTCTTCGCACCGTGGAGTTCAGCGAAACCAGCCTGGTTGTAACGCTGTTCACTCGAGAGTTTGGTAAAATAGGGGCTTTGGCGAAGGGGGCTCGGCGGCTGAAGAGTCCCTTCGAGTCTGCTCTTGACCTGCTGGCCCTATGTCGAATAGTCTTCCTCCGCAAACATGCCGACAGCCTCGATTTGCTGACGGAAGCCAAGTTGTTGCGGAGGTTTCGGATTCCGCTGCGGGGGCTCGGCGCGCTCTATGCCGCCTATTACGTGGCCGAGCTGCTCGATGTGCTGACCGATGACTACGATCCGAACCCCGCGCTGTTCGATTCCGCCGACGAAACGCTGCAATGCTTGGCTGCCGGCGACGATGCGGCCCGATGCGCCGCGCATTTCGAGTTGACCGCTTTGCGTTTGCAGGGGCATATGCCCTCGTTGGATTGTTGCGTGGGTTGCGGGACCGCCGTGGCGGCCGATGGCGGACGGGTGAGTTTCGGGCTTCAGGCCGGGGGAGTGCTGTGCGAGAGTTGCCGGCCCGATCAACGGGCGGTGGCGAGCATTAGCCCGAAGGTTTTGGAGACGCTTGATGCGTTAGCCGACTCGCGCCCCGAAGTCTGGCGCGCAGTTGATATGTCGAGTGCGGTGGCCGGTCCGCTGCGAGGATTGCTTTCGAACTACTTGGCTCACTTGATCGGTCGAAGGACTCGAATGCACCATCACATGGCCGCACTGTTCGCTCAGTGCGGCAAGAAACAAGACAAATCGCCTCAACGCAGGTCCGAAAAATAGGACAGATGGCGACAGGATGAACGTGGACCATCGTCGGGCCGGTCTTCATCCGTTGCAGCGATTCTTGCGTTGAGCGGTGGTCGTACGGGACGATGATGGGCCGAACCGTTCGGCTCGGATGCATCGAAGGCGATGGCAAGACAGGGAAGTCGGGAATGCTCTTCACACCGCGTCGCGGCTGGCTTGTCGCATTATTGAACTGCGCGTTGGTTGGTTGCGCCTCGGTGCCGCCGGCGCCTGCTCAAGCGCAACGCTCTTTTCCGACCGACGCCAAGGTCTCGTCCGGCGAACAGACGGAAGACGGCTGGCTTTGGCCGCTGTTGACTGGCAAGAACAACGCGGGACGCAACGTGCCGTCCGCCGCGCAACCGAGTCCGACTGCGACCGATCCGTCGGCGGCCGCGCCGGTGGCCACCTCGTGGCCGTCGAGCGATGCGGCCGGGGCCAACTCAGTGCGGCAGGCGTCGGCCGTCATGCCGGCACTTAGCGAGGCGGCCCCTCGCGCTTCGATCGCCTCGGGCGGCGCGCCGTCTCGGCAGGTCTATCCGCCGCCGGCTCCTGAATCTCCTCCGCCCACCAAGAAAACCAGCTCTTTCGAGCCCGACGACCTTGCTCCGGAAAACATCTTCAAGAGTCTGAAGAACACCGTGGGACTCGGTCCCGACGAAAAGATTGCGCGAAAGGCGTTTCAGGAAGGAGAACAACTCTTCGCGGCGAAGAAGTACCGTGAAGCGGCCGAAAAATTCAAGACGGCCGCAGCCCGGTGGCCCGATTCGCTGTTGGAAGAAGACGCGATGTTCATGCTGGGCGAAAGCTACTTCTTTAGCGATCAGTACGCCAAGGCCCACGACACCTACGGCGAGTTGCTCAAGAAGTACGATAATTCGCGCTACCTCGACACCGTCGTTAAGCGCGAATTCGCCATCGGTCGCTACTGGGAGCAGAGCGACGCGAAGAACCGCGTGTGGCCGTTTGTGCCCAACCTGACCGATCGGACGCGGCCGTGGTTCGACACGTTCGGGCACTCGATCGACGCTTACCAACGCGTCCAGTTGCACGACCCGACCGGCCCGCTGGCCGACGACGCCTGGATGGCTGCCGGCAACGCCTATTTCGTTCGCGGCAAGTATGAAGACGCCGCTTGGCAGTACGACCGCATCCGCCGCGACTTCGCCCAAAGCAAGCACCAAAAAGAGGCCCATTTGCTCGGACTCAAGTCGAAGCAGCTTGTTTATGACGGCGCCGACTACGACGGCACTCCGTTGGCCGACGCGGATGAAATCGCCCGCCAAACGCTGACCCAGTTCGGCCGAGAGTTGGGTAAAGAAAAAGAGCATGTGCTGAAAGCGTCGAAAGAGATCGCAGAAAACAAGGCCCTGCGCGACTACGCCATGGGCGAATACTACGAAAAGAAGTTCTACTACGGCGCCGCGCGCTACTACTACCAGAGCGTGATTCGGGATTATCCGTTGACTCAGACGGCCGCCCGGGCCAAGCAACGCTACGAGGCGATTCGCGATAAGCCCGACGTGCCGAAGAACCACTTCCAATGGCTGACCCGCCTGCTGGGCGATCCGGAATGACTACTCGATTGATCCCCCGATGCGCCGTACGGGCTGGGTTGCGCCGACACAGGGACGGCATGCGCCCGGGCGTCGCCTGCCCCGGCGGGGCCGATGCGGACCTCTCGGGTGAAAGCGGCCGGGCGCCGTCGCGGCGATCGTCCGATCGGTTTCTGTCTCGACGAAGGCTTCTGTGCGTCGCTCTCGCCGCTGGCTTGGCCCTTTGGGGCGCGGTCGTCGGTTGTGCGGGCTATCAGATTGGCAACCGGGGACTGTTTCCGCCCGACATCCAGACGGTTCACGTGCCGATGTTCGAATCGGATAGTCTCCGCCGGCATTTGGGCGAGCGGCTGACTGAAGCCGTGTGCAAAGAGATCGAGCGGCGAACGCCGTACAAACTGGCCAACAACGACAACGCGGACAGCGTGTTGACGGGCCGCATCGTGGGCGACCGCAAGAATGTGTTGGTCAACACGCTGACCGGCGATCCTCGCGAGTTGCAGGTGGGATTGCAGGTACAAGTCACTTGGGTCGATCGTCGCGGTTCTCTCTTGCGCGACGAGCTGACTATACCTCTACCCCCGGAGGTGACCGACATCAGCGCTTCGGCCAACCTCGTGCCGGAGGTGGGACAGAGCGTGGCCACGGCCCAGCAGGAGTCGATTCGGCGCATCGCGCAGCAGATCGTCAACCTGATGGAAACGCCTTGGTAGCAGTCGGCTGATCCTCGTTTGCCGAACTCTCCCGCGGGTTTCTCACCCCGGGCCTTTCGCAGCGCAGGCAAGGCCGGCATCGGCCCGAAGAACTGCCTTGAGGGACGAAGCGGTCTGCCGACCGCTCGGCCGTCTCGCGCCGCTTGGTTCTCGACGCGGCCCTTGGTCGTTCCAAAATCGCTCCCCAACGAACGAAAGCGGCTGCAAACGCAACGAGGCGGCCACCGTCGCGTCGATCGTAGAAACAGACTCCCGTTGTCGGCGGTCTTTGCGGCGAGTGTCCGCAATCGCTAAACCTTTTAGCCGCTGCCGTTTGAGGGTGCGGGGTTGTCTGCCGAGTTAGAATACGTCGGTTCTCGGAAGGTCCGAGCCGGCGTGGCGTGTTCTTGGCGAACAAGGCGGGCATCCGTTTCGATTATCGGAGCGAACAATTATGCGGAGTTCGAAACAGTTGTGGTTTGCGGCTGTGGCTTGCGGCGTTGCAGTCCTTGCGGCAGTTGAGGCGAGTTATGCCTCTCCCGCGATTCCGATTTTGATGAAGGCTGGTGTTATGGCAGCGCAGAACGATGTGGAACAGGTGGTCGAACTGAAGGTTGGAGATGCAGCCCCGGACGTCGAATTTCTTGGCAGTGACGGAAAGACCTACCGCTTGGCCGATTTTCGCGGCAAACAGGCGGTCGTTGTTGCGTGGTTCCCGCGCGCGTTCACCCCGGGCTGCACCGCTCAGTGCAAGGCGTTCGCTCGAGACGGCGACGAACTGAAGCGTTACGACGTGGCTTATTTCACGGCCAGTTGCGACACCCAAGAGAAGAACGCGAAATTCGCCGAGTCGGTCGGTGCAGACTACCCGATTCTCGCTGATCCCGAGGGCAAGGCCGCGCGCGCGTTCGGAGTGTTGGCGCCGGGCAAGCAGACTGCCACACGTTGGACGTTCATTATCGGCAAAGATGGGAAGATCGCAGCGATCGACAAGAGCGTGAACACGGCCAACCACGCCAAAGATGTAGCCGCCAAGTTGGCCGAGTTGGGCGTGGCGAAACGAGAGCCATAAGCGGTAAGCCGCTCGTTTGGGCCGCGGTTTGCGTTCAGTCGTTCGTTGTGTCCAGGCCTATGCGTCTAGGCAGAAGCCCCCACGTGGGGAGAAATCTGAGGCGTCGGCCGGCGCGAGCTCGCCTTGCGAACTGTCGATGCGCGTGGAACCGTTGCTCTGAGGCTGGGACTGGGCGCGATCGATTGTGGGCGGATTGTTGCCCGCCGTTTCGGAGCCGAACTGCTCGCAAACCTGCCGCCAGGTCTCTCGTTCCACTTCGAGCACTCGAACAGCGTCGTCGAGTTTTGCCGTGTCTCGGTTGAGTGAGCCCTCGGCAAGCTGCCGCAAGATGAAAACATAGACTGCGGCCAACCTCTTGACGATTTCGGCGGCCCCGTTGTAGTTCAGCCCGGCGAGCATTTGACCGACGCAGTCTTGCGCATGGATGAAATGCTCGGAGGCTGCCGCTTCGTCGCCTCTTGACGACGCCTCCTTGCCGCGGTGAATCGATCGAATTGCCGCTTCGATCAGCAGCAATTGCAATTTCTGCGGGCTCGCCGTCAGGACGCCCGTTTCCAGATAGTTCTCGTACGCGATCGACATGGCTCGAAGGATTCCTTGCGTGTGCGGTTTTGTGCGACCGATTTGGCGAGCGAGAGGACGCGTTCTGCTGAAGATCACCTTGATCCAGAACCCTGAATTGTGATCGGCTGGATCGAGTCGATGGCCGTCAGGTTGTTTTTTATTTTGCCGATCGCCAGTTCCATATTGTAAAACTGGAGCAGCAACCGTTCTCGCTGGCTATCGAGCATCTTCTGCATGAAGTCGATTCGTTCCTGATTCATCGCGATCTTGCGATTAAGCGCGTCGATCCGGCGCGAGAGCATCGAGCGGTCGTCGCCGGCGAGTTGATCGACAGCCGTCTTGAAGCGGGCCGAGAAACCCTTTTCGGCCGTTGTGAAGAACTGCTGCACGGCCTCGGGATCGGCAGCGAAGGCGGATCGCAGTTTGCTTTCGTCGAGGCTGAGTTGCCCTTGATCGCCGATTGTGATTCCCACGTCGCTGAGGGTTCGCAGTCGGCCGGCCCCGTCGATTCTCCCCGATAGCAAACGCGACAACTCAGCGTCGAGCCGAACCGCCGTCGGATCGCCCGACAGGATTGATCCCTTGCCCGTGGCGGAGTCGAACTTGGTCAACTCCTTCAATTTTTCGCGGAACTTGTTGTAGTTGTCGACGAACGTCTTCGCGCTGGCCACCATATTGGCCGTGCCCGCCGAGACGGTCACGGTTACGGGCTTTCCGGAACCCTGCTTAACCTCCAGTTCGATTCCCTGCACGACGTTCTGGAACTTGTTGGTCGAAGACGAAACGAGCAGGTTGCCCGGTCCGAACAGCAGCAATGCGTCGTCGCCGGCCACAGTCTGATGGAATGTCAGTCCGTCGATGGACGAGTCGATCACCAGGTTTCCGGCTCGGCCCGATTGTCGGCTCGTCAACGCGATTCGATAGGGCCTCGATGAGCCGTCGAAAACGACTGCCGCCGACACGCCGGCGTTCAGTCCGTTGATCTTCTCGGCCAACTCGTTGAGCGATTCGGAACCGGTCAGTTCGACCACGGCTCTCGTCGAACCATCGATCACCTTGGCCGATGCGCCGTCGATTTGCCGAGTCGCCGCTGCGCGCAGCAGGCCCAGATCGCGGGCGGCGGTGGAGTCGCCCTCGCTGACGACCAATTCGCCCGAACCTCCTTGGGCGTCGATCAGACGGATGCCGTCGCCCCGTTCGTTGATCTCGGCTCGGACGTTGCCCGCCTGATGATTGATCGCCCGAATCACATCGCCGACCGTCTTGATTTGCGCGTCGCGCAGGTTGACTGTGAATCGTAGCCCTTGGGTGTCTTGGATGACGATCGTTCCCTTGGCCGCACCGGCGCCGCCGTTGAGCGAACTAAGCAACGTGTTTTCCGCGACGACTTGCAGCCGGAGGTCGCCGCCGTTGATGCGAGTCACCGACGCGTCGACGGCCAGCCCAAGCCGTTGCGCGGTGGAGCCGCCGTCGGCGTCGGCAACGACGAGATTCGATGCCGTGGCTCCGGAAAGATCGTTCAGTTCAATGCCGTTGCCTGAAGAATTGATCGCCGCTTTGATTTGCAGGCCTCGGGCGTTGATTTCCCGGACAACGTCGTCCAGAGTCTCGGCCGAAGACAGGTCGGCGATTGCCTCGTTGCCGCTGCGATCGACCAGGCGGAGCCGCCCGAGAGGGCCGAGCCCACGGCCGCCGTCGAGGCTCGACAGAAGAACGGTCTTCAATCCGCTGAGGATCCTGCGACCGGTGATTTGGCCGTCCTCGGCCTGGTGCGCCAATCCCAGGTCGGCAAGTGCCGCGCTGCCGTTCAATGCCGTCAGGGCGAATTCGCCATCCCCTTCGGTCAGGTCAGAGACGATCAACCGCGAGCCGTCGGAAGCGATCTCCGCGCGAAGTTTGCCCGGGGCCGCCTCGTTGATCCTCGAAATCACATCGTCGAGCGTCAAGTCGTGTTCAATTGCGGAGCTGTTGGGCAACAACGGCGAGAGGTCGATCTCGCCGCTCGTGCCGTTGCGCAATTGGAAGGCGATGTCGGGCAGCACGGTGCTGATGCGGATTCCGCGGCCGTCGTTCAATTCGTCGAGCGAGGTGGAGCCTTGAAGGCGCCAGATCAGGCCCCCGGAGGCCGAAGAGTTCGCTGCGTCGATGCCGGCCAAGCCCAGCGAGGCGGCCGTGCGGCCGCTGCCGACCTCTTGCACGCGCAGATTGGCTATTTGGAGTCCGGTGTTGTCGGTAAGCACCAAGCGGCCGTTCTGCACCGCCGCCGATACGTTGATCGTCGGGTTGTCGTTGATTGCTTTGAGGACGTCGTCAATCGTCAGTGCCGAGGAAAGATCGATTTCGGCTGATGCCCCGCTGCGATCGGTGATGCGAATCTTTCCGCGAGCGAATCCGAGACCTTGATCGTTCGACAGGAGTTCGACCCGGGCGTCGCGCTCAACCGTGCTGCCGTAACGGAACGAGAGCGTGCCGGCGGGCAGGGCGGCAGTGTTAGAAAGCACCCCGCTACTGAGCCATTGTTGGTTGCTCGCCGTGCGTAGAGGGGTGAAACTATATTGCCCGATGGCCGGTTTGTCGCTAGCGCTGGCGGCCAATGCCGCGATGTCGCTGCTGGCAACCTCTCGTGTTTGATAGATCGTCTCTTTGCCGAGGTTATCGGTCATGAAGCGAGTGGAAACCAGCAGGGCCGTGAGCCCTGTGACGGCCAACAGCTCGTTCTGCATGGTCTCGCCGCGCGATTTGAGCAGCTTCTGGGGCCGCGCCGCAATCGTCATCAGCTTTTCGACCGTGCCGACGATGTCGAGCCCGGTGATCAGGCCTGTGCTTGTTTGAATGCTAGGCATGGCTGAAAGCGAATGAAATGACCGGCAAAATCGGCTCCCGCGGCACGGGGGCGATCGCCCCGACCACTGGCGCAGAACACTCCTTAATGTTTTCTGATCGGCTCTTGGGCCGAGATAGCCGAAGTTTTTCTGTTCGGGGAAGATGGGCAGGGACAGAAAAACTTGCGGAGCCGGAAGAATGTGCGTATTACATCGGTTGAATCGATCGTCGCCTGGCAGCGTTCCAAGCGATTTTTCCTTGTTGCGCATCTTGCGAAATCATCTGGGGCAGGGTAGCTTCTTATGTTTTGCGGCAGGGCGATGGGCGAAAACCGCTGGCTCAGGTTGTGGCTTCTCGGGCGTGGGGCCTTCTTGGGTCGGTCGCCGTTTCGTCAGGAGTAAAGCAAACGAAAGTCCTTTGTTATCGGAGGGTCGTGGCGTGATGGAGCCAATCGTGCCCAAAGAGGCCTTTTTCACTAAGGGCGTGGGCAAACACCGTAACAAGTTGCAGAGTTTCGAGTTGGCGTTGCGCGATGCGGGCATCGAGAAATGCAACTTGGTGCGGGTGTCGAGCATTTTCCCGCCACACTGCAAACTGGTTTCCACCAAGTTGGGGATGGGCAAACTGCAACCGGGGCAGATCGCCCACGTGGTGTTGGCGGAGGCCTCGACGAACGAGCCTTCGCGTTTGGTCGGCGCCGGGATCGGTTTGGCACAGCCCGCTCAGGGCGAGCAGTACGGCTACATCAGCGAACACCACGACTACGGCATCACCGAACCCCGCTTGCGCGACTTGGTCGAGGACATGGCCGCCACAATGTTGGCAACCACTTTGGGGATCGAGTTCGACCCCGAAACGGCCTACGACAAGCGCAAGGAAATCTATTTGATGTCGGGAAAGATTATTCGGACGCGCGCCTGCGTGCAAACGGCCGAGGGCGACAAGAACGGCCTGTGGACCACGGTTGTCGCTTCGGCCGTGTTTCTCTACTAAGCAGCCGCCGCAATCAAAGGCGGTTTCGGCCAATCGGAGTGCCGCGGTCGGCGGTCTGCGGCGATGTCTTACCGAATCCCCGCATATTCACGGCGCGGGCGAGGCAGACCGTTATGGCGTGCGATGTCCGAGGACGCCTGCGCCCGTTCGCCGGCGATCATCACACGCCTCCCTCGAACCACACGACAGAGAAGTCGCCCGCTGGCGCGGTGAAGCGAACCGGGAACGCGCTTCGGCCGTTTGGGCCGCTTGATCCACAAGTTGTTGTCCGGCGGTTGCAGTCCTGCGGTCTTAGTCGTGCAAGCGGGTCGGCCGTCCGCGAATTTGCGGGTTCGCGAGGTACTCTTCGCGAGCGATCGCGTTGATCTCTTGAAGCACTACATCGCAGGTGTGTGGTTGCCGATGGGCTTCACCGCCCAAGAATGCCAGCCGTCGGTGCCTCGGATTGTCGTTGGAGAACCGGCGAATGTTCAGTTGCGCGAACATACCTGGCGTACCGAAGCCCTTTCCGCCGACGACGCTTTGGGCCGAGGCGAGTTGGCCGACAATCTCGCTGTTCAGCAAGGCGGCCAGGTAGAAGGCCTCGGCCATGGCGCGGCACGCGACGAAAACGCAAGTTTCCTGCGGAACGAACGGTTTTTCTCCGAGGTATTCATCTCGGCACGGCCCCAAGGCAACGGCCCGAATGATCTTGTCCATCCGCCGCCAGATAACCTTGTAGGGGCTGATCGTGTAGGGGCCGACGTTGTACATCGACCAAAATGGCGCCTTCGCCTGATAGCGTTGATAGGCCGCCCTTCTCAACAGGGTTGATTGGTGCCGCTCAAGATACTGTTGGCAGCGCGGGCAGGTTGCCGACAACTGCGAAGCACTGATGCCGCTGCGCGTGTTGGGGTCTTGAACCAACAAGATGGCAAGTCGCCCGCCGGTCGTTCCGTTTGCGAACGGCCCAGCATCGCCGCGCTGCAAGCTGAAGCGATCGACATCTCCCCAACGGACCAAAGGGTAGAGCAAATCGGGCTCGATCACCAGCGATTCCCGACTGGCGCCGGCTTTGGCGCAAGCGGGCATCTCGTCTTTTTCCGCCCGGCGTCTTTTGGAAGCCGCGACAGGCTCGACGAGCACCCCATCCGGCGCTTTGCCCACAATCCGCAGCCAATAGATGGCGTTGGCCCCGCCGCTATTTGCTCCCAGGTGAGCCTGATAATCAGACTTGCCGACGAAAGCAGCCAAGCTGAATGCGGACTCGGGCGATTGAATGATCCAAGGGGCGCCGGGCGAATCCGTTCGCAAAGGCGCCGCTTGGCAGTGTTGGGCCACGAGCGTTGGTGGACCGTGCTTCGGTTTTCGGGCGGGGCTATTGCCGCCCCAGGCCGGATCAACCGGCTGAAGGGCGACGTCGGCTGCGTCTGTGGTTGGGCGAGCCGCACTTGTGTCTGCCGCCTCCTCAGTATCTCCCATCGCAATTTGGTCCCGCTCGCTCCGACTAGGCGACTGTACGTCGCCGCTTCTCGCTGCCGTTGACGGATACCAACGGACATACTCCAGGGGGAACTCTGTCGGGCGGCCTTTCTCCAGACAAAGTGTGCAGGTCCAATTGCTTGCGGCGAACACGCGCACCCGCGAATAATCATCAACGCGAAAGACGCCGAGCTTCGTTCCGTCAGGCAAGACGAAACGGCGAAAACCATCGCCCGAACCGGCCGATTGCAACACGATTTGCGGCAGCACCATTGCCAAACGCCCGCCTGGGGGCAGGTAGCGATCGGCTGCCACGTACACCATCAGCATCGAAAGGTCTTTTTTTGCGCCGCCGTGGCGCGCGGCGGCCGCGCCGAGCGAGAACAAACCGTAGTGCGACCACAACGGTTTCGTCGCGTTGCGGTAGCCAACAGGCAACCGGTCCCAGGATATCCATGGTGGGTTGCCAACGACGAAGTCGAACGGCCGGCCGAACACGCCCGTCGTTGGCGGCGCAAGAATCGAGTCTGCAACGAAAACGGGCAGCTCCGCGGGCGCCTGGTCGATCAGCCCTCGCAGTGCCGCCAACAGATTGGCGCGCGCCGTCCAGACCGCCAATGGGCTGACATCGACTCCAGCGACGGAATGGAGCACCTGCTCGACCACCTCACGCCGATTGCCGGCAATTCGATCGGATGGCCGGCCGGCAATGAGTCTGGAAACCGCTTCGCAAAGGAACGTGCCCGAGCCGCATGCGGGATCAAGCAAACGCCCGTCTGAATCGCCGCGGTAGCCGACGGCATCGAGGAGTCGGCGGGCGAGCCAATCGGGGGTGTAGTATTCCCCGTGCCCGTGCCGCCATGATCGCGAGAACAGATCGTGGTGCAGGTCTTTGAAAAGATCGCCCTCGATTCGCAGGGCTTCGTTGCCGGAACGTTCGAGATGGCGCTCGATCTCGGCTCGCAGGTGCGGGGTCTGAGACAACTCGCTGCCTAGGCTGACAAACGGCTCGGAGCAGAAGCGACGGTCGGGACGGGCGTGGCGCCCCGATTGCCGACCGCTTTCGGCCGGTTCGCTCTCGCAACGGCCGAGCAGATCGAATACCACATCGAGAGGCCACGATGCGAACATCGCGGCGGTTACGGCGGCAACGACAGCACGGTAGTATTGCTCGACCGCGAGGCGGCCTGCTGTCTCCGAGGCGTCGCTCGGCTCGGTCGGCAGTTGGTTCTCGATCAACCGGGCGCAACGGCTTATCGACGGGCCGGCAATTGATGAGCGACGGCCGAAAAGACGAGTGATTGCATGCGGTAGAGATGCGGACAAAGACGCACGGCTTCGGGCAGGCATGTCCAGTATTTTGTCCCGAACCACCCACGGCAACAAGACGTAACCCGAACGTCGCGAGAAGAACGAATCCGCGATACGATACCGGTCCCGAGATGCCCCGCGCCTGCCAACTTGGATTGGGGGCATGGTGGCAACAAAAAACGGCTGCACCCCGACTACTCATCGGAGTGCAGCCGCTACCGGGGGGAACGGTCTATTCAAAGCGCAAGGTCGATCGATTCGTGCAACCGAAACTGAGTGGTGCGGACGAACCGTTTCGGCCTCGTGCTGTTCTTTTCAGTGGAGCCTCGCCGCGCCACACACCAACGCGACGAGGCTCCGAAAGAAGTCACCACAAGCTTCCCACACATCCCGACAGGCTTGCCATGAGCCTGCGACAAGGATGTTCTTCACCCAAGAGAATTATTGTCTGCGGCAACAATAATGTCAAGTGCGGCTGGTAAAAACTTTCCGAATTCTTCGTCGGCTGACGGATGCCGCAAGCGGTGCGCCCCCTCAAAAGGGTTGCTAGCGGACGAATCGCCATGGCGCCAGATGGTCTGCCTCGACTTCGTCCAGATTGCCGAGTCGAACCTCTCCGAGCTGTTGGAGGTATTCGATTCGGGCGCCGACGTCGGTCAGAGCTAGCACTCCGCGAAAGCCTGCCAACTCTCCATACATCCGATGAGCGAGTTCGGCCACAGTAGGCGGCTGCCTAGCGTCGGCAATGAACCCCAGCAGACGATCGCACCGGCGGCGGTGGCTTTGACGGATCGTGTCGATGCGATGGGCCAAGTTGTGAATGGCTTCTTCATGCGAGGCGAGGCCGAGGCGGAAAGCGTCGGCCTGTTCGATTCGCTGGAGCGACTGGAGGTAGTGCGACAAGCCGAGAAAGGGGCTGATGCGTTCGGGCCATTGCTGCGGCACGGTTCGGGCGAGAATGTGGTCGGCCGTCAGCAAGACGTCGCCCACGGCAATGCAGCAATGTCCGGCCGAGTGGCCCGGGGTATGGATGATCTTCATGCCGTCGAGTTCTTGGCCATCCGACAGCCAGCGATCGACGGGCACCGGTGTGAGTCGGGTTCGTTCGAACCGCGACGCCGCCAGAAGCTGCTGGCCAAGGGGGGCCTCCACTCCGGCTTCGCGGAAGAACAGCCCGAGGCGCTGCTTGCTCATCACGGCATATTCTTCCCAAGCCGCCAGCGCGCCGGCATCGAGCGGATGGGCGACCACCTCGGCGGGCATGATCCGAACCAATTGACTGAGTCCGCCGAAATGATCGAGATGGGCGTGCGTGATAATGATGCGCCGAATGTCGGACGGAGCGATTGGTTCATTGAACTCGTGCCGGATTCGGTCGATGCCCGCAACAATTTCCGAGGAGCAGTTGCCAATGCCGCTGCCGGCATCAATTAGGGTTGGCTCGCCGGCGCCGACGAGCAGATAAACGCGCAGGGGCAAGTCGGGCAAGGCGAGGCAGGGAATCCGATAGATTCGCACGCCGGTGCTCGATACGTACTGCGTCAGACGCGGCACGGTCACCCCCCTCGAGGAATTCACGAATTCAACCGCCCGATTTCCAAAGAATCGCAACGGGCGCGGCAGCACTGCGTTTCCGCAGACGCTCCGAAGTCGGACTCGCCGTCCGAGAGTCGTCGGACTTTTAGCGGCAGGCCATCGGCGGCGCGGTCATCGGCCAGAACTGCGGGGCCGACCGCCCGGGCGGCGACTGCACCCGGGCAAAGGCTTTTCGGCGGTGGTCACGGCGACGGTTCGTGACGCGCAAGCAGCCTACGCAACAGATTCGCGCGATTCTTCCGTCGCGGCGCCGAATTAGTGCGACGCTGAAACTTCCGGATTCTCTTGCGACGCCTTGGAGCTTCCGCGGAAGACCAACTGCTTGCGGTCGCCCACCTCTTTGACCTCGATCGTGATGGTGTCTTTGCCCTCGAACTCGCCCTTGAGCAACTCCTCGGACAAGGGGTCTTCCACGAAGTTCTCGATGGCCCGACGCAGAGGACGAGCGCCGAAATCGAGGTTCGATCCCTTCTTGATCAGGAACTTTTTGGCTTCCTCCGAAAGGACGAGCGCCAGGCCGCGTTCGGTCAGCCGTTCGCGCACTTTCCGGAGCTCCATTTCGATCACATCGCCCAAATCGTTCTGGGTGAGGTGTCGGAAGACAATCACGTCGTCGCAACGGCCGAGAAACTCGGGACGGAAGACTTTTTCGATCTGTTCGAGCACGCGGGCTTTCATGCTTTCGTACGAGGCGTCGTCGTCGGGTTTTTGGAACCCAAAGGCCGATTCGTTCTTAATCGCCTCGGCGCCCGCGTTGGTCGTCATAATCACGATGGTGTTGCGGAAGTCGACGTTGCGGCCGAAGCTGTCGGTCAGCCGGCCCTCTTCCATGATCTGAAGCAGCATGTTGAACACGTCGGGATGGGCCTTCTCGATTTCGTCCAGAAGGACGACCGAGTACGGCCGACGGCGGATTTTTTCTGTCAGTTGCCCGCCTTCTTCGTAGCCGACGTAGCCCGGCGGCGCGCCGATCAAGCGGCTGACATTGTGCTTCTCCATGTACTCGCTCATGTCGATCTGCACCAGCGCGTCGGAATCGCCGAACATGAACTCGGCCAACGCCTTGGCCAGCAGCGTCTTGCCCACGCCGGTGGGCCCGGCGAACACGAAGCAGCCCGTCGGTCGCCGCGGGTCTTTCAAACCGCTACGGCTTCGCCGCACCGCTTTAGCCACGGCCTTGATGGCCTCGTCTTGGCTGACAACGCGCTTATGGAGATCGGCCTCCATCTGCATCAAACGCACCGAATCCTCGCTGGTCATGCGCGTCAAGGGCACGCCGGTGATTTTCGACACAACCTCGGCGATCACGTCCTCATCGACCACGCCATCGGTTTCCCGCGACTTCTCTCGCCATTCCTGGGTGATCGTTTGTTTCTTCTTGCGGAGTTTGTCCGCCTGATCGCGGAGCGCAGCAGCCTTCTCGAAATCTTGATTGGCAACCGCCTCTTCCTTTTCCTTGTTGAGCCGCTCGACTTCCTCGTCGATCTCCTTCAGGTCGGGCGGACGAGTCATCGATTTCAGCCGCACCCGCGCGCCGGCCTCGTCGATCACGTCGATGGCTTTGTCCGGCAAGCAGCGGCCCGTGATGTATCGGCTTGAAAGCTCGACGGCCGCTTCGACGGCGGCATCGGTGATGCGGACGTGGTGGTGTTGTTCGTACCGATCGCGCAAGCCCTTGAGAATCTCAACGGTTTCCGCCTTCGTCGACGGCTCGACCATCACGACCTGGAAACGGCGGTCCAGCGCGCTGTCCTTCTCGATGTACTTGCGGTACTCGTCCAGTGTTGTCGCGCCGATGCACTGAATCTCGCCGCGCGACAGAGCCGGCTTGAGCACATTGCTGGCGTCGATGGCCCCCTCGGCGCCGCCGGCCCCGACCAGCGTGTGCAACTCGTCGATGAAGAGGATCGTGTTCTTCGCTCGGCGGACTTCGTTCATCACGGCCTTGATTCGCTCTTCGAATTGGCCGCGGTATTTCGTGCCGGCCACCATCATGGCCAGGTCGAGGACGACAATTCGGCGGTCGATGAGGATTTCCGGCACGTTGCCTTCCACCACTCGCTGCGCGAATCCCTCGACGATCGCCGTTTTTCCGACGCCGGCTTCACCCAAGAGCACCGGGTTGTTCTTCGTCCGTCGAGCGAGAATTTGCATCGTCCGCTCGATTTCCTTCTCGCGGCCAATCACCGGATCGAGCTTGCCTTGGCGGGCCAATTCGGTCAGGTCGCGGCCGAAACTGTCCAATGCGGGGGTTTTCGACTTGCCTCGCTGCTGGCCCTCTGCCGCGGCGCCCGGCGGCGTCTGACCGCCGAACAATCCCCCCGGCCGATCGGATCCCTCGGCGCCTTCCATCCCGTGCCCGAGCAAATTGAGCACTTCTTCGCGGACCTCTTCGAGTTTCAGACCCAAGTTCATGAGAACTTGGGCGGCAACGCCTTCCTGCTCGCGCAGCAAACCCAAGAGGATGTGCTCGGTGCCCACGTAGTTGTGGCCCAAGTTGCGTGCCTCTTCCATCGAGTACTCGATGACTTTCTTCGCCCGCGGCGTTTGCGGCAGCTTGCCCATCGTCACCATGTCGGGGCCGCTCTGAACGAGCTTTTCCACCTCGAGCCGGATCTTGCGCAGATCAACATCGAGGTTCTTCAACACATTAGCCGCCACCCCGCTGCCTTCCTTGATCAGGCCCAGCAAGATGTGCTCTGTGCCGATGTATTCGTGGTTGAACCGTTGCGCCTCTTGGTTGGCCAGTTGCATCACCTTGCGGGCACGGTCGGTAAATCGTTCGTACATCTTCAATAACCTCGAAACGTGCTACGTTATTCCAGTCTCGTTGAAGCGACCGGAGGCGCCTCTTATCTTAACGTCGATCATCATGTTGCGAGCAGAAGCAATGGCCCGCGCCGGCGAACCCTCGGGTCTTTTGTCCGGCGGCCTTCGGCAAGCGAGCGACTCCGAACCGACAGCAATACGCCGAAAGGCCGATCCGCACAACACTAGCTTTCACGGCCTGCCGAAGCCGAGCGAGGACGACGATTTTTCCCGTGTTGCCCCCGCTGCCGCAATTATGCCACGCGCAACGACTTGGGCGAAGGACCCCATCGGTTTCCCGAAGCCGCTTCGTTGCCAAGCTCTCCTTGGTTGCTGCCGTCGTCAAAATCGAGCGCCTCGCTGCAATCGATGCAACCCGAATCGTCATGGCCCGCCGTGCCACAATCAGTCGTTGCGCGGCTCCGATCAGAGGATGGTTCGCTTTCGAGCAACTGTCCGTCGTCTGGTCGCTCCGGCTCTGATGTTATTTCCGTTCCAACCGGCCCAGCGGTTTCATCTCGGTTTTCGGCCTCGGCCAACAATTGCCGTTCGCGGCAAATCTCCCAGTGCCAAGCGCCGGCGGCCTCGATCCCTTGAAGGAACTCCAGATGCCCGAGCGCTTCGTCAAATCGCTTGCGATGGCGGAGCAGCGTGGCGAGCATCAGCCGCGATTCCACGTCTTCTTCGTTGCGCGTGAGCAGCCCAACAAGCAGCCGTTCCGCTTCAAACCAGTCGCCTCGCAAGTAATGGTGCATTGCCGACGCAAACCCTTGTTCCGTCGGCGGTTCCGGTGGCAGTGCCGCGTCGGTGTGCAGGGCCCGCCAAGCCCACCATGCCGCAGCGGCCCATCCCGAGGCCAGCACGAACCACAGAGCCACACGCACGGCGTGCCCGAGCAGCTCGATCCACACAAACGTGCTGAGCAACGCCAAATTCAGCACCGCCGTCGTGGCCAGAGCCACGACCAATCCCCATGTTTGCCCGCGGTAGAGAAAAGGCAGGCCCGGCCAAAGGAAAGCCGCCCAAGGCATCTTGCCCATCAGATTCCTCCCGCACGATCCATCATGCGCCATGCCGTGGCCCAAGCTCTACCTTGTCGCCTTCACTACCCGGTTCGGTGGATAGAAACCGCACTTCGCGGGGGTGGTGGTGCGAGGACGCTTGGGCGCAATTGTCTGCGTGCTTTGGAATTGTAACCGTCGGACCGTATCGGATCAAGGTAAACAAGCATGGGGCGTTGTTGCCGGATTGATGGGCACAAGTCGTTTTGCGACAATCGGTATAGAAACCGGTGGTGCTTCGCAATCCATGCGTTTGGCCAGGTGGACAAATGGACAATTTGAGTCCGGGCGAACGGATCGCGGCGGTTCGAGCAATCGATGCGGCCGAGAACCGCGCCCGCGAAGCGTTGCGAGTGCTGGAAGACGTGGCGAGATTCGCGCTCGACGATCGGCATTTGACCGACCGCTACAAGGCCCTCCGGCATCAACTGTGCGCCGCGGCGGCCGTCATCCCGAGCGACCATCGAATTCAGGCTCGCAACACTCTTGGCGACGTGGGCACCGGTTTGAGCACGGCGGCTGAGTCGAGCCGGATGGGGGTGGCGGAGGTTGTTGCCGCCAACGGGGCGCGGGCGGAGGAGTCGCTCCGATCGTTGGAAGAATGGCTGAAGCTGTTCGATGCAGAACGCGCCGCCGAGGTGAAACAGCTTCGCTATCACGTGTACACTCTTTCGCGAAGCTTGCAGTTGTCGCTTTCGAACCAGTCTCGGTTCGCCTCTACGCGGCTTTACGTTCTCGTGGACGGCTGCGAGTCGATCGAGCGTTTCCGCCGTTTGTGCGAGTCGTTGGTCGAGGCCGGGGTGGGCGTGCTGCAATTGCGCGACAAACGGTTGGCCGATCGCGATCTGCTGGATCGGGCGCGATCGATGAGCGAGATCGTTCGAGGTTCAGATACCTTATGCGTGGTGAACGATCGTCCCGACTTGGCTGTCTTGAGCGGCGCTTCGGGCGTGCATGTCGGGCAAAGCGAACTGAGCGTTCGTGACGCTCGTCGCGTGCTCGGCCCCGGCGGCATGGTCGGTGTTTCTACGCACTCGATCGAGCAGGCGCGTCAGGCCGTTCTCGACGGGGCCGACTACATCGGGGTTGGACCGACGTTTCCTTCCGTCACGAAAGGATTCGATGCGTATCCGGGGCTCCCGTTGTTGCGCGCTGTCGCCGCAGAAATCCGTCTGCCGGCGTTTGCCATCGGAGGAATCACCGAAGAGAACCTCGATGCCGTGCTGGGCTGCGGCATCGCGCGCGTAGCGGTCAGTCACGCGGTGGTCGGATCGCCCTCGCCCGCCGAGGCTGCACGTCGATTGAACCAGCGATTGGCCGCGGCGGCCGAATCGCAGGTTGCGATCAGGTGCCCGGTGTCCGACCCGACTTGAGCAGGTCGGTATAAACCCTTGTGTAAATCGGCAGGTGGCGGTAATACACTTCGAGCATGTAGATCGACAAGCAAGTGACGTAGAGTCGGCCGCCGTGCCGGGTCCAAGCGTCTTCGCTGGGGCGATAGGGATCCCAACTGCCCGACTCGGGACCGCTTTTCACCTGCTGCTCGCACATGATCTGCCTCATCACGGTGTTCCAGCGTTTCCACCATTCGCCCTCCAGGTGGTGGCAGGCTTGCGTGGCGTAGTACCAGTAGTAAACATCGCGGTTCTTCGTAAAGCTGATGAGGTTGTCGTCGCGGGTAATCCAATCCATTGCGTCAACCATCCGCTGGTCGGTTCGTCGCCAGCCCAAATACTGGCGGCACAGCATGGCTTCAGCCGTCATCGACAATTTCGGTTCGCCGCCTTTCTGGTAGGGATAGCGCGAACCGTCGGCCTGAGCGATGCGGTCGAGAAAACGCTCGACCTGGTGTAGATTGTCGGCCGGCACTTCAATCCCGGCCATCCGTGCGCTTTGCAGGGCCATGACGATCCAGCCCGTGACGGAAAGGTCGCTGTCGGCGTTCGGACTATAGCGCCAGCCGCCCTCGGAACTTTGCGACTTCAGGCAGTACTGCACCGCCCGTTCGGCAGCGTCGCGGAACCGTTGGTCCTTGGTCATGGTCAAGATTTCGCACACGGCAATGGTGCATTGCCCCTGCGTATAGAACCGGTGGTTGAACGGGCCTTCCACAAAGAAGCATCCGTCAGCGTTCTGTTCTTTGAGGAGCCATTGCCAACCTTTCGAGACGTTTGACTTGAATCGACCCTCGACGTGCGTATCGCCATAACCTTGGAAGGCGAGCAACGCCATGGCCGTAGCCGCCTGAGGATTGTCGAACGCTTTTTCGACTCCGTCGCGATACGGCCCTGAAAGGCTCCACGAGCCATCGCGTTGCTGTTGACGTGCCAACCATTCGAGCCCGCGGAGCACGGCCTCTTCCGTGGTCGCGTTTCCACCATAGCGGCCGAGCAGGGCTCGCTTCACGCCGGCGTCGCGCCCATCGAGCGCCAGGCCGATTGCGTTGGCCGCAATATCGCTGACGGCCGTTGTTCCGTCGGGTGAAGGCTCCGTTTCGCTGAATGGGGTGGCAAACGGATTCTCGACGGGCGGAAGATTCGCCTCAGCCAAAACCGGCTTCTGCACGGTGAAGTCGTCTTCGACAGCCAGGGGTGAGTCGATCTCGACTTGGTTGCCCAACTGCTCTGCGTAGATCAGTTCGTCGTCCACCGATTCTTCAGCTTCAGCAGTCAGTTCCACCGACGAGACGACGGCCGCCGCGCCTGCGGCGATCAGCCCCAGGATGATCATCAGCAGCATGTGAAGAGCCGTGCTGATCAGCCAGGGCGGCGTGTTCCGAACGGCCTTTTCGTACAGGTCTTCGTCTTCTTCCCCTTCCTGCGCGCCGGCCATGGCCTGGGCTTGGCCCGCGGCTCCTGCGGCGACAGGTCGGGGACGGGCCGGTTGACCCGCTGCCGCCTGCGGCCGAGCAGCAGCGGCCGAACGCGCCGCGGTTGCCGCCGGAGTTGGAACGGTGGCTGCGCGGGGCTGACCGGCTGATGAACCCTCGGCGTAGGGTTGCGCAACGGGCTGGACAGGCACGGCTGAGGGCTGAACCGGCACGGCGCCCGGCACGACACGGGCGTTGTTGGCAACGGGCTGTGCCGCTGGGTAGGCGGCCGGAGAGCCGGGAACCACACCACTCGGCTGAACCCCAGGGGCGGACGGCACGGCGGGCTGGGGCGCACCGGGAACAGCGGCAACGGGCCGAACAGGTGCGGGCATCGGCGATTGCGGGCCGAGGGGCTGGGGTGGTACACCGCCAGGAAAATAGACTGGGCCCGGTTGAATATTCGATTCGCTGCCGGCCATCTCCCCCTCCTGGTTGCACCCTGCGCGCAGACCCCCCCTCACCCTCTAAGTCTATCAGCCGCGGTTGGAAGCGCCAAGAAAACTCGCGATCCGGCGTGTCCAATTTGGCAATTGCCGAGGCGCTTCCTAAGCCGGAACTCTCACTACCGGCTGGCCCCGCCCTTTGCTGACACCTAGGCAGTCCACTTCCAATCGTCTTCCAATCGTCACATCGTCGGCACTGCGTCCGCCGTGGGACGCCTGATGGTCGTCGTTTATGCAGACTTCGGGGGCAGCCCTCGGGTCGAGACCAGCGTGTTCCTTGGTGGATCGCTGGTCTTGCGCAGGAGGATCGCAAAGACCGCTGTGCGACTCCAACCGCCGGTCTGCCCCCGCCCCGCCCGTGGCCTTGCCTGTTTTGACTATGCTTGCTCGAGATTGATCGCTATAATCGGCCGAAACTATTGCCCTTTTTGGAAAAAACATTGGCCCCATGTGGTGAACCCGGCGTCTTCGCCTTCGAATCGGCTTTGAGACGCTGAATCGGTGCTGAGACGCCAATTTGCCCGGGGGGAACCATTTTGCCGTCGGGCTCGATTGAGGAAGGGGAATTACCACGGACAGGATACGCGTGGGGCTCGGTCACGATACGCACCGCATCCGGCCCGGCGGCCCGTTGCGCCTGGGTGGGATCGATATTCCGCACGACCGGGAATTGATCGGACACAGCGATGCCGATGTGCTACTGCACGCCATCACAGACGCCCTTTTGGGAGCGGCGGCCCTGGGCGATATCGGACAGATGTTTCCCGACACGGATTTGGCGCATCGCGGCCGCGATTCGGCGGAAATGCTTCGCGCGGCACTTGATGCCGTTCGGGCTCTCGGCTGGCGGGTGGTCAATCTCGATTGCGTGGTCTGCGCGCAGCGTCCCAAATTGCTGCCCTACCGACAACTAATTCGGCAGCGATTGGCCGATATCATGGGAATCGAACCGGAACAGATCGGATTGAAGGGCAAGACCGGCGAGAGCGTTGGGCCGGTCGGCCGTGAAGAGGCGATCGAGGCGATGTGCGTGGTCCTCTTGGCTTCTGAAATGTAGCGAGACCCGCTGCCCGAACGTTCCGGCATCAGTGCCGCGGGTGGTGCAGTCTTCAACCAAGGAACTCAACGAAGATATCGGGTTTTCCGGCGACGCGGCCAGTGTTCCTGCGTAGGAATGATGGCATTGGCCGTTGACCGAGTCATCAGAAATAGCCAGCCGGCGGGATGCAGCTCAACGGCCGAGTGTCGCCTTGGAGCAAGGAACGGATTTCAAATGATTCGCGTGTATAACACCCTGACCAAATCAAAAGAGCCTTTTCAAACGGTTCGCGAAGGCCGAGTGGGCATCTACCTTTGCGGCCCGACCGTGTACAAGCCCAGCCATATCGGGCACATGGTCGGGCCGGTGATCTTCGACACGATCAAACGGTATCTCGTCTATAGCGGCTATCAAGTGACGTTGGTGGTGAACATCACCGATGTTGATGACAAGCTGATCGCCGAATCGCAGCAGTGCGGGCTGCCGATGCCGGAGTTGGCCTCGCGGATGACGGAAGACTACATGCGGAATATCGCGGAGCTGGGGGTGGACTCGATCGACCACTTCCCGCGATGCACCGAGAACATCGATGAGATCATCCGCTTCATTACGGCATTGATTGAACGGGGATACGCCTATCAGGCCGATGGTGACGTTTATTTTGACGTGGCCAAAGACGCCGAGTATGGCAAGTTGAGCAACCGTGATCGCGACTCGATGCAGGGTGAAGGCGGCGAAATGGCCCAGCGGAAACGATCCAACGCCGATTTCGCTTTGTGGAAAAGCGCAAAGCCCGGAGAGCCGGCTTGGGACAGTCCTTGGGGCAAGGGGCGGCCCGGTTGGCACATCGAGTGCTCGGCGATGAGTCGCCGGCTGCTGGGCGAAACGTTCGACATCCATGGCGGCGGGCTCGATCTGGTCTTTCCGCACCACGAAAACGAAATCGCCCAAAGCGAATGCTGCCACGGTCGGCCGATGGCCAAGTATTGGCTGCATAACGGCCTGATGCAAGCCTCCGACGAGGTGGGCAAGGTGGGCGGCCGCAGCACCCGGCCGAGCGAAGGCGACATCGAGTCGCAACAAACGGGCAAGATCAGCAAGTCGAAAGGGTCGCGGCCGTTCCGCGAACTGCTTCAGGAGTTCCAGCCGGAAACCATCCGTTTCTTTCTTCTTTCGACGCACTATCGGCGGCCCATCGACTACAGCGAGGGTCGCCTGAAAGAGACCGAAACCGCGCTCGACGCCTTCTATCGTTTCTTCAGAAGATTCGAGCGAATCACGGGTAAACCGTTCTTTTCGCTTGCGGCGCCTTTATGCCGAAGCGAGGGTGATCGGCCCAGCGGAACCGAGCCGATCGATCAGTCGGCTGCCGAGCATCGCCGCCGGTTCCTTGAAATGATGGACGACGACTTCAACACCGGCGGAGCCATCGGGGTGCTTTTCGAGTTTCTGCGATTGCTCAACAAGTTTTGCGATGAAGAGCGGCTCGACGATCCTGCCCGACGGTCGCCGCAGAACGTGGCGGCGCTGTGCCGAGCTACGACCGTGTTTCGAGAGCTGTCGCTTACACTCGGATTGTTCCGAAACGCGCCGCAAACCGCGCCGGCCGGAGGCGATCAACGCATTGTTCAGGGGTTGATGGAGCTGATTATTCACATTCGGGCGGAGGCCCGAAAGAAGAAGGACTTCGCCACGGCCGACGCCATTCGCAAGGCCCTGGGCGATTTGGGCATTGTCTTGGAAGACCGGCCCGGCGAAACGCTTTGGAGCGTTAAGTCCAATTGAACTGTCCGGCGATCAGGCGGCTTCAACGGCCCGAGAGAAGACGGTCGCCCAAGTAGTTGTCGAGTTCCGGAATCGCGTAGATCTTGGCCACGGTTTGCTCGACCGGGTACTCAACCCGTCGAAACCGCACTATGTCGTCCTCGACAATGACGTAGCACGCTCGGCGGTCGCCATCGCGGGGCTGGCCGACGGAGCCCACGTTGATCATCGCCTTCTGCGCACCGAGGCGATACTCGTAGTTCATCTCGTCCGGACTTACGAAGTTGAAGTCTTCCGTGAAGACTCCCGGGACGTGCGTGTGACCTTGAAACGCGAACTTGGAAATCAGCGAGAAAATCTTCTCGAGCTTGCGGCGGTTATAGATGTCTTCCGGAAAAACGTACTCGTTGAGCGGGTTGCGCGCCGAACCATGCACGAACAGCATGCCGTTTTCTTGGTGGGTCCGCGGAAGCGCCCCGAGAAAATCCCACCGCCTGTCGCATTGCGCCGGGCTGTCGCCGTTCTCCAACTGCTGGCGAGTCCAAAAGATGGCTCGCTCTGCGCCCGAGTTGAAACCCTCGGGATCGAACAGTGCGCCTTGGTCGTGGTTCCCCAGGAGACAGACGCGGCATTTCATGGCCACATCGATGACTTCCCGCGGATTCGGACCGTAGCCGACCAGGTCGCCGAGGCAATAGACTTCAGCGACCCCCTGAGCGCGTATGTCGGCCATCACCGCCTCGAGCGCTTCGAGGTTGCTGTGCAAATCGCTGATCAACGCCCTCTTCACGCCGAGGAATCTCCCGAAATAGACGATACGCTACAGTCCGCTAACGAGGCCGTCCTTGATCAGACTGCCTCACAAAGTGTATTGTTACATGCAGTTGCGGTCAAGTCGAGCCGACCTGGGCCAGCAATCGCCCCCGGGGGGCGACGCGGCGGCGGGTTCTTCTTTGACGCTTTGGCAAGATCGGGCGGCCCCGACACGGATTGAGTGGGATGACTCGGATTCTCGCGATTGAAACCAGCGATGCCATGGCCTCTTTGGCGGCCGCCGAGGGCGATCGGTTGCTTGTCGAAATGGAACTGCCGGCCGACGAACGCAGTGCCCGGTCGATTGCGCCCGGTATGATCGAGTTGCTTCGGCGCGTGGGCTGGCGCCCTCAAGACGTTCAGTTGGTGGCGGTTTCTGTTGGGCCGGGGTCGTTCACTGGGCTGCGGGTTGGTGTGACGGCCGGGAAGACCTTTGCCTATGCGGTTGGCGCAGAGGTTGTTGCGGTGAACACGCTGGAAGCCCTGGTCGCCGGGCTGCCCGAGGGCTGGACCCACGCAGCAGCCGCGGTCGACGCCCAGCGCGGCGATGTGGCGGGGCAGTGCTTCGTGGGGGATGACTCCGGGCGGCCCGTCGCGCTGGGGCCCATGCGCGTTTTGCCCGTCGAAAAATGGCTTGGAGAACTGTCGCCGGGCACGGTTGTTGCCGGACCAGCCGTCGGAAAACGGATCGACGTTGGGTTGCTGCCGCCCGGTGTTCAGCTTGCCGCATCCAAGTTCCATCGGCCCCGCGCCGCGCTGGTCGCAACGGTCGGATGGCGCGACTATCAATCGGGACGATGCGACGACCTTTGGACCTTGCTGCCCGTGTACAGTCGCCGTGCGGCCGCCGAGGAGAAATGGGACGCCCGCTGTGGAGGCCCGACCTCGCCCGACGCCACAATTGGCAAAATCTCTTAGACGGTGCCAACCGCACTGCCGCCCGTCGGTCGCTACGCCCGACTTTCCTGCCGCAAACAATCTCGATTGCTACGGCACGGCTTGACGGGTCAGCCGCCAACCATCGGGAGCCAGTTCCAGGCCGCTGAATCCCAGATGCGCATCGTAAACGGCGTGCATTTCTTCGATTGAATCGAAGAAGCCGATGATGAACACCGCGCCGAATGTTTCCCCCTCGCGCACGGGCCGTTCGCCCACCTCGTGGATCATGCACACATAGCCGCGCTGATGGCACCAGGCCTCCGAGGTGTCGGCCGGGTTGAGCGTTAGACCGGCTAGCCACGGGCCTTCGCCACCGGTCTGCCGGTTCCGAATGCGATACGCGCGGATCATCCGCTCCGGCACTCCGTCGCGATCGCGGCGGTAATTGAATTTCTCGTCGGGCGCGAAATCGCTAAGGAATTCCCCGGCGGGAATCCGGCCGGCATAGCTCAGATAGATCTCGCTGAATGTGTCACCCTTGTTGTGTTTGATGTGGCCGGGCAGGTCGTGGCGAAAGAACAACGCCTCGCCACTGTTGCGGCTGACGACCCGGTTGGAGGAATAGAAATAGCGACGCCCGTTGGGGAAGACCAAAGTTTGCTTCCAAAGCGAACCGGCGTTTCGGCCGGGCGCGGCGATGCGATACTGCCACTGCTGCTCGACGGCAACGAACCCGCGGCCTTCGATCACCCGGGGAACCAACTGTTTGGCCTGCGTGCAGATTTGCGGCCCTTCGACGCTTCGCTTCGGCCGTTTGCCGTGAAATAGGTTGTTGTAATCGTAGGGCAGGTCGCCTTCGAGCTGATCGCGGTAGGCGGCGTCGCTGCCCGGCTCCATGATCCAGTCTTGGATGTCGAGCCCGAAGCCCAGGTCCCGTGCCCCGGTCTTCACATCAAGGAATGATCCGCCCTCAACGCCGCTGACGTAGCCCTTCTTCCGCACAGACGCCTCGATCGTCGGGCCTTTGATGCTGATCCGTTCGTCGCTTTCCTCAACGCGAAACTCATGGGCGGCGAAGAAGGCGGTGATGATCCTCGCTAGAATCTGCTCGCCGTATTCGTTGGCATGAACTCGATCGCGATAGAATAAGTGCGGATGGACTTTCGCAGACCGGATATATTCGGCCCAAGGCGAAGTCATGTCGAGAAACGCGCATCGCTGCTCGGCCGCAAGCTGCCGTAGAGACTTGCCGTAGGCGCCGGTTCCGCTGTGGGCGGCACGGGCGAGTTCGTCCGGCTCGCGCGGGTCGGCTGTGCCGAACGTCCCGGTGAAAAGAAGAAACTCGACGTCGGGCAGAGCCTCGCGAATCTGTCCGATGACGGTGCGGATGTCGTCAATGCTTCGCTGGCTGATCCCCCCGATCAATACCAGATCGGGCTTGCGCGGCACCACATATTTGGCGACCCGATTCTCCTCTTTATAGTGTTGGCACCCTCCGCCTCCACGGACGTAAACGAAGGCTTCGATCTTGCACCGCGGATAGATCGATTGCAGCTCGGCCACCCAACCGGATCGCATCGTGTCGTTGACGATACTGTCGCCCATCGCCAGCAGCGTGAGCTTGCTGCCGTCGGTCAGCAGCTTTCGGGTGCGCGGCAGATGCGTCCAATCGTGCGGCGGCGGGGTGAAGCGGCCGGCGGGCATTTCCGCCCGAATCGCGTAGATCTGTTTCATCGACCGCTGCGGCGTGCCGAAGATGGCGTAGTCCTTCTCGGCCGGTAAGCTTTCGGTTCGCACATCGGGCGGATACTTGGCGGGCAGGGCGCCTTTTTCGGGAAACGTGATCGGCGAATCCTTGGTCATGTCGCCTGAAGCCGCTTGCGACAGCATGCCAAGGACGAGCATCGGGCGGCAGAGAAATATGAGAATCGAACGAGGCATGGCAGTTCCTTTCTCTCGGGGGATGGTTGGCCATTGAGCGACCATCGATCGGCCGCAAAGCAGACGAAGGCCGATCGCGGCCTGGCGGGGCGGGATCGGGGCGTGGCCAGTCGGTAAAGGGTGGTGTGTCGGCTGGGACGAACTATCAGTTGGCTCTGCCCCGCGTGCCACCTGTGACATGCGGTATTGTACCTGCGGCGATCAGGAAAAAACACAATCGCCCGGCGGGAATGGCGCGATAGGCTGTGCGTGCGCAGAGGGCAGGGCTGTCGCAGACAGCGTGGCCGGCACCTGATGCGTTGCACAGAACGAGCCGCCCTTGGTGCGGCATGGGAGTGTCGAGGCCGAGCCCGCCATACCTTGCCGGCGGCGATGCGGCTACGACAAATCCAAACGCGGGACGGAGCAAGAAACAGCACACCCCTCGGACGCAAGGGGCGCCCGAGGGGTGTATTGAATGAGATCCGGCGACACCTACTCTCGCGCTTGCGGCACTACCATCGGCTCCGAAAGCTTAACTGCCGTGTTCGGGATGGGAACGGGTGTGGCCTTTCGGATATCGTCACCGGAAAGTGATGCCGCGTCCGTTGAGAGACAACGGCATCTTTTGTTCGGTTGTTTGCAGACTGCGGCATTGTGCGAGGCCACCAGGAGCATTTGATTCATGCGGCCAAGCTTTCGTCCATTAGTACCGGTTAGCTGAGCGCATTGCTGCGCGTACACATCCGGCCTATCAACCTGGTAGTCTTCCAGGGGACTTTCGGGCCAAAGCCCTTACGAAACCTGATCTTGGAGAGGGCTTCACGCTTATATGCTTTCAGCGTTTATCCTTTCCGTACATAGCTACCCAGCCGTGCCGCTAGCGCGACAACTGGAACACCAGAGGTACGTCCTTCTAAATCCTCTCGTACTAAAGAAGAACCTCCTCAAGTTTCGTGCGCCCACAGTAGATAGGGACCGACCTGTCTCACGACGGTCTGAACCCAGCTCACGTACCACTTTCATTGGCGAACAGCCAAACCCTTGGGAGCTTCTCCACCCCCAGGATGTGATGAGCCGACATCGAGGTGCCAAACCGCTCCGCCGCTATGGACGCTCGGGAGCGATAAGCCTGTTATCCCCGGAGTACCTTTTATCTGATGAGCGATGACCCTTCCATACGGGATCACCGGATCACTATGCCCGACTTTCGTCTCTGCTCGACTTATCAGTCTCGCAGTCAAGCACCCTTCTACCATTGCGCTCGACGCCTGATTGCCAACCAGGCTGAGGGTACCTTTGGACTCCTCCGTTAAACTTTGGGAGGAGACCGCCCCAGTCAAACTGCCCAACTGAAACTGTCCTCCGCCCGGATTCACGGGTCGGAGTTAGAACTAAAACATGCCCAGGCTGGTATTTCAACGTTGGCTCCACCGAAACTGGCGTCCCGGCTTCGCAGCCTCCCAGCTATCCTACACAAGACAGGTCACAGCCCAATATCAGCCTACAGTAAAGGTTCACGGGGTCTTTCCGTCTAGCTGCGGGAACGTGGCATCTTCACCACGGCTACAATTTCACCGGGTCACTGGTTGAGACAGTGCTTCTGTCGTTACGCCATTCATGCAGGTCGGAACTTACCCGACAAGGAACTTCGCTACCTTAGGACCGTCATAGTTACGGCCGCCGTTTACCGGGGCTTCGGTCGCGGGCTTCACCTTGCGGCTAACCCTCTTCCTTAACCTACCGGCACCGGGCAGGCGTCAGACTCTATACATCCTCTTACGAGTTGGCAGAGTCCTGTGTTTTTGATAAACAGTCGCAAAAGCCGATTTACTGTGGCCCCCAAAAGCTATAAACCATCAGGGGCACCCCTTATCGCGAACTTACGGGGTCATTTTGCAGAGTTCCTTAACCAGTGTTCTCCCGAGCGCCTTAGACTACTCGTCTCGCCTACCTGTGTCAGTTTTAGTACGGTCGCGACAGCTTCAACCCTAAGAAGCTTTTCTTGGACGCCCTTCGGATGACTACTCGAACGTATACGCGATCGAATCCCTTCTGAGGCTTGCGAGGGCGGATTTGCCTATCCCTCACCCCAAAAGAAATTACGGACGTTTCTACTCGTACCGCTCACCCTACAGACGCCGTCCCTCCATCGGTCCACTGTCGCGGCGCAGGAATGTTGACCTGCTGTCCATCGTCTACGCCTTTCGGCCTCGACTAAGGTACCGGCTAACCCTGGGCGGATTTCCCTTCCCCAGGAAACCTTAGGCTTTCGGCGAGCAGGATTCTCACCTGCTTTATCGTTACTCATTCCGGCATAATCACCTGAAGAGCCCAACACCGCTCCTTTCGGTACGGCTCGTATCTGCTCTTCAGCGCTCTCCTACCAATTCTTACGAATTCCACTGCTTCGGCGCCGGGCTTACTCCCGTTCATTATCGGCGCAGAGTTGCTTGACCAGTAAGCTGTTACGCACTTTTTAAATGGTGGCTGCTTCTAAGCCAACATCCTGGCTGTCACGGCAACTCAACTTCCTTTGTGACTAAGCCCGACTTCGGGGCCTTAGCAGATGGTCTGGGTTGTTTCCCTCTTGACCGCGGAGCTTATCCCCCGCGGACTGACTCCTGAGATAGTCGCACCGGTATTCGGAGTTTGGTTCAGCAGGGTAGTCCGGAAAGACCCCCAAGCCAATTCAGTATCTCTACCCCCGATGCGTAGTTGCTCAAGGCTAGCCCAAAAGCTATTTCGGAGAGAACGAGCTATCCCTGCGTTTGATTAGACTTTCACTCCTCCCCACAAGTCATCCCCTCGGTTTTCAACCCAAGTGGGTTCGGCCCTCCACGCGGTGTAACCCGCGATTCAGCCTGCTCATGGGTAGTTCACGCAGATTCGCGTCTGCCGCCAGCGACTCAACGCCCTATTCAGACTCGGTTTCCCTATGGCTTCGGCCCTGAGGGCCTTAACCTTGCCGCTAACGGTAACTCGCCGGATCATTATGCAAAAGGCACGCCGTCACGCATTGCCCAGAGGGCCATAGCGCTCCGACCGCTTGTAGGCACATGGTTTCAGGTTCAGTATCCTCCCCTAACAGGGGTTCTTCCCATCTTTCAGTCGCCCTACTGAGTTCACTATCGGTCGTCAGAGAGTATTTAGCCTTGCGGGATGGTCCCCGCAGATTCAGTCGGGATTCCACGTGGCCCGACCTACTCAGGTACCCCTCGAGAGACTGCTCGACTTTCGCTTACAGGACTGTCACCTTCTATGGTCGGCTTTTCCACACCGTTCTGCTAGTCGGCAGTTTGGTAACTCTCATGTGAGGGGCCCTACAACCCCGCAGCGGAAAACCGCCGCGGTTTGGGCTATTTCCCGTTCGCTCGCCACTACTGAGGAAATCGATTTTTCTTTCTTTTCCTGCGGTTACTAAGATGTTTCAGTTCACCGCGTTCGCCGCATACACCTATGGATTCAGCGTATGCCGATTCGGGAATCCCGGGATCAATGCTCGTTTGACAACTTCCCCGGGCTTATCGCAGTCTTCCACGCCCTTCATCGCCTTCTGACGCCAAGACATCCCCCATGCGCCCTTAGTAGCTTGACCACATGAATCAAACGCTCGCGGCTCTTCGCCGAAATCGTCCGTCCACGCGGCTCTACTCGATCCGGTGGCCTCAACCAGCTCCGCTGGCCGGCCACTCGCTTCAAGTAACGATTGCTCGCGGCCACAACACTTCTTCGTCGGCTTTTGACCCGACGAACCAATGTGCGGCCTGACTAAGTGCCTCGGAAACCGCATCGCAACGATGTTTTCCAACACCGCCGAACAATGCGGCTCACAAGATGCCACAAATTCCACAAACAACCGAATTGTCAAAGAACACGCAAGGCTCGCGCCCAAAATGGGCCTTACCTCTACTGCCGAAATCGACAGGGAAGCAACTCTTTACCAAGCAACAACTTAGAAAGAACGGCTTCCGCGTCGATCGCGATCAATCTTTCCCTTCCCTCATTGGGAGAAACGCAATTCTATCAAATCGCCGGGAGTTGTCAAAGGGGTATTATCGCTTGCCGTGGGGATTTTTCTGAAATTCTTTCGCCCGAAAGTCGCCCGCCCTTCAACACCAACCTAACGCCCAAACGAAATTATATCGGAGTCTTATCGCCCGACAAGCGGTCGCCCATTCACTTTTTCCGGATATCGGGCCGCCTTGCCTCGGCGGTGACTTGCCGGCAGGCGAATGGCGACAAACCGGCGGCAAGAATCAACACGAGCCAGCCATTTGGGCCTTGCGGCGCTCGGCGATCACCTCTTCCTCAATACTTCGCGGCATCCGGCGATACTTGGCGAACTCCATCGAGAAGGTGCCTTGGCCCTGGGTCAGGCTTCGCAAGTCGGTGGAATACCCAAACGTCTCCGCCAGCGGCACTTCGCCCTCGATTCGGGCCTCGTTTCCTTTCACTTCGGTAGCCATCACAATGCCGCGGCGCGCGGTCAGATTGCCGACCACGGCGCCTTGGAACGAGCTGGGGCATTCGATCTCGATCCGCATTACCGGCTCGAGCAGTACGGGGCTGGTCAGCGGGAAGTTCTCTCGCATGGCCGTCTGCGCGCAAATCTGAAAGGCGAGGTCTGAGCTATCGACTTCGTGATACGAACCGTCGGTCAGCGTGGCCTTCAGGCCCACCACGGGGTAGCCCGCGATCGGGCCCTTTTTCAAGCACGAGCGAAACCCCTTTTCCACGGCCGGAATGTACTGCTTGGGCACCCGACCGCCGACCACCGACTCTTCGAAGACAAACGACTCTTCGGGTTGGGCGTCTTCGGGCAGGGGCTCAAGCGTTCCGACGATGTGCGCGTACTGGCCCGATCCGCCTGTCTGCTTCCGATGGCGGGTGTTGTACTCGACGGGTCGAGTCGGGGCTTCGCGGTAATTCACTTTCGGGGCGCCCACTTCGACTTCGACCCCGAATTCGCGGCGAATTCGTTCGATGTAGATTTCCAGATGGAGCTCGCCCATGCCGGCCAGGATCGTTTCGCCGGTCTCTTCATCGGTCGAAACGTTCAGCGTTGGGTCTTCTTTGCGAAAACGATGCAACGCCTTCGAAAGCCGATCAGCGCCGTCGCGGTCGGCCGGTGCAATGGCCATGCGGATCACCGGGTCGGGCACGTGCATCTGCTGAAGCGTGCAATATGGGTATTCGCCAGCGTAGGTGTCGCCGCTCGACGCGTCGCACCCCAAAACGGCCACAATGTCGCCGCACTGTGCCGACTCGACTTCTTCCCGTTGGTCGGCGTGCATCCGAACAATGCGGCTGAATCGCTCTTTGCGGCCCGTGCGTTGGTTGTAATAAGAAGCCCCTTTTTCCACCGCGCCCTGGTAAATGCGTAAATAGGTCAATGTTCCGTAGGGGTCTTCTACGATCTTGAACGCCATTGCCACCATCGGCCGATGCGGGTCGGAGCTGAGTTCCACAACCTTTGCCTGATCGCCGACGGCGAACGCCCGCGTCTCGCATTCCTCGGGCGATGGAAGATACTCGACAACCGCGTCGAGAAGCGGCTGGACGCCTTTGTTCTTGAACGCCGACCCCAAGAACACCGGCGTGAGCTGCTGCGAAAGCACGGCTGCTTTGATCGTTGCATGAATCAGCGATTCGGGCGGTTCGTTTTCTTCCAGCAGCAATTCCAGCAATTCGTCGCTGTACATCGAAAGCGCTTCGAGCAAATGTCGCCGAGCGGAGGCAGCGACTTCTGCCATTTCGGCCGGGATCGGTTCGGCTCGAACTATCTCGCCGTTCGACCCGTCGAAGTACACGGCCTGCCGACGAATCAGGTCGATCACGCCGGCGAAATCCGCCTCGCGGCCGATCGGAAGCTGCATCAAAACCGCGTCGCAGCCGAGCTTTTCCCGGAGTTGCGCCACCACACGCTCCGGATCGGCCCCAACGCGGTCCATTTTGTTTATAAACGCCAAACGCGGGACGCGGTAACGTCGCATCTGGCGGTCGATCGTCAGCGATTGCGCTTGCACCCCGCCGACTGCGCAAAGAACAAGCACGGCCCCGTCTAGCACACGCAGGCTGCGTTCCACCTCGACCGTGAAATCCACATGCCCGGGGGTGTCGATCAGGTTGATGGCTGCGTCGCCCCAGCGGACGCTCGTGGCGGCTGCGGTGATCGTGATTCCCCGCTCGCGTTCCAATTCCATATGATCCATCGTGGCCCCGGCGCCGTCGCCCTTGACTTCGCCGATGCGATGGATGCGGCCGGTGTAGTAAAGAATGCGTTCGCTCAGGGTCGTTTTGCCCGAGTCGATGTGCGCTGCAATGCCGATGTTTCTCAGATTCTTGCCGTTCATCTCTGAATCCAACGAGTTGTGTCCCACCGAGTCATGCACGGGCGGCGGTCAACCGCCCACGTTCGCAGGGGGGATCGCGGCACTTTGCCGCCAACCCTTGCATTTGGCGGTCGTCACCCAAACAGAGTCGGTGACCGGGCCGCCGCAGACCGGCTCAAACGGAGCAGCCCGCGCACGGAACGCGCAAGGATGCCGCACCGGGCCGAGCAGCAAGGATTACCCCCGAAACTAGTGGGGAACTCTTTAGTTTACCCGCCTGGTCGCTTTTCGGCAAGCGAAAGGCGGAGCTTTCGCTTGCGTGCGGATTGTCTTCTTGCGGGCTTGCGGGTTGCACTTTGCTCGCGACACCCGTGCCCGCCCCCGCGCCAAGCCTCGACTGCCGGCACCTGTTGGTGCGCCGGCAATTGCCATGATGAAGAAACGGTTAGCGGTTTGTAAGTGCGATCGGCGGCGTTTGAGGTCGCCTGAAAGGCAGACTTTTCGGCATGCGAGCCCCAGCCGATCGCTTATCTAGCGTCGGGCCTTGATCCGCTGAGCGTGATGATTTTTCCATTCGTCGCCCAGCTCCTGCACGGTCTTGCCAGTCCACTCTTTCCAGAGGCCCTCGTCGTATTGGCCCGCCCGCGCCGCGGAATTCAATTTGGCGACAATCTCCTTGTCGTACGTCTTGACAATCCAGTTGAGGAAGTTGGCCGACACTCGGTAGCTGGCGTCGTAACGGGCGGCATCGAGGTTTCGGGCGGTGATCTCCGCGCCGCGGGTTTGCGGCTCGTAGAGGAACCAGCGGATGTAGTCGGCAATGCCTTCTACGACCCAACCGGGGGCTGTGCCGTTGGGCGACCGATTGCGCCGGCTGTGGTAGCTTTGCACGACATGCACCAGCTCGTGGACGACCGCCCCGCACGCTTCGCCGCGAATCTGGCTTTGCATCCAGCGGGCGTTGAGATTGACGTTCGGGCCGGCAGCGCTGGCCGGAGTGCCTCCCATATCGTTGCGAAATCGCAAGGAAATGCGTTTGGGCGCCTCGAAGCCTTCGTCGGGCAGCAGATCGACGATCTTCGGATACCACTCGACGATCACCGGCTTGAGGCTTTTCTCCGACCATTCGGCCAAGTCGGGGGCTTCCGTGGCGTCGATAACGAACTGATACTTGCCGTCGTCGGTTCCGAAGGTGATCAGCCGAGCTTTTTCGACCAGTGTGCTGGGCGGCGGTCCGTCGGCGTCAATCACATCGATTTCGCCGAAGAATGTGTTGCCGAACGGATCTCGTTGTTGCGTGCGCGAAGCGTCGAAAAGCAGATAGCGAAACCGGCCGACGACGCCCGCGCTGTCGGAGATCGACACGGCGTAACGCCCGCCGCCTTCTCCTTGCTTGGGACGAGTGTCAACCTCTGCGATGCGTTTCCAGCCCGCGGTGGTCGGATCGACGCCTCGCTTTGGCGCTGCATCGAAGCCCGACTCGTCGCCCACGGCCGCGTAGAGCGAAAAGACCTGCGGGCCGCGACTGCTGCGATGCCACGAGTACGTGTTGATCTGTTTGACGGCGATCGCACGTCCCAGGTCGATGCGGATTCGTCCTCCGTCAGTTCCGGCCTGGAAGAAGAAACTGCGCGAGGGTTGGTCTTCGTTGTTGGGAACTTGGCCGTCGTGCAGCACGGCCAGCTCGCCGCCGTTGGGGTCGCGCCGGCCGTCGATCAGCGTGAACTCGGCCTTCGTCGCCGCATCGTTGTCGGCCGGCAGCGGCAGCTTTTCGAGGGCGAACCGCCCGATCGGGTTCGCTTGATACTCGACATCGACTCGGACTTCTGCGCGGGCCGCGGCGGCCGCGGCCGAGATCGAACCGAGAAGCAAGAATCCGATTGCCCGAAGATGAACATGACTTAGGCTCATCGCCTTCTCCCAATGCTGTTGGATGAGAACGCTGAATTGTTCCACAGAAAAGAAAAGCTGTGACGATGGGCAGTGTGATTGCCCCACGAGCGCAGCGAACGCCGCAATGGCCATGCAACGGCGCATGGAACGAGATTGCTTCGGTCGACATTTCTCCGGTCTGGAAGTGCCTGAACCACGCCGGGCCTGTCGATGGCGGACTCACTGCTCTCCATTGTGAACGATAGAAGAAGCAGAAGCTAGTCTATGACCGAATCTCGGTCGAACTTCCCGGTAGATGGTCGATCGCGCCGGACGCGACCGGCGGCGCCGCAGCGATGGCAAGGCCAAGCGATTCCTGTTCTATCGATGCGGTTTTCGAGCAGTTGCGGGAATCTGTCCGCCGCGGTTAGACTACCGGACGGCTCCTTGACGGCTGCTGCACGCGCTGACACTTCCCCTGCCACAATCGAGGCCTGCCCGATGAAGTCCTCTTGGTTCACTTGCGACCGTCGCATTTGCGGTCTTGCAATCGTATTCTTCGCTTTGGTCGTCTGTTCCGTGGCGCAGGCCGCGGAAGCGATCGGCTCGGCGAGCAATAATCCGATTGCCGGGCTGACGTTGGCCGACTTGGGCAATCAGCCGTTGGCCGAGCTGGGGTTTGTCGATGTCTCGGCCGCACCGTTCAACGCCGATCGCACGGGTCGGGCCGACAGCACCGGCTCGCTGCAACGGGCGATCGTGTTCGCCCGAGAGCATCAGATGGCGGCGTTTTTTCCGGCCGGCGAGTATCTGGTGAGCGATACGATTGAGTGCCTGCACGGGCGACGGGATCCGCTGATCGGCGTGCTTCGCGGCGGTCGCGACTACCCGTGCATCCTTGTGGGCGACCGCTCGGGACCGAAACGTCCGAAAATCCGTCTGGCCCCGCGCTCACCCGGCTACGGCGACGCCGACCGCCCGAAGTACGTGCTCCATTTCTGGTCGCGGGGCGACGGCAAGGAGATGCCGTCAGCCGAGCCGCAGCCGAACATCAACATGAATCAGATGCTGATCGGCATCGACGTTGAGATCGGCGCGGGCAATCCCGGCGCGGTGGCGATCAAGCATCAGGCGGCCCAAGGATCGAGCGTGCAAGATTGCACCATCGACGCGCGGCATGGGCTGACGGGGCTTGAAGGCGGGGCCGGCTCGGGCGGGTCGCACTTCAACGTGACGGTGATCGGCGGGCGGATCGGCGTGGATTATCGTTTGACGCAGCCGGCGCCGACGATCGTCGGGTTCCAACTGATCGATCAAACCGAGCGGGCGATTCTCTCGGCCAGCAGGCAGGCGTTGACGGTTGTGGGCTGTCGCATCGTGTCGAAAACAAGCGGACCGATGATTGAGACAAGGCAATCGGCTCCGCATCAGGGCCAGATGTCGATGGTCGATTGTTTGATCGAGTTCGAGTCGCCCGGTGACAACACGGCCATTGCGGCCGCCGCCGGGATCACGATGCACGATGTGTATGTGAAGAACGCCGGCACGATCGTTCGCGGCGGAATAGGATCCCCTCGGGCCGGCGGCGACGGCTGGCTGCACGTGCGCCAATTCGCCCTGGGTATTCGCCCCCCGCCCACCGGCAAGAGGTCGCCCATGCCCGGCTTGCGGTACGAAGCCCCGATCTACATTGACGGAAACCGCACGCTTGCGCCGCTGGCCGAGGTGGTTGCCGGCGAACCGCCGCGGAATCTGATCGAACGGCATCTCTGGACGGCCGACTTCCCGAGTTGGCAATCGCCCGAGGTCGCCAACGTCAAGCAAACGCCGTATTCGGCGCGCGGCGACGGTCAGGCCGACGACTACTTAGCCCTCCAGAAAGCGATCGACGAGAAGGCGGTCGTCTTCCTGCCCAAGGGCATTTATGCAGTGTCACGGCCGTTGCGGTTGCGGCCGAACACCACTCTGCTGGGAGCGGGACGCTGTTTTTCGTGGATCATCCCGCGCGATGGCGGGGCGTTCGACGATGGCCATCGTCCGCAGCCGCTGATTGAAACCGCCGATGCGGCGGACGGGCGAACGAATCTGGCGTTCTTCGGGCTGCGCGCCGACGTTGATCACCCCGGCGCGTTCTGTCTCGATTGGCGTTGCGGGCGGCATTCGATCTTCCGCGATGTGAACACCAACCTGCAACCATGGGGCAAAAGGAAGAAGCCGCAGGAGCCGATTTTTCATCACCCGCTGGTTTTGGTCCGCGGGCACGGCGGGGGCAAATGGTACAACTTCCATCAAGAGTCGTGGCGCTGGCACGGCCCGAACTATCGACACATGCTGATCGAGGGCACGGACGAACCGCTCCATTTCTACCAGTGCAATCCCGAACACGCCCGCGGCGACGCGAATCTGGAAATCCGCAGCGCGAAGCATGTGTCGCTCTACGGCATCAAGGGCGAGTACTCGAAGCCGATCGTGGCCGTCAGCGGCAGCGACCACATTCGCCTGTTCGGCTACGGCGGGAACGCCTCGGCTGCGGCGGGCCACGCGCTGTTCACGATCAGCGACACGCCGAACTTCTTGGCGACGAATCTGGTTGATTCGCCGCGGTTTCCCGGCGACGGTTCCCCCGAGCATTTCGCCGGCGAAGGGGTGGACCCGCGCACCTGGCACATGCTGATCGAACGCCAGGGCAATCGAGAAATCCGCACGGAACCGCTGGATCGGCCGGTGCTCTACCAGCGCGGATCGCCGAAAAGCCCGTGGGGCGATTGAGCCAGCGGAGCCGTCCGGTCGCTCGCCGTGTTGCTCGGCCAAAGGCCGCTTCGCCGCGAAACGAAGTGTGCCTTTGGGCCGCGGTTGAGCGGGCGGCCGATCGCCGTTTGAAGGTCGAGCGGTGTGAGGCCGGCAGGGGCCTTGCTCGTCACACGGGCTCGAACAGCGGCGTCGAAAGGTACCGTTCGCCGCAACTGGCGGCCACCGTAACGATCGTTTTGCCGCGATTCTCGGGCCGGGCGGCCAAACGGGCGGCAACGCACACGTTGGCCCCGCTGCTGATGCCGGCCAAAATGCCCTCTTCGCGGGCCAAGCGGCGCGCCCAGGCAAAGGCGTCTTCGTTCGACACGGTTTCCACACCGTTGAGCAATGAGACGTCAAGATTCTTGGGAACAAACCCGGCGCCGATGCCTTGGATTTTGTGCGGGCCGGGTTTCCCGCCGGAAATCACCGGCGAATCGGCCGGTTCGACGGCAACCGCCTGGACCTCGGGCTTCTTCGACCGCAAGAATCGCATCACCCCGGTCATGGTCCCGCCCGTTCCCACACCGGCCACGAACAGATCAATGCCGCCTTTGCTGTCTTCCCAGATTTCCGGTCCGGTGGTGGCTTGGTGAACCGCGGGATTGGCCGGATTGTTGAACTGCTGCGGAATCCAACTGTTGGGCGTCGAAGCGGCCAGTTCGTCGGCCTTGGCAATCGCCCCCCGCATCCCTTCCTTGGCCGGCGTGAGCACCAGTCGAGCGCCTAAGGCCGCCAGCAGCGAGCGCCGTTCAAGGCTCATCGACTCCGGCATGGTCAGCGTGAGGCGATAGCCGCGGGCGGCTGCCACGAACGCCAGGGCGATGCCGGTGTTGCCGCTGGTCGGTTCGATGATTTGAGTGTCGGGATTGATCAGGCCGTCGCGTTCGGCCGCCTCGATCATCGCTCGGCCGATCCGATCCTTCACGCTCGATAGCGGATTGAAAAACTCCAGCTTGACGAAAACGGTTGCGTGTTCCTGCGGAATGACCTTGCGAAGGCGAACCATGGGAGTGTCGAACGTCGTCTCGACCACATCGACATACGATTTACCTCGGGGCATCGACATCGTCCTTTCGCGGCCCACCGGCCGACCGTCGCGTGGAAATAAAACAGGACCGACGACACGCCCGGCAATGCGACACCGGGCTTATACCATAATTTCGACAAAAAACCTATGCACGATAATAAACTTTATTGTCGGAAAATCAATCCCCCACCTCAGAATTAAAACGCGCTATTCTTGTCATCAAAACAAGATACCGACGAAGACACAGCCCAACCGGGCGCGAATAATACATTACTTTATGGATGATATTTATTGTCTCTTAAGTGTATCCCAGACTCCGCGGACGTATCCAACGGACTCGCACAGTCCGGGCAACGGGTCGTTCGGGTCGGACTCGTGTTCGAATGCGATTACCCCGGCGTACTGAATCTCGCGGAGCAGACGAAGCAGTGCCACCAGGTCGATTACGCCCCGCCCGGCCTCGATCTCTCGGCCTTTCGGCGTGGCTTCGGTAACGTCCTTGATGTGGATGTCGAAGAGCCGGTCGGCGCATTGTTTGGTGGCTGCCAACAGGTCGCCCCCAATGCGGACCGTGTGCCCAACGTCGATGCAAAGGCCCATGCGGCTGTCGAGGCCCTTGATCTTTTCGTATGCGCTTTCCGGGGTGGGAAAGTGCTTGTCTCCCGGCCCGTGGTTGTGAATAGCAATGCGGATGCCCGTCTGCTGCACGTATTTGTCGATGACGGAGAGCATTTCGGCCGAAGGAGCGGCGACGATCATCTCCATTGCGGCCGTTTTGGCGTAATGAAACGCTTGCTGCACCTGGGCCTCGGTATGCATGGTAACGACGCCGCAGGCGTAGAGATTCAAACCGGACTGACGCACCTTTGCAGCCGCGGCGCGGATCCGTTCGTCGTCGGCATCGAGCGGCAGGTGGAACGATTTCAGGCAGATGTAGGGCAGGGCCGCCCGTTTCGTCATTGCAATCGTCTGATCCAGGTCGAACTTGCGAAAACTATACGAAGCCAGGCCGAGCTTCAGCCCCGGGCGACGAACCGACGCATCGGCCGCAGAATCAACTGCCCCGACGATCGAAGCCTCGGCGGTGAATGCGTTGGCGCCTTGTGCGGCGCACGCGCCGGCCACGGCCAGGCTGCTCAACTGCAAGAGCCTCCGGCGGCTGATGGAAACCGGTTCGGGCTGCTCGGGAGTGAATCGCATGTTCTTGGTCCTTTCCGATAGATGTGAAGCGAGGGTTGTTCGATCGCGGCTGACGCAAGGTTTGGGAAAAACGACTCGCTCGGCCGGCAGGACCGAGCCGTGGGCTAGCACGCAACTCGCCCGACGATGTTCAGGCAAATATCGTCGCTTTGAGGCCGGGAGCCGACAAAACGGCGGACGTCTTCCAGGATGGCCTCGCCGATTTCGCGCGGGCAGCCGCGAGCGGCCGCCAGTTGAGCTTCGAGCCGCTCGCGACCGTACACTTCGTCGGCATCATTGAGCGCCTCGGTAATGCCGTCGGTGTAGAGCACCATGCAGTCGCCAATCGCCAGCGGCACTACTGTTTGCTCGTATCGCGCCGCCGGCTCCACCCCCAGGGGCAGGCCGCCCGCATCGGCCGCCAACGGCGCGATCTCTCCATCCGCACGACGAAGCAGCGGGGGCGGGTGCCCGGCGTTCACCACGGTCGCCTCATGTCGTCGGCCGTCGAGCACGCATACGGCGAACGTGACGAACCGATCGTCCCATCCGCTTTCGCAAAACGCCATGTTCAGCCTTCGCAGGGCTTCGGCCGGCGACGATCGGCTGCCGAGGCAGTATCGAGTTTGCGCCGAAAGACGCGCCATCAGCAGCGAAGCCGAAATCCCCTTGCCGGCCACGTCGCCAATGACCACGGCCACGCGCCCGTCAAGCAGCGTCACATAGTCGTAGTAGTCGCCGCCGAGTTGACGGGCGGGCTCATAGAACGCGAAGAATTGGTAGCCGTCGATCAGAGGAGCGTCGGCCGGCAATAGGCCGCGCTGCACTTCGTGAGCTACGGCCAATTCGCGGGCAAGGGCCTGCTCGCGGAGCACCGCCTCGTGCAATTCCGCGTTTTCGACGGCGAAGGCGGCCTGTACGGCCACCGCGGCCAGAACATCGAGGTCTTCTCGGGTAAAACGATTGCGCTGGTCGAGCGTGTCGATCTGAATCACTCCCAGCACTCGGCCGTCGCTGCCCACCAACGGCGCGCACATCATCGAGCGAATCTGAAAATCGACGATGCTGTCCGACAGCAAGAACCGCGAGTCGGTTGCGGCGTCGGCGGAAAGAACGGCCTCGCGGCTGTTCATCACCGTGTTGACAATGGTGCGACTGATGCGGATTGTCTCGGCGTGGCACGCCTTGCGGCATCGGACGGCCATCGGCACTAATCGCCCCGTGCGGTGATCGCGAATGATGACGAATCCGCGGTCGGCGCGAACGAAGATGCGGAACAGTCCTTCGAGAATGCGAGCGAGCACTTCGCGCAAATCGAGCGTTTTGCCGAGCCCCTTGGTGATCTCCAACAGGGCTTTCAGTTTGCCCTCGCTATTGACCTGCCAAACCAAACTTTGCGGCCCGCTGCTCAACTCGACGCGCGAAACGATCTTCGAATCGACCGAGGCCTGCTCATCGTCCACCATCGACGTGGCGGTGCGCGGGTCGGCCGGCAGACTCTCCGAGTCGTCCGCTTCGGGGGTCCGCATGCGGAAAACCAGGGTGGTTTCGCAGATCGTCACTTGGTCGCCGTCGTGGAGTGCGCGCGGACGCAGCAGCAGTTCGCCGTTGACGTAGGTGCCATTGCGACTTTGCAAGTCTTCGACGATGAACGACCCGTTGCGCTGAGAAATTCGCGCGTGTTGACGCGAGACGGACGGAGAATTCAAGAATACTCCGCAGTCCGGGTTGCGCCCCACGATGGTCTCATCGGCCAGAAGCGGGAAGGTGCGTCCCGGCTCGGCTCCCATCAGCACTTGCAAATCGGCCATAAACTGGGTCCAAACCAAAGAGAAAACGGCGGGCGGACGGCGCCGCATCGGTCATGCGTTGCTGCCGAATCGCCGCTGCAATATTCTGCCGAGTTGCGCAACACCCCTCTTGGAATGTGTCGGTATGAACACTCTATCAGCCGCGCACGCATGATTGTAGTTCATATCGATGCGGTCGGAAAGCGTTAGGGCGGGGTTCGCAAGCAGCAGCCGGCCGCGGGCGGGGGCACGATAATGCCGCCTATCGGGTTCCGTGCCGCTAAATCCAACGAGCGGAGACTGTTCCGCCCGTCGCCCATGTTGCGGCACTTACGGCCGCTGGGGCGGGCGATGCGATGCAATGCGGTGAGCTCTTGGTTTCCGTCGGCGGTGCGCGATAAACTGAACGAATTCACGCGACGGCAGGCAGACGCGAAACGGAGCGGATTGCCAAACACTCTCGGGCACGTTGCGACTTGTTGGTGCAATGACGTTTTCCGGCGACCAATCAGCTTCCGGCGACCGAACAGCGAGCGATCCTTGGTACTGGCGTCGCGCCGGCTCGACGTATCACAGTTTGGCAGTCCACTGGCGTCGATTGTTCGGGCGGCGAGTGACTAAGGTCCCCGTCGATGCGGGCTGTGATTGTCCGAACCGCGACGGCACGCTGGGCCGAGAGGGCTGCGTCTTTTGCGAGCCCGCTTCGTTTAGCAAAGCGCGAAGGGATGGGGCCGCCACGATTGAACAACAGGTCGTCCATGCCCGAGAGGCCGCTTTTCGGAGCGGTCGGGGCGCGGGGGCATTGGGCGGGCGGCCGCTTCTTGTTGTTTACTTCCAGCCGGGGACCAACACGTACGGCAATCGCGATTTGCTGTTGGACCTGTACCGCGAGGCCATGCGGCAGGAGGGGGTGGTGGGCTTGATTATCGGGACACGGCCCGATTGCCTGGCCGACGACCTTCTGGCCGAACTGGCCGTGTTGGCCCGTCAGACCTGGTTGATGATCGAGATCGGCGCGCAATCACTCTGCGAACGTTCGCTGCAATGGATGAACCGGAGGCATGATCGCCAAGCAATCATCGACGCCGTGACCCGAACGAAGCAATTTGGCCTGCGAATCGGCGCGCACCTGATCTTCGGTCTGCCGGGTGAAGACGTGGGGCAAATGCGCGCGTCGGCCTGCCAACTGGCCATCCTGGGCGTTGAGTCGCTGAAGATTCACCAGCTTTACGCAGTGCGCGGAACCCGCCTAGCGCAATTGGTTGAGCGCGGCGAAGTTCGTTTGCCGACCGAAGAGGAGCATGCCGCCACGGTGATCGACGTCTTAGAGCATCTGCCGCCCAACGTGGTGATCGATCGATTGTTGGGCGACGCTCCGGCCGATTATTTGCTTGGGCCTCAGTGGTGTTTGCGAAAGTCGCAATTTCTCGACCGGCTGCGCCAGACCATGCAGCGGTCCGGCCGTTATCAAGGACGAAGATGGTCGGACCCGCCCGAAAAGATCGCCGGTTGACCCGCAGATTCGCAATGACGGGGGCGGATTGGAGTTGGGCGAAACCCGGCCAGCCTTCCGGCGGCCTTCGAGCAGAGCTTTTCTGAGCCTCGCTCGAAGCTACTTGCCTTTGAGTTGTTTGATCTTGGCGGAGAGCCGCGACTTGGTTCGCGCAGCCGCGTTGGGATGAATACGCCGCTTGGCCGCTGCCCGATCGAGCAGTTTGGCGGCCGTGCGGAATTCGGCGTCGGCCGTTTCGACCGATTTCTGGGCAACCGCGGTCAGAACCTTCTTACATTGCGTCTTGATCTGGCGCTTGTCGGCACGGTTTCTCGCGCGACGAACCAACGACTGCTTCAATCGCTTCTTCGCACTGGCAATGTTCGGCATGGCTGAATCGGTGTCTGTAAGTGGTTGACAGGCAACGTTGTAGGCTTATTCACCCGTTGCACAACAGCAACGGGCGTGCCGCGGAGCGGCGATCGCTACGCGCCCCCGGCCTCCGACGTAAACCCGCCATTTTCGCGGACTTGGGCGATCTTGTCCAGTAGGGCCGAAACGTCCTTGTAGGCGAAATCCATTCCCGCCAAGGTTGTCAGGTGCTTTTCGGCCGTATCGAGGTCGCGAAGCTCGTCGAACGCCATCTTCGCCGCCTGATAGAGCGCCTCTTTTTTATTGTCGGCATCCCGGTCTGGGATTTCCGAAATGGCCTGTTCGTAATGGCTCATTGCCAGCCGAGGTTGCTTGATCGCCTGAAAGCACTGAGCCAACCCAAGCAAGCAAACCCCTTTGACGCGGGGGTCGTTCCGCGCCGCCTGAAACTGCTTGATCGCTTCGTTGTACTGTTTGCCGATCTGGTAGCGCAACCCCAACTCGTACTTGTATCTAAGAATGTTCGGATACCGCTCGACGCGATACCGACAAACCTCCAGCTCCTTTTCGTTCAATTCCTTGCGCAGACGGCGGTACTCGGCTTCGGCCTTCTCGCTTTCTTTTCGCTTGGCTCGCGCTTGGATGGTCAGATGGCGAAGGCGGCGGACTTGGACGTCTTGCCACTTCTCGCGCACGTCGTTGTCGCCCGTGGCATCGAACGCCTCTTGAAACACTTTTTCGGCGTCGTCAAAACGATCGGCGTTGATATAAAGCTGTGCTAGCTCGTAATACGAGGCCAAATCTTTGGGGTTCGCCGCGATGCGTCGGCGCAATGCCTCGTCGGGCGAAACCTCTTGGCTGTTATCGGCCGTGGGCGTTGTCAGCGTGCGCTGGCGTTCCGCCTGTTTTCGCTGTTCCAGCGTGGTCAGGGTCTTTCGCACGGCAAGGTCGGAAATCGCCTTCTGGGCTTCTTCGTTGTTGGGCATCACCTGCTCGACCCGGTGCCAGCAGGCGATGGCTTGGTCGAACTGGCCGCGGTCGGCCATTGCCCGGGCGCACTGCTTGTTGGTTTCTACATCCTTCGGGTTGGCTTCCAACGCGCACTTGAGAAGGTAAAGCTCGGTTTCGGCTAAGGGCGCCACGGCCTGAATGGCCGAGGCCATGTGCCGAAGCGTCACTACGTCCCACGGGTTGAACGCCAAGAGTTCCAGTCCGGTGCGAATAACATCGTCCCACTTGCTTTCGGAGAGGGCCTTTTGCAGGTTGCGGCGCAACCGCATCGTTTGCAGTTGGGCGAGCGAGGCCCCTTTGCGGTTGTTGTTGTATTTCTTCTGGAGGTTCTCGATGAAACTGCGCAAATAGGGCAGGCTCATCGGGTCGCCCATCACACATTCGGTTAGAAGTTGCGTGGCATAATCGTGGTTGTTCTGGTTGGTTTGCTTCGTGGCGTGCTCAAAGCATTTCTGAAGGCGCTTGCGCGTCGCCGGGGTTAGCGGCTTGCGCTCGGCCTTTCGCTCCGGTTCGGGCTGAGGGGTTTGTTCTTCGCTGGCCATGATCTCTGTGCAACCGCAGGAAACAGGAGGCGATATCGTGTGTTCTTCCGTTCGGCAAATCGACAGCTTTCATCGCCGATCGATCAGCACGTTTTCGGCAGGTTGGCGGGCCCAATCGCCGAGCCCGATCTCTTTCGGCCCTTGATCAAAACCATTCGCACCGACGTGTTGCGGCCTTCCCGAGCACGTCAACTTTGGCCCGGTGCAACTTGGCGAACGATTGCTCGCCTTTGGGCTGCTTTCGCAGCGGGAAACCGGGACGCTACTGGCCGCTCGAAGCCAACTCGTGATGGCACAAGCTTCTATTCTACCATCTCCGCTGACCAAAACAATTGTGTTTCATCCGCTGACGCTTCAAAGCGGCGGAACTCATCGATCGGTTTTCGGCGGCGGCAGTTTCTGCCAAAGCAGCTTGGCGATCTGAATGCCGTCGAGCGTCGGCAGCAAGGCGGCTATGTAATCGACGCCCTCGAAGTGGATGATTTCCGGCGCAGCAATGGGCAAATCGGCGATCAGGCAGCGGTCGTCATCGATGCCGAAGTCGGCCGGGTCGGTCGAGCGATATACCAGCGTTTGGGCGTTCTTCCCGTAGCGCTGCGTGCGAAACAGGTAGTAGGCCCCATGCCGGGCGACCACGTGGGGGCACTCGGCCGAGTAGGGGCCGTCGCCTGCTCGACCGCCGCGAGCGACGATCTTCGAATCGCTCCAATGCTTCAGGTCTTTCGATGTGCGAAGATAAACAGCACCTTTCTTGTTCGGGTGGGCCGTGTAATAGCAATAGAACGTAACTCCGTCGGCCGACACGATCGGCAGCACCATCGGATCGCGCGTGTTGGCGGGCGTCTCACGTAGGTCTTCGGTGAACACTTGGCTGCTGCCCGAATTGTCGAGCACGCGCTGGAACTGCTTGCCGTCGCCGCTTTGGGCCAAGGCGATTCCGTGCCAGTTGCCGTAGAGCATCTTCCAGCCGTCGTTCAGGCGAACTACGTGCGGCGCTTGCAGCCCGCCGGGGGCCTCGCCATACTTCTCGTCGGCGGTCATGGCCACGCCGCAGGGGCACCAATCGGGGTCGGTCAACCGCTTGCCTTCCCAGCGGTGAAAAAGCCGCGTGTGTCCGCCGCACTGAGTGTGGCGGATGCACGACCAGAGCTGCCAAGAGCCATCGGCCGCTTGCCAAATGGCGAAATCGACCGGCTGCTGCTTCGGATTCGTCCACGGGCCCAAATCGGGGTTGCCCGCCACTTTCCACCACGCGCCGTCGATCTGCGGCGCTGGATGCTCTGCTGGCGGCCGCTGCTCTTGCGAAACAGACGGGTTTAGCTCGGCAGCGGGGCACAATGCAGGCACCGGCAGCAGCGCGCCCGCCCATGCAATAACACCCATTGAAAAGGTGAACCAAGCACGTCGGGCGAGCGTCATAGGAAGGGCTCCGCTATCGGGGGTATCTGCGCGAATCGTCGCCGGCGGTTCGCGTCGCTTCATTTGGTTGATTTGTCTTCAACGAACTTGGAACCAGCTCGCCACCGGAACAACTGACCACTATTCTGATCGGTAATGCCCGCGGCTACAACCACGAAACGGGCAGAAACTCCCATGGTCTTCGGGCGGCGGCGGACCGGGCCGGCGAAGCGGGGAAAGATAGGGCAAGCCCCTCCGCGGCGCGTCGCCCGATGCCGATCTGTCTGCCGGGCCGCGCTGCTTTCATTCGCTCACCGATTTCATTACATTGCGTGCTAGGTCGGATGATGTGCCCGGCTTGGGGCGGCGCGGGGGCGCCTTCGCGGCTTGCTTAGGATGCTTGATGCGATGCTCATAGCATGATTTCACTTCGAAATAGAAAGCGGAAGGGTTGAACCATGTCGGCCAAAGCCAGTTCAAAACGAAGCGCGTCGGCCAAAGTGAAGACGAGTGGCGCGGGTTCTCCGTTGCGCGCGCAGGGGTCCAAAAGCCGAAGAGTCTCCGTGCGTTCGTCGGCGACAAAGGCGGAATTGGCCCGCCACACGGCCGCAAACGGCGGGCCGAGGATGGGCGTCGGCTTCCACACCGACGCGTTCAACTCGTCGTACTGGAATTTCGAGAAGTGCCTGCAATGGGCCGAGCAAAACGAAGTGCATTTCATCGAGTGCGGACTGATTGACGGGGTATGCTGGATTCACGGGCTGGGGTATATGCCCCATGTGGCCCTCTACGAAGATCCCGTGCTGCTGCGGCGGAAGATGGAACGCTACGGCGTTCAGTTCTCGCAGGTGGATGCGGCCTACCCACTCTCGGGCAAAGACGGCATGCCGCGCGGCGTGCCGTATGTGCTGCGGGCGATCGCTTGGGCTGCCCAGGCGGGCAGCCCCCGGGTGGACACCACCGATGGCCTGCACCGCCCCGAAGGGCTTTCCGACCGCGAAGCGCTCGACCTGATGCGCCGCTGCTACGAGCAGATCATGGAGGTGGCCGTCGCTCATCAAATCGTCGTCAACATCGAGCCGCACGGGTATTTCACCACCAATCCCGACTTCATGGCCGAGATGCTCGACTTCTGCGAAAGTGACTACCTGCGACTGAACATGGACACCGGCAACACGTTCATCGCCGGGCGCGATCCGCGGGCATTCTTGGAACGGTTCATCGATCGGGTGAGTCACGTCCATGTCAAAGATGTGTCGAAGTCGTTGGCCGATCAACTGCGCGGCAAAGATACGGGCATTGCCCTAAGCCATTGCGCGGTGGGCGACGGGGTCAACGCCGAGAACATCTGCGCCTGTCTCGCATTGCTGCGCGATCAAGGCTACAACGGCGTATTGAGCATCGAATGCGAAGGGCAGGGCGGCCCGATGATCGAACGGTCGCTGAAGTGGCTAAGGTCAACACTGGCGGAATTGGGCATCGAGACTTATTGAACGGCAGCCCACACTTCAGCCTTGCCCCAGGGGAGATCATCGCGCGAGTGTCTCTCCGCGGCGGCAAACGGCTCGCAGCAAACGAACGGTTTAGGCAATAGGCAATTGGCAGTTCGCTGGGCAGGTGTGTTATGAGATGGTCCACACGCATCGGTGCGTTGGCGGGAATCGGCATCTACATTCATTGGACGTTTTGGCTTCTGATCGCTTGGATCGTAGTCGCCCATATGGTGCAGGGCGGTTCGCCTGAGGCCGCGATCGCCAGTTTGACGATGGTGGCGGCCGTGTTCGGGTGCGTCGTGCTGCACGAGTTGGGCCATGCGTTGGCAGCCCGGCGGTTTGGGATCGAAACGCATGATATCACCCTGTTGCCCATCGGCGGCGTGGCCCGGCTGGCCCGAATGCCCGAGCAGCCGCTGCAAGAGCTGTGGGTGGCTTTGGCCGGCCCGGCTGTGAATGTCGTGATTGCCGCGGTGGTTCTCGTCGCTTTGATCGTGCTCAACAAAACCGCGGAACTGACCAACCTGCAACCGATCGGAAGCGGTTTTCTGATCGGGCTGATGTGGATCAATATTCTATTGGTGGGCTTCAATCTGATACCCGCATTTCCGATGGACGGCGGGCGGGTGCTTCGGGCGCTGTTGGCCACACGGTTCAACTACATGTTCGCCACCCAGGTGGCCGCGGCGGTGGGGCAAGGCATCGCCATACTATTCGCGATCATCGGGCTGCTCGTGCCGGGAATGTGGATGCTGTTGTTCATCGCGTTGTTTGTTTTCCTTGGCGCGCAACAGGAATCGCAGGCCGCCGAGGTCAAATCGCTGCTTCGCGGTGTGCCGGTGCGTGCGGCGGTGGTTACACGATTCCGCACGTTGCGCGACACCGATCCGCTTTCGACGGTCGTTTCCGAACTGCTGGCCGGCTATCAAACCGATTTTCCGGTGATCGACGCGCAGAACGGTTTGGTCGGAATCCTCGTCCGCTCCGACCTGATGCAGGCACTGGCCCAAGGTCGGGCCGACGCCACCGTCGGCGAACTGATGCGCCCGCACTGCTTCACCGTGGACGACAACGAGATGCTCGAACGCACCTTCCAGCGGATGCGCGAGGCCGACTGTCCGGCCCTGCCCGTGGTCCATAATGGTCAACTGGTCGGTCTGATCACGATGGAGAACATCGCCGAGTGGATGATGATCCATTCCGCCCTGAAAAGCGGCGGTATGCGCAGCGAGTTCGACGCCCTGTTCCAGCGCACGGGCTGAGAGCACCGGCGCGGCTTCCGCCCTCGGGCGGCAGCGACGGCCGAGCAAGGCCCAGCCCGTGTGACAACAGACAACGAGATTACGCCATGAAAATCACCCGACGCGGCCTTTTGCACGGTGGTTCTCTGCTTACTGCCGCAGCGGTCGCCGCCCGCATTGCACGGCCGGAACGGACGTTGGCCGCCGAGGGGCACGATCGTGAACCACTTCTCGATTTGTACTCGCCGCTGCGCGCACGGCTGGAGATCGCTTCCGTCGAGCTTCTCAGGAACCAATCGCAATGGCTGGTCCGCGTTCGTTCACGCGATGGCGCGGAGGGGATTGCCGCCGGCAGCGAGCGATTCGACTATCTTTATCCCGTCTTTCTTCAGCGGGTGGCGCCATTCTTCGTCGGCAAAGACGCCCGAGATATCGAAACGCTGATCGACGCCGTTTACGTGCATCAAAGCAACTACAAATTGGCGGGGGTGCCGTTTTGGGTGTGCGCGGGCTGCCTCGAGGCGGCCGTGTTCGATATGCTCGGCAAAGCGGCCGATAAGCCGGTGGCTCAACTGTTGGGAGGGGCGAAAAGGAAGTCGATTGCCGTTTATCTTTCGAGTTTGCGCCGCGATACCACGTCCGAGGAAGAGGTCCGTTGGATGGGCCGGCGTCTGGAAGAGACCGGGGCCCGTGCGGTGAAGCTGAAGATCGGCGGACGGATGAGCCGCAATGCCGACGCGGCGGCCGGGCGAACCGATCGGCTGGTGCCGTTGGCGCGGCACACGTTTGGCGACGCGGTGGCGATCTACGTCGATGCGAACGGCTCCTACGATGCTCCCAAAGCGATCGAGATCGGCCGCATGTTGGCCGAACACAGGGTGGCGTTCTTCGAGGAACCTTGCCCGTGGGAAGATTTCGAGGCGACCAAGCAGGTGGCCGATGCGCTCGGCCTGCCGATCGCCGGCGGCGAGCAAGACACCAGTTGGGAGAAGATTCGTTGGATGGTCCGTCAGCGTGCGGTGGACATCATCCAGCCCGATGTGATGTACTGCGGCGGTTTCGTCCGCGCGCTGCGGATCGCTCGGCTTGCCGCGGCCTACCGCATGGACATCACCCCCCACGCGCCGCAATCGGGGCTGCAATGGGCCACGCTCGCTCAGTTTGCCGCCGCCGTGCCCAACATCGGGCCGTTCCAAGAATACAACGCGGCCGCACGGCCGCCCGGCTGGATGTCGCCCTCGCTCAGCATTAAGAATGGAGAAGTCGAGGTTCCTGCCGGCCCGGGGCTGGGAATAACGATCGACCCGGCGGAACTGGCTCGATTTCGCCCCTTCTCGGGCGAATGAGTCTGCCCGCGTTTGCCCAGAAAAGGAACGTCCTCGCGCAAACCCACTGGAAACGGCGATCCCCGTAACGTGGGAATCTTGCGAATCGCTTGAAGGCCTGCGAATCACCGGTCGTCGGACAGGCGCATGGATTTAGTGCGAATAGCAGGAAATCGCGGTCGTTCCAATCGCAGGAACACAATGCCGCCCATGCGTGCCGCGTTCAACGTGAAGCCGCTGCGGCGCCGTGACGGCGTGCCACAGCGTCCGCGGCCTTTACGGTAAGCTCCTCGGCGGCGGCCAGGTTCATCTTTCGGTCGCCGCGGTACCAATCCTTCCACGCGCCGCGAGTGCCAAGGGCCTGGCCGGAGCGGATCAAGGCGAACGCCTCGCGTCCGGCGGCCGAATGTTCGACGGCAGCCTTCGCGTCGCCCTGGTCGAGCGCCAGCGACGCCCGAGACGCCGAGGCGACCCAATCGAGCAGCCCCATCATGATGCGATAGTGCGCTACAAGATTCGTTTCGAAGAAGCGGCGATCGTCATCGTGCAGGGCGGAAGCGATTTCGTCGAAGTGCGCGCCGGCCTTTTCCGAAGCGGTTCGCTGCTCACTCACTGCGGCGAGCAGTTCGCGGACCCGGTTGGGAGCTTGCAACTTCGCGCCTTCGCCCGCTTGCTTGAGCAGCTGGGTGTACATGCGCACGCCGGCGGCGAGCAACTCGCCGTCGAGCAGGCCGCGGCGGTTCGCCCCCAGTTCAAAACTGGCAAAATACAAACGATATGCTTCGCGGGCGTTGTCGGCGGCCGGCCCGAAGCGTTCCTCCGTCCAGCGTTGCATGAACTGATCAGGATTGAATTGGTCGAAGCGACGCAGCATTTGCGACGAGGCGTGCAACCCCAGTACGAACTCGCGAACGTTGCCCACATTGAGCATCGCGTAGTCGTGCGATTGCCGTTCGACGGCCAACCCCATCAGCCGATAGGTTCTCTGCGGCGATGGGCCCTGAATCAGATGCGGCCCCTGGTTCCAAAGCTGATGGTGGTAATACACCCCGTAGCGGCGCGATGGCTCGCGGACGACGCGGAAGAAGTCGTCCTGCCATTGCCAGCCCGGGCTGTTGTCGGAAAAGACGACAATGACGCCCTCGGGAAACGACAAATGCCCCTTTGCGTGCAATTCGGCTCCTTCCATCCAAAGCGTCGTTGTGGCAGGCGGCCGGGGGCGCGGATCAAGCTCGCCAACGATCTTCCACTGAAGCGCCATCGCCTCAGAGATGAGCTTGCCGCGGGCGGCCGGATCGCGGGGCACGGCCGGGTCGCTCGCCCAAACGGGCCGATCGGCGATCCCCCGTAGCCCGAGCTGCCAGACCACACCCGGATAACGCGACCATCGGCGGACCGAGTCGCGCCAAATCTCCTCGAACTCGGCGCGATGGCGAACGAAAGAGTAGGGCACGGTTCGGCCTTTGCCCTTCCAGTAGTTGTCGAACGCGAAGGCGCTTACACCGAGCGGCTCGATGTGATGCTGACTGACCATCAGCCCTCGCCGGGCAGCGTCGGCCACCAGCCGCTCCTCCGCCGGGTTGCGAATGTCGACGAACGACGCCGGAATCACCAAATTGAATTGCGCGCGGACCATCGCCTCGAACACCCGATCGGAAACGATCGCCGGAACGACTTGGTGGTAATAACGATAGTCGATCCGTCGCGGGCCGCCGCTGCCCTGCCATTCGGTCAACAGGTCTTCGTCGTTGACGAACCAACCGCGGTAGCGGAACGTCGGCTCGCCACAGGAAATTTCGACCCGATCCCATTCGAGCCGATCTCTTTTCTTCGGAGGACGATCGGCCCAGAAATAGAACGGATCGACTTTCAAATACTGCTCGCAGAAGGCGTACAGTCCGAACATTGTTCCGCGATGATCGCCGCCCTCGATCACCAGCACGCTCTTGCCGGGCGACTTCGGGCAGACCGCCGTGCGCACGTGGTAGCTTTCCCAGAGGCCCGATTTCTCGGTTGGCTCGATGCCCAGGCTGCGCAATTGAACGAGCGAGTCCGCTTGTTCGCTGCTAACCAGAAGAACCAGGTTCGGTCCGGTGTCGTCGATGCCCGAGACGATCTTCGGCCGTTTGCCGGTGATTCGCTCGCAGTCGCCGGCCAAATCTTCCGCGGCCGTTCGAAGAAATGCCGGCAATTGCCCGCAAACGACGATCTCGGCCGCTCCGTCCGCGTCGGCCAGCACGAACGGCCGTTCATCCGGTCGGGCGGCCGCACAGGCCGCCAACGCGGCCCAGGAAGCGAACAACAGGCCGAGCAATCGCAGCATGGAGATGTGCCCTTTCTTCAACGGGCCGCCTGCGGAAAGATTCGGGAACGCCGTAGGGACGGCCGAACAGCGGCGGCAACAGGACCGCACCGCCGGCGGGTGAGCAACATGGATTTCCAGCGACGCGCCTGTCGCTTCGGCCGAATCGCAAACCGAACGAAATCTGCGCAACACCGGCCGACAAGGACGCTGGAATCGCCCCGCGGCAATGCTGTGCAGCGGTCAGACTAATTCCTTCCGCACGGCCCAAACGGCCGCCTGCGTGCGGTCCGATACGCCGATCTTCCGCAAGATGTGTTGCACGTGTTCTTTGACCGTTTCGTAGCTGATGTGCAACGCGGCGGCGATCTCTTTATTGGTCAGGCCGTAGGCCAGTTGACGGAGCACTTCGCTCTCGCGTTGGGTCAGCGGCACATCGACCTCGGAGGTCAGTCGCGGCGTGGCCAACGCCCCGGTCACTCGGCGAAGCTCTTCCCGCGTCCAGACAGATTCTTTTCGGGCGGCTTTGCGGATCGCCTCGATCAGTTCTTCGCGCGTGCAGCCTTTCAGCAAATAGCCGCTTGCGCCGAGAGCCACCGTTCGCGCCACGCAGGTCGGATTGTCGAAGGTCGAAAGCATCAGCACGGGCAATTGGGGCTTCTCCAGCTTGATGCGCCCCAACGCCCCGAGTCCGTCGCCATCGGGCATGCGAATGTCGAGGAGCACGACATCGACGTCGTCGTTCTCCATGACGTATTTTATAGCTGCCGAACCAGTGACGGCCTCGGCGACGACCTTGATTTCCGTGCCGGCCAAAAGGCTTTTCAGTCCGCTGCGAACGACCTCATGATCGTCGGCAATGAGCACCCTGATCTTGTTTGTCATCACCACTGTCTCCCAACTCGATCATCGAGTCGCGTATCACCGCCTCGAATCGCACGCCAATGGGCCGCCAACCGTGCCGCAGGGCGCCTCGCCCGATACGGACTCAGGCAGCCTGTCGTCGCGGCGACACCAAAGACCGCCGAAACGGTTTGGCGGTGAATCCGAATGATGGACCGAAGGCTAGTCTGCGGCACGCGCGCTGCAACAACCTCGGTGAATGCTTAATGCAGGTTCCGCCACGAGGGAGTAACCGCCGGATCTCCGCTCGTACGAAACCGCGATATCTTACCAAAAAACGCCCCCCGACGGTACTAGGGGGTGAAAGCCAGCGGCCCGTTGTTGGGGTTGCGGCCGGGTCGCCGAGGACGGACTCAAGCCGGCGCAAGGCCCTATTATAACAATACTTATAGATTGTTGCTTTGGTTGGATGTCGCGGAATTGCGGACGGCGAGGATTTCTTCGGCCGTTCTCTCCGATTGATGCCGAAAGGTGCTGTCGGGCTGCGAATTCCCACGTTGCATGCTTCGGATCGCCGAAGGAACGCATATCCCCGGACTACTATTGGTTGGCGTGTACCGCATCGGCCGAGTCTTTGCTGCGACACAGGGCAGGCCAAGGCGATCAACGAGTCGTCGCGGGGGCAAAGCGCACCATCTGGCGGATCGTAATCGGGAAAATCCGAATTGGGGCAGACTGCCGGGCGGGCTTGCTCGCAAGCGATCCTCGCTTGCCGGCGCTGCTGAATCCTCTCGGTAGATTGCCGTGGGAAGGAACGAAGCTGCGGGGTTTTCGAATCCCGTCGGCTCGATATACTAATAAACCGCGAGCAACGAATGCATCGTCGGCAACAGACTGCGATGCCAACGCACGGCCGAGCTGTCGTGGTGTTTGACGGCGGTTGCCGCCGGTGCGTGGATGCCGATCCACCTAGGGACATGGGCCATTGCCCGCGCTTGGAAACGCGTCGGTTGTTCGTGGTGCTGTGGCCAGGCGCGTTGGCTCGCTGATTGATTCGCGCCCATGCTATGCAGCCGCGAGATCGCCGTCGGTTTGCGCGAAGCGGTCTGCCGTTGTTCGGCCGCGTTGTGTTGCATTGGTGTTCGGAGCGTCGAAGAATTTGATTGGAGCCGAAATGGGTGGCGTCGCGGCCCGCCGCGCGGACGCCGCCGACCGATTGGTTTCGAGGCCGGAACGTTCAATCCGGTCGCGATGCGATGGGGAGTTTGCAGGGATGGCAATGCTTTCGGTGAATCAAACCACCACATTTCGTTGGTCGTTTGAGGAGGATGTGACGCGCTGCGCTGCCGAAGGTTATTCGGCGATCTCCGTCTGGCGGCAGAAGCTGTCCGACTTCGGAATCGCCAAGGCATCGGAACTGCTGCGGCAGCATGGCGTCAGGGCCCAGTCGTTGTTCTGGGCGGGCGGTTTCACCGGCTCAGACGGGCGCAGCTTTCGCGAAAGCGTTGACGACGGAGTTGAGGCAGTGCGGGCAGCCGCGGCGATCGGAGCGGGCACGGTTGTTTTGTGCAGCGGCGCCCGGGGCGGACATACGCTGAATCACGCCAGACGCCTGCTCGTGTCGGCCATCGAGGAACTTCTTGTCGTCGCCGACCCTCTGGCAATCGATTTGGCATTGGAGCCGATGCACCCGGGCTGTGCCGCAGACTGGACCTTTGTTACGGCATTGGAACAGGCGATCGATATTATCGAGGCCGTCCCATCACCAAGGTTGAAATTGGTGTTCGACACGTACCATTTGGGCTGGGCGCCCGGAGTCGTCGAGCTGATTCCGCAAATTGCCGGTCGGATTGCTCTGGTTCAACTCGGAGATATGCGCGCTCCTCCGATCGGGGAACAGAACCGGTGCCGGCTTGGTGAGGGAACGCTGCCGCTGCGCGAGATCGTCGGGGCGCTGAAATCTGCCGGATACGACGGCGGTTACGACGTAGAATTGCTTGGTGAGGAGTTGGAGGGGCACGCATATACGTCCCTGCTGAGCCACTCTCGGCAATGGTACGAGGAATTCGTCGAGGGGCGATGTTGCTGAAACGCACACGTCGCGAAGGGGCGACAAGAGCAGGTGATTGACGGGCGGCTTTTGCTGAGGCGCTTTCGCGGCCCTCGGCGCCAGTGGAGATGTTCGGCATGCCGATCTACGAATATGTTTGCGGCCGATGCGGCCACGAGTTCGAATTGTTGGTGCGATCGGACGAGACTCCGATTTGTCCGACCTGTCACAGCCGGCAGGTTGAGAAGCAGTTCAGTGCGCCGGCGGCCCATGCTTCGGGGCCTGCAAGTGATTGCCCACAGCGCAGTTCGTGCCCAGCCGAGCATTGTTGCGGTCAGAATTGCGGCATGGGCGATTGGGGCCAGTAATCGCCAAAGGGGCGGGCCACTGCTATCAAAGCGGCACTTCAGCGGGCGGGCAGGCGCAGGTCGATATTCGGCTGTGCCGAAACCGCCCGATCATTGATGCCCGATTGTCGCTGCCCGGCTGTCGGCGGAATTGCGACGGCCGAAATGCGACGGCCGATGACCTCTTGGACGCCAGTGTAGTCGGCAGGTGGAGTAGGTCGCGTCGCGCAACAGGAGCACGGTCGCGAGATTGGTCACACTGGTTTGTCGACTTCGCTGCGTCGCTTGCGCGAGCGTCAAAGGGGCTTCTGCTCGGTGCCGGCGTCATTCGACCGATCGGCTGCTTTCCGCCATTTCCAGTCGCCCATCGTGTCGATCCAGCGGCGGCAAGCGTCGGAGGCGAGCCAGCGTTTGGCCTCTTCGTCTTGCCGGAGGTAGGCATCCCAGAACGCGGTGCTCACCGTTCGGACAACGGCCCGAACGGCTTCGGGATCGGGGCCTTCTTGGCGTCGCAAAATCGACCCCGGCCGGCTGACGCCTGCGAACACCCCATGATCGCCGTCGGTGAAGACGAGTTGGAAGCAATCGACAGATCTAGTGTGTTCGAACGGCAGCAGGCGTTGCTGGGGGGTGACATTAGTGATTCGCGCGCCGTCGTCGCGCGTGCCGGTCATGTAGAGCATCGGAACGCGAATGCCGCGAAACGCCTCTTCAAGCTTGCTCGGATTGTCGGCAATGCCGCTCGGCGGCGACGGGCTCAGGGCGATGCCCGCCTTCACCCGCGTTTCTTCGTATCGGAATTCGCGAGCCAGTGCCGTCCGACCAAGCCCCGCGATGCCTTGCGTCGTGACGGCGCCAAAAGAATGCCCCGACATGCCGATGTGTTTCATGTCGAAATGGCCTTTATATTGCGAATCGTCGCGGTCGAGCCGCTCCATTTGATCGAGAGCGAACGACACGTCGCGCAACCGGTCGTAGGCGACACCGGGTTTTGTGAGCGATTCTCGGAGGCTTTGCAGTGGATTGGCCGAGCCGCGCCAAACTTCGACATCGCTTCCGGCATGTTGCAGGTGAACGACGGCATAACCGTGCGAAGCCCAGTGGCTGCCCAAATACTCGTACGCCAGACGCGACCCTCCTAGGCCGTGCGAGAAAACGACCACAGGAGCGGGCTTCGCCGAAGCCTTCGGCAGATAGAGCTTCACCGGAACCGTCCGGTCGCGTTTCGTATCGCGCCAATCGAACAAGGCGGTCTCGATCTCGTGAGTGCCCGCGGCAGGGCCGTATGGGGTTTCGGCGAACTTGGGCGGGGCGGCCGACTGGCCCCAATCGGCGAGGACTGTTGCCGTCAAAATCAAGGAACACAGCGCGGCGGTACGATTCATGGCGATGCCTTGCTGAAAGAGCCCGGAATGGTTTCCTGTTGCGCGCTTTTGGCGGCAGCGGGGCCGGAGTGCTGTGCTAATTCGCGCTGAAGCGCGGCGGAAACTCGACGGCCGCGGACTGCGCGGCATCGAGCGACTCGAGCCGTTCCAACAAGTAGGCGGCGCGGGCCAGAACGTCAGTCTCGGCCAGCAGCGCGTACTTGTCGGCCACCGGAATATCCATCATATACGCAATCACGTCCGTAAGGGTAGGCAGATCGATTTTGCCGCCGATAAGCCGGTCGATCTGGTAGCGCGCCTCGGGCAGAAACGGAGTGAATCGGGCGAAGACGGCTTGGAGGCGTCGGAACGATTCGGCCTGTTTCTCGGCCTGATTGGCTGCAACGCAATCGCGTCGCAATTGCACGCGGGCTTCACGAAACAATTGCGAGGGCGGAAGCTCCTCGATAATCTCGAAACGTTGCAAGCCCATCAGAAGAAGGTTGTAGGTGCCGTCGTCAAGGCGGCAATGGGCGGCCACGCGCCCCAGGCAACCCATGGGCATCAGGGGCGGGCGACCCTCGTACTCGGACTCCCATCCCGGCGCAAGCAGGGCCATTCCGATCAGCCCGTCGCTCGTCAGGGCCGCTTCGAGCATTGCCCGATATCGTTGTTCGAATATGTGCAACGGCTGCATCACGTGTGGGAAGAGCACGAGATTGGGCAAAGGAAAGAGCCGTACGGTGCCTCGAAAGGCGATTTCCCAGTTCTCCGGGGTTTCGTGAGCCGACATGGACAACTCCCGATCAGTTATGTTCCGACGGCCTCGGCAAGGCGCGATCGTCTGAGCTTCGACCCACTGAATCCCATCGCCGAAAGAGCCATGCGGGCCACACGCATGGCGTACGCACCTACCCGCCTTGCTGCGAAGGCAGCCGTTTTCCCTTGCGTGTGTGGACTTGTCCGGGCAAATCATGTTGAGCGGGGGACATCTCGCTCGATGATAAATGCGTCTGGCGACACAGCCGGTGATTCGCGCTCGGCAATCGCAACGGCGTTGAACAGCGGAGCCGGCGGCCGAAGACCGCCTTGCACAGCGGCGTCGGAACACTTGGCAATGGCCTGTGCCAGGGAGCCTGCTGCATGGCCGATCGCGCTGGGCGCGTTTTGTGCGAGAATCAACCGGGCGGAATCCAGTAACTTGGCGCATCCGCGCCGGTTTCCCCGTTGCAAATGGTACATTGCCGCAGCCAGTTGAATCAATGCCTTCGAGATACCGCGCTCGGGGCGTCCCGAGGCAATCCACCATTCTTCCCACCGCTCGTGCGCAAGGAAGTATGCCCCGCGATTGAACGCCGTCGTGCCTTCGAAAAAGCTGGGCGATCGCTCGTCCTCGGGCGGGTCGGAAGAAGCGAGTGGGTCGGTATGCGGCATTTCGTGGTCTTCGTCTGTTGGAAACCGGAACCGAAACAAACCGACCGAGTGGGCGGGAAATGCCCGACCGCGCAATCGCTCAACGTCGCGTTTGTCGAGCCCGCCCCGCTAAGCACCGGCTCGGCATGGCAGCAACGGGTCTTCAAGGGCTACGAACCGGCGGAATTATAGGCGCGGGCGGCAGCGAAGGCCACTGGTTCGACGGCGAACCGGGCAAGCCCGAACAGAGTGTTCCGCGTGGCTCAATGGCTTGGGCGGCATGCGAGGCCGATGGATGAAACCGATGGATATTGGGTCCGAATGTCCGCTTAGCTGTGGAAATGGTAGTTGACGGGGCAGGGGGGCGTTATAATATCCGGTCGGAACAGATTTCCCTCCATTTGCAGAGCCACGACACCTTGCCGAGCGGCCGCATCGCCGCGATTCGGGTAGGCAAGAATGAGAGTCGGATGGCGCGGGTGTATCGATGGGGCGCCGGTTCGGTCGGATCGTTCGTGTGATCGGTGATTACGCCCACGGCCGGGCCTTGTCAGATCGGTTGGCGAATTCTTGGAGAGGCATTGCTCCTGCGGCGATGGGCCGGTTGGCAGGACTTGGTCTCACGTCGCCGATGGCTGTCTTGTTGCTCGGGGTGTGTTGACGACGGGCCGGTGTTGTGCAACTTGTTGAAGGGATCGCGGTTGCCGCTGATTGGTATTAGGGAGGTCAGATGCCGATGAAGATCTTGGTGGCAAAAGCGGGTTTGCTTGGGTTGGTCATCGGTTTGGTTCACTGGGCCTCGCCGCCGTCGTTTCACGACTTAGCTTCTGCCGCGGAAGAAAGGGCCGACGCGGCCTCGCGGCAGTACGCTGCTGCTGTCGCCCTGCAGAACAAGGGCGAATACGCATTGGCGGCCGACGAGTGGACCAAGTTCCTCTCGGAGAACAAAGAAGATCCGCGGCGCGATCGGGCTTTCTACTACTTGGGCATCTGCCAGTTGAAGTTGGGAAACGCGAACTCGGCCCGCGATGCGTTCGAGAGTGTGATTGACAATTATGCCGATTCGAAGTACATCGAGTCGGCTTGGTTTTTCAAGGGGCTGGCCAACTATATCGCCGGTCAGCAAGGCAAGGCGGAACAGTTCGATGCGGCCGCCGCTGCATTTGCGGCGTTCGTCGAGAAGTTCCCCAAGAGCGAGCGCGTGGCCGAGGCCCTGTTCTACCAGGGCGAAAGCCGTTATGCCCGACAACAGAAGGCGGAAGCAGCGAAACTGTACGAAGCGGCGCTGGCGAAGAATCCCGGCGAAAAATTGGCGGCCGACGCTTTGTATGCTTTGGGAGTTTCGCGGGAGGAATTGAACGAGCATCCGGCGGCGGCGAAAGCCTACGATCGCTTCCTGGAACAGTTCAAGGAGCACCCCCTCCGCACCGAAGTGTTGATGCGCCGGGGCGATTGCGATTTTGCGGCGGGCGACTTCGCTGCCGCGGCCCAGCGGTTTGCCGTGGCGGCGGGCACGGAAGGGTTCGCATTGGCGGACTATGCGTTGTTGCGCAACGCCGATGCCTTGGCCAAGAGCAAGCAGTGGGCCGACGCCTCGAAGCTGTACGCGTCGCTGCCCGAGAAGTTCCCCAAGTCGGCGCATGCAACACCCGCCCGATTGGCCGGCGCGCGGGCGTATTTTCAGATCGGCGAGTATGCGAAGGCACGGAGTTTGCTTGAGCCGGTGCTCGCCGGCGGCCAAGACGATGAAGCCTCGGTGGCGGCTCGGGCCGAGGCTTGGCATTGGGCCGCCCGATGCTGGCTTAAAGAGGGGACGCCTCAAGAGGTCCTTGCGCGGCTGACGCCGACTGTGATCGCGGGGCTATCGAAGTCGTCTTGGGTTCCGACGCTGTTGTTGGATCGGGCCGATGCAATGTACGAAACCCCGGAGCAGCGCGCGGCCTCGGTGGCGGCGTATGCCGAAATCGCGGAGAAGCACCCAAAGTCGGCCGACGCCCCACAGGCGGCGTATTTGGCGGCGTTTACGGCGTTGGAAGTGCGCCAGTACGAGTCGGCGAGGGCGCACGCGGAGAAGTTTCTCAAAGAGCATCCCGGTCATGAACTGACGCCGGACGTGTTGGCTGTGGCGGCCGAGGCGGCCCTGCAACTTAAGGACTACGCGCAGGCTCAGAAAATGTTCGATCGGTTGTTGACCGATCACGCGGGACATGCCGACGCGGAACTGTGGACCGTTCGCCGCGCGGTAGTGTTTTTCGTTCAGAAGAAGCATGCCGAAACCATTGCAGCCCTAGAGCCCGCTCTGAAGAGAATTGCTTCGCCGGAAACGCTGGCCGAGGCGCATTACCTTATCGGCGCGAGCAGGCTTGCCGCGGGCGAGCATCGCCAGGCGATCGAGGCGCTCACGGCTTCGCAGCAGGCGTCGACCAAATGGCGTCAGGCCGACGAAGTGCTGCTGTTGCTCGCCCAGGCGCAGCATGCCAGTCAGGCGACCGATGCGGCTGTGGCAACGCTGCGGAAGATGTTGGCCGAGTATCCGAAGAGCAAAATGGCGGAGCAGGGGCGTTACCGGTTGGGCGAATATCTGGCCGCGCAGAAGCAATGGGACGCAGCGGCGCAAGAGTACAAACAGGCGCTGCAAGACTGGCCCGAAGGCGAAATGGCGCCCTATGCCTTGCTTGGGCTTGCCTGGACGCAATTTCAGACGCAGGACTACGCCGGGGCCGAGGCTACCCTCGGGCGGTTGGAGCAGGGCTTCAGGGATCATCCCGCATTTCTCAAGGCCCGTTACCTGCGCGGCATGGCGCGGCAGCAGCTCCGCAAGTTTGCCGAAGGGATCTCCGATCTCGAAGCCTATTTGCGACAAGACCTCAAGGAGCAGGAGAAGGCCGAAGCCCTTTACTTGTTGGCCCTTTGCCAGTCGGGGCTCGAACGATACGACGAGGCCGCGGCGACGTTGAAGCCATTGGCGGCCGCCCAACCGCCGCTGCCCTTTGCCGACAAGGTGAATTACGAACTCGCTTGGGCGTTGAAGTCGGCAGGGAAGGCGGAGGACGGCTACAAAGCGTTTGCGCAGGCGGCGGCGGCGAACCCCGAAGGCCCGTTGGTGGGCGAGTGCGCCTTCCATTTGGGCGAGCGCGACTACTTGGCCGCCCGTTTTGACGATGCCGCAAAGCAGTACGCCCAGGCGGTCGCCAAGGCGGGCAACGACGACTTGGCCGAAAAGGCCCAACACAAGTTGGGTTGGAGCCTTTACATGAAGCCCGACTATCCGGCCGCTCAGGCCGCGTTTGAGGAACAACGACGCCGTTGGCCGAAGGGGCCGCTGTCGGCCGATGCGGCGTTTATGATCGCCGAATCGTTGTTCCAGCAGAAGAAGTACGATTTGGCGGCGGCCGCTTATGCCTCTGCGCCGAAAAGCGCGATTGCCAACGCCGAGGTGTTGTCGTTGTTGCATTGCGCGCAGGCCAATGCGCAATTGAAGAAATGGGCCGATGCGTTGCGGCTGTTGGATCAGTTGATCAAGGAGCATGCCGACAACGAACTTGTTCCCGAGGCCCTCTTCGAAAAGGGCATGGCGCTTCGGGCCCTCGACAAGCCCGGCGATGCCGTCAAAGCGTGGGAGGCGGTAGTCGCCGCCACGGGGCGCGAGGTGGCAGCCCGGGCGCAGTTTATGATTGGGCAGATTCAGTTTGAGCAGAAGCAGCACGAAGAGGCCATCAAGAGCTTCTTCCGCGTGATTTACGGCTACGGTTTCGAGCAGTGGCAGGCCGACGCATCGTACGAGGCGGCCCGTTGTTTTGAAGTCTTGAAGAAGACCGAACAGGCTCTGAAGCTGTACGAGGAGCTTGTGACGAAGTATCCCAACAGCGACAAGGCCTCGTTGGCCAAGGAACGCATTGCCATCCTCAAGAAACAGTAAGTGATGCGATGAAACAGAGCATCTTCGTTTGGAAGCCGAAGTATTCGCTGGTTTGCGTCTTGGCTGCAACCGTCTTGGGCGTTGCGCCGTGCACCGCGTCCGGCGCCGAGGGGGGGCCTTCGGCCGAGCCGCCGCCGTCGGAGAAGATTGCCGAAGGTGAGCGGGCGGCCGAGGAAGCGCTTCGGGCGCCTTCCTCGGTCGAGGAATCCAACACCCGCCAGGCGGCCGATTTGGCGGCGGAAGTGCCGCGAATCAGCTTGTGGAAGCTTTATCTCGACGGCGGCGTTTTGATGTATCCCATCACGGCGCTGTCGTTCTTGGTGGTGCTTTTCGGTTTGGAACGCGCTCTGGCGCTGCGGCGCGGAAAGGTGTTGCCTTCCGGGCTGATCGAGCAACTGGGCCGGCTGTCGCGCCAGCAGGGCGGTCTCGATCCGCGATCGGCATATAAGGCGTGTCGCCACTTTCCGTCGGCGGCCGCCAATGTGATTCGCGCCATGCTCTTGAAGGTCGGGCGACCCCATGCGGAATTGGAGCAAACCGTTCACGACGCTTCGGAGCGCGAGGCCAACAAGCTCTACCGCAATGTGCGCTGGCTGAATCTGTCCGCGGGCATTGCGCCGCTGTTGGGCCTTTTGGGCACGGTTCAGGGCATGATTATGGCCTTCTACATGACGGCCAATCTGCCCACGGGCGTGAACAAGGCCCGCTACTTGGCCGAGGGCATCTACGTGGCTTTGGTGACGACGTTCGGCGGGCTGTGCGTGGCTATTCCGGCGGCGATGCTTGCCCATTATTTTGAAGGGAAGATCCATCGTCTATTCGGGGAGTTGGACGAGGCGATTGCGGGCATCATGCCGCAACTGGAACGCTTCGAGGGCAAGTTGCGCATCAACCAAGATCAGCTTGAAAGCCCGCCGCCACCCCCCCCCTCGTCGCCGGCAGGGGGCGGAACCAGTGCGGTCGGGCAAACGGGAACGGCGGCAACAGCCGGTGCAAGGCGGTAGGTTCTTGTTTTCGAGGAATTGCTGAGGACGATCAACAAGGGCGACACAACCGGGCTTGCAGGTGAGGCGCCGATCGGTCGGCGGCTCGCCGCGATTGCCGCTGGGGCGCCTTCGACAAGATACGAGATCGATCGGCTGAAGAGCGATCGCCGCATGTTGCGGGATGAGGCAACCGATGGCTATTCGGATACATTCGGGCAAGTCCACTCTGTTCGACATTACTCCGATGATCGACTGCGTGTTCCAGTTGATCATCTTTTTTCTCGTCGCCACTGAGTTTGCCGAGGAAGAGAAAGAGATGGCCGTTCGCCTGCCCGAGGCGGCCGAGGCGCAGCCGATCACCAGCCGGCCGAAAGAACTCTTCGTCAACGTGACCGATCAGGGCCGTTACTTCGTCACGGGCAAGATCGTCGATCGAACCGAGTTGCAACAGATTCTCAATCGGACGTATGTCAATAATCCGGGGCGGGCGACTGTAATCATCCGCGCCGATGAGCGTTGCCCCTGGAAGTACGTCGTGGCCGTGATGGACGCTTGCAATAAAGCCAAGATACGCGACTATCGCGTGACGACGCGGGAAGGTCCGTCCTGAGTCGAATCGCGGCATCGTCGGCCGCGGTCGGCGAGCGAAGCCGTGCGCCGCTCGCGGAGCGGCGCACCGGCGCCAGGTTCACGGCGGAGTCGGTTTGCTGGATGCGTGTTCAGTCGCGGTGAACGACGATGGAAACTTGTGACGCGCGAGAACTGCCATAAGGATATCCTCTATGCCCCTCGGCAGCCGAAAGACCGTCCGCAAAATCGAGCCGGCGCCACGCGCCGATTTCGATGATCAATCGTGGCTGATCAATTGCGCCCTGTTGATTTTGGCGGGTTCGATTGTCGGCGTCGTGGTGGCTGTCAGCGATTTCGACGATTCGCGCCTGCTTTACAACGGCTATGTCCGGCTGGGTTTGGTGGGATTGATCGTTCTGGCGTTGTTCGCGGCCATCCGTTGGCTTGAAGGTCGCGTGCTGCGACGGGTGCAGTTCTGCATCTTAGTGAGCCTGCTGGTCCATTTCTGGATCGATGTCTATTTGATCAGCAGCTATCTCGAGGCGAGGGCGGAAATGGAGAACCGCCGCCGCGAGGCCGTGGAAGATCCGGCCGATCGCCTGACGACCCCCGATTACCATATTACCGACGAGCGACCATCGGAGTTCCAAAGCACGTACGACGAGCCGACATCGACCCCCACGACGCCGAAGCCGGAAACCGAGCCATTGATCGAGCGAGTCGTCGAACAAGACCTGCCGTTTCAGTCGCGCAAACCGGTTGAAGAGCGATCGCCGCCGGTTTCGCAACCGAATCCGGCCGAGCTGAAACGCCACGATCTGACAGCACCGCGCCGAGATATCGCCGGAGGCGGGCAGATCAGCCGTCAGCCGCGCCAATTGCAAACGGAGGTGGGCGAGCCGATCCCTCAACCTCAGATTGCTGTGCCGCAACCGAAGAGCCGCACCGAGCCGCTGCCGGCTGCCGCGTCGGCAGCCAGCAAAGTTTCGCAAGCGATTTCTCCGGCTCAGCGCGAGCTTGCCGTTCCCTCGGCCGAGGCCGCGGTTGAGCCGCCTGCGCCCATGCGCCGGAACGAGCAATCACGGCCCGAAACGACGGCCACGGCTGCGGCCGAGTCGCCGAGTCGAAGGCTGGCCAACGCGCCGATCCTTCCAACGCAGCAAGCCGAGCCCGCCGAGCCGGAGAGGACTGTTGCGGCCGAGAGGGCGTCGCCTCAGCCTACGCCGCGGGAGACGGCCGCGGCGCAGCGCGCGGCATCTTCGCTGCCGCAGCCCCAACCGTCGCTGCCCGCCCCCAACGAACTGGCCGAGAACCGTAGCCAACCGAACCCCGCGGCGGCGGTCAGGCGTCAGCAGCGACCTTCGCAGGCGGAATCGTCCGCATCGCCGTCATCATCTGCCGGCCGGCAGATTGCGAGTGTCGCGGTGACAGGCGCGGCTGAAGCGTTGTCGGCGACTCAACCGGCAGGCGATGGCAGCGAGACGTCGGCCGTTGTTCGTCCGCCGACGACTGAGGTTGCACGTCAGTCTGCGCCGTCCGCGGCCATGTCCAACGCTGCGCCAACGCCGCCGGTGGTGGCCGACGCATCGGCCCCCCAAAGGCCGTCGCTTCCGGTTCGTCGGTCGTCGGTCGCCGATCGTGGTGCCGCTGCTGTGGCCGATTCCGCCAGTTCATCGATTCAGCGCCGTGCTGAAATGCCGGCTATTTCCTCCGCGGTTTCGACGGCCGACAGCGGATCGCTTGCCGCATCTGCCGGTCAAGTCGCTCCGAGCACTCTGGCTGTCGAGCCTCGATCTGTGCCCATGGTGAGGAACGCCGCGTCGGCGGCGCTGGCCGGGCAGCAGTTCGAGTCGCCGCAACCGCAGACGGCGACCGAGCGATCCACGACCGGCGCTGCCTTGGCCGCTGCACGTCAAGGGGCGCCTCGCGGGCGAGCCAGTTCGGCCGCTTCTGTTCCCTCGCCCAACGCTGCGGCACCTCGCCCATCACGGACGACAGCGGCAGCCGAGTTCGGTTCGTTGGCGCAAGGCGAACCCGGAGCTTCGGCAAATCCGATTGCCGCGGCGGGCCCTAATCGACCTGCCGGAACAACCCCGACACCGCAGGCAACGCAGCCGCAGCGCAGCGGACGCACTGTGCTGGCAACTGAAATTGCAACCCCGGGCAGCGGACCGACCGGAACGAGTGGCACCGCCGGCGCCGTCGGGGTCGCCCAAGTATCACGGGTTGCGCGGCACGAGTCGAAGCCAACGGAGATCAGCGGCGGTGGCGCTGTCCGGCCGGCAAGAACGCCGAGCAACTCGGAGCTTCCGGTCGAGGGAGCCGAAAGCTCGTCGGCTACGGTGGCTGCTTCGAGCGGAGAAACGGGGCCGGCGGGCAGTCCGTTGGAGCCGAATATCGGGGGCATGCAACGGCAAGTGGTTGGGCCGCCAGGGCAGATTGTTTCATCGCCCGCAGCAGGGGTTGTAACATCTCAGACAGCCGTTGGTGATCCGTCGCCGACCGCTGCTGTGCGAGCTCGGGTTGTGGGGAGCGCACGCAGCCAGGCTAGCGATGCGACCGGCGCCGAGCGCGCCTCCACCGTGGCGCGCACCGCCCGAGGAATTGAGCTTCATGCACCAGCCCAACCAACCGAAGAAATGGCGCAAACCGGCATTGCCGGCATGAGTGAACAGGGGCAAGCCTCAGCCGGCGATCTCCCTAAGCTCGGACAAGTTGCCGTGGGCCGAACCACGTCGGGCACTCCTGCGGCCGACTTCGAGTCGCCTGTCGGCGGCGAGGCCCTGGCGATGGGCGCCTCGGCCTCGATGCGTTTGCCGGGCCGAATCGACTCGACCGCAACGCCGGACCCGGTTGCGCCCGCGTCGGCAGCAGCCCGGGCCGGTAGAGCGACTCTTGTTGCCCAGGTTGATGCCAACGTTGGTCCGTCCGTTGGCTCGCCGGGAGCAACCGGCGAAACTCAGCCCCCAGGAGCGGCTCGCGGGCCAACCACGGCCGATACGCCCCGTCCGCAAAGCTCGGAGATCCAAGTCGCCCGTGTCGGCTCGGGCAGCAGCTCGGCGGCAATGGGCCTTTCGGGAGCGTCGCGGATGACCGTCGAGGTGGCGTCCGACCCGGCGGCGTCGCCCGCTCCGGCCGAATCGTCGCGTCGTTCTCGCCGCGATAACCGATCGGGCGGCGGGAGCGATTCGATGGCGCAAGCCATGCCGCAGGTGGTCGGTCGCGGGCTCACGCCGGTTAGCCTTGCCGCGACGACGACCGACCCGGCCGAGTCGGGTGAACGCAATCCGGTCGGCCCGGCGGCTTCGGGGCGGGATGGGAGCGCGGTGGCGGTTGCCGGTGCGATGACTCTTGCCAAACAGGCAAGCGATGGTTCGATGCCGGCGGCCGGGCTGCCCGGCGCGATCGCCGGACCATCGGGCGAAGCATCCGTCGCCCAGGCGATTTCGGTGCGGCGTCGCGCACCGAGCAGCGGCGAAGCGGGAGAGAACGCCCCGGGCGAGATCCGGTCGGCCCGATCCTCTCTGCTTCCCGATGTGAGCGGTGCGGCGGCGGAGGTGTCGGTTGGGCCGACTGCTGCCGACGCCTTGACCGGCGCGGGCGTTGTGCCGGCCGCCGTGGCGATGCCGATGCGGCCCGCGGCATTTGCCGGCGGTGTGGCGGTGCAGACTCCCGCCCAGGTGGGCATGGGCGGCTTGAGCGACGATCCGAACCCAACGGTGGGTGTGCCGAGCCGCCGGGCTCGCCCGGAAAGCCAAGTCGTTCACACAATTGCCCGCCGTTTCGT
>JARKPK010000154.1 GCA_029975295.1 Thermoguttaceae bacterium | reverse complement strand
CGCGAAGCCCAACCTCGACCGCGACCGCTACCACGCCTTGAACCTGACGAACCTCGCCCGCGGATCGAAGGACACGGTCGAGTTCCGCGTCTTCTCGGGAACCACCAGCGCGACCAAGGCGGTCGGCTGGATTCAGGTCTGCCTCGGATTGGTCGAGCGGGCCTTGAACGCCAAGCGGATGCCGAAGTGGAACCCCGGCGCGCTTTCCGGCGGGTGGAAGAAGGCCGGCCCGGGCCAGAGCGAGGCCGAACGCCTGATCGGATACTTGGCCTGGGGCGCGGGCTACGCCCGGATTCACGGCGGCAAGCAGTACGGATGGGTTTCGGACGCCATCCCCCAGGAAGAGATCAAGGCCGAATTCCGCCGGCTGGCCAAGAAGTACGACGCCCAAGCCTAACCCAGAAAGGAGCGCAGAGCGATGTGCGGAGTGTTCGGATTCATCACGAAGAACGGGAGCGGGCCCGACCTGGCCCGCCTGCGGCGGATCGCCGCGGAAACGCAACGACGGGGCCACCACGCGTTCGGACTCGCGTGGCTCGACACCCAGGGGACCATTCATACCTTCAAGCGCCCCGGCCCCGCCACGGCCAACCTGGGCGACCTCGACGCGTGCCGCGGCGCGACTGTGGTGATCGGCCACTGCCGCTGGGCGACGCACGGCCGTCCCGAGGACAACCGCAATAACCATCCGCACCCGGCCGGCCGCGGTTGGTGCGTCCACAACGGCGTGGTCACGAACCACGACGCCCTGGTCCGCCGCTTCCGTTTGGCCCCGCAGACGGAATGCGACAGCGAGGTGCTCGGGCTGTTGATGGCCCGCTTCCCCGGCGCGCTGGGGCTGCGGGCAGCGCGGACCGCCGAGGCGGCCGATGGGCGGCTGGTGATCCTCGGGTTGTGGCGGAACCCGGCCCGGCTGCTGGTCGTGCGCAGCGGCAACCCGCTCTCGTTCGGCGAGACCACCGGCGGGTTCTACTTCGGCAGCCTGCCGGGCGAGTTGCCTGGACGGGTGCTCTCGATCACGGACGAGTACGCCGGAGTGCTGGCCTACCAGGATGGCGAACTGAAGCACGAGGCTTTTTCGATTGAGAGGTGAACCATGCGTTACCTGACCACCACCGAAGCCGCGAGCGTTTTGCACGTTGACCCTAGCCGGGTCCGGCTGCTCTGCAAGCTGGGGCGGATCGAGACGATCAAGATCGGCAACACCTACGCCATCTCGGAGCACGAACTGGATCGCTTCGCCGCGCTCCCGCGACGCGCGGGCAGGCCGCGGCGCAACGGTTCGACCGGGCAATGCAAGGTGAATCATGCTACCGCCTCCGCAACGGCGACGGACGTATCGGTGACTCGTTCTGCCTTGCGGCCCGTGAAGTTCTCCCAGCGCTGAACGATCACGTCTGTGTAGAGGGCGTCCAACTCCATTAGGAACGCTTTGCGCCCCGTCTGTTCGGCGGCGATCAACGTCGAGCCGCTGCCCCCGAATAGATCGAGCACGTTCTCGCCGGCCCGCGAAGAGTACTGCATCGCCCGCACGGCTAACTCGACGGGCTTCTCGGTCAAGTGGACCATCTTGTTGGGGTTGATCTTCTTGATGCTCCACACGTCCACGGCGTTGTTAGGCCCGAGGAATTGGTGCGCCGCGCCTTCTTTCCAGCCGTAGAAGCACCACTCGTGGTTGCCCATGAAGTCTTTGCGGGTCAGCACGGGGTGCTCCTTGACCCAGATGATCGCTTGCGAGAAGTAGAGCTTCACCGCCTTGAGCACGGGCGGGTAGTTCGCGCAATTCGCATAGCCACCCCAGATGTAGAATCCGCGGCCCGGCTCCAACACGCGAGCCATGTTTCCGAACCAAGCGTGGAGCATCTTGTCGAACGCCTCGTCCGACATGAAGTCGTTCGCCAGCGGCCGGTCCTTAGCTCGCATCTTCCGATGCGTCGCCTTCGCCTTCTCGGGATGCCGCGCGAGGTCCATCTGCTGGTGGTGATAGTTCGTGAAGGAGCTGTTGCCCGCGGCGATGGCGTTGTTGCTGCGGGGTTCGACCTTCACGTTGTACGGCGGATCGGTGTTGACCAAATGGATCGTGGCCCCGGCCAACAA
>JARKPK010000147.1 GCA_029975295.1 Thermoguttaceae bacterium | reverse complement strand
GCCCGATCTCCGATTCAGTCGGACGCAAACCCGTCATGGTTGCGGGCATGGCTGCGTTCGCGCTCGCCTCCGTTGGCTGCGCGCTGGCTCCAAGTCTGGGCATGCTACTGGTTTTCCGCGCCATCCAGGGCGTCTTCGCGGGCGCCGCGCAGATCATCTCCCGGGCGCTCGTCCGAGACCTCTATGACGGCTGGCAAGCGCAACGAGTGATGGCTCAGGTCTCGATGATCTTCGGTATCGCGCCCGCACTGGCACCGGTGGTCGGCGGTTGGCTGCTGGCGATCGGCGACTGGGAGATCATCTTCTTCTTCCTGACGGGCTACGCCGCCCTGCTGCTGGTGCTGGTCACTCTCGCGCTGCCCGAATCCCACCCCGCGGAGAGGCGGACCCCGCTGCGGATCGCCCCGATGTTCGGCAACATGCGCAATGTGGCCGCCGACGGTCCATTTGCCCGGCTGGCGTTCGCATCGTCGCTCGGATTCTCCGCACAGTTTCTCTATATCGCCGGTGCACCGATCTTCATCGTCCGGCTACTCGGGTTGGGTGAGCGAGACTTCTGGGTCTTCTTCGTGCCGATGATCACCGGCATGATCCTCGGCTCCTATCTCAACTCGCGGCTGGCCGAATGGGGGCATTCGGAGAAGGTGGCGAGCATCGGTCTTGGCATCATGCTGGGGGCGATTGCGTTGAACCTCGGTCTCACATCGTCGCCGCTGGCCACCCAACTACCCTGGCCGATCGTAGGGCCGGCGCTGATCGCCTTCGGCATGTCGCTGGCTTTCCCGATCATGCAGCTGAGGATGCTCGATCTGTTTCCCGAGCAGCGCGGTACGGCCGCGTCCTTGCAGAGCTTCGTGTCGTTGCTGCTCAACGCTCTCATCGCGGGCGTGGTGATTCCACTGGTCTCGGGCACTCTCTTCTCGATGGCGTTGGCCAGTGCGGCCTTCGGCATCAGCGCGGCAGGGTTGTGGACCTGGCATCTGCTGATTGCGCGCCGGACGACGCCGTGACCTGATCGTCCGGCTGGCCGTCCGGCACTTCCCGCCCGTCGCCCCGACACTTCCCGCGCCCCAAACCCGAAGCTGCGCCCGATATATCGAGCGCGGCTTCCGATATCCGGCGCGGGAACAGCGCCGACCGGGCCGCCGAGGCTAGGCAGCGACGCGAATCTCGAGCGTGTGGGCGATCCGCGCGAGCATGACGCCTCCGGGAGCCTGCGCCCCGTTCTCGATGGCAGAAATGACGGCCTGGCGGGTACCAGCCCTCCGGGCAAGTTCGGCTTGAGACAGTCCGGCGGCGCTGCGCGCGTTGTAGACCAGTTCTGCCAGCTGCAGCCGAGCCTCGGCCTCAACGGCAGCCGCATCGTACTCGGCTCGCTCGGCATCGGTCATGGCGGCAAGGGATACTCGCACCGTGCCTGCTCCCACCGGGTCGTGGTGCTCATCGCTTCTTTCATTTCTTCTTCTCGCTTTTCTCGTCTTGGCGGGCCGCTTCAGTCATCGGGCGCAGGAAGGCTGCTGTGCCGGGACGAGGAGCCGCACGCGTGCCCCCGCGATGCTGTCCGCAAACTCCGTAGCGAGGGCCGGCGAAATGCTCGACGAGTTGTTCAACTTATCGGTAACCGATGTCGTGGCCGTCAGAGGAATCTCCTGCGGGCGCGTATTTCAATTGATGGGCCGAACC